>CAWDUO010000010.1:0-419202 GCA_963805475.1 uncultured Solirubrobacterales bacterium | reverse complement strand
GAAGATCGCGCCGAAGGCTTCCGGGAAGGCGGTCCAGAGGACGACGAGGATGAAGATCAGCCAGACGTGGTTGGCCTCCCAGACGGGGGTCAGCGAGCGCTGGATCCGCAGCCGCGGCGCGGCGCCCTTGCGCTCGTCGAAGCCGGCGAGGAGGTCCCAGAAGCCGCCGCCGAAGTCGGCCCCGCCGAACAGCGCGTAGAGCGTCGCCCCCGTCCAAAGGATCGCCGCGGCGACGTCGGCCTCGGTCATCGGACAGCCTCCGTGGGGGCGTACGGGGTCTCCGTCTCGTCGTCCTCGCCCTCGCGGCGCCAGCGGCGCGCCATCGCGCGCAGGACGAGCACGGCGCCTGTCCCCAGCCCGGCGTAGAGGACGAGCACGCCGGCGAAGGCGAACCAGATGCCCTGCGCCCCCGTCACCGCTTCGCTGGTCCGCATGTAGCCCTGCACGATCCAGGGCTGGCGGCCGACCTCGGTGACGATCCAGCCGAACCAGAGGGCGAGGATCGCCCCCACCCCCGAGACCGCGACCGCGCGCAGGAACCACGGCGTGCTCGGGATGTCGCGCTTGCGCCACCACGACCAGGCGAGCCAGAGGCCGAGCAGCAAGAGCGCCGAGCCGATCCCGACCATCGCGTCGAAGGCGAGGTGCAGCAGGGTGTTGGCGGGCGGGCGTTCGTCGGCCGGGATTTCGTTCAGGCCGGTGACATCCGTGTTCTTGCTGAAGCCGACCAGATAGGAGTCGAGGCCGGGGATCGGAATCGCCGCCTTGACCCCGCTCGACGTGCAGATGCCGCCGACGTACTCGGTCTGGTCGGGACCGCCTTCCTGGATGCACTCCATGCCGGCGAACTTGGCCGGCTGGTGCTCGGCGACTTCGCGCGCCGCCGTGTCGCCGACGAAGAGCTGGATCGGCGTCGCGATGCAGGCGATCGTCAGCGGGATCAGCAGCCCCAGCCGGTGAAGGCGGCCGCGCCGCCCGCGCAGCATCCCGACCGCGTAGATCGAGGCGACGAGGAAGCCGACGACCATGTAGGCGGCGAGGATCATGTGCGGCACCTCGTAGACCCAGGCCGGGTTGAAGAGGACCTTGAAGGGCTCCGTTTCGACCACCTTGCCGGCGGCGTCGAGGGTGAAGCCCTGCGGCGTGTTCATCCACGAGTTGGCGGTGACGACGCTGAAGGCGCCGCCGACACCGGTGATCACCATCGGCACGCCGCTCCAGAAGTGCGCCCAGCCGCCGAGCCGCTTCCAGCCGTAGATGTAGATCGCGAGGAAGATCGCCTCGGTGAAGAAGAAGATCCCCTCGACCGCGAAGGCGATCCCGAATGCGTCGCCGAAGCGCGCCATGAAGTGCGGCCAGAGCAGGCCGAACTCGAAGCTGAGCACGGTGCCGGTGACGGCGCCGACCGCGAAGGTGACCGCCATCGCCTTCGACCAGCGCCGCGCCAGCCGCATCGCGTCCTCGTCGCCGCGCTTCAGCCCCAGCCAGTTGGCGGTCAGGATCATCGCCGGCAGGGCGACGCCGAGGCTGGCGAGGACGATGTGGAAGGCGAGCGTGAACGCCATCAGCTCGCGCGCTGCGAGCAGATTGGACATCGCTCAGGCCCGCCCCTGGCGGTAGCGGCGGATCAGCGCGTTGGTCGAGCTGTCGTGCTTCAGCTTCGGCTCCTCCGACGCCTTCAGCTCGGGGACGATCCGCTTCGCCAGCACCTTGCCCAGCTCAACCCCCCACTGGTCGAAGGAGTCGATCCCCCAGACCGCTCCCTGGGTGAAGACGCTGTGCTCGTAGAGGGCGACGAGGGTACCGAGGGCATGCGGGTCGAGGCGCTCGGCGAGGATCGTGTTGGTCGGCCGGTTGCCCTCCATCACCCGGTGCGGCACGACCGCCTCGGCCGTGCCCTCCTCGCGCACCTGCTCCGGCGTTTTGCCGAAGGCCAGCGCCTCCGCCTGGGCGAAGACGTTCGACATCAAGAGGTCGTGGTGGTCGCCGAGCGGGTTGTTGGAGCGCATGAAGCCGATGAAGTCGCAGGGGATCAGCCGCGTCCCCTGGTGGATCAGCTGGTAGAAGGAGTGCTGGCCGTTGGTCCCCGGCTCGCCCCAGAAGATCGCCCCGGTGTCGTAGTCGACGCGGGCGCCGTCGAGGGTCACATGCTTGCCGTTGGACTCCATCGTCAGCTGCTGGAGGTAGGCGGGGAAGCGGTGCAGGTACTGGTCGTAGGGCAGCACGGCGCAGGTCTGGGCGCCGAAGAAGCCGCCGTACCAGACCGAGAGCAGGCCCATCAGCATCGGCAGGTTCTCCGCCGGGCGAGCCGTCTGGAAGTGCTCGTCCATCGCGTGGAAGCCGGCCAGCATCTCCTCGAAGCGGGCCGGGCCGATCGCCAGCATGGTCGAGAGGCCGATCGCCGAGTCCATCGAGTAGCGGCCGCCGACCCACTCCCAGAAGCCGAACATGTTGTCGGTGTCGATGCCGAACTTGGCGACCTCCTCGGCGTTGGTCGAGACGGCGACGAAGTGCTTGGCGACCGCCGCCTCCTCGCCGCCGAGCCCGGCCAGCGACCACTCACGCGCGGTGTGCGCGTTGGTCATCGTCTCCAGCGTGGTGAAGGTCTTCGAGGAGATGACGAACAGCGTCTCCTCGGGGTCGAGGTCGCGCGTGCACTCGACGAAGTCGGTGCCGTCGACGTTGGAGACGAAGCGGAAAGTCATCTCGCGGCGGCTGAAGTGGCGCAGCGCCTCGTAGGCCATCACCGGGCCGAGGTCGGAGCCGCCGATGCCGATATTTACGACGTTGCGGATCGGCTTGCCGGTGTGACCGGTCCACTCGCCCGAGCGCACCCGCTCGGCGAAGGCCGCCATCCGGTCGAGCGTCTCGTGCACCTGCTTGACCACGTCGACGCCGTCGACGACGAGCGAGCGCTCGCGCGGCATCCGCAGGGCGACGTGCAGCACGGCGCGGTCCTCGGAGACGTTGATGTGCTCGCCGGCGAACATCGCTTCGCGGCGCGCCTCGACCCCGCGCTCGGCGGCCAGCGCGCCGAGCAGCATCACCGTCTCGTCGGTGATCCTGTTCTTGGAGAAGTCGAGGTGCAGGCCGGCGCCGTCGGCGACCAGCCGCTCGCCGCGCGCCGGGTCGGCGGCGAAGAGGTCGCGCAGGTGCCTCTCGCCGAGCTCGGCGCGGTGGCGCTCCAGCGCCGCCCAGGCGGCCCCATCCCGCAAACCCTCAGCCACCGCTGTTCCTTTTCATCGTTATAGAGGGAAAAGGAACAGCGGAACGGGTTTTTGGGCTCACGCTCGCGCCCCCAGCTGTGCGGAGATCGTCTTCAGCAGTTCCTCCCAGGAGTCGACGAACTTCTGCTTGCCCTCCTCCTGGAGGCGCGCGGCGAGCGCGCCGACGTCGATCCCGGCCTCGCCGAAGCGGGCCAGCGTCTGCTCGCAATCGCCGCCGTCGGCCGGCACCGGGTCGCCCAGCTCGCCGTGGTCGGCGAAGGCGTGCAGGGTGTCCTCGGGCATCGTGTTGACGGTGAACGGCGAGGCGAAGCCCTCGACGTAGAGGGTGTCGGAGGCGTCGGGGTCCTTGGTCCCGGTGCTAGCCCAGAGCAGGCGCTGTGGCCGCGCGCCCTCGTTCATCAGCCGCTGCACGCGCGGCGAGTCGAGCAGCTCGCGGTAGGCCGCGTAGGCGCGGAAGCCGATCGCGAGGCCGAGCCTGTCGCGCAGCTCGCCGGGGACCTCGTCCTGCACGGCGACGTCCCAGCGGCTCATGAAGATCGAGGCGACCGAGGCGACGTAGGGGTCGAGGCCCGCCTCGATCCGCCGTTCGATCCCCTTCATGTAGGCGTCGGCGGCGGCGAGATACTGCTCGCGGTCGAAGAGCAGCGTCACGTTGACGGGAATGCCGGCGAAGATCGTCTCCTCGATCGCGGGCAGCCCGGCCGGCGTGCCGGGGATCTTGATGAAGAGGTTCTCGCGGCCGGCTTCGCCGTGCAGCTTGGCCGCCTGCTCGATCGTCGTCCGCGTGTCGTCGGCCAGCTTCGGCGAGACCTCGAGCGAGCAGTAGCCGTCGACGCGGGCAGTGCGCTCGTGCACGCCCCTGAACAGGTCGGTCGCCCCGCGCAGGTCGTCCAGCGCCAGCTGGAAGAAGATCTCCTCGGGGTCGTCGAGCTTCTCCCCCAGCTCGCCGATCTGCTCGTCGTAGGCGTCGCCGCCGGAGATCGCCTTGTCGAAGATCGTCGGGTTGGAGGTGAGGCCGGTGACCGACAGCTCCTCGATGTAGCCGGCGAGGGTGCCGTCGCCGAGCATCGTGCGGGTGATGTTGTCGAGCCAGAGGCTCTGGCCCAGGTCGTGCAGCTGCTGCGTCGGCTTCATGCGAGAACCTCCCTGGCCGCCTCGGCCACCTTGTCGGGGGTGAATCCAAACTTGGTCTGCACGTCCCGCAGCGGCGCGGAGGTGCCGAAGGTGTGCATGCCGATTCTCCTACCCGCCGGGCCGACGTAGTGGTCCCAGCCGATCGTCGACGCCTCCTCGACCGAGACGCGCGCGGTCACGGCAGGCGGCAGGACCTCGTCGCGGTAGGCCTGGTCCTGGCGGTCGAACAGCTCCCAGCAGGGCAGGCTGACGACGCGGGAGCGGACGCCTTCGGCGGCGAGCTCCTCGTGCGCGGCGAGCGCCAGCGCGACCTCGCTGCCGGTGCCGATCAGGATCAGCTCGGGGTCGCCGCCCTCGGCGTCGGCGAGCACGTAGCCGCCGCGGCGCAGGCCCTCGGCCGAGGCGTACTTCGAGCGGTCGAGGACCGGCACGTTCTGGCGGGTCAGCACGAGGGCGACCGGCTGGTGGGTGCGGTCGATCGCCACCCGCCAGGCCTCGGCGACCTCGTTGGCGTCGGCGGGCCGGATCACGTCGAGGCCGGGGATCGCCCGCAGCGAGGCGAGCTGCTCGACCGGCTGGTGGGTCGGCCCGTCCTCCCCCAGCCCGATCGAGTCGTGGGTGAAGACGTGGATCACCGGCAGCTCCATCAGCGCCGAGAGGCGGATTGCCGGCCGGGCGTAGTCGGAGAAGGTGAGGTAGGTCGACCACAGCGGCCGCAGCTTGGAGAGCGAGAGGCCGTTGGAGATCGCCGCCGCCTCGTGCTCGCGGATGCCGTAGTGCAGCTCGCGCCCCTCGTAGGCGCCGGGCTCGAAGTCGACCGCGCCGTCGAAGGTCAGGCGGACCGAGGTCGAGTCGGTGAGGTCGGCCGAGCCGGCGAGCAGCCAGGGGACGCGGGCGGCGATCGCGTTCTCGACCTGGTTGGAGGCCTTGCGCGTCGCCAGGCCCTTCTCGTCGGGCTCGAAGCTGGGGATCTCGGCGTCCCAGCCGTCGGGCAGGGCGCGCTCCTGGGTGGCGTCGATCTCGGCGGCGAGCTGCGGCTCGCGCTCGGCGAATTCGGCGAGCCGCTGCTCCCAGGCGGCGCGCGCCTCGGCGCCGCGCCTGCCGACCCCGGCGGCGAAGTGCTCCTTGACCCCGTCGGGGACGAGGAACTGGGCGTCCTCGGGCCAGCCGTAGACGTGCTTGGTCTCACGCACCTCCTCGGGGCCGAGCGGCTCGCCGTGGGCGGCGGAGGTGTCCTGCTTGTGCGGCGAGCCGTAGCCGATGTGGGAGTCGACGATGATCAGCGTCGGTCTGCCCTCCTCGCCCTTGAACTCGTCGAAGCCGCGGCTCAGCAGCTCGATGTCGTTGGCGTCGCCGACCCGGGTGACGTTCCAGCCGTAGCCCATGAAGCGGGCGGCGACGTCGTCCTCGTAGGCGATCCGCGTCTTGCCGTCGATCGTGATGTGGTTGTTGTCGTAGATCCAGCAGAGGTTGTCGAGCTTCAGGTGGCCGGCGATCGAGGCCGCTTCGTTGGAGACCCCCTCCATCAGGCAGCCGTCGCCGGCGATCGCGTAGACGTCGAAGTCGAAGAGGTCGGCGCCGTAGCGGGCGCCCTGCCACTTGCCGGCGATCGCCATCCCGACCGAGGTCGCGATCCCCTGGCCGAGCGGGCCGGTCGTCGTCTCGACGCCCGAGGTCCAGCGGTACTCCGGGTGGCCGGGCGCGCGCGAGTCGAGCTGGCGGAAGCTTTCGATGTCCTCGAGCGAGACGGCGGGGCGGCCGACGACCTCGTAGTCGGGTTCGACCGCCTGCACGTCGGCGAGGTAGAGCAGCGCGTAGAGCAGCATCGAGGCGTGGCCGGCGGAGAGCACGAAGCGGTCGCGGCCCGGCCAGATCGGGTCGGCGGGGTCGAAGCGCAGGTAGCGCTGCCAGAGGGTGTAGGCGACGGGGGCCATCGCCATCGGCGTGCCGGGATGCCCCGATTCGGCCTTCTGGATCGCGTCGATCGACAGCGTGCGGATCGTGTTGATGCAGAGCTGGTCGATGGATTCGACCCTACCGCCTCGCCGAGTTGAGATATTTCCTGGTTGTGAGCGCCGACGAGGAGAAGCGGATCGCCGCGGAGGCGGCGGCGGAGCTGGTCGAGGACGGGATGACCGTCGGCCTCGGCACCGGCTCGACCGTCGCCCACCTGCTGCCGGCGCTGGCGCGGCGCGGCCTCTCCGGAATCCGCTGCGTCGCCACCTCGGTCGCCACCGAGGAGCAGGCGCGCGGGCTCGGCATCCCGGTCGAGGAGTTCAGCTCGCTGGAGCGGCTCGACCTGGCGATCGACGGCGCCGACCAGATCGCCCCCGACGGCTGGCTGATCAAGGGCGGCGGCGCGGCGCACCAGCGCGAGAAGATCGTCGCCGCGGCGGCGGCGCGCTTCGTCGTCATCGCCGACTCGAGCAAGCCGGTCGAGCGGCTGAGGGCGCCCGTGCCGCTGGAGCTGCTCGCCTTCGGCCTCTCCTCGACGCTCGCCCGGCTCGGCTCCGAGGTCGAGTTGCGCGACGTCCCGCGCAGCCCCGACGGCGGCGTCATCGCCGACTGGCGCGGCGAGCTGGACGACCCGGCGGCGCTCGCCGCCCGGCTGGAGGCCGACCCGGGAATCTCCTCGCACGGCCTCTTCCCCCCGGGTATGGTGAGCGAGGTTCTGGTGGGGGCGGGAGGCGCGGTGGACCGCATGACGCTGACGTGACCGATCGTCGAATCCCCAAGGAGACCCAATGACCGACTTCACCGGGCTGGCGATCGCCGGCCGGATCGCAACCCCCGACGACCCAGATTGGGACGAGGCGCGCGCCGCCTGGAACCTCGCCGCCGACCAGCGCCCCGAGGCGGTCGTCTTCGCCGAGAGCGCCGACGACGTCGCCGCGACGGTGCGCTTCGCCGCCGCCAACGACCTGAAGGTGGCCGCCCAGGGGACCGGTCACGGCGCCGCCCCGCTGGCGCCGCTGGAGGGGACGATCCTGCTGAAGACCGAGCGCATGCGCGGCGTCGAGATCGACCCCGAGGCGCGGGTGGCGCGGCTCGAGGCCGGCGTGCTCTCGCTGGAGCTGGCCGAGGCCGCCGGCGCGCATGGGATGTGCTCGCTGCCCGGCTCCTCGCCCGACGTCGGCGTGGTCGGCTACACGCTCGGCGGCGGGATGAGCTGGCTCGGGCGCCGCTACGGCTTCGCCTGCAACCGGGTCGAGGCGATCGAGCTGGTCGACGCGGCGGGCGAGCCGCGCACGGTCGACGCCGAGAGCGATCCCGACCTGTTCTGGGCGCTGCGCGGCGGGGGCGGCGGCTACGCGGTGGTAACCGCGCTGCGGGTGCGGCTGGTCCCGATCGCCGAGGTCTACGCCGGCGCGCTCGTCTTTCCGGCCGAGGTCGGCGCCGAGGCGGTGCGCGCCTACCGCGACTGGGCCGCCGGCGTGCCCGAGGACGTCACCACGGTCGTCCGCTTCATCACCCCGCCGCCGATCCCCGACGTGCCCGAGCCGATCCGCGGGCGCCCGCTGCTGACGATCGACGGCGCCTGCATCGGCGGCCAGGCCGAGGGCGAAGCGACGATCGCACCGCTGCGCGAGATCGGTGAGACGATCATGGACAGCTTCGCCTGGATGCCGGCCGCGGGCCTCGGCCGTATCCACATGGACCCCGAGCACCCGGTGCCGGGGATCGGCGAAGGGATGGCCGTGACGGAGCTCTCCGACGAGGCGATCGAGGCCTTCGCCTCGGTCGCCGGGCCGGAGTCCGGCTCGCCGCTGCTGCTGACCGAGCTGCGCCAGCTGGGCGGCGCGCTGGGCCGCCCGGCCGACGGCGCCGGCGCCCTCTCCCACCTCGACGCCGGCTGGGCGCTGTACAGCGTCGGCATGCCGATGACGCCGGAGCTGGGCGAGGCGATCCCGGCGCACCTGCACAAGATCGAGGAGACGATGGCCCCCTGGCGCGCCGACGGCGCCTACTTCAACTTCCGCGAAGCCCCCTGCGACGTGGACGCGATCCTCCCGCCCGACGTCTGCGCCCGCCTCGCCGAGGTCAAGCGCAAGTGGGACCCGGAGGGTCGCGTGGTCGCCAACCACGCGGTCTCCCTCGGCGAGGCTTGAGCGATACGAGCGTCCACCGGGTCACGGGTGAGCTGGGACGGCGCACAGGGAGACGTCGGCGCTCACACGATCGCGCTCGCCGAGCAGAGGGTTGCCGCCTCGAGCGCACCCGAGTTCGGCGGAGACCCGAAGGCGGCCGATCCGGAGGAGATGTTCGTCGCCTCGATATCGAGTTGCCACAGGCTCTGGTTTCTGGCCCTGACGCGGGCCAAGAGAATCAAAGTGACCTCGTATGAGGACGAGCCGGAGGGAACGCTGGACGGCACTCGATTCACCCGGGTCGTGCTGCGCCCCCGGGTCGCGTTCGAAGGCGACGTCGACGACGAGCAGGTCGAGTCGCTCCACAACCGCGCCCGCGAGCGCTGCTTCATCGCCAACACCGTCAACTGCCCGGTCGAAGTGGAGCCCCGGTGATGGATCTGCCGCGCCGCGTGGACAAGCCGTGGGGGCACGAGCTGTGGTTCGCGCTGACCGACCGCTACGCGGGCAAGCTGCTTCACGTAAGCGCCGGGCATCGCCTGTCGGTCCAGTACCACGAGCGCAAGGACGAGACCTCCTACCCGCTCTCCGGGCGCCTCATGCTCAGCAAGGGCCCCGACGCGGACTCGCTGGTGGAATCCGAGCTGACGGCCGGCGACGCCTGGCGCAACGAACCGGGGCAGGTCCACACCATCGAGGCGCTGGAGGACGCGGTGGTGGTCGAGGTCTCCACCCCCGACCTCGACGACGTCGTCCGCCTAACCGACGACTACGGCCGCGCCGGGACCTCGGCGCCGTAGTCGGACTTCATCCGTCGCGTCCTCGGCCCGGAATAGCGGTTCCGGCCCTGCGGAACCGCCTTGAGCGACTCGCAATTTGCGGGAATCGGGGTTCTTGGGGGGGCTTCCGCGGGCAGGCCGATGGCGGAACTATCTATCTGCAGTTCCGTCCCACCGCAGACGTACAGCCGACCGAGGCCACGTTGGAGGAGCGAACCAGAGTCATCTGCATCAGGCCATTCCTTTGACCTTGGCGACCACATCGAGGAGGAACTGGGGCGGGGAATCATCCGCGACCGCAACGGCCTGGCGGTAGACCTCGTCGGACTTTGAGCCGATACCGAGCTCGTTGGCAATCTGGCTGCGAGCCTTGGCGAAGGACGGCCAGATTTCGTCGAGATCAACCTCGACGTTGTCGTGGAAGTTGGCCCAACCTTCGCGCACCTCACGCTGTGGCCACGGCTCCTCTTCGGCGCCACAGAGCCGCAGCAGGTCCCGGTTCTTGCCTTCGGCGTTTTCGACCTGCACCGAGCGCTCCTCCTCGCTCAGGTTTTTGCGCGTCGCAAGACGAGCCTCGATACCAACGTCCCCGTCGAAGAAGAGATAGGTGGGTATATCCAACTGGCGCAGGATCGCGTGCGCCAGGGGAAGGATTGATTTCCCCCAGATCGGGGCGACGGCGATCCCAAACGGATCGAAGCCGCCGTCGAGCTCGGCCACCGCTTCAAGCAGGGCAGCATCCGTGCTGCCCTCGCAAAGCAGCACTGCCCGTGCGAAGACCGCCTCCTCAAGGCTCTTGGCGACGGTCTTTCGCATCTTCCCCGGCGGGTCGCTCTTGAGGCCAGCGTCCGTGAGGATCCCGGCCACCTCCTCCGCGTTTCCCGCCGCCAGCATCGAGGTCAGCGAAGCGCCACGGCGCATGATTCGCATGTCCTCGAAGAGCGCCGGTCGCACGAAATGAGCTGAATGGGTGCTGTAGGCGACCTGCAGGGCGCGAGGCTTCTCCTCGCTAGGCGAGTTGGAAAGCGTTCGCAGGGCGCTCGCAAGCGTCCGGGCCTGCAGCGGGTGCTGGTAGAGCTCGGGCTCCTCGATTGCCAGCATCAACGCCTTGGGCTCACCGTCTCCTCCTTCGGCCTCATAGAGCCCGGCGTCACTGTCGGCAAGCGCCTGCAGGACGCCGATCACCAGAGCGCGCTGAAGGCCGTGTCCCTGGCGATCGACCTCCGTCAGATGGCCGTCTCCCTCCCGCACCCGAGCGGTCACCCTGGGGCGGGGGCGGTCGATCCCGGTGATCTCATCTGTGAGCTCCACTCGCGCCCCCGGGACGTAGGACTGGACCTTCTCAGTGATGCTCTCGCCGATCCTGACCAGATCGGGGGCGCGGGCGTCGGAGATCAGCTTCTGCATCTTGGCCTCGACCTCGACCTGAAGCCGCTCCACCTCCGCTTCGGTCGCCTCAGGAAGCTCGCCGAGGTCGGAGAGCAGACGGGAGAGGGCAGAGTCCCTTCCCCCGCCCATTGCGGCGCCCGCATCCAGGGTAGCGCCGACGAGGACGTAGTCGAATCGGTCTCGCAGCTTCGGTCCGCCAACTGCGCCGAAGAGATGGCCTGCGTCGTCGTTTGCCTCGACACATCGCTTGGGGTTGGCTCGCTCGAACTCCTCCATCATCAACTCCGCCTCGTCGACGCGCTTGGGCGCCGGCTCTGAGAAGCCAAACTGCGCTCCGCGTTCCCTGACAAGGTCGGCAAAGAGTTTTTTGCGCTTGCGACCGTCCGTCTCGGCTCGAATCGGGATGAAGTCCTCGCAGATCAGCGCCTTGCCGGAGAGCTTCGACTTCTCTCCGGGCCGGCCGATCCGTGTGAAGGTGGTGGTATCACCGCGTCCATAGCGAGCGAGAACAGCTCGGTCGGCGTCATTGAGCGATTCGAAGCTAACGGTTACCCGGAACTCCTCGACCGGTTCCGCACCCTGGCCCTGGGGCAGGTGCAGGTCGTCTTCATCCATGCCGGTGTCGTCGAAGAACCACTTGAGCGCGCGCAAGATCGTCGACTTTCCGACTCCGCCCGCTCCGACCAGTGCGGTCAGCGCATGGAAATCGACCTCGAGGTCCTCGACGCACCGAAAGCCCTGCACCCGAACGGTAGAAATCTTCATGGCGGTCTCCAATTATTCGGCTTCGCAGCGTCACCGTGAGGCCCGAGGTCGCAAATGCGGTGTTTTTTTGCGACTTCGGGACTGGAGGAGCGCAGATGGACGGGCTACAGGGGCTCGTTCAGCAAAGGCTTCATGCCTTGACGTGGCCCTCACACCGATAATGCAGCCGTGCCGGTTGCCGATCTCATGACTCGCGCTGCATCCGTCACCCTTTCGTGGAGCGGGGGCAAGGACTCGGCTCTGGCGCTTCGGGCCCTGCGCGACGCGGGCACGAGCCCGGTGGCCCTCCTGACCACCTTCACCGAGGACCACGACCGGATCAGCATGCACGCGGTGCGGCGCGAGCTGGCGCGAGCCCAGGCCGCGGCCACCGGCATCCCGCTGGTCGAGGTGGACATCCCGGCCGCCTGCCCGAACGAGGTTTACGAGGAGCGCATGGCGCGGGCGC
This sequence comes from uncultured Solirubrobacterales bacterium, assembly GCA_963805475.1. Lineage (GTDB taxonomy): Bacteria > Actinomycetota > Thermoleophilia > Solirubrobacterales > 70-9 > VRUE01. The sequence continues at coordinate 407,372 of CAWDUO010000010.1, read as the reverse complement.
TGGGCACGCCGCCGCTCGACCGGGCGGGCGCGATGGCCTTCGCCGACCTGTTCCTCGCGGACATCCGCGCCTACCGCGAAGAGCGCCTGACCGGCGCCGGCCGCAGCGCCGTGTTCCCGCTCTGGGAACGGGACACCGGCGAGCTCGCCCGCGAGTTCATCGAGGCGGGCTTCGAGGCGGTGCTCGTCTGCGTCGACCCGGCCCAGCTCGACCCGTCGTTCGTCGGGCGCCCCTTCGACGAGGCGCTGCTCGCCGACCTCCCCGCCGGCGTCGACCCCTGCGGCGAGAACGGCGAGTTCCACACCTTCGTCCACGCCGGCCCGATCTTCGAGCACCCGATCGAGATCGCCCTGGGCGAAACCGTGACCCGCGACGGCTTCGCCTTCCAGGACCTGCTGCCCGGACATTCTTCCTTCTCGGCGAAGTAGATGGATGTGCGGTCCGATTCCCATAGCCTGGATGCATGGCGAGGCCAAGTCCGATCTTCAGCCGGGTGCTTCGACTCCCGGTTCATCTCTATGACTTGGGTGCTGCGAGGCTTCTTGGCCATCGCTTCCTGCTTCTCACGCACCGCGGTCGGCGCAGCGGCCGGTTGTATCGCACGATGCTGGAGGTCGTGGGCTGGGACCCGGAGAGGCGCGAGGCGATCGTGATGTCGGGCTTCGGGGCGCACGCGAACTGGCGGCTCAACGTCCTCGCCGATGGAGCGGTCGAGGTCCGAGATCGCAGGACTTCGCTTCGCGCCCCAGGTTCGCTCGCCGGAGCAGGAGGAGGCCGTCAGCGTGATCGCCGACTACGAGCGACGCAACCGAATCGCCGGCCCGGTCGTGCGCGCGGTCTTCTCCCGCCTGGCCGGCTTTCACTACGACGGCTCCGCCGAGTCGCGTCAGCAGGCTGATCGAAACGCTCCCTCTACTCGCATTGAGCCCTATTGAGAGACCATCTGCCTGATGAGCGGCCATGGTGAGGAGTGGACGGCCGACGAGCAAAAGATCCGCCGCTCAGGTGGCTGAGCGAGGTCGGTTTCGATGACGTCGACTGCTACTGGAAGTGGCTGGAGATGGCTCTTCTAATCGGCATCAAGCCAAAGGATCCAAGTCCCTCGCCCTGAAGCTGTAGTACGTTGTATTACATGACCCATGGGACGCAGACCTTCTCCGCTCGCTGGGACGCCGGCGTGGTCGAGCGCCTCGCGCGGCGCAGCGAGCTGGACGGCACCAACAAGTCACGGCTCGCCGAGCGCTATGTCGACGAGGGCACCCGGATGGACGAGCATCCCGGCGTCGTGTTTCGCGACGGGCCGACCGGGCGCCGCGCCGCGCTGGCCGGCGGACCGGACATCTGGGAGGTGATCGGGACGCTGAAGGGCGGCAGGGCGCGCGGAGAGAAGGCGGTTGCCGCAGCGGCGCAGCTGCTCAACCTCACCGACTCCCAGGTGCGGGTCGCGGTCCGCTACTACGGCGCCTACCCGGAGGAGATCGACGAGCGCATCGAGCGCAACGTCGAGGAGGCCGATGCGGCCGAAGCGGCGTGGCGCCGCGAGCAGGCCGCCCTGGCGTGAAGCTGCTGCTCGACGAGCAGATCAGCGGCAAGGTCGCGGAGCGCCTGCGGCAGCGGGGCGGCGACGCGCTCGCCGTCAGTGCCGAGCCCGCTCTGCGCGGCCTCGGCGACCCCGACCTCTTCGAGATCGCCCAACGGCAGAAGCGAGCCGTGGTCACCTACAACCGCGCCGACTTCGAAGCGATCGTCCGCGAATACGCAGCCACGAACCGTGAGCACCACGGCCTGGTGATCGTCCATCCCGTCCGCTTCCCGAGCCAGGAGCTAAGCCGCCTCGCCAAGGCGCTCGCTGGCCTTGCTGACACCTTCCCACCTGGCAAGAGCTTCGTGACCTGGCTTCAACCGCATTGAGCTTAGTGGTATATTTTACCCACTATGACGTTTGTGGTCCCCACCAGGTCCGGCCGGTTCGAGATTCGGGAGTCGGAAAGCACTCCCAAGGGACCGCGCAGCCGCACGCTTGCCTCGTTCCGCGAGCTGGACGACTCGGTCATCGAGAAGGCCCGTGAGAAGGCCGCCAAGGCGATCGATGCGACGGAGCTGCGTCGGGCTGCGAAGCGGGCCGGAGCCACGGTCGCCCGGAAGCCCGTCGACAGGGCTGCGCGCGAGCTGATCGCCGAGTTGGGCAAAGGCCGAAGGCTGGACCCCCCTCTGCGCCAGATGTTGCTCGACATCCTCAGCGAGTCCGAAGAGGCACGAGTGGACGCGGGGCTGTCTTCGACCGATTCGGCGCCATCGATCTCGGCGTGGATGGCCGCGACGCCGGAGGAGCGCGGCAGAGCGCTGGTCGATCTGCTGCTGCTAGCCGATGCGCTCCCTCCATCCAAGCGCAGAAAAGAGCCGCTTCGCTTCCCACGGCTCGATTCGAGGTCCCGATGACCGGCCCAAAGAAAGAGGGACAGAGGGGCGGCCAGGAGCCATCGCTGCCCGAGAAGGTCATAGTGCTGCACGAAGCGCTCGATGCCGCGAAGGTTCCCCACGCGATCGGCGGAGCCCTGGCCCTCGCCTACTACGCCGAGCCGCGCGCGACAACCGATATCGACCTCAATCTATTCGTGCCGACCGAGCGTTGGCCGGAAATCCTGAATCTGCTCGTCTCGCATGGAGTAAGCGCCGACGACCTCGATACGGATGCGCTGGAACGGGATGGACAGTGCAGGCTCTGGTGGGGCTACAACCCGGTCGACCTGTTCTTCGCCTACGCACCGCTGCACGAGTCGATGCCCAAGGAGACGCGGCGGGTGCCGTTCGGCGGTGAGACGATCCCCATCCTCAGCCCCGAGCACCTGGCGGTCTGCAAGGCGATGTTCGACCGTCCCAAGGACTGGCTGGACATCGAGCAGATGCTGATCGCGACCGACGATCTCGACGTGGCCGGCATCGAGAAGTGGCTGATCGGAATGGTGGGCGAGAGCGACTCCCGGCTGAAGCGGTTGGGAGAGCTGAAGGAACGGCTCTCGATCAAGGGCTAGCCAGCGCCGCCTCGTCGCAGACCAGGACCATGTTGTCGTTCTGGACGCGGCCGGCGGGGATCGTGGTGTCGCCGGCGAGCAGCTTGGCTAGCGGGTCGCGGGCCTTCTCGCCCAGCGCCAGCCAGAGGATCTTGCGGGCAGCGGTCAGCGCCGGGTAGGTGAGGGTCATGCGGCGGTGGCCTTCGTAGGGCTCGGCGGTCATCGCCACGCGGCGGTCGTCGACTTCGAGCACCGGGTCGCCGGGGACGAGCGAGGCCGTGTGGCCGTCGGGCCCGATGCCGAGGTGGACGAGGTCGAGCCGCTCGGGCACGTGCACTTCGTACTCGGCGGCGGAGAGCTCGAGGTCGCGGCTGGTGACCGGCATCGGTCGCAGCGCCGCTTGGTGGTCGATCGAGAGCATCTGCACCAGGTGGGTGAGGTTGCGGGCGTCGTCGCCGGGCGGGGCGACGCGCTCGTCCACCTGGAAGATCTGCGAGTCCGCCCAGGGCATCTCCTCCATCTCGCCGAGCAGGCCGACCATCGCCCAGGGCGTCTTGCCGCCGCTCAGCGCGAGGTTGAACTCGCCGCGCTCGGCGACCGCTTCGCGGCCCGCCGCGGCGACCAGCTCGGCCGCGCAGCGCGAGGCCGCGTCGGCGTCGGGAAAGGACTTCGTCTCGATCAGGAGGCCTTCTCGTCGTGGCCGCCGAACTGCTTGCGCATCGCCGACAGCACCTTGTCGCCGAAGTCGTCGAGGCCGCGGGAGAAGAAGCGCTCGTACAGCGCCGTGGTCAGGACCGGGGCCGGCACGCCCTCGTCGATCGCCGCGATCGAGGTCCAGCGACCCTCGCCGGAGTCCGAGACGCGGCCGGCGAAATCGGCGAGGTCCGGCGATTCCTGCATCGCCGCGGCGGTCAGGTCGAGCAGCCAGGAGCCGATCACGCTGCCGCGCCGCCAGACCTCGGCCACCTCGGGCAGGTCGATGTCGTACTGGTAGTACTCGGGCTGCTCCATCGGCGCAGTCTCCGCGTCTTCCTCGCGCTGGACCTTGCCGGCGTCGGCGTTCTTGAGGATGTTGAGGCCCTCGGCGTAGGCGGCCATGATCCCGTACTCGATCCCGTTGTGGACCATCTTCACGAAGTGCCCGGCGCCGTTCGGGCCGCAGTGCAGGTAGCCGTTCTCCGAAGGCGAGGGGTCGCCGCTGCGCCCCGGCGTGCGCCCCGCCGACTCGACGCCCGGCGCCAGCGTGGCGAAGATCGGGTCGAGCCGCCCCACCGCGCCGTCGGGGCCGCCGATCATCAGGCAGTAGCCGCGCTCGAGCCCGAAGACGCCGCCGCTGGTCCCGCAGTCGACGAAGTCGATCCCCTGCTCGCGCAGCTTCTCGGCGCGGCGGATGTCGTCGCGGTAGTAGGAGTTGCCGCCGTCGACGATCGCGTCGCCGGGCTCGAGCACCGCGGCGACGTCGTCGATCGTCTTCTCGGTGATCTCCCCCGAGGGGACCATCACCCAGACGGCGCGCGGCGCGCTCAGCTTCTCCGCCACCTCCGCCAGCGAGGAGGCGCCATCGGCGCCCTCCCCCGCCAGCGCGGAGACCGCGTCGGGGTTGACGTCGTAGGCGACGATCCGGTGGCCGTCGCCCATCAGGCGGCGCGCCATGTTCGCCCCCATCCGTCCTAGCCCTACTATTCCCAGCTCCATGGACCACACCTTACCTGCCGACGTGCTGACGATCTTCGGGATCAGCGGCGACCTGGCGAAGAAAATGACCTTCCACGCCCTCTACCGGCTGGAGGCCAGCGGCAAGCTCGACTGCCCGATCGTCGGCGTCGCGATCGACGAGTGGGACGACGAGAAGCTGCGCAGCCACGCCCACGAGGCGATCGCGCACACGGTCAAAGACCCCGACGAGGACGTCTTCGCCAAGCTCGCCGCCCGCCTCACCTACGTCCAGGGGGACTACGCCGACCCGGCGACCTTCGAGCGGGTGAAGAAGGCGATCGGCGACGCCGGGCAGCCGGTCTTCTACCTGGAGATCCCGCCCTCGCTCTTCGCCACCGTGGTCAAGGGCCTCGGCGCGGCCGGCCTCGCCGAGAACGCGCGGGTTGTGATCGAGAAGCCCTTCGGCCACGACCTCGAATCGGCGCGGGCGCTGAACGCCGAGCTGCACGCGGTGCTGGAGGAGCCGCAGATCCTGCGGATCGACCATTACCTGGGCAAGGAGCCGGTGATGGACATCGCCTACCTGCGCTTCGCCAACTCCCTGCTGGAGCCGGTCTGGAACCGCGAGCACGTCTCCCACGTGCAGGTGACGATCGCCGAGGACTTCGGGGTCGAGGACCGCGGCCGCTTCTACGACGCGGTCGGGGCGATGCGCGACGTGATCCAGAACCACGCCCTGCAGGTGCTCTCGCTGGTCGCGATGGAGCCGCCCGCCGGCAACCACCCCGACTCGGTCCGCGACAAGAAGGTCGAGCTGTTCCGGGCGATGCGCCCGGCCGACCCGAAGCGCTACGTGCGCGGCCAGTACGACGGCTTCCTCGAGGTGCCCAACGTGGCGCCGGACTCGACCACCGAGACCTTCGCCGCGGTCGAGCTGGCGATCGACAACTGGCGCTGGAGCGGCGTCCCCTTCTTCATCCGCGCCGGCAAGAACATGCCGGTCAAGGCGAGCGAGGTCAACGTCGTCTTCCGCCGGCCGCCGCGGCTCGGCGTCGGCAAAGGCAAGCTGCCGGAGCCGAACCAGATGACCGTGCGGATCGAGCCGAAACCGGGCGCGCGCACGCGCATGTGGGCGAAGAAGGCCGGGCTCGAGGAGGTCGAGCCGGCCGACCTCGAAGTGCTGTTCGAGAAGGTGCCGGGCGAGGACCCCGAGCCCTACGAGCGGCTGCTCGGCGACGCGCTCGCCGGCCGCAGCCAGCTGTTCACGCGCGAGGACGCGGTCGAGGAGACCTGGCGGATCGTGCAGCCGCTGCTCGACGAGCCCGGCCCGGTGCACCCCTACGAGCCGGGCACCTGGGGACCGAAGGAGGCCGAGTCGCTGACCCGCGGGATCAGCCAGTGGTACGAGCCGTGGCTGCCCTGGTCGGGCGACCGCGTCGCCAAGGGCGTGCTGGGCTTCTGAGATGGAGGATCGCGCCGACCGGCTGCTCGGCAAGCTGGGGTTCTCCTCCTGGCGGCCCGGGCAGCGCGAGGCGGTCGAGGCGGCGCTGGAGGGGCGCGACTCGCTGATCGTGATGCCGACCGGCGGCGGCAAGAGCCTCTGCTACCAGCTGCCGGGCCTGGCGACCGAGGAGCTGACGATCGTCGTCAGCCCGCTGATCGCGCTGATGAACGACCAGTGGCGGCGGCTGAGCGGCGGCGGCCACCCGGTGGCGATGGTGACCTCGGCGATGGGCGAGGAGGACGCGCGCGAGGCGCTCGCCCAGGTGCGCGGCGGCGCGGCGCGGATCGTCTACTGCTCGCCGGAGCGCTTCGCCTCGGGCGCCTTCCTCGAGGCGATCGAGCAGCGCGACGTCGACCTGCTGGCGGTCGACGAGGCCCACTGCGTCTCCGAGTGGGGGCACGACTTCCGCCCCGACTACCTGCGCCTGCCGGAGATCGCCGAGCGGCTCGGGCGGCCGGCGGTGATGGCCTGCACGGCGACCGCGACCGAGGCGGTGGCGCGCGAGATCGCCGCCCGCTTCCAGATGCGCGACCCGCTCCAGGTGCGCTCGGGCTTCGACCGTCCCAACCTCTCCTTCGACGTCGTGCGGCTGGAGGGCAAGGGCTCGAAGGCGCGGCGGACGGCGCTGCTCGAAGCGGGGCTCGCCGACCCCGCCAACCGCCCGGCGATCGTCTACTGCGGGACGCGCAAGGAGACCTACGAGCTGTTCGAAACGCTGCGCGACGGCGGCCTGCGCGCGGTCCCCTACCACGCCGGCATGGAGCCGCACCACCGGGCCGAGGCGCAGCGCCGGTTCATGGCCGGCGAGGCCGAGGTCGTCGTCGCCACCAACGCCTTCGGCATGGGAGTCGACAAGGCCGACGTGCGCTCGGTCTGGCACATGGCGATCCCGACCAGCCTCGAGGCCTACTACCAGGAGGCCGGCCGCGCCGGGCGCGACGGGCAGCCGGCCCGCGCGGTGCTGCTGGCGATGAAGTCCGACCTCGGCCGGCTCGTGCGCTTCAACCAGCAGCGCGCCGGCGACCCCGAGCTGGCGATCGCGCGCGAGCGCGGCTGGCGCGACTACCGCACGATCAAGGAGTTCGTCTACTCCGACCGCTGCCGGCGGCGCAGCGTCCTCGCCCACTTCGGCGACTCCGCCGCGGGCCGGCCGCTCGGGCGCTGCTGCGACGTCTGCGACGCCCAGGACTGGCTGCCCGACCCGGAGACGATCGCGGTCCGCCGCCCGGCGAAGGCGAAGGCGCCCGCCGCGCCGCCGCCGGAGCTGAGCGAAGACGACGCCGCGCTGTTCGAGCGGCTGAAGGAGTGGCGCCTGCGCGCCGCCGACGGCAACCCCGCCTTCACCGTCGCCCACAACTCGACCCTGGAGCGGATCGCCGCCGAGCGCCCCGCCGACGATGACGCCCTGCTGGCGATCAAGGGCATCGGGCCCAGCTTCGTCGCCAAGCACGCCCCCGACGTGCTGGCGCTGGTCGAAGCGGCGTAGGGCAGGCGTCCCTCAGACGTCGTCGCGGCCGAAGTTGGCCAGGGCGACCTGTTCGGCCAGCTTCAGCAGGCCGAGGGTCGAGTGCGGCGAGGAGGCGGTGCTGCGCATGCGCACGTGCGAGCCGTGCGGCCCGCGCACCTCGACGATCGTGCAGATGTCGCCGACCTCGCAGTCGTCGCCGTAGTCGGCTTCGATCGCTTCCATCTGCGACGCGATGTGCTGCCCCACTTTGCTCTGGTCTAGCGGCATCCGCCCCATCATACGACGGGAGCAGCGCCAGGCGAATTGCATGGCCGGGGGCGGCCGTTTGCCAGCATGCCCGGCTCGCTCCGATGAGATCCACACACGCGAAGAGAGCCCTGGCGGGCGCGGCGGGCGCCCTGGCGGCGCTTTGCCTGCTCGCCACCCCCGCCGCCGCTGCCCGCCCCGGCTGGGCCGGCCCGCTCGTCCCGCGCGGCCACAACGTCTTCTTCGGCATCAGCGACACCGGCGACCCCGCCGACTTCGGCCAGTTCTCCAGCTCCCTGCACAAGCACCCGGCGCTGATCGAGTCCTTCCGCACCTGGGGGTCGGAATTCCCCGACACGATCCAGCGCTGGCAGGAGGCCCGGGCTCGGCCCGTCCTGCACGTCACCACCGCCGACAACCGGGACGGCCACGAGCTGATCAGCCCGCGCGGCATCGCCACCGGCGGCGGCGACGCTTACCTGATCCGCCTCAACAAGCTGTTCTGGACGAAGAAGATGCGCGCCTACATCCGCCCGCTCGGCGAGCCCAACCGCTGCCTCAACGTCTACGCGGCCTACGACTGCGCCGGCAAGCCGCGCGACGCCGCCCACACCGCGCGCTGGTACCGGCTCGCCTTCCGCCGCATCTACGTGATCGTCCACGGCGGCGGCAAGCGCAGCCAGATAAACCACCGCCTGCGCGAAGCCGGCGTGCCGCCGCTGCGCAGCCACGTCGGCGGCCTGCCGAAGGCGCCCGTCGAAGTGATCTGGAGCCCGCTGCCGGCCGGCTCGCCGACGACGCCTCCCAACCGGCCGCGCCACTTCTACCCCGGCGACCGCTGGGTCGACTGGGCGGGGACCGACTTCTACTCCGACGACCAGGACTGGAAGGCGCTCGACGGGCTCTACGAACGCTTCGCCGGCAAGCCCTTCGCGATCACCGAGTGGGGCGTCTCGGAAGGCGACGACTCGGCCTACGTGCGCAAGCTGATGACCTGGGTGCGCCGCCACCCGCGCGCCAAGATGCTCGTCTACTACCAGGACTTCGGCTCGGCCAGCTCCTTCCGGATCCAGAACTGGCCGGCCAGCCTCGGCGTGTTGCGCAACATGATCCACGACGGCCGCTTCCCCTCCTACGCCCCGTCCCCGCCGAAGCAGCCGCCTCCCCCGCCCGGCGGAATCGGAACAAGCGCCGCCTCCTCTGCTCCCGCAAGTGCCTGAAGAATCAGATATGGACAGGCACTTGCTCCCGCGTCCGGGGGCGGCTACCGCACCTTGATCCGGTTTGCGACCCCAGCCCTGTACCTGAAGGGCGCCAGGGCGTTGACGCTCGAGTAGCCGGTCAGGTAGATGCGGCGGCCGTCGGAGATCACCGGCGTGTAGGCGCCGGTCTTGTAGCGGAACACGGGGCGGCCGCTCTTCAGCGCGAAGCCGACCGTCGTCGTGTCTTCGAACTCGGCCGCGTAGACGATGTCGCCGACGACGCTCAGCGAGCCGATCACCGGCCCGCCGGCGGAGCGGATCCAGCGCGGCTCGCCGGTCTTCGCGTTGAGCGCGTAGACGTTGCCGTCGAAGGAGCCGATGTAGACGGTCGGGCCGGTGTGGCTGGTGTTGGCGACCGCGGGGCCCGAGTAGACGTAGCCGCCGGTCGAGTAGCTCCAGGCGAGCGTCCCGTCACGCTGGTCGAAGCTGTACACGCGGGTGTCGTTGTTGCCGGCGTAGACCCGCCCGTAGGCGACCGCGGGGGTCGAGTAGAACTGGCCCGAGGTGCCGAAGCCCTGGCCGAGCGAGCCGCTCTGCCAGAGCAGCTTCCCGTCGCGCGCCCGGACCGCGTTCATGTAGCCGCCGTAGTCGCCGACGTAGAGAACGCCGCGGCGGTAGGCGGGCGCCGACTTGACCGGGCCGCCGAGCGGCGTCGCCCAGCGCACGTGCCCGTTGCGCGTGCTGAGCGAGTAGAGGTTGCCGTCTTCGCAGCCGAAGTAGACGCTGCGGCCGACGACCAGCGGCGAGGACTCGGCGCGGCCGGGCAGCGGCCGTTTCCACAGCGTCCGCCCGTTGCGCGCGTCGAGCTTGACGATGTGGCCCGGGTCGAGGTTGACGACGTAGAGGCGGCCACGGTGGTAGGCGGGCGAGGAGGCGTTGAGGTGGCCGAGGCGGCGATGCCAGAGGGTCTTGCCGGTGTTCGCGTTCAGCGCGTAGGCGTTGCCGTTGTTGTCGACGAAGTAGAGCCGGCCGGCGGCGTAGACGGGCGGGAACTCGAGCAGCGGCTTGGCGCCGTAGTGCCAGAGCAGCTTGTACGGGGGCTTGACCCGGTTGGCCGGCAGGAAGCGGGTGCGCGCCGGGTTGAGGCCGAAGACGGGCCAGTTGACCGTGCGGCGGGTCGGCGGCTTGGGCGGCTTCTGAGGGGTGAAGGTCGCCTGCGGGTTGTGCACGTCGGGCGGTCGCTTGAGCAGCTCGTAGGCGAGGACGCCGCCGCCGAGGAGGAGGACCAGCGCGGCGGCGCCGGCGGCGACGACGAGGCGCCGGTGCTCGCGCCAGAACCAGATCGGGTGGCGGACGAGGCGCTTCGACCCGCGCCAGAAGCGCCGCGCTCGGTGCTCGTGCTTAGCCTCGCCCATCCCGGGGCAGGCTAGCTACCGCCCCCGTCCGAGCCGCCAGCGCCGCGGATCGCTTCCCTCGACGACCGCGACCTCGCCGCCGATCGCCAGGTGGTCGAGGCAGGAGAGGACGATCTGCAGGACCCAGGCGCTGACCGGCGTGTCGAGGTTCTCCGAGCCGACGATCTCGCCGACGATCTCGAAGCCGGTGCGCTCGCCCTCGGCCAACGCCTCGCGCACCTTGCCGAGCAGCTCGTCGACCTGGCGCCGCGCCTCGGCGACCTTCGCCTCGGGGTCGCGGAAGGGGCGGCCGTGGCCGGGCAGGACGAGGCCGATGTCGAGCGGCTCGACCTCGTCGAGGCTGGCGAGGAATTCGCCGACCGGGTCGGGGCTGTGGCCGTGGTCGAAGAAGAGCACCGTGCGGCCGAGCAGGTGGTCGCCGGAGATCAGCAGCCGCCGCTCGGGCTGGTGCAGGACGACGTGGGACGGGGCGTGGCCGGGGGTCTCGTGCACCTGCCAGGCGCCGAGGTCGGTCTCCACCTCGACCCCGGGGACGAGCTCGCGGTCGGGCTCGACGATCGCGTCGACGCCGTTGTCGTCGTCGCCTTCGCGCGAGGCGCGGTAGCGCTCCAGCGAGGCGACCGGGACGCCGCTCTGGCGAGCCGCCTCGATTCGCTGCTCGAGCGCCGCCTGCGGGTCGGAGGCGAGCAGCCGCACGTGCTCCCAGCGCGGGTGCATCCAGAGCTCGCAGCCGGCGCCCTCGACGATCGGCGCCGCGAGGCCGTAGTGGTCGGCATGGGAGTGGGTGCAGACGAGCAGGCGCACGTCCTCGAGGCCGAAGCCCGCCTGGGCGAGGGCGAGGTCGAAGCGGCGCAGCCCCCCCTTGCCGCCGATCCCGGTGTCGAAGAGGACGACGCCGCCGTCGGCGGCGACCGCCCAGACGTTGCCGTGCGGCACGCCCGGCCAGGGCAGCGGCAGGCGCAGGCGCCAGATCCCCGGCAGCACTTTCTCGGCGCGCGGCTGCACCGCGCTCTTGCGCTCGTCCGCCATGCGCGGCATCCTCTCAGCCCGTGGACCCGTCCGGCGTGAGCAGCGTCAAGCAGGAAGCGCCGGCGCCGCCGATCGCCGCCCGCAGCCCCAAGCGCGGCGGGCTCGTGCTCGCGGCGCTGATCCTCGTCGCCGCGGTCGCCAACCTCAACCTCGCGGTCGCCAACGTCGCCCTGCCCGACATCGGCAAGGCCTTCGACTCCGGCCAGACGACGCTCAACCTGATCGCGGTCGGCTACTCGCTCGGGCTCGCGACCTCGGTCCTCTACCTCGGCGCGCTGGGCGACCGCTACGGGCGCAAGACGATGCTGCTGCTCGGCATGGGCCTCTCGATCCCGGCCTCGCTGCTGGCCGGCCTGGCGCCGACCGACGGCGTCCTCTTCGTCGCCCGCGTGCTCGGCGGCGTCGCCGCGGGGATGGCCTACCCGACCACGCTGGCGCTGATCACGGCGCTGTGGGCCGGCGACCCGCGCACCCGGGCGATCGCGCTGTGGTCGGCGATCGGCGGCGCGATCGCCGCGCTCGGCCCGCTGCTCTCCGGCGCCCTGCTCGAGCATTTCGACTGGGGCTCGGTCTTCCTCGTCACCCTGCCGCTCGCCGTCCTCGCCCTCTTTCTCGCCTGGCGCTACGTGCCGGCGCACGTCAACGAGACCACCGACCCGGTCGACAACCTCGGCGGCATCCTCTCGATGGCGCTGGTCGCCGCGCTGGTGCTGGGGATCAACCTGGCGCCGGTGCCGGGCAAGGGGGCGCTGGCGATCGGGCTCGGCGTCGTCGCCCTGGCCGCGACCGTCGCCTTCGTCGCCCGCCAGCGGCGCGCCGCCTCGCCGCTGTACGACCTCGAGGTGGCGGGGAGGCGGATCTTCTGGGTCGCCGCCTGCGCCGGGATCATCGTCTTCGGCTCGCTGATGGGGGCGATGTTCATCGGCCAGCAGTTCCTCCAGAACGTGCTCGACTACTCGACCCTCGACTCCGGCCTGGCGATCCTGCCGGCGGCGGTGCTGATGGTCTTCGTCGCGCCGCGCTCGGCGAAGCTGGTCGAGGCGCGCGGCGCCCGCTTCACCCTGCTGCTGGGCTACGCCTTCTGCCTGCTCGGCTTCCTCGTCATGCTGCTGCTCTGGAAGGAAGGCATCGCCTACTGGAAGGTCGGCCTCGGCTACGCCTTCATCGGGATCGGCGTCGGCTTCGCCGGCACCCCGGCCTCGCACTCGCTGACCGGCTCGGTGCCGGTGCGGCGCGCCGGCATGGCCTCGGGCACGGCGGACCTGCAGCGCGACCTCGGCGGGGCGATCATGCAATCGATCCTCGGCGCCCTGCTGACCGCCGGCTACGCGGCCGCGGCCAGCGCCGCGATCGCCTCCTCGCCGAACGCGGGCAAGGTGAGCGAACAGGTCGAAGGCGAGCTGACCAAGTCCTTCTCCAGCGCCGCCAACCTCGCCCAGCAGTACCCCGGCCACTCGGCTCAGATCGTCGAAGCGGCCAAGGCCTCCTTCCTCCAGGGCGACAAATGGGCCTACACCGCCGGCATCGTCGCGATCGGGCTCGGCGCGGCGCTCGTCTTCGCCCTCTTCCCGAAGAGGGACGAGGAGGAGCAGCTGCTCGCGCGGTACGCCGCCGAAGATGGCTGACGGGCACGGCTCCCGCCTCGGCGCGACCCTGCGCGAGGGCGAGCGGGTGACGCCGCTGGAGCTCTTCTTCGACCTCGTCTTCGTCCTCGCGATCACCCAGTGCACGGCGCTGATGTCCCACCGCCCGACCTGGGAGGGGCTGGCCCAGGGCCTGCTGGTGCTCGGGGTGCTCTGGTGGGCGTGGGTCGGCTACGCCTGGCTGACCAGCGTGATCGACCCCGAGGAGGGGGCCGTGCGCCTGGTCATGTTCGGCGCGATGGCGGCGCTGCTGCTCGTCTCCCTCTGCGTGCCCGAGGCGTTCGGCAGCCTGGCGCTCGCCTTCGCCCTGATCTACGGCGTCGTCCGCACCGCTCACATCGCGCTGTTCATGCTCGCCAGCCCCGAGGACGACGGGCTGCGCCACTCGGTCCTCGGGCTGGCGATGAGCACGGCGGTCGCGGTCTCGCTGCTGGCGCTCGCCTCGCTCTTCGACGGCCTCGCCCAGGGAGCTCTGTGGGCGCTGGCGCTCTTCCTCGACATGGGCAGCCCCTACTTCTTCGGCGCCGAAGGCTGGAAGCTCGTGCCGGCGCACTTCGCCGAGCGCCACGGGCTGATCGTGATCATCGCGCTCGGCGAGTCGATAGTCGCGATCGGGCTCGGCGCGGCGCACGCGCTCGACCTCGGCATCGGCGCCGCCGCCGTGCTCGGCGTCGCCCTGACCGCTGCGATGTGGTGGACCTACTTCGACATCGTCGCGATCGTCGCCGGCCGGCGCCTCGTCGACGCCGAGCCCGGCCGGGCGCAGAACGAGATGGCGCGCGACTCCTATTCCTACATGCACCTCGTCATGGTCGCCGGGATCGTGCTCGTCGCGCTCGGCCTGAAGACGACGATCGGCCACCACGGCGCCGATCTGCACACCGTCCCCGCCTTCGCCCTGCTCGGCGGGCTGGCGATCTACCTGCTCGGCCACGTGATCTTCCGCTACCGGCATACCCACACGGTCAGCCGCCGGCGCCTGCTGGTCGCGATCGTCCTGCTGATCCTGGTTCCCGTCGCGACCGAGGTTCCGGCGCTGCTGGCGCTGGCGGTCGTCAACGCGGTGATCTGGGGGCTGATCGCCTACGAGACCCGCAGCTACGGCGAGGGCCGCGCGCGGGTCCGCCGTCCCGAGGGCGCCGCGGCCTGAGGAATTCCCACGAGCTCAGCTGGTGGCGAGGCCGAGCGCCAGCAGCGGGAAGCCGGCCATGACGCCGAGGAAGGCGCCGACCGCGAGCCCGGTCAGGAGCGGGGTGGTGCGCGATTTGGCCCCGGCGACGAAACCGACGAAGACGCAGGCGGCGGTGATCGCGAGGCCGATCCAGAAGACGCTGGGCATGAGCCGCGGCAGCCTATCGAACAGGGAGGATTCGGCGGCCTCGCGGCAAACGCCACAACCATGGAAAGCACCGGCAGCGCCAACAAGAAGCTGATCCTCGCGGCGATGATCTTCGCCGTCTCGATGACCTTCATCGACATGACGATCGTCGCGATCGCGATTCCCAGCATCCAGGAAGACCTCTCGCTATCGGCGACCGGGGTGCAGTGGATCGTCAACGGGTACCTGCTCTCGCTCGCGGCGCTGTTCGCCTTCGGCGGGCGGCTCGCCGACATCGCCGGCCACCGGCGGATGGTCGTGATCGGCGTGATCGTCTTCGCCACCGCCTCGGCCTGCTGCGGCTTCACGCCCTCCGGCTCGCTCGACGAGCCCTGGCTGATCGTCTTCCGCGTGATCCAGGGCGCCGGCGCGGCGATCATGTTCCCGGCCGCGCTGGCGATCGTCCTCGGCGCCTTCCCGGTGCGCGAGCGGGGCCGCGCGATGGCGATCTTCTTCGCGATCGCCGGCGGCCTCACCTCGATCGGGCCGCTGGCCGGCGGCTACCTGACCGAGTGGACCTGGCGGGCGATCTTCTGGGTCAACATCCCGGTAGCGATCGTCGCCCTGATCCTGACCGCCGTCGCCAAGCCCTCCAACACGAAGCACCCGGCGCCGCTCGACTACCGCGGCGCGGTGCTGATCACCGGCGGCATGGGGCTGGCGGTGCTCGGCCTCCAGCAGTCGAGCGTCTGGGGCTGGGGCAGCGCGACGACCTGGGTCTGCATCGCCGCGGGCATCGCCCTGATCCTCGCCTTCGTCGCCTACGAGCTGCGCGCCTCGAACCCGTTGATGCGCGTGCGGATCTTCGCCAACCGCGCCTTCGCGGTCGACAACGCGGTCCTCTTCCTGCTGATGATCCCGTTCGTGCCGCTCTTCTTCTTCGCCAGCATGTACGCGCAGATCTCGCTCGGCGAAAGCGCCTCCGAAACGGGGCTGTACCTGCTGATCTTCTTCGCCGGCTTCGCGGTCGCCTCGCAGTGGGGCGGCAAAGTCCTCGACCGGGCCGGGGCGCGGCCGACCGTGGTGGTGGGCTGCGCCGTGGCGGCGGTCGGCTTCTACCTCTGGGGCAAGCACCTGCCCGACCTCTCGGTCTCCGACCAGTGGCTCTACATCGTGATCGCCGGCGCCGGCGTCGGCCTGGTGCTCAGCCCGGCCAACACGGACGCGCTCAACCGGGTGGCGGCCAGCCACTACGGCGAGGCGACCGGGATCACGCAGACCGTGCGCAACTTCGGCTCCAGCCTCGGGATGGCCGTGCTCGGCTCGGTCCTGATCCTCGAGAACAAGTCGAACCTGGAGTCCTCGCTCGCGGCCAAGGGGGTGCCGAAGGCGACGGCCGACAAGGTGGCCGACTGCATCAGCCAGGGCGCCGCGTCGGCCTGCGAAGGGCTGGCGAAGGGCGCCGGCGACCAGGCGAAGGTCCTCTTCTCCACGGTCCCCCACGACTTCGCCCTCGCCTCGCGCACGGTCTTCTACGGGATGGCCGCGGTGATGGTCGTCGCCTTCGTCGTCTCGCTCGTCGCGATGCCGTCGGGCAAAGTCGAAGAGCAGGTCGAAGAGCAGCCCGAGGAGCGGCCGGCCGTCTGAACGGCGCGCGTTCGCCTTTTGTAGGGCGGAGCCCGACAAAAGGCGAACGCGGCGCTGTTGGACGCTGGTACTTTGGGCGGCGATGGGCCGCCGGATCGCAATCGCGGGCGCGCTGCTCGCGCTGCTGTGCCTCGCCGCGGCGGCGCCCGCCGGGGCGAGCGAAGGCGGGGGCAAGTCCGCCGCACAGCGCCTGATCGACGCCTACGTGCCGCGCCTGATGGTGCGCGAACGCGACGAAATCTGCGACACGAGCGGCGAGCAGTACGAGGCGACGAGCGTCGGCACGGTGCTCGGCAACCCCGCGGTGACGCTGACCGAAGCGGACTCCAGCGGCAACGAAACGCTCGTCAAGCGCTCCCCCACCGCCGCCGACATCGCCGGGCTCGGGCCGAAATTCCACCTCAACCTCCCCGGCAGCCCGCTCGGCGACACCTGCGTCTACGCCAGGGACTTCGAGAAGCTGAGCAAGGAAGGCAAGGCGCCGCCGGTCGCCTACGCCCACATCGCCCGCCAGCAGGGCCGCCCCGGCCTTGCCGTCCAGTACTGGTTCTTCTGGTACTTCAACCAGTTCAACGACCTGCACGAGGGCGACTGGGAGGGGATGCAGGTCGTCTTCAAGTCCTCCGACGCGGCGCAGGCGCTGCGCGAAGGGCCGACCGAAGTCGGCCTCTTCCAGCACAGCGGCGGCGAGAAGGCCAAGTGGGAGGACGGCAAGGTCGAGAAGGAGGGCACGCACCCGGTCGTCTACCCGGCCGCCGGCTCGCACGCGACCTTCTACGAACCGGCGGTCTACATCCAGAACGGGCGCAAGGGCTCCGGGGTGGGCTGCGACAACACGAGCGCGCCGCTGCGCCGCCTCGTCGTCCGCCCGATCCAGGTCCCGACCCGCCCCGGCCCGCACAGCCGCTTCGCCTGGCTCACCTACGAAGGCCGCTGGGGCCAGTGGGAGAAGAGCTTCAACAACGGGCCGACCGGACCGCTGCTGAAGACGCGCTGGCTCGAGCCGATGACCTGGATGGAAGAAATCCGCTCGACCAGCCCGCACCTGCCGGCCGGCTCGATCCTCGGGCCGACGGTGACGAAGGAGTTCTGCGGCGCGGTCGCCGGCGTCACCTCGTTCCTCAACCACACCCAGGACGACGAATGGGTGCTGATCGCGGTGCCGGCGGCTTTGCTGCTGCTCGGGCTGCTGATCGTCTGGCGCACCCGCTGGCGGCCGCTCGAGCTGGGCGAGCTGCGGCGCAGCCGCGCCTTCGGCCAGCTGCTGCTCGCCTCCGCCGGCCTCTACTGGCGCCACTGGAAGGTCTTCGCGCCGATCGGCCTCTCGGCGATCCCGATCATCGGCGGCTTCAACGCGCTGACCCGGCTGCTGACCGGCGACACCGGGCGCCAGCTCGACGACAAGCTCGGCCACACCGGCCTGCACAGCGCGCTGGGCGAAATAATCAACGGGATCGGCGGCCCGATCGCCTCGGCGGTCGTCGCCGCGGCGGTGATCGTCGCCGTACGCCAGGTCGTCGAAGACGGCGAGGCGGGCTTCACCGCGGCATGGCGCGGCATGGCGCGGCGCTTCCGCCGCGTGGTCGGGGCGCAGCTGCTGGCGACGCTGGCCGTGTTCGCGATGCTGATCACCGTCATCGGGGCGCCGTTCGCCGCCTGGAAGTACGTCGGCTGGCTGTTCCTCCAGCAGCAGATCCTGTTCGAGGACAAGAGCGTGCGGGCGGCCTTCCGCGGCAGCTCGGCGCTGGTCCGCGGGCGCTGGTGGTACACGCTGCGCGTCGCCGCCGTCTTCTGGGCGATCGGCGTCGCCACCGGCCCGGTGCTCGGCTTCGCGCTGATCTTCGCCAACATCTCGCTGCTGCTGATCAACGTCATCGGCGCCCTCGTCTTCGCCCTGCTCGTCCCCTACATCGCGATCGGCCGCACGCTGCTCTACTTCGACCTGCAGATCGAGGCCGAGCAGTCGCCGGCGAAGCGCTGGCGCGACCGGCTACCCTGGCGGCGTGAAGCTGCTCGCGTTCAGCGACCTGCACCGCGACCTGGGACAGGCTGAGCGGCTGGTCGAGATGTCGGCCGAGGCCGACGCGGTGATCGGCGCGGGCGACTTCGCCTCGGTGCACGAGGGGCTGGCGGAGACGATCGGGGCGCTGGCGGCGATCGAGAAGCCGACCGTGCTCGTCCCCGGCAACAACGAGACCGAGGAGGCGCTGCGCGAGGCCGCGTCGTCCTGGGAGGCGGCGACGGTCCTGCACGGCGGCGGCGCGGAGATCGGCGGGGTCGAGCTCTACGGCCTCGGCGGCGGCGTGCCGGTGACGCCGTGGGAGTGGAGCTTCGACCTCGACGAGGAGGCCGCGGCGGCGAAGCTCGCCGCCTGTCCCGAGGGCGCCGTGCTCGTCCTGCACTCGCCGCCCAAGGGCCACTGCGACGAGGCCGGCGACGGCAACCACTTCGGCAGCGAGGCGCTGCTGGCGGCGATCGAGGCCAAGCGCCCCCGGCTCGCCGTCTGCGGCCACATCCACGAGTCCTGGGGCTGCGAGAGCCGGGTCGGCGAGACCCCGATCCGCAACCTCGGCCCGACCGGGACCTGGCTCGAGGTCTGAGCCCGCGGAGAGAGGTTCCCCGAGACTGGCCAGCCAGCCAGTATGATGCGCGGCCGATGGCGGACCAGACCGAGATCGCGAACGGCAAGGGGGACGTCGAGGACGCGCTCGTGCTGGAGCGCGAGCACTGGGTCGACGGCCCGCCGCTGGAGCTGTTCAAGCGGATGCGCGGCGAGTGCCCCGTCCACTGGACGTCGGAGGTGACCGAGCTGCCGCAGGCGAAAGGCTTCTGGTCGGTGACCACGGCTGACGACGTCCACGCGGTCAGCCGCGACTGGCAGACCTACTCCTCCGAACTCGGTGGCGTCGTCGCGATCGACGAGGTCTTCCCGATCGAGCTCGCGCGGGCGATGTTCATCGGCATGGACCCCCCCAAGCACGACCGGATCAAGGCGCTCTTCCAGATGGGCTTCACGCCGAAGCGGATCGCCGCCCACGAGGAGGCGATCCGCGAGATCGCCGTCCGCGCGCTCGACCGCCTCGACGGGCGCGAGACCTGCGACCTGGTCACCGACGTCGCCCAGCCGGTCGTCTCCCGCGTGATCGGCAGCTTCATGGGCATCCCCGAGGAGGACGACGGCGCCTGGGCGGAGCTGATGAACATGGCGCTGGCGGCCAGCGACCCCGACTACAGCCCTTCGACCGACGACGTCGAAGCGACGATCCAGAAGGCGATCGAGCAGATCTTCGCCCGCTGCGGCGCGCTGATCGCCGAGCGGCGCGAGAACCCGACCGACGACCTGACGAGCGTCCTCGTGCACGCCGAGATCGACGGCGAGAAGCTCGAGGAACACGAGATCGTGATGGGCTTCTTCCTGCTCGTCGCCGCCGGCAACGACAGCACCCGCTCGACCTACTCGAGCGCGATGCGGGCGCTGATCGAAAACCCCGACCAGCGCCGGCTGCTCGTCGAGGACCCCTCGTTGATCCCCGGCGCGGTCGAGGAGGCGCTGCGGATGTTCCCCGCCTTCGCCCACTTCCGCCGCACGGCGACCAAAGACACGGAGCTGAACGGGCAGGAGATCAAGCAGGGCGAGAAGGTGGTGATGTGGTACGCGTCCTCCAACCGCGACGAGACGCGCTACGAGGACCCGGACCGCTTCGACGTCCTGCGCAACCCCGAGCACCAGGCCTTCGGCGCCGGCGGCCGGCACTTCTGCCTCGGCACCGCCCTGGCGCGGCTGGAGCTGAAGATCCTGCTCGAGGAGACGCTGGCCCGCTACCCGGACATGGAGCTGGCGACGAAGCCGACCTTCGTCGAGTCAGCCTTCCTCAACCAGCTCAAATCCCTGCCGGTCAAGCTGTCGGCGTAGGTCTACACGCCGACGTCACGCCCCCGGCGCCACGGTGCGCAGGCCGGCGAGCCGGGCGGCGGCGGCCTGGCGCTCGTCGTAGGTAACGAAGGCCTCGATCGGATCGAGGGCGACCGCGGACGCGACATGGATCGCGTCGAGGGCGCGCAGGGAGGGCTCGGCAAGCGCCCCTGCGCCTTTCAGCAAAGCCCGATCGAGCGGACGCAGCGCAAGCGCGTCGATCAGCTCGGCGGCGCGTTCGAGCAGCAGGTCGAGCCGTAGGGCGGGATCCAGCGCGACGGCACGGCGCACCGCACGAGGAATCTCGGTCAGAACCAGCTCGCTGCTGACCAAATCCGCATCGGCCAGGAAAGCGCGCAGCGCCTCCGACTCCGCCTCGTCGCGGACGAGCTTGACCAGCGCCGAGGCATCCGCGTAGAAGACGGCCACGGCTCAGCGGTCGCCGCGGATTTCGTCAAGCGCGCGGCTCAAAGCCCGTGGGTCGCCCGTCAGCTCCAGCGGCCCCGGCAAGGCGGATCGCACTGGAGGCGAGACCCGCCCCTCGGCGATCAAGCGGTCGAGGTCCGGGCCGGTGCTGGGCGCGGGGCCCAACTCGGCAACCGGCCGGTTGCGATCGGTGACAAGCAGCCGCTCCCCACCACTCACCCGGCGCAGATAGACGCTCAGGTTCTGCCGCAGCTCCGCAACACCGACCGACTCGGACATGTACATAAAAGTAGCATCTTCTGTGCTCATTCCCGCCGTGGCAGTCTCGAGGGCGACCGGATAGGCGTCTCCCCCTCCGAAATCGAAGGATCTCCCGCCGCCACATTCCTGCGAGCTCATCGATCGGAACGCGCGTGCTCGGCGGCCTCGAGAAGGAAGGCCGCGTGAAGAAGAAAGGGCGGCAGTACTCCCCGGTCGCATAGGGCCGTAGGCCGACGACCGACCGGGATCAGCCGCTACGCGGAGACGCCTCCGGCAGACCGAGGCCGAGCACCGTTGCGAGCGCAGCCTCGAGCTCGGTCAGCGTCGCGGAGCTCACCTCGCCGAGGCGTCGCAGGAGGCGGCGGCGAGCCACCCCGCGAATCGCCCGCGGAATCGCGACGGAATCCGCATCGATCCCGGCCGCGGAGCCAACACGGGGTCTCAATGCCGAGTCAGGAAGGGAGCTGGACAGCGGGACGACGACGATCAGCTCATGCTCGGCGCCGACGAGCAGCTCATCGACGCCGACGACGATCGCCGGCCGGTTCTTGCCGGGCTCGCCGCGGCGGGAGGCGCCGAGCGAGACCAGCCAGATCTCGCCGCGGTGCGGTTCAGTCGACTCCGTCATCCAGCGTCGCCTCCCACAACCCGATCTCGGCCAGGGCGTCGGGGTCTCCAGCCTCGGCGCGGGTCGCCTCGCGCTCGGACCGCAGCGCCTCGGCGCGCTCGGCGCGGCGAGCGAACTCGGTGAGCAGAGCGGACAGAGAGACTCCGCGCTCCCGCGCGCGGGCGGCGAGGCGGTCGCGCGTCTCGCGGGGGACGCGGATGGTGGCGGTGGCGGTCACTGTGGACGGAGTGTAGCGCCATACATAGGCGACTCAGAGGGCCCGAACCGGGACTCACGGGGTTCAGGGCAAAAAAGGGACAGGTGGATTCCTACCCACCCGCCTCGCGTCAAGTCGCGAGTCCCGTTACACCACAACTCGCGACTTGACTTCGGTGCGCGCCTACAGGCTTACTCGGTGGTCTCGGAGGCGTCGCGGACTGGTAGGTTCGGTGCGCGACCGAGCCGCCACTTGCCGAGGTGCCTCATGGACGAGCGAAGGATCTTCGTGGAGAGCGACTACGCGCCGTTGCGCACGGTCGTCCTGGCCGTGAGCGAGTTTCGTCCGCCCGACCTCGGGTCGGCGGACCCGGAGCAGCTGGACCGGGAGCTGTCGATCCTGCCGGGAGGGGATCGCGCCTACGTCCTGGGACTCGGCGGGCGGGATCTCGCGGAGGCCGATCCCGACCGCCAACGCGCCTGGGAAGCCGAGCGGGAGGCGTTTTGCTCGGTGCTCGAGCGACATGGCGTCGAGGTGCTTCGCCCCCGTCGGCTGACCGAGCATGAGAAGGAGGCGGGCGGCTCCACCGGGTACATGAACGGCTATGTCAGGGACCCGTGGTTCACGGTCGGCGACGTCGTAATCGAGGGCAGCCTGCGCTTCCCACACCGTCGCCACGAGGTCCTGGCGAGCAGGCCGGTGCTGCTCGAGCGAGCCCTCGAGGGTGACTGCACGTACGTCGCCATGCCCACGCCGGAGCTGGTGCCCCTGGAGGTGGACGGCGGCGGCCCGGGGCCGTTTCTCGAGGGAGGGGACGTCCTCGTGTGCGGAAAGCACGTGCTGGTCGGATCGAGCGGTCGGGCATCCACCGCGCTCGGCGCCCGCTGGCTCGCACAACTCCTGGCGCCTCGCGGCTACACCGTCGAGCTCGTGCCGCTGGCGCCCAACATCCTCCACCTCGACTGCGCGCTCGGGCTCGTTCGCGATGGCTTGGCGGTGGCGTTCGAGGGCGCCTTTCCCGAGGGCATGCCTGGCATCCTCGATGGCTGGGAGATCGTCCCGGTCGACGAGTCCGCGGCGATGGCGCTGGCCACCAACGGCCTGCCGCTGTCGCCCGACGTCTACGTCGTCGATCCGGCCTTCCCTCGCGTTGGCGAGGAGCTCGAGCGCCGCGGGATCCAGGTCGAGTACGTCGACTTCGCGGTCTCCCGGGCCTTCGGCGGCGCGTTCCGGTGCAGCACGCAGCCGCTTTGGCGGGCGTGACGGCAAACGGCGAGAAGCGGAGCGCGCCCGACAGGATTCGAACCTGTGACCTTCGGTTTCGTAGACCGACGCTCTATCCAACTGAGCTACGGGCGCGGGTTGAGGCGGACAGCGCCTCTTGAGGCATTCTATTGAGGTTGGGGCTGGGGCTGGTACCGCTCGGCGGCGCAGGATGTGCTTGGTCCTCCTCGCGCTCGAGCTTGACCAGGCCACTCATAACGATTCGCGCTTCGCTCCCGGCGCGAAGAACCAGAGACGCACGCTTGGTCGCTCCGCGCTCAGGCGGCGGGCGCCGGCTCGTTGAGCCGCACATGCCACTGGACCGTCGCCACCGCTACCCGCGTGCCGTCGCCGTCGAAGAGCTCGATCTCGCAGGGGAACTCGACCACGCCCTCGGCGTCGAGAGTCGCCAGCGCCTCCTCGGCCGCGACGCCCAGCTTCGCTCGCGCCTCGATCGGACCCTTGGCGATCTTCTCGTAGGAGATCTCGGCCGCCCGCGCCAGCGGCGTCACCTCGCCCATCCGGTCGGCGAAGGCGCCGACGAAGGCGCCGCCCGAGGCGGTCTCGGCGGCCGTGAACAGCGCCCCGGCGTGCTGGGAGCCGACGTGGTTGTTCAGATCGGCGCGCTCGGGCAGGGCGACGACCGCCTCGCCCTCGGCGATGCTGGTGATCTCCAAACCGAGGTGCGCGGCAAACGGCACCGCCTGCGTCATCCCCTGCGCAATTGCATCGAAATCCGTCATTCGCCGCGAACCCTATCGCGTGCCGTGAGGCGTTCCGGGACCAAGCGATACAAGGAAGAGGGAGTCGGAAGGCTTCTGCCTTTCGACGACCGATGACGCCGTAGCGCGCCGGTATCCGGGGCGCCTCATGGCACGCGATGTACCTCAAATAGGTTGGTTCCCAACTCCTGGTCGGGCATGCCCGCGACGATCGCGATCAGGTCGCCGGAGCGGGCGACGCCGTGGCGCACGGCCAGCGAGGCGCAGCCCTCGAGCAGGCCGCGGACCTCGGTCTCGTGCTCGCTGTGGATCGCCTGCACGCCGAACAGCAGGTTGAGCCGCCGCACCGTCTCGGCCCGCGGCGAGATCGCCAGCACCGGCACGTTGGGACGGTGGGCGGAGACGAGCCGGGCGCTGCGCCCGCTCGTCGTCGGCACGACGAGCGCCGCCAGCCCCAGCCGGTAGACCGCCCCGACGGCGCTCTGCGCGACCGAGTCGGCGACGTCCTGGGTCGCCTGGTCGGTGCGGCTGAACAGCCACTCGCCGTAGGGCAGGTCGGGCTCGGTCGCCCGCGCGATCTGGTCCATCACCCTCACCGCCTCGACCGGGTGGCGGCCGACCGCGGTCTCCTCGGAGAGCATCACCGCGTCGGTGCCGTCGAAGATCGCGTTGGCGACGTCGGTCACCTCGGCCCGGGTCGGGCGCCGCTCGGTGACCATCGAGGCGAGCATCTGCGTCGCCGTGATCGCCGGCTTGGAGCGCAGCCCGGCCGCCCGGATCAGGCGCTTCTGCACGACCGGCACCTGCGCCAGCGGCAGCTCGATCCCGAGGTCGCCGCGCGCGACCATGATCCCGCCGCTCGCCGCGGCGACGATCTCCTCGGCGTTCTCGGCCGCCTGCTGCTTCTCGATCTTCGCGATCAGCGGCGTGTCGGAGCCGAGCGAGCGCAGCCGCTCGCTCACCGGCTCGAGGTCGGCGGCCGAGGAGACGAAGGACATCGCGATCAGGTCGAGGCCCTGCTCGACCGAGAACTCGACCCAGCCGAGGTCGCTCTCGGTCGCGGCGCGCACGGCCGTGCCGGGGATGTTCATCCCCTTGTGCGAGGAGAGCGTGCCGCCGACCTCGACCTCGGCGTCGACGCCGCCGTCCTCGGGCTCGCGCACGCGCAGGCGGATCGAGCCGTCCGCCAGGTAGACCAGCTCGTCTTCGCGCAGCTGCGCCACCTCCGGCCAGTCGACCGGAATCGTCTCGCGGTCGCCCTCGACCTGGCGCGGCGTCAGCTTCACGTGCATGCCGGTCTCCAGCTCGGCGACGTCGCCGCGCAGCTCGCCGATCCGCAGCTTCGGTCCCGGCAGGTCGCCGAGGATCGCGACCTCGCGCCCGGCCCGCTCGGCCGCCGCGCGGATCGCCTCGATCGTGCGCGCGTGCCGGGTGCGGTCGGCGTGGGAGAAGTTGAGCCGGAAGATGTCGACGCCCGCCTCGACCAGGCCCAGCAGCGTCTCGTCGTCCCAGCTCGCCGGGCCGACCGTGGCGATGATCTTGGTGCGCCTGCCGTGCATCCGTCACATGACTGTAGAGGGCGCCTGATATGACATCGATCTGTGTCACAATCACGCTGTGAAGCCGCTCGCCGAATCGGTCGCTGAGCCGCAGGTGGAGGAGACCCAGGCCGCCGAGGCCGCGGCCGCCGGCCTGATCGGCGAGGCGCCCCCCTCTCCCGCCGGGCCGATCGACGCCGGCGAGGCGGGCGCCCTGCCCGAGCCGCCGACGATCGGCCTGCCGCGGCCCCTTCAGACCCTGCGCTTCAACCAGCGCCAGATCGAGTTCGTCTTCCGCGGCCGGCGCGAGCTGGGCGAAGTCTTCCGCATGCACGGGATCATCCCCGAGCCGAGCACGATCACCAGCCACCCCGATCACGTCCGCTCGCTGTTCACCGCCAAGCCCGAGCAGGCGCCCTCGCTGACCGGCGAGTCGCCGCTGCGGCCGATCGTCGGCCCCAACTCGGTCCTCACCGCGGTCGGCCCGCGCCACATGCGCCAGCGCAAGCTGCTGCTGCCGCCCTTCCACGGCGAGGCGATCGCGCAATACACGCAGATGATCGACGACGCCGCCGAGCGCGAGATCGACCGCTGGCCGGTCGGCGAGCCGTTTGCCCTGGCGCCGCGCATGCAGGCGATCACGCTCGACGTGATCATGGCCGGGATCTTCGGCATCGAGGGCAAGCCGGCGCGCGGGACCGCCGAGCACCGGCTGCGCCAGGTGACCCGGGGCCTCGTCAACGCCTCGACCTGGCCGCTCGCCAACCTCGCCGAACTGCTCAACCTCAACCGCGAGGAGCCGGTCGGCACGATGAAGCTCGGCCTCAGCATCCTCGACCGCGCCACCTACGCGGTGATCGAGCAGCGCCGCCGCGCCGAGGACCTGGGCGAGCGCCGCGACATCCTCTCGCTGCTGCTCCAGGCGCGCACCGAGGAGGGCGAGGCGCTGAGCGACAAAGAACTGCGCGACGAGCTGCTGACCCTGGTCCTCGCCGGGCACGAGACGACCGCCAACTCGCTCGCCTGGACGTGGGAGCGGCTCCTCCGCACGCCGGACGCCCACGCGGCGCTGCGCGACGAGGTTCGGGGCGAGGGCGACGCCGGCGAGCGGATCGAGGCGACGATCGTCGAGGGGATGCGCTCGCGGCCGGTGATCCCGATCATCGGCCGCCGCGTGATGGAGCCGTGGCGGCTGGGCGAGTACGCGGTGCCGGCCGAATCGGCGGTGCTGATGAGCATCCTGCTCGTCCATCACCGCGAGGACGTCTACCCCGAGCCGTTCGAGTTCCGCCCCGAGCGGTTCCTCGGCCGCAAGCCCGGCACCTACGAGTGGATCCCCTTCGGCGGCGGCATCCGCCGCTGCCTCGGCGCCGCCCTGGCGATGGCCGAGCAGCGGGTCGTGCTGGAGGCGATGGCGCGCCGCCTCGACCTCGAAGCCGTCGACCCCGCTCCTGAGCGCGCCGTGCACCGCAACGTGACGATGATTCCCTCGGAAGGCGCCCGCGCGATCGTCCGCTCGCGGCGCGACTGAGCGGCAAACCGGCTCCAGAAGGCGGCGCTATGGTGTCCGGGCCCGGAGAGGTGGCCGAGTGGCTGAAGGCACTCGCCTGCTAAGCGAGTAGGGGGCGCAAGCTCTCTCGGGGGTTCGAATCCCCCCCTCTCCGCTTACCGCGTCCGCCCTGCCGGGTTAGTCTCGCTACGCACATGGCGACCTACGAGGAGCTCGAGTCGATCTTCGCCGAGGTCGAGGCGCCATTCGCCTTCGTCGACCTCGACGCGATGGAAGCCAACGCGGCGGAGATGCTGGGGAGGGCGCGTGGCAAGCCGATCCGCGTGGCGAGCAAGTCGCTGCGCTGCCGGGCGCTGCTGGAGCGGGTGCTGCGCGGCGACGAGCGCTTCCGGGGGACGATGACCTTCACCCTGCCGGAGACGCTGTGGCTGGCCGAGCGGGGGTTCGAGAACCTGCTGCTCGCCTACCCGACAGCGGACACGGGAGCGCTGGGCGAGCTGGCGCTGCGCTCGGTCGCCAACCCCGAGGGGGCGCCGATCGTGATGGTCGACTGCGACGAGCACCTCGACGCGATCGAGTCGGTGCTGGGCGCCGGTGCGGCGCCGGTGCGCGTCTGCATCGACCTCGACGCGAGCTGGTGGTGGCTGGGGGGCAGGGTCAAGGTCGGCCCGAAGCGCTCTCCCGTGCACACGGTCGAGCAGGCGGTGGGACTGGCGCGGGAGATCGAGCGGCGCCCGCAGCTGCGGCTGGCGGCGCTGATGGCGTACGAGGGCCAGATCGCCGGGGTCGGCGACCGGCCGCCGGGGCGGCGCTTGCGCGGCGCCGCGATCCGCTTCATGCAGCGCCGCTCCGCCGCCGAGCTGGCCGAGCGGCGCGGCGCGGTCGTCGCCGCGATCCGCGAGATCGCCGAGCTGCCGATCGTCAACGGCGGCGGCACCGGCAGCCTCGAGCTGACCGGCGCCGAGGACGCGGTCACCGAGCTGACCGCCGGCTCGGGCTTCTACGCCCCCGCCCTCTTCGACCACTACAGCCGCTTCAGCCTGACCCCCGCCGCGGGCTTCGCGCTGCCGATCGTGCGCAAGCCGGCGCCGGGCGTGGCGACGGCGCTCGGCGGCGGATACCTCGCCTCGGGCAGCGGCGACCCGGCGCGCCTGCCCGTCCCCTGGCTGCCGGAGGGGCTGCGGCTCGCCCCCGAGGAGGGCGCCGGCGAGGTGCAGACGCCGCTGCTCGGCGCCGCCGCGGCCGGGCTGGAGATCGGCGACCGCGCCTACATGCGCCACGCCAAGGCGGGCGAGCTGTGCGAGCGCTTCGACGTCCTGCACCTGGTCGAGGGCAGCGAGATCGTCGACGTCGTCCCGACCTACCGAGGCGAGGGTAGGTGCTTCCTCTGAGTTGAGTTCGCCTTTTGTCGACCTATGCGCGACAAACAGCGAACGCGGTCATGGGCCGAGGACGCGCGCCGCGTACTCGTTGGTGAAGACCCGCCCCGGGTCGAGCTCGTCGCGCGCGGCTTGGAACTTGGCCCACTGCGGATAGAGCGGCGCCAGGGTCTCGGCCGTCTGGAAGTGGCGCTTGCCCCAGTGGGGGCGGCCGCCGTACTCGCGCATGATCGCCTCGACCGCCTCGAAGTAGGGGCGCCACTCCATGCCGCGGTACTGGTGCACGGCGACGTAGGCGGTGTCGCGCTCGTAGGAGGGGCTGAGCAGGGCGTCGTCGCCGGCGGCGACGCGCATCTCGATCGGGAAGAAGACCGGGTAGCGGTTGGCGCGCACCCACTCGATCACCCGGCGAGCCGCCTCGGGGCCGTGCTCGCGCGGCACCCCGTACTCCATCTCGGTGAAGCGGACGCCGCGCTCGCTGGCGAAGACGCGGTCGCTGCGGTCGATCGTCTTGCCGCCGGTGGCCACGGCCGCGGCGAACCGCGAGAGCGCCGGGATCGCCCGCGGCAGCGCCCGCCCGGTCGTCGAGAGCGCCTCCAGCGCCCAGTTCTCGAGCACGATGTCGTTGAGGTAGGCGGCGACCCTGCCGCGCGGGCGCGGCCCGCCCTCGACTCGGTTGCGCTCCAGCACCAGCGCCGAGTCGGCGTAGGGGAAGGTGAAGAGCTCGAAGTGGTCGTGGGCCGCGGCGCGCTCGTCGAAGCCGTCGAGCACCTCCTCGCGCGGCTGTGGCGAGTCGATCCGCTCGAGCACGAAGGCGGGGACGCAGCGCAGCGTCACCGCAGAGATCGCGCCGAGCGCGCCGACGCCGACCCGGGCGGCGCGCAGCAGCTCCGGCCGGGAGGCGTCGAGCTCACGCACCGTCCCGTCCCCCGTCACCAGCTCGATCGCTACGACCTGGGCGGAGACGTTGCGCAGCTTCGCCCCGGTGCCGTGGGTGCCGGTCGAGATCGCGCCGGCGATCGTCTGGCGGTCGATGTCGCCGAGATTCTCCATCGCCAGGCCGAGCGCGTGCAGCTCCTCGTTGAGGAGGGCGAGCACGATGCCGCCCCCGACCCTGACCAGGCCCGACTCGCGGTCGGCCTCGATCACGCCGCTGAGCGCGCCGAGGTCGATCAGCGTGCCGTCGGTCAGCGCCGCCTCGGTGAACGAGTGCCCGCTGCCGCGGACGCTCACCTTGCGCCCGGCCTCCGCCGCGGCGGCGACGGCCGCCGCCAGCTCGTCGCGGTCGCGCGGTCGCGCCAGCTCGGCAGGCGAGCAGCGCTGGTCCCCCGTCCAGTTGCGCCAGGTCGCGGTCACGCGCCGCTAACGCTAACCCCTGCGGCGCGCTCAGGTCTCCGCCGGCCGCACCAGCGCCGGGACGAGCGAGCGGTAGGCGTAGGCGGCAGTGAAGAGGAGCAGGGCCGCCACGGCGAGGCTCGGCGCCGCGTAGCCGGTCGCGCTCGCCAAGCCGCCGCCGACGAGCGCTCCGACCGCCTGGCCCGCCGCCCAGGCCATGTTGGAGAGCCCGGCGGCGAAGCCCTGGTGCAGGCCGCTGCGGTCGGCCGTCTCCGAGAGCGTCGTCAGCGCCGGGGCGAAGCAGACGCCGGCGCCGAAGGAGCCGAGGATCAGCGCGGCCAGGACCGGTCCCAGCGCCCCCGCGGCGGCGATCCCGACCATCGAGCAGGCGCAGATCCCGATCCCGATCACGAACGGCATGCGGCGCCCGACCCGGTCCGAGTAGCGGCCGGCGAGGGGGGCGAGCGCGGCCTCGAGCCCCGCCGCGGCAATGAAGCCGGCGGCGATAGTCACGTGTCCGCCGCCCAGCTCGGAGACGCGCAGCGGCACCAGCACCTCGACCGCGCCGAACATCAGCGAGGGCACGGCGACGAACGCCGTCGCGGTGAGGACAGGCCGGCCGAGCATCCGTCGCCCCACATCGCGCAACGGCTGCGCCTCGGGCGGGCCCGCTTCGGGCAGGCGCGCCGCGGCGGCGGCGAGCGCGACGGCGATGCCGAGCACTACGGCGAAGACCGCACCGGTCCCGACTTCGGCGGCGACGGCGCCGATCAACGGGCCGACGAGGGCCCCCGCCACCGCGGTGCCCAGCGCCGTGCCGATCACCGAGCCGCGGCGCTCCGGCGGCGCGGTCGTGATCAGCCAGGTCAGCGCGCCCGACCAGGTCAGCGCGCCCGATACGCCCTGGGCGAAGCGGGCTAGGTCGAGCAGGACGATGTCCCTGGCGAGGCCGAAGGCGAGGCTGGAGAAGCCGAGCAGCAGCAGGCCGCCGATCACCGTGCGGCGCGGCCCCAGGCGGGTGGCGACGAGGCCGGCCGGCAGCGAGGCGAGCAGCGTGCCGATCGCGTAGGAGGCGGCGAGGACGCCGGCCTGCGCCTTGCTGAGGTCGAACTCGGCGACGTAGTCCGGCAGCAACGGCGCGATCGCCGCGTAGAAGGCGACGTCGAAGAAGACCGTGGCCGAAGCGAGGAAGAGCAGCCGGCGCATGTCCCTCATCCAATCACCGTCCCCTCTTTTTACTCCATGCCTTTTTGTCAATAGATCGGCAGCTAGCATCGACATCGCGTCCCACTCCCGGAGGGGTGGCAGAGCGGTTGAATGCGGCGGCCTTGAAAGCCGTTAGGCGTCGCAAGGCGTCTCGTGGGTTCGAATCCCACCCCCTCCGCTTTTGGAGCCGAATCCGGCTTGGTGGTGTGATTTGCAGGGCTCCCGCGAGGCTGCCCCTGAATCCGATTGTCTTCGGTTGCATCCGGTTGTTTAGGTGGCGGAGGGTGGCACGACGGTGGCACGGGAGGGCACCGCCATCGCGTGATCGGCCGTCGCCGAAGCAGCCGATAGCTTGCGGTCATGGACAAGGATCGCGAGAGCGTCCATCCGATAGCGGGGACCGACGACGTGCAGATCGTCTACCGGCGCTCCAGCGCGCGGCCGGTCGAGTACGCAATCCTGCTCCAGGCTCGCGGAGCGAAGGGCTGGGAAACCCGCATCGTGGCCGACAACTCCCATGCGGATCGGCACGTTGACGAGCATCATTGCCACCGCTACCTTGAAGGCGAGAAGCAACCAGCGGAGCCCCTTCCCTTCGAGGTCTCCGACACCAACGATGCGATGGCGAAGATCATCGACTGGTTTGCCGAGAATTGGATGGAGCTAATCTCATGACGACCATGCGCACGCCCGCCGAGGATGCCGCCCTTTCAGCCTTCATCGACGCCGCCACGAGCGACGCCGATCCCGGCTACCCGCATGGCGCTGCCTTCATCCCCTGGCAAGAGACCCCGCGGACCGACCGCATCCTCTGGCGCTATCTGCACGAAGGCCGTCCGGCCGTCATCGTCGGGACGAGCGACTTCGACATGCTGATCGAGCCGATTCAACTCGGCCGCTTCGCCCGCCTCCGCAACGAGGTTCTCCAGCGGATCACCGTCGAGGTCTCCTATCGCCGCAAGGAAGCGCCCCCCGCCCCCGACATCCCTCCAGTTCGGGCCGATATCGGGCGGCACGCGCTTGAGCGTTTGAGTCCCGTTCCGGGCTAAACCATCCTCGTATTCGATCTGAGGACACCAAACATCACCGAGATTTCATGCTCGTCGGCCTGCCGTCACTCGACCAGGCCCCTATGGCAACACCTTGTAGGCACTTTCGCTCAACTGACCGTCAACCCAGCTGATCCGTTGGAGGTCATGCCATAGCCATTCGTAGACGATGTCCTCGGCGGCGAGAGGCTGCCACACCTGCAAATAATGGCTTTTGAGAAACATGCCGATCCATCGTGCTTGCTCCGGCCGATATATGCGAGCACGCTGCGTAGCCTTCGCAGCTTCGTGCTCCCACCGCTCCACAAATTGGTCCCTTGGCTCGGCCGGGTCTTGGAGATTGACCTCCACTCGCGATTCCTCCCCCGGCGCCAGCGGCTCTAGCCACCATTGCATGCCCGGGTCGACGCGTGTGCTGTCTTCGGCACCGATTCCATAGATGGTGCCCCGAAGACAAGCGGGGAGCATTGCCGCGATCTGCATGAATGGGCTAAGCCCCCGGAATAGCGAGGTAGTCAACTGCGCATAGGCCCGCAGGGCAAGTTCATAGACCGCCTTCGCGTGCGCGAGCGCCACATCGTTTTGCGCGGTCCTGGGAATAGCAATGCGGCTGCGGGGGTTCGAATCCCTCCCCCTCCGCTGACTCGCGCGGGCAGGATCGCCGTCGCGGCGGCCGAAATAGCGGGCATGAACCGGGAGCGGTGGCGGCAGCGTGCGCAGCGGGCGAGCGACGCCTTCGGGCTGGTCCTGCTGCTGGTGCTGCTCACCTACGTGCTGGCCTCGGTGATCTCCAACCGCGGCTGGGCGGCGGTGCTGCTGACCATGGTCATGGGCGCGACCTCGGTCGTCGCGCTGACCAGCTCCCACGCCAAGCCGGCCCTCGTCCGGCGCGCGCTGCGGTTCGCCGTTCTCGCCGTCCTCCTGGCCATGGTCTCCGCGGTGACCGGCGGGCGGCACTGGATCAGCGCCGCCAACTTCATCAACATCTGCCTGCTGGCGGTGGCGATGGGGGCGGTGCTGCGGCGCGTCGTCACCTCGGGCCACGTCTCCTCGCGCACGATCCTCGGGGCGATCAGCGTCTACACCTCGCTCGGCATCCTCTTCACCTGGGCCTACGGGCTGATCGACCGGATCGAAGGCGGCGGCTTCTTCGGCGCCGGCGTCGCGGTCAAGGGCAGCGACTTCCTCTTCTTCAGCTACACGACGCTGACCACGACCGGCTACGGCGACCTGGTCCCGGCCGGACAGGTCGGACGCATGGTCTCCGGCCTGGAGATGATGCTCGGCCAGATCTTCCTGGTGACGCTGGTGGCCGGCTTGGTCAGCCTCTGGAAACCCGGCGACGGGCTGCTTCGCAGACGCGCCAAGCGTCCCCCCGAGAACCCCGAGCTCAGCCGCTGAGCAGGCGGCTCGAACGAAACGAGCCTACTCGGAGAGCTCTACGCGCTCGATCGTCTGGTCCTCGACGGGGCGGTCGCCCGGCCTCGGTCTCGGTCTTCTCGATCGCGTCGACGGTCTCCATGCCCGAGGTGACCGTGCCGAAGACGGTGTGCTTGCCGTCCAGCCAAGGCGCCGCCTCGGCGGTGACGATGAAGAACTGCGAGCCGTTGGTGTCGGGGCCGGCGTTGGCCATCGCCAGCGCCCCGCGGACGATCTTGTGCTCGTTGATCTCGTCCTCGAAGTTGTAGCCGGGGCCGCCGCGGCCGGTTCCCTCGGGGCAGCCGCCCTGGATCATGAAGTCGGCGATCACGCGGTGGAAGACCAGCCCGTCGTAGAAGCCGCCGGCGGCGAGCTTGCGGAAGTTCTCGACCGTCTTCGAGGCGTCGGAGTCGTGCAGCTCGAGCACGATCTCCCCGGCGTTGGTGTGCAGCGTGGCCTGTGACATGGCGGCCACCATACTGGCTCAGTCGAAGATGCCGCTCACCTTCACCGTCACCGGCCGCGAGGCACCGGGGGCGTAGGGCCAGCGCTGCTCGGGAGGGACGGCGGCGCGCAGGCGGATCCTCGCGAGGCCGACGACGTAGCGGAAGCGGTAGCGGGCGTGAAAGCGGCCGCGGGCGTCGCTGTGGACGATCAGGACCGGCCGCCAGCGGCGCGCCGTGCTTTCGAAGTACTGGATCGCGACCAGCTTGCCGCGCCGCGAGAGGCGGG
This sequence comes from uncultured Solirubrobacterales bacterium, assembly GCA_963805475.1. Taxonomy (GTDB): domain Bacteria; phylum Actinomycetota; class Thermoleophilia; order Solirubrobacterales; family 70-9; genus VRUE01. The sequence continues at coordinate 373,656 of CAWDUO010000010.1, read as the reverse complement.
CGGCGAGGGTGCGCACCCGCCCGCTCAGGCGGACCGATTCGCCGGTGAACAGGCTGCGAGGGGAGGCGCTCAGCGTCGCGCCGCCGCGCACGCGCAGGGCGAGCCCCGCGCGGCGCGCCGAGCCCGCGCCGCGCCCTCCCGCGTAGACGACCGAGATCCGCCGCGAGGGGCCGGGGGGCAGCGGCAGGCGGAAGCCGCCGTGGCGGCCGGTGCGCACGGCCTGCGCCCGGGGCCGCCCCAGCGCCCCCCGCGCGGGCCGCGAGACGACCCGCAGGCGGCGACCCGCGAACCCCGCGCCGAGCAGGCGCCCGGAGAGCGTCGCGCGGGCGCCGAAGGGGACGGTCAGGCGCGCGCCGCCGCGCCGGCGCCAGCTCAGCCGGGCGGAGATGCGGGTCGCGCCCCCGGCGCGAGAGCCGCCGCGGCCCCGGCGCCCGCGGCCCCGGCGCCCCCTCGCCGGGCCGGGCGAGGGCCTGCTCAGCGTCATTTCCGCCCCGTCGGCGCTGAGCGTGGTCGCGGCCACGTTGCCGGCGACGTCGGTCGCCGTGGCGCGAAAGGCGTACGTCCCCGGAGCGAGGTCCGGAACGGCGGCGACGAGTCTCGCGGCGCCCGCCGAACCGCCCCCCTCGATCCTCGTCGGCAGCTCGATCCAGCGCTCGCCGCCGAGCGGCTCATAGGAGATCGAGCCGCCGGCGACGCCGGAGTCGGCGTCGCTCGCTTCGGCGCTCACCTCCTCGGGCCAGCCGGCCGCGCCCGCACCCGCCGTAGATTCGAAGGCCACCGCCGGCGGCACGTCGTCGAGCCGCAGCGGCAGCTCGGCCATCGACGCGCTGTCCGGGTTGCCCGCCGCGTCGCGCAGCCAGAGGTAGAACAGGTAGGTGCCGGCCCGCGGCACCCGGAGGTCGTCGAGGGTCGAGATCCCGTGGCCCGGGGCGAGCTCGAGCCCGCTGTCGTAGCCGTCGGCGCCGACGATCCGCCAGTAGACGCCGTCGACGGGGGCGGCCCCGTCGGGGTTGACCCAGTAGAGGTCGAAGTCGTCGACCCGGCGCCAATCTTCGCCGCCGAGCAGCGTCAGCGCCGGCGGCGAGGCGGCGGTCGCCTCGCGCGCCGCCAGCAGCAGCAGGGCCAGCGCCAGCGCCAGCCCGAGGGCGAGGACCCGGACGACTCCGGTGCGCGCTCCCGACATCTCCCTCTCCTTCGCTCGCTTGCGGACATGGGACCAAGGGCGCAGCGCGGCGATCTCTCCCCCCTGCCGGGCGGACGGCGGGGGCGCCGTGCCTTCTTTGCGAGAATGGCCGCATGCCGATACCGAGCCAGGAGCAGGTGACCGAGAAGCTGCGCGCCGTGATCGACCCCGAGCTGCGGCGCTCGATCGTCGAGCTGGGGATGGTCCGCTCGATCGAGATCGCCGAGAGCGGCCGGGTCGAGGTCGTCGTCTCGCTGACCACCGCGGGATGCCCGATCCGCTCGCACTTCGAACAGGCGGTCGCCAAACAGGTCTCCGAGCTCGACAGCGTGACCGAGGTCGCGGTCGGCTTCGACGTCCTCTCCGACGAGGAGAAAGGCCAGCTTCAGCAGACGCTCGGCCGCGGCAAGCTGCCGGAGGGCGCGCTCGCCCAGGTGAAGAACGTGATCTGCGTCGCCTCGGGCAAGGGCGGCGTCGGCAAGTCGACGATGACCGCCAACCTGGCCGCGGCGCTCACCGCCGAAGGCCACCCGGCCGGCGCCCTGGACTGCGACGTCTACGGCTACTCGATCCCGCGCATGCTCGGCGTCAACCGCAAACCGGAGGTCAACGCCGAGCGCAAGATCCTGCCGCTGGAGGCGGCGGGCGGCGTCAAGGTGATGTCGATCGGCTTCTTCGTCGAGGAGAACTCGGCCGTCGTCTGGCGCGGCCCGATGCTGCACAAGGCGATCCAGCAGTTCCTCGAGGACGTCGCCTGGGGCGAGCTGGAGTACCTGCTGCTCGACCTGCCGCCGGGGACGGGCGACGTCGCGATGACGCTCTCCCAGCTGCTGCCGCAGGCCAAGTTCGTGCTGGTCACGACCCTCAGCCGGCCGCGCAGACGGTCGCCAAACGGGCCGCCGACATGGCGCAGAAGTTCGACCTCGAGCTGCTCGGCGCGATCGAGAACATGTCCGGCTTCACCACGCCCCAGGGGGAGCGCATGACGATCTTCGGCGAGGGCGGCGGCCAGCTGCTCGCCGACGAGCTCGGGATCCCGCTGCTCGGCAAGGTGCCGCTGTCGGAGCCCCTGCGCGAGCACGCCGACGAGGGCACGCCGCTGGTCACCGCCGAGCCCGACTCCCCCGCCTCGCAGGCGATCCGCCAGGCCGCCCGCGGCATCGTCGCGGCGACCCCGCAGGAGCTGCCTGTCCTGCAGGCGACCCCGGCCCCGGCCGAAGCGCCGCCGGTCGGGGGCACCCCGCTGCCGGTCGTCCAGGCCGGCGGCTGAGAGAGAGCCTTAAGCCGCGCTCTTGCTCTTGTAGTAGTTCGCGTTGATCTCGGCGTATTTCGCCCACTCGCTGGGGAGCTGGTCCTCGGCGAAGCAGGCGTCGACCGGGCAGGCCTCGACGCAGGCGTCGCAGTCGATGCACTCGTCGGGGTCGATGTAGAGCATCTCGACCGAGTCGTAGTCGGGCTCGTCCGGGGTCGGGTGGATGCAGTCCACGGGACAGACCTCGACGCACGAGTTGTCCTTCTGGCCTATGCACGGCTCGGCGATGACGTAGGTCATTCGAAGCTTTTCTCCTGGGTCGTCTTTGCGGTGCCCGGCGGGTTTCGGCCCCCGCCAAGCGCGAGCGGACATTTTAGAGATTGCGCGGCGGCGGCGACGCAGCCGGTCTTTAGGGTGTGGGCGATGCTGCTCTTGACGGGGGCCACCGGAAGCGTCGGGTCGCGCCTGCTGCCGCTGCTGCTCGAGCGGGGCGAGGACGTGCGCTGCCTGGTGCGCGAGCCGCGGCGGCTCGGCGCGCACCGGGTCGACGTGCAGATCGCGCTCGGCGACCTGGGCGAGATGTCGGACCCCTACCTGCTGCGCCAGGCGCTGCGCGGGGTCGACACGGTGGTCCACCTGGCGGCGACGATCCGCGACCAGCCGCCGCACCGGATCGAGGAGCTGAACGGGCTGGCGACGGTGCGCCTGCTGCGCGCCGCCGAGCGCGGCGGCGTGCGGCGCTTCGCCTTCTTCAGCGCGCTGGAGGCGGCGAGCGCCCAGCGCACGCGCTTCTTCCGCGCCAAGTGGCTGGCCGAGCGGGCGATCGCCTCCTCGCCGCTGGAGACGACGGTCTTCGCCCCCTCGATCGTCTACGACCGCAGCGACCCCTGGATCACGCTGCTGCGCCGCTTCTCCTTCCTGCCGGTGCTGCCCGTCTCCGGCGCCGGGCGAGCGCGCTTCCAGCCGATCTGGGCGGCCGACGCGGCCCGCTGCACGGTCGCCGCGCTGGAGCGCGAGGGCGCCGCCGCGCGGCCGCGCTACGAGCTCGCCGGCCCGCAGACGCTCAGCTACGACGAGATGTCGGACCTGGTCAGCCGCGTGGCCGGACGGCCGCGGCCGCTCGTCCACCTGCCGCTGCCGCTGGTGCGCGCGGGATTGATCGCGCTCCGCAACGTCTTCGGGGAGGCCGTGTTCGCAACCTGGGAGGAGGCGGAGCTGATGGAGGTGTCGATGACCAGCGAACGCGGCAGCGCCGACGCGCAGGAGCTAGGCGTGGACCCGAGAAGGATGGAAGATGTCCTGGCGGAGGCCTAGGAACCGGCCGAGGGCCGCCCGCGGCGGCAGGCTCGCCCTCGCCGCGGCCCTCGCGCTCGTCGCGACGGCGTGCCTCGGGGCGAGCGCCCAGGCGCGCACCCTGGTGCCGCCCAAGCCGCAGGTCTTCTTCGGCGTCAGCGACCAGGGGACGAGCGCCGACTACGAAGAATTCGCCGGGCTGCTGAACAAGCACCCGGCGCTGCTGGAGACCTTCCACGGCTGGGGCGCCAGCGTCAACAAGGCCTACGAACGCTGGCGCGAAACGGAAACGCGGCCGATCCTGCACATCTCCACGGCCGACGCCCAGACGCTGGCGGAGCTGATCACGCCCGAGCAGATCGCGCTCGGCCAGGGCGACGACTACCTGCTGCAACTCAACCACTTCTTCGGCGTGCACGAACTGCTCGCCTACATCCGGCCGCTGGGCGAGCCGAACCGCTGCCTCAACGTCTGGTCGTCCTTCAACTGCGACGGGACCGAAAAAGGCGGCGAACACGCGACCGTCTGGTACAAGCAGGCCTTCCGCCGCATCGTCACGATCGTGCGCGGCGGCGGCACGATCGAAGAAATCGACGCGACGCTGGCCGAAATCGGGCTGCCGCCGGTTCAGCGCACGAAGGGCCCGCCGCCGCCCAGCCTGCCGGAAGCGCCGGTCAGCTTCATCTGGAGCCCGCTGCCGGGCGGCTCGCCGCGGGTCAAGGGCAACTTCCCCGGCAACTACTGGCCAGGCAGCCGCTGGGTCGACTGGGTCGGCACCGACTTCTACTCCCAGTACCCCTACTGGAAAGACCTCAGCCGCTTCTACCAGGGCAGGTTCTGGCGCGGCAAGCCGTTCGCGATCGCCGAGTGGGCCGTGTTCGGCGAAGACGAACCGCGCTTCGTCAAGCGGCTGGTCGCCTGGACCGTGAAGCGCCCGCGCGTGCGCATGTTCGTCTACTACGACGGCTTCAACCAGGGCGAGAACCCCTACGACCTGCGCCTCTACCCCCGCACGACCAACACCCTGCGCCTCAAGATCCGCCGCCCCAGCTTCCTCGAATACGCCGAATACAACGCCGGCCTGTACCCGCCGCTGCCGCCGAAGGAAAAGAAGAAGTCTCAGTGACGCCGGGGCAGTAAGACGAAGGGCCCGGTCTCCCGGGCCCTTCGCAAACTCGGTCGCTAGCAGCGACTCACATCATGCCTCCCATGTCGGGCATGCCGCCGCCTCCGGGCATGCCGCCGCCGGCGTTCTCCTCCGGCGGCTCGGCGACGATCGCCTCGGTGACGAGGATGTTCTTGGCGATCGAGGCGGCGTTCTGCAGCGCCGACCGGGTGACCATGGTCGGGTCGATCACGCCGGCCTTGATCAGGTCGCCGTAGTCGCCGGTCGCCGCGTTGAGGCCTTCGCCCGGCTTCAGGGCGCGCACCTCGTTGACCACGACCGAGCCCTCGAGCCCCGAGTTCTCGGCGATCTGGCGCACCGGCTCCTCGAGCGAGCGGTGCACGATGCGGGCGCCGGTCGCCTCGTCGGGATCGCCGAGCTTGTCCGGATCGAGGTCACTCTGCGCGTTCAGCAGCGCGACGCCGCCGCCCGGCACGACTCCCTCCTCGAGCGCCGCCCGGGTCGCCTGGAGGGCGTCCTCGACGCGGTGCTTTTTCTCCTTCATCTCGGTCTCGGTGGCGGCGCCGACCTTGACCACCGCGACACCGCCGGCCAGCTTTGCGAGCCGCTCCTGGAGCTTCTCGCGATCGAAGTCGGAGTCGGTGTTCTCGACCTCGTTCTTGATCTGGTTGACGCGGCCCTTGATGTCCTCCGCGTCACCGGCCCCGTCGATGATCGTCGTCGTGTCCTTGGAGACGACGACGCGACGCGCCTTGCCGAGCTGGGAGAGCTGGGTGTTCTCGAGTTTGAGGCCCATCTCCTCGGTGATCACCTCGCCGCCGGTGAGGATGCCGATGTCCTCGAGCATCCGCTTGCGGCGGTCGCCGAAGCCCGGCGCTTTGACCGCGACGCCGGTGAAGGTGCCGCGCAGCTTGTTGACCACCAGGGTCGCGAGGCATTCGCCCTCGACGTCCTCGGCGACGATCAGCAGCGGCTTGCCGCCCTGCATCACCTGCTCGAGCACCGGCAGGATCTCCCGCACGTTGCCGATTTTCTGGTTGGCGATCAGCACGTAGGGGTCCTCCAGCACCGCCTCCATGCGGTCCTGGTCGGTGACCATGTACGGGGAGATGTAGCCCTTGTCGAACTGCATCCCCTCGGTGAACTCCAGCTCCATGCCGAAGGTCTGGCCCTCCTCGACGTTGACCACGCCGTCCTTGCCGACCTTCTCGATCGCGTCGGCGATCGTGTCGCCGATCTCGTCGTCGGCGGCGGAGATGGCGGCGACGCGGGCGATCTGGTCCTTGCCCGCGACCTCCTTGGACTGCTTGCCGCGCAGGTTGTCGACGACCTCGTCGACCGCCTTCTCGATCCCGCGGCGCAGCGCCAGCGGGTTGGCCCCTGCGGCGACGTTCTTCAGCCCCTGGCGGACGATCGTCTGCGCCAGCAGGGTCGCCGTCGTGGTGCCGTCGCCGGCCACGTCGTTGGTCGCCGTGGCGACCTCGCGGACCAGCTGGGCGCCCTGGTTCTCGAACACGTCCTCGACCTCGATCTCACGGGCGATCGTGACGCCGTCGTTGGTGATCGTCGGCGCGCCGAACTTTTTGTCGAGCACGACGTAACGGCCCTTCGGACCGAGGGTGACCTTGACCGCGTCGGCGACTGCGTCGACGCCGGCCTGCAGGGCCCCCCGTGCCTCCTCCTTGTACTTCAGCTCCTTGTGAGCCATCTGGTTTTCCTTCCTCCTTGGTGTCTCTAAGTCCTGTGGGCTGCCCTAGCCGAGCTTGGCGAGGACGTCCGACTCGCGCAGCACGAGCAGGTCGTCGCCCTCGACGGTGACCTCGGTGCCGCCGTATTTCGAGTAGAGGACCTCGTCGCCCTCGCTCACGTCGAGCGGCTGGCGGGTGCCGTCCTCCTTGATCGCGCCGTCGCCAGCGGCGACGACCTTGCCCTTCTGCGGCTTCTCTTTCGCCGTGTCGGGGAGGACGATGCCGCTCGCGGTCGTCTCCTCCTCCTCGATCGGCTTGACGATCAGCCGGTCCCCGAGGGGCTTCAGCTTCATCCGTGGACCTCCGTTATCGGTGGTTGTTTGCTGGTCATAAGTCGAGAATCGCCTCGGAGCCGGGTCTCCCGCGGTCTCCGGGCGTTGGCACTCTACAAAGATGAGTGCCAGCGGTGTAAAGATAGCGATACCGCGCGGTCAGCCGCTGGCCAGCAGCCTGCAGCCGAGCAGCTTGGCGATGCCCTCGCCGCCGCGGGCCATCACCCAGTCGTGGTTCCACTCGAAGACCGGCCGCGCCAGCGGCGCCAGCAGGTTCATCCAGGCCTTCGTCGTCGCCACGTCCCACTCGTAGAGCACGGCGGTGACTCCGTCCTCCTCGTAGAGGCGCCAGCGGCCGACGCCCTCGAGGCCGCCGACCGCGCGCCCCTCCATCAGGTGCGGCCGCTCGACCCGCGTCGTCGTCACCTCGAAGTGGACCCGGTAGGGGAGGAAGCTGCGCCAGACCATGCGCGAGACCGCGCCGACCCGGTCGCCGTCGCCGGGGTGGACTTCGTCGGCCGCCTCCACCCCGCGCCACCACTCCGGCCAGCGCTCCTGCGCGTAGATCGCCTCCCAGACCGGCTCGCGCGGGGAGTCCAAGAGCCAAGTAGTGAGAAAAGAGTAGTGAGCCATCACCCTGGGCGCGCCGGGCCAAGCAGATCATAAAGACGCAGGGAGCGCCGCGTGCTCCGCACGCAAGCGACCGAGGACGCAGAGATGCGCAGCGCCCGGCACGTCCAGGGTCAGTTGTGGTGCGGGGTCTCGCCATTGCCGAAGTGCGCGCCCGGGGGCTCGACGATCTGCGAGAAGCGGATCACGGTGACGACGTCGTCGGGGCCGATCGTGCGGCCGTAGATCTGTTCGAGGAACTTGATCTCGTCCTCGAGCCGGCGGAACTCCGGGTTGTCGTGCTCGATGTCGCGCGGCGAGAGGTCGCCGACCTTCTTCAGCTCGACGTCGTCGATGCAGGCGGCGAAGATTTTCTCGCGCGGGCTGTGGCGGAAGCCGACCGTGATCCAGACGACCTGGCCGCGCTCGTACTTGCTCGTCTTGTCGCCGAGCCGGATCGTCGCCGTCTTGCGGCCGCGCTTGAGCTGGTCGACGAAGACCGTGGAGTAGAAGTTGAGCACGTAGACGCCGCCCCGCATGGCGCTGCGAGGGTATCCGAACTCAGAAGATGTAGTTGCGGAGCTTGTCCGGGTCGAGCACGGTGACGCGGCCGCGCCCGGGGCGGACGACGCCGGCGCGCTCGAGATCGGCGAGGAAGCGGCTGACGCTCTCGCGCGAGGTGCCGGCGAGCTGGGCGAGGTCGGACTGGTTCATGCGGATCGTCAGCTCGCCGCCGGCGCTCGCGCGCGAGCGCTCCTCGGCGACCAGCTGGGAGAGGACGCCGGCGACGCGGCTCGGCACCGTCTGGAAGGACTGGCGCGAGATCCGCTCGTTGGCGGCGCGCAGGCGCCGCACCAGGGCGCTGAGCAGCTTCACCGTGATCTCCGGGTGGCGGGCGAGCAGCGCCCGCACCTCGCCCGCCGGCAGGGCGAGCAGCTCGCCGTCGTCGAGCGCTTCGACGCTGGCCGAGCGCACCTCGCCGTCGAGCATCGCCAGCTCGCCGAAGATGTCGCCGGGGCCGAGCGTGGCGAGGGTGATCGCGCGGCCGTCGGAGTGCTCGCGGGTGACGCGGAAGCTGCCCGAGCGGACGATGTAGCAGGCGTCGGAGTGATCGCCCTCGTGGAAGACGCGGGTGGCGGCGGGGAAGGAGCGCGGCACGGCGACGCGGGAGAAGCGCTCCAGCTCGCCCCCCTCGAGGTCGGCGAAGAGCGGCACGCTGCGCAGCAGCTCGACCGCGCTGACGCTCTCCCCCGGACCGGCCATGTGTTGATTATCGCGCGAGCGCGATGTTCATCCCCCCGATGCGGTGAGCTTGCGCGGGCCGCGGCTGAAGCCGGCGCTCAGCAGCGCCTGCTCGTGGCCGGAGCCGATCACCGGCTCGCCGTCGAGCTTCTCGACCCCGAGCTTCGGCAGGCGGCCGGCGGCGACCGCCTCGGCGAGGGCGCCCATCGCGGCGGCGAGGTCGGCGTCGCCCAGATCGACCAGGCGGAGGACGCTGCGGCCGCCGCGCTCCACGTAGACGAGCGGCTCGCCGTCGCGCAGCAGCACGTAGGCGCCGGGGGCGCGGGCCGGCCGGCGCCCCGAGGGCGGCTTCGGCCAGGGCAGCGCGGCGCCGTAGGGGTTGGCCGGGTCGGTGGCGGCGAGGACCTGGAAGGAGCCGCCGGCTTCGGGCAGCGAGCGCAGCCGCTCGACCGCGCCGGCCAGGGCGAACTGGGCGCCGCCGAGGCCCTCGACGAAGTAGCCGCGGCGCGCGGTGCCGAGCAGCTCGAGGTTGCCCAGCTCGGCGTAGAGGGTGGAGAAGCCGCCGGGGACGCCCTCGGCGAGCACGGTCTCGCGGGTGACGATGCCGTAGCGCTCGAGCATCAGCTCGGCCTGGGCGCGCAGGCGGGCGCCCGGGCCGGGGGCGTCGGCGAGCAGCGGCGCGGTCAGCGACCAGCGCCCCTGCACGGCGGCGCCGGAGCCGGAGCGGCGGCGGGCGAAGCGGCGCCCGCCGCGTTCGTTGCTCGGCACCGAGCGCAGGCGGGGGGCGCGCAGCGGCGCGAAGGCGTCGTTGGTGACCTCGCCGCTCCAGGCGAGGTCCCAGAGGGCGTTGTGCAGCTCCTCGGCCGGGAAGTCGAGATCGGCGAGCAGGTCGAGCCAGAAGGACGGGCCGGCGGCGAGGCGCCCGCGGATCGCCTCCTGCGGCGCGCCCTCGCTGCGCTCCAGCTTGGCGTTGGCCGGCGGCGGCCCGGCGAGGCGGACGTCCTCGCGAAAGTAGAGGGCGACGCGGCCGTCGGAGCGCCCGCGCGCCCCCGCCCCGATCCAGACCAGCTCGCCGCTGGTGCAGAGCTCGTCGAGCCAGGCGGGCGAGTAGGCGCCGAGCCGGCGCGGCAGCACGTCGCCCTCCCAGACCTTGGGGGTCAGCGCGACACCCTGGAGGGGGACGAGCGCGTCGCGCAGGCGGTCCGGGCCGGCGCCCGAGGCGCGGTGGGCGTCGACGTTCTGCCAGCTCGGCAGGAAGCGGGCGAAGCGCTCGCGCGCGGCGGGCTCGACTTCGCGCCGCAGGTGGGCGAGGCTGGCGCGGCGCACGCGGCGCAGCACGTCGGAGTCGCACCACTCGCGCTCGCTGCCGCCCGGCAGCAGCTCGCCGCGCACCAGCGCCCCTTCGCGCTCCAGCTCGCGCAGCGCGGCCGCGGGGTCGACGCCGTAACGGGCCGCGAGCTGCGCGGTCGGGAAGGGGCCGTGGGTGCGGGCGTAGCGGCGGACCAGAGCCCGCATCGCGTCGGGGCGGTCCGCGAGGAAGGTCTCCGGCAGGCCGGGCGGCGGCGGCACGCCGAGCGCGTCGCGGTACAGGCCGGCGTCCTCGCCGGCGATGTAGCGCTCCTCGCCGGCGACGCGGACGAGCGCGACGCGGCGCTCCGCGACCAGCTTCTCCAGCATCGAGGCGGCCGAGTAGCCCTCGGCGACGCGCTGCTCGCACTCGGCCGCGGTCAGGTCGCCGAGGTTGCGGAGGATCTGCTGGAGGGCGTCGCGGTCGCCGGCCCGTCCGGCCTCGGTGCGGTGCTGGAGCTGCGCCTCGACCTCGGCCAGCGCCTCGGGGTCGATCAGCTCGCGCAGCTCCTCCTGGCCGAGCAGCTCGCGCAGCAGGTCGCGGTCGAGGGCGAGCGCGGCGGCGCGGCGCTCGGCGTTCGGCGTGTCCCCCTCGTACATGTAGGTCGCCACGTAGTCGAAGAGCAGCGAGGAGGCGAAGGGCGAGGCGGTCGGCGTCTCGACCTCGACCAGGCCGAGCTTGCGCGATTGCAGGTCGGCGAGGATCTGGCGCAGCGACGGCAGGTCGAGCACGTCGCGCAGGCACTCGCGGTAGGTCTCGAGGATCACCGGGAAGCGGGGGAAGTCGCGGGCGACCTCGAGCAGGCTCTGCGACTTCAGCCGCTGCTGCCAGAGCGGCGTGCGCTTGCCCGGGTAGGCGCGCGGGATGAGCAGCGAGCGGGCGGCGTTCTCGCGGAAGCGGGCGCCGAACAGGGCCGAGCCGGAGAGCTCGCGCACGACCAGGTCCTCGAGCTCGTCGGGCTCGACCATCACCAGGTCGGCGGGCGGCGGCTCGTCGGCGTCGGGCAGGTGGACGACGATCCCGTCGTCGGACCAGATCGCGTCGGCCTCGAGCTCGCAGCTCCTCGCGGATCTTCTGCCCGAGGGCGAGGCCCCAGGCGGAGTGGACGCGGCCGCCGAAGGGCGAGAGCACGCAGAGGCGCCAGTCGCCGATCTCGTCGCGGAAGCGCTCGACGACGATCGTCTCGTCGGAGGGGACGACGCGGGTCGCCGCCTGCTGCTCGCGCAGGTAGGCGACGAGGTTCTCGGCGGCGCGGCGGTCGAGGTCGTGGCCGGCGGCGAGCTCCTCGGGCGAGCGCGAGACCGCCTCGCGGGCGAAGGCGCCGATCGCCCGCCCCAGCTCGGCCGGGCGGCCGATCCCGTCGCCCTTCCAGAAGGGGACGGCGCCGGGCAGGCCGGGCGCGGGGGTGACGATCACGCGGTCGCGGGTGATCTCCTCGATCCGCCAGGTCGTCGCGCCGAGCAGGAAGGTCTGGCCGGGGCGCGCCTCGTAGACCATCTCCTCGTCGAGCTCGCCGACCCGGCGCCCGTCGGGCAGGTGGACGCCGTAGAGGCCGCGGTCGGGGATCGTGCCGGCGTTGGTGACGACGAGCTGGCGGGCCCCTTTGCGGCCGTGCATCGTCCCCTTGGTGCGGTCCCAGACGATCCGCGGGCGCAGCTCGGCGAAGCGGTCGGAGGGGTAGCGGCCGTCGAGCATGTCGAGCACGTTCTCCAGCTGCTCGCGGGAGAGCTCGCCGAACGGCTCGGTGGCGGTGACGAGGCGCTCGACCGCGTCGACCTCCCACTCGTCCATCGCCGCCATCGAGACGAGGTGCTGGGCGAGCACGTCGAGCGGGTTCTGCGGGATCACCGTCTCCTCGATCTCGCCGTCGCGCATGCGGCGGGCGACGACGGCGCACTCGAGCAGGTCGGCGCGGAACTTGGGGAAGATGCGGCCGCGGCTGACCTCGCCGAGGCTGTGGCCGGCGCGGCCGACCCGCTGCAGGCCGCGGCTGACCGACTTCGGCGACTCGACCTGGATCACCAGGTCGACGGCGCCCATGTCGATTCCCAGCTCCAGGGAGGACGTCGCGACGAGGCAGGGCAGCTGCCCGGACTTGAGCATCTCCTCTACCACGAGGCGCTCTTCGTGGGAGAGCGAGCCGTGGTGGGCTCGGGCGATCTCCTCCTCCGCCAGCTCGTTGAGGCGCTTGGCCAAGCGCTCCGCGGCCCTGCGGGCGTTTGACGAAGATGATCGTCGAGTTGTGTTCTCTCACCAGCTTCAGGAGCTCGGGGTAGATCGCCGGCCATATGGAGCGGACGTGGGCTTGCGGCTCTCCGTCGGTCGGGTTGCCGTCCGCGTTGGGGAAGCTGGGGGCTCCCGGCTCGGACATGTCCTCGACCGGGACGACGATCTCGAGGTCGAGCTCCTTGGCTACGCCAGCATCGACGATCTCGCACTGCCGTTTCGGGCCGACGAGGAATTGAGCTATCCGCTCCAGGGGGCGCTGGGTTGCGGAGAGGCCGATTCGTTGGAGGGCTTCGGCTAGGGCCCGGCGGAGCCTCCCCGCTGTTGCTCCGACGGGTCCTCCCCCGACACCCTCACCAACTCCTCGAGGCGCTCCAGGGTGAGGGCGAGGTGGGCGCCGCGCTTCGACTGGGCCACGGCGTGGATCTCGTCGACGATCACGGCCTCGCAGCCGCTGAGGATCTCGCGGGCGTCGGAGGAGAGGATCAGGTAGAGCGACTCGGGGGTGGTGATCAGGATGTCGGGCGGCGTTTTGCGCATCGCCCGCCGCTCTTTCTGGCTCGTGTCGCCCGTGCGCAGGCCGACCGAAATGTCGGCCCCGATCCCCCGCAGCGGCGCCCGCAGGTTGCGCTCGATGTCGTAGGAGAGCGCCTTCAGCGGCGAGACGTAGACGATCTTCACGCCCTCGCCGAGTCGCTCGGCCCGCGAGAGCTTGTCGATTCCCCAGAGGAAGGCGGCCAGGGTCTTGCCGGAGCCGGTCGGGGCGCAGATCAGCGCGTTGGCGCCGCCGGAGATCGCCTCCCAGCCGCCTGCCTGCGCGGGCGTCGGCCCCTCGAAGGAGGCCTCGAACCAGCGCCTTACCGGGGCGCTGAACGGCGCCAGCGGATCGGATCCCGCGCTCTTCTTCGCATCGGCGGCCAACCCACCGATCTTACGGCACCCCCAGCCAAGCGCGCCAGGCGCGATCAGTATGGGTGCTTGGCGCGCGGCACCGTGCGGGCGTCGCCGCCCGTCCAGGCGTTGAACCGGTACCAGGCGGGCTTCGCTTCGCGGTCTTCGTTGAGCAGGCCGGCCGAGTCGCAGAACTGACAGCCGTGTCTGATGTCGGCCCAGGTGAACCACCAGACGCCACCGATCCGCCAGGAAAGGCGGTGACGAGCCAGCATCGAGAAGGACCGGTTGAGCTCCCGCGCCTGGCCGTGCCACCCGCGCTCCCAGCGCGACTCGTAGCCGTCGGAGCCCCAGCCCATCTCGGTCACGTAGATCGGCGTGCGGGAATCCTGATGGCGGCGCATCACCCCCCGCAGGTTGCGGATCTCGCCGGGCAGCCCCCGCGCGGAGGCCACGTACGGGTGCAGGCCGACGCCGTCGAAGAACGGCTTGACGTGCCCCGAGCGGTAGATCGCGTTGAGGAACGGGCCCGGGGCGACGTTGGGGGGGATCTGCAGCGGGCGGCCGAAGAGGCCGCCGAGAATGACCTTGGCGCTCCGATCGGCGCGGTGGATCGCACGGCCGCTGACCCGCAGCAGCCGCGCGAAGCTCGCCGGGTCGGCGCGGCCGAAGGTGACGATGTTCTCCTCGTTCCAGACCTCCCAGGCGCGGATCGGCAGGTAGGGAAGGCCGGGGTTTCTCCACCAGAACGAGCCCCCTGCCCCATAGCGGCGCACCGCCCGGTGCAGGAACCTCGCCCAGGCGCGGCGCTGCCAGGCGTGAGCGGTCGGTTCGATGAAGTAGGGCGAGACGACCCATTCCGGCGCGTAGGAGACGAAGGGCATCACCCGCATCCCGTGTTCGGCCGCCAGCCTCACCGCGGCGTCGAAGGCCGCCCAGTCGGGCGGGCGGGCACCAGGCCGGACGGGCTCGATCTGGTTCCAGGGCAGCGGCAGCCGCAGGCTCGTCACCCGCGACTCTTCCATCAGGCTGTAGTCGCCTTCGTTGGGGGCGTTCTGCGGCGAGACGCCGAAGAAGCCCGGCGGCGTGTACGGCCGTGCGGCCGCGGCGCTCGGAAGCGCCAGCAGCAGCAAGGCAGCGAGGATTGTCGACAGGCTCCGCCTCATCGCAGTGAAGTCAACCTACGGCGAGGAGCAAAGTAGCGGGAGCGCTACGGCCGGCCACCGGCGAAATGCACGTACGCGTGCCAGGCGGGCTTCGGCCTGAAGCCTTCGCCGAAGAGCCCGGAGCCGCCGCAGAAGTTGCAGGTGTTGGTCAGGTCTTCGACCGAGAACCAGTAGACACCCTGCACATGCCACATGTGCTGCCTGGCGCGCAGCAGTCGGAAGGCCCCCTTCAGCTGCGCCGCCTGCCCCTTCAGGCCCTTGGCAAACCCGTCGTGCTCCCTGCTCGGCGGTTCGGAGCTCCAGCCCATCTCGGTGATCCAAAGCCCCTTGCCGGTGTCGTGGTTTTCCTTCAACGTCTCTCGCACTTCTTCGATGTAGGGGGTGAGGCGCTTGTAGCTGCCCGCGTAGGGGTGCAGCGCGACTCCCTGGAACTTCGCCTTGATCCCGTGGGTGCGCCGGTACATGATCTGGAGGAATTCGCTTGCCGTGTACGCCTGGCGCGGACCGCGCTTGAACCGCGCTTCCGCGGGGTTGGAGAAGAGACCCCCGAGAATGAGCCGGGCGCCCCGGTCAGCGGACTTTGACGGCACCGTAGGAGAGCTTCACCAGGTTCCCGTATTCGACCGGGTTGGGACGCGTCACGAAGTACTTGAAGTTCGGCTCGTTCCAGATCTGCCAGGTGCGGATCGGTCGCCTGGGCAGTTCGGGATGCTCGGCCCAGAAGCTGCCGCGCGGCCCGTAGCGCTTGATCGCTTGAATCGCGAATCGGCGCCAGCCGGAGCGCTGAACGCCGTTGCGGACGGGCAGGAACCTGGGAGCACGCACGGCTCCGCCCGAGCCTGGGACCACGGCGGACGGCACCGCCCAGCGTGGCGCTTCGAAGAGGAAGGGCAACACGTCCAATCGCGCTTCGACCGCGCTCGCGATGGCCGAATCGGGGCCGGAGAAGTCGAAACCGCCGTTGCGGCGGGGTTGGACCGCGGACCAGGAGATCGGGATGCGGACGCTGTCGGCGCCACCTCGCTTGAGGCGCAGGAACTGTTCAGGGCTCGGGGTCGCCTGTGGAACCACGCCCCAGAAGTCCCTGGGCAGGGCCGAGGCCGGGGCGGCGCTTGCCCCGGCGCCGAGCGCGGCAAGCAGGGCCACGAACGCAAACGCACGCGCACGCCGAGGCAGCTTTCCCCAGGGGCTGCCCATCCGCTAGCCGGCCTCGGGCGAGACCGGACGGCCGGCATCGTCGGCGTCGGCGTCGGCGTCGCGCCGCCGCTGCCTCGCCACCACCACCGCAACCGAGATCGCCGCGAGCACGGCGATCGCGATCAGGATCGGGACCAGCGGCGAGGAGCCCGAGGAAGAGGAGACGGGTTCCGCTTCGCCGGCGTTTGCTTCGCCCGCGCCGGGCGAGCCGTTGCCCGCGCTCGCCCCTTGGCTACCCTGCTTGCCCGTGCCGGCGCCGCCGGACGCCCCCGACTTCTTGCCGGAGCCCGACGATGAGCCACCTGCCGAAGAGTGCTTTGCCGAACCGCCCGAGTTCCCCCCCTGGCTCGAGGAATGGGAATTCCCGCCGGAAGATCCGTGACCGTTAGAGACCTGGCCGCCGGTTACCGTGGGCGGGGCGTCGGAGTACTGAATCCCGCTGGAATCGGCGCGAGCCAGGAGCGGAAAGCAGCAGCCCAATGCGAGCAGAGCCAGCGTTGACAGAGCCAGTATCGATCGACCCCCGCGGAGGCCCGAGTATGCAGTCTCAAGCATGGCGCGCAAGGTTAGAGCAATGCGCGGCGCTGCTCGCTCCGGTCGTCCTGATCGTCGGCCTGGCGCTGTCCGGCGGCGGCTACGACGTGGGCGACCGCCACATAGCGGGCCTCGCTGTCTGGCTGGTCGTGGTCGCGCTGATCGTGCTCGGCGGCGCCTCGCGGGCGCCGCTCGGGCGGCCGTTCTACTGGTCCGCGGGGTTGATCGCGGGTCTGTCCCTGCTGTCTGGAATCTCATCGTCCTGGTCCGGGTCGGTGGAGCTGAGCTTCATCGAGGCCGACCGGGTCCTGGTCTACCTCGGCGTCTTCCTTGCCGCATTCCTCATCGCTCAAACCGACCAAAGGCGCCAACGTTTCGCCGAAGGCCTGACGATCGCCGTCGCCGCGGTCGCCCTGCTCGGCCTCGCCAGCCGTCTCGCGCCCCACGTGCTCGAGGTCGGCAACTCGCTCGGCAGCGGCCCGCGGCTGCGCTACCCGCTCGGCTACTGGAACGCCAACGGGGAGATGTTCGGGATCGCCGCGGCGCTGCTGCTGTGGACCAGCAGATGGGCGAGCTCGGCGCTGCTGCGCTGGCTCTCCGTGGCCGCGCTGCCGGCCGTCCTGCTCGCCCTCTACTTCTCCTACTCGCGCGGTGGGCTGCTGGCGCTCGTGATCGCCGCCGGCTGCACGATCGCCCTCTCCCGCGACAGGCTCTGGCTGCTGGCGACGCTTGGCGCCGGCGTGCTCGGCGCCCTGCCCGCGGTGCTCGCGGTGCAGGCGCGGCGCAGCCTCGCCGACAACCTCGCCGACCACGCGGCGGTCACCGAGGGAGCCGTCGTACTGGCGATCCTCGCCGCCGGCGTCGTGCTGGCGCTGGCGCTGTTCGCCGCGCTGCGCTGGGTCGAGGGCCGCGACGGCCGGCTGACCGGCCGAGCGGTCGAGCTCTCGCGCAACCCGAAGCTGCTGCGGGGCGTCGCGCTCGCGGTGGCGGTCGTCGCGATCGGCGTCGCGATCGCGATCGGCGGCCGCGCCTGGAGCCAGTTCTCCAGCCCCGACGTGCAGTTCCCGAACAACCCGGCGAGCCACTTCTCGCAGTTCAGCGGCGCCGGCCGCCACGACTTCTTCCGCGTCGCGATCGACGCCTTCGACGAAAAGCCGCTGCTCGGCACCGGGGCCGGCGCCTACCAGTTCTCCTGGGACCAGCACCGCTCGATCGCGATGCCGGTCCACGACGCCCACTCGCTCTACCTCGAGGCCTTCTCCGAGCTCGGCGTGGTCGGCGGCCTGCTGGTGCTGGCGCTGGTCGGAATGCTGCTCTGGACCGGCTTCTCCGCCTGGCGCGCGGCGGGCCATCCCCAGCGCGAGCGCTACGCGGCCCTCCTCGCGGCGATGCTGGCCTTCGCCGTCGGCGCCGGCATCGACTGGTTCTGGGAGATCGCCGCCCTGGGCTCGGTCTTCTTCTGCGCCGCGGGCGTGCTGGTGGCGGCGCGCTGCCGCCAGCTCACCCCGGCCGACCCGCCCGAGGGCGGCGAGCGCCGCTTCGGCCTCGCCGTCGCCGGCCTCGCCGTCGCCTGGGTCGCCGCGATCGCGCTGATCGGCCCGCTGCTGGTCGAACGCGAGATCGAGGCCAGCCAGAGCGCCGCCGCCGCCGGGGAACCGGCCTCGGCCGTCGAACACGCCGACACTGCGCGCTCGATCGAGCCCTTCGCCGCCTCCCCCTACGTCCAGCTCGGCCTGCTCGCCGAGAGCCAGGGCGAATACGCGACCGCCGCCGAACGGCTGACGCAAGCGATCGACCGCGAGGACCGCAACTGGCAGCTCTACTACCTACGCTCTAGAGTCGAGGAAGAAGAAGGCGACAAGGCGGCGGCCGCGGCCGACCTGCGGCGCGCTCGCCAGCTCAATCCGCTGGAGGAATGCCTCCGCGGGAAGCCGGATTGCGGGTAACCCGACGATGACGAGCAAGACGCAGGAGACCGCATCGCGCAGGAACTCGCCGTCGCAGCCGCCGGAGCCGCGGCGGAGCGTCAGGCGGAGCGCCGCCGCGCGGCTCGGCCTGGCAGGCCCCGACGGGGCGCGCCGGCGCGGCTCGCTCCTGCGCCGTCTGCTGGCGACAGGCGACTGGCTGACGCTGGTGGCGACGCTGTGCATCGTCACCGCGGCCAGCCCGCAGACCGAAATCGGCACGCTCTTCTGGGCGGTGATGTTCAGCCCCGTCTGGATCCTCGTGCTGAAGCTGCACGGGCTCTACGACAACGACCACCGCCGCATCCGCCACAGCACCCTCGACGAGCTCTCCAGCCTGGTCTCGGCGGCGGCGCTGGGGACGCTGGCGCTGGACGGGCTGATGGCGCTCAGCCCGGTCGGGCCCCTGGCGGCGACCAGCGCGATCGCGGTCGGCCTCGGCGCGCTCGCCGGCAGCTTCGCCTCGCGCGCGGTCGTGCGCTTCTTCTGGCACCGCCTCACCGACGCGGCGATCGGCCTGGTGATCGGCCCGGCGGCCGCGGTGGCGGTCGTCGCCCGCCGCGTCGCCACCCACCCCGAGACCCGCCTGCGCCTGGTCGGATACCTGGCCCCGCGCGGCGAGGCTCGGGGGCCCACCGGCGGAGCGCTTCCCTGCCTCGGCACGGTTGCCGACATCTCGCGCGTCGCCGAGGACGAGGGCGTCGAGCGGGCGATCGTCACCGAGCAGGAGATGAGCGAGGCGGCGGCGGAGCGGCTGATCGAGCAGTGCAAGGCGGCCGGGCTGGCGCTGACCTTCCTGCCCCAGCACTACGGCCTGCTCGGCCCGGGGATCGAGCTCAACCGGCTCGCCGAGCTGCCGGTGCTCGACTTCCGCTTCTCCGACCCGCCGCGCTCGACCGAGGCGCTGAAGCGGGCGATGGACGTGGCGATCAGCAGCGCGACGCTGGTCCTCCTCTCGCCGGTCATCCTCGCCAGCGCGCTGCTGATCCTGCTCGACACCGGCAGGCCGGTGCTCTTCCGCCAGCGCCGCGCCGGCAAGGACGGCGAGCCGTTCACGGTGCTCAAGTTCCGCACGATGGTGCAAGGCGCCGAGGAGCAGCTGGGCGAACTGGTCGACCTGGAGAGGCTCGACGAGCCGGCCTTCAAGATCGCCGACGACCCACGGGTAACCCGCGCCGGCCGGGTCCTGCGCCGCTTCAGCCTCGACGAGCTGCCGCAGCTGATCAACGTGCTGCGCGGCGAGATGTCCCTGGTCGGCCCGCGTCCCGAGGAGGAGGCCGTCGTCGCCCTCTACGACGAGCGCCAGCGGATCCGCCTCGCGGTGAAGCCGGGGATGACCGGCCCGATGCAGGTCTACGGCCGCGGCGAGCTGACCTTCGAGGAGCGCCTGGCGATGGAGCGCGACTACCTCGACAACATCTCCGTCGCCGGCGACCTCGCGATCCTCCTCCGCACCCCCGCCGCGATCCTCCGCGGCGAGGGCTCGCACTAGCCCCTGTCGATGCTCGAAGCCGTGATCGTCAGCCACGGGGCCGAAGGGCTGCTGCGCGACTGCCTGCGCTCTCTGCGCGAGCATCCGCCGGCGGAGGCCGAGATGCGGGTGACCGTGGTCGACAGCGGCAGCCCCGACGGGACGCCGGACATGGTCGCGCGCGAGTTCCCCGAGGTGCGCCTGATCAGGGAGGCGAACATCGGCTTCTCGGCCGCCAACAACCTGGCGCTGCGCGAGAGCGAGGCGGACGCGGTGCTGCTGCTCAATCCCGACACCGAGGTGCACGCGGGGGCGCTGGACGCGGCGCTGGCGCGGCTTTGGAGCGAGGAGCGGATCGGCATGGTCGGGATCAAGCTTCGTCACCGAGTCGGGCGAGCTCGACCACGCCTGCAAGCGCTCCTTCCCCACCCCGCTCTCCGCCCTCGCCCACTTCACCGGCGTCGGTCGCTCAGACGGAGCCGACGAGCGCGCTCAGCCAGTACCGGGCGACCGAGCTGGACGAGGACGAGCCGGGCGAGGTCGACGCGGTCAACGGCGCCTTCATGCTCTGCCGGATGGACACGGTGCGCGAGGTCGGCCTGCTCGACGAGGGCTACTGGCTCTACATGGAGGACCTCGACTGGTGCCACCGCTTCTGGGACGCCGGTTGGAAGGTCTTCTACGAGCCGGCCGGCACGGCGCTGCACGTCAAGGGGGGATCCAGCGGCGCCCGCCGCGCCTTCCGCCAGGAGGTCGCCTTCCACCGCGGCATGGCCCGCTTCTACCGCCGCTTCGACGCCCCCGGGCACAACCCGCTGCTCAACGCGCTCGTCTACGCCGGGGTCGGCGCCAAACTCGCCATCAGCCTCGCGATCACCGCGCTGCGCGGTCGCTAAAAGGGCAGGGTCTCGGCGACTTCGGCCAGACGCGGGGCGCCTTTGTCGCGCTCGCTCAGCAGCGGCTCGTCTACCGGCCACTCGACCCCGACGTCGGGGTCGTCCCAGGCGATGCCTGACTCGGTCGCCGGGTCGTAGGTGCTGGAGAGCAGGTAGGCGACGTCGGCTGTGTCGCTGAGCACGGCGAAGCCGTGGCCGAAGCCGACCGGGACGAAGAGTTGGCGGTGCAGCTCGTCGTCGAGCTCGTAGCCCTCCCACTGGCCGTAGGTGGGCGAGCCGCCGCGCAGGTCGACGGCGACGTCGAAGATCTTGCCGCGCGGGCAGCGGACCAGCTTCGCCTGGCCCGGCTCGGTCTGGAAGTGCAGGCCGCGCAGCGTCCCCTTCGAGGAGCGCGAGTGGTTGTGCTGGACGAGCTCGACGTCGACCCCGTGCTCGGCCCAGAGGTCGCGCCGGTAGGTCTCGACCATGAAGCCGCGCGCGTCGCCGTGCACCTCGGGCTCGAGCAGGACGACGCCCTCGAGCTTCGTCTCCAGCCGCCGCATCAGCGCAGCGCTTTGCCGTACTGCTTTTCGTAGTAGGAGCGGTACTCGCCGGAGCGGATCGGCTCCCACCACTCCTCGTTCTCGCGGTACCAGGCGACGGTGCGCTCGAGGCCCTCGGCGAAGTGCACCCGCGCCTCCCAGCCCAGCTCGCCCTTGAGCTTCTCCGAGGAGAGCGAGTAGCGGCGGTCGTGGCCGGGGCGATCGGTGACGTACTCGACCTGCGAGTCGTCGGCCCCGGTCAGCTCGATCACCCGCCTGATGACCTCGATGTTCTCGCACTCGTCCGGGCCGCCGACGTTGTAGGCCTCGCCGGCCCGGCCCTTCGTCAGCACGGTGTGGATGCCGCGGCAGAAGTCCTCGACGTAGAGCCAGTTGCGGACCTGCCTGCCGTCGCCGTAGACCGGCAGCGAGTCGCCGTGGATCGCGTTCAGCACGATCAGCGGGATCAGCTTCTCCGGGTACTGGCGCGGCCCGTAGTTGTTGGAGCCGCGGACGATCGAGGCGTTCGTCCCGTAGGTGTGGAAGTGGGCGGAGACGAGCAGGTCGCCGGCCGCCTTGGTCGCCGAGTAGGGCGAGGAAGGGTCGAGCGGCGAGGTCTCGGTGAACGAGCCGGACTCGATCGAGCCGTAGACCTCGTCGGTGGAGACCTGGAGGTAGCGCTCGACGCCGAGCTCGCGGGCCGCGTCGAGCAGCGTGCCGGTGCCGATCACGTGGGTGCGGGCGAAGGCGTCCTGGTCGTCGATCGAACGGTCGACGTGCGACTCGGCGGCGAAGTTGACGACCGCGTCGCACCCCTGCATCGCCTCGCGCACGATCGCCGGGTCCTCGATCCCGCCGACCACCAGGTCGACGTCCTCGGGCAGGTTCTCGCGCCGCCCCGCGTAGGTGAGCTTGTCGAGCACCCGCACCTCGTGCTCGCCGCCGACGAGGCGCACGTAGGTGGAGCCGATGAAGCCGGCGGCGCCGGTGACGAGGATCTTCACGCCGTCGCCTCCGCCTCGCTGCCGCGCTGCGCCAGGTAAGCGGCGAGGCCGTCCTGCCAGGAGGGCAGCTCGATCGGGTGCTCGCGCTGGCTGGCCAGCGCCGAGTAGGCGGGGCGGGGCGCCGGGCGGCCGAGCATCTCGGTCGTCGCCGACATCACCTGGCACTCCACTTTGGCCTGCTCGAAGATCTCACGCGCGAATTCGTACCAGGAGCAGGCGCCGGACGCGGCCATGTGGTGGATGCCGTACTCGACCCCCTCGATCAGGCGAACCAGTCCGTGGGCCAGGTGCCAGGTGTATGTGGGCGAGCCGACCTGGTCGCGGACGACCAGGACCTCGCCGTGATCGGCGGCGAGGCGCAGCATCGTCTCGACGAAGTTGCCGCCGCCGGTGCCGAAGAGCCAGGCCGAGCGGACGACGAAGCTGCGCTTGTTGGCCGCCCGCGTCGCTTCCTCGCCGGCGAGCTTGCTGCGCCCGTAGGCGGAGAGCGGCGCGGTCTGGTCGGTCTCGACGTAGGGGGCGCCCTTGCTGCCGTCGAAGACGTAGTCGCTGCCGACGTAGACGACCGAGGCGCCGGCTGCCGCGGCCGCGGCGGCGGCGTTGCCGGCCCCCTCGCCGTTGACCCGCGTCGCCTCCTCCTCGTGCTCCTCGGCCCCGTCGACGTCGGTCCAGGCGGCGCAGTTGATCACCACGTCGGGGCGCTCGGCCTCGACCTTTGCGGCCGTCGCCTCCGCGTCGCGTTATGTCGAGCTCTGCGTGGCCGAAGCCGACGACCTGGTGGCCGGCGTTGGCGGCGGCCTGCACGACGTCGCGCCCGAGCATCCCGGCGGCGCCGGCGACGAGCAGCTTCACCCGGCGACGCCCATCAGACGATCTTGATCTCGCACTTGTCCCCGACCAGCATGCGCAGGGTCTTCGGCATCCCCTCGCTGCGGGTCAGCTTCACCTCGCGGCCGAGCAGGCTGGCCTCCATGCGGGTGCCGAGGTCCTCGACCACCGAGCCGGCGAGGACGATCGAATGCTCGATTTCGGAGCGGCAGATGCGCACGTCGTCGCCGATCGAGGTGTAGGGGCCGACGTAGGCGCCCTCGATGCGGGCGCCGGCGCCGATCACGGCCGGGCCGCGCACGGTGGAGCGGCTGACCGTCGCGCCCGCCTCGATCACGACGCGGCCCTCGACCTTCGAGTCCTCGTCGACCTCGCCGTCGATCCGCGTCTCCAGCTCCTCGAGCACGAGCCGGTTGGCCTCGAGCATGTCGGCGAGCTGGCCGGTGTCCTTCCACCAGCCGCGCACGACCTCGGACTGCACGTCGTGGCCGTCCTCGATCAGGCTCTGGATCGCCTCGGTGATCTCCAGCTCGCCGCGCCAGGAGGGCTTCAGCGCGCGGGCGGCCTCGAAGATCGCCGGCTGGAAGAGGTAGACGCCGACCAGGGCGAGGTTGGACGGCGGGTCCTTCGGCTTCTCGACCAGGCGGACGACGCGGTCGCCGTCGAGCTCGGCGACGCCGAAGTGCTCGGGCTCGTCGACCGGGGTCAGCAGGATCAACGCGTCGGGCTCGGACTCGCGGAAGGTTGCAACGAGGCCGCGCAGCCCGTCGGCGAGCAGGTTGTCGCCGAGGTACATGACGAAGGGCGAGTCGCCGAGGAACTCCTCGGCGGTCAGCACGGCGTGGGCGAGGCCGGCCGGTTCGTCCTGGAGGA
The DNA here is from genome assembly GCA_963805475.1 of uncultured Solirubrobacterales bacterium. GTDB lineage: Bacteria > Actinomycetota > Thermoleophilia > Solirubrobacterales > 70-9 > VRUE01. Next base: position 350,012 of record CAWDUO010000010.1, on the reverse strand, counting down.
TGTAGGTGATCTGGGCGCCGAACCGCGAGCCGTCGCCGGCGGCCTCTTTGATTTCCTCGCCGGTCTCCGGCGCGATGATGATCCCGATCTCCGTCACCCCAGCGTCGACCAGAGCCTCGATCCCGTAGAAGAGCACGGGCTTGTTGGCCACCGGCACGAGCTGCTTGGCGGACGTGTGGGTGATGGGGCGCAGGCGGGTGCCGGCGCCGCCGGAGAGAATGAGTCCCTTCAACGGCTCCATTCGAGGCTGCAACCCTACTGCGCCAGCAGATCGTGCGACCCGCCATCTACATCCCGACCTTCGACGGCCGCGAGCGGCTGATGGGGGCGCTGCGCGCGCTCGAGGCGCAGACCCGCCCGGTCGACGTGGTCGTGGTCGACAACGGGTCGAGCGACGGCACGGCCGAAGCGGTGCGCGAGGAGCTTCCGGAGGTGGAGCTGGTGGAGCTGGGGCGCAACCTCGGCTTCGGGCCGGCGCTGAACCGGGCGATCGCCAAACGCCCGGCCGACCCGGCGATCCTGCTCAACAACGACGCCGAGGCGGAGCCGCGCTTCGTCGAGGCGCTGCTCGACGCCGCCGCCGAGGGAGCCGAGAGCGTGGCGGGCGTGCTGACGCAGCAGACGGCGCCGGGGCTGATCGACTCGGCGGGCGTCGTCGCCGACCGGACACTGATGGGCTTCGACTACCTGCACGGCGAGCCGGTCGAGGCGGCTGCGGGCGCCCCGGCGCCGCTTGGGCCGACCGGCGGCGCCGCCCTCTACCGGCTCGGCGCCTTCCGCGCCGTCGGCGGCTTCGACGAACGCATCTTCCTCTACTACGAGGACCTCGACCTGGCCCTGCGCCTGCGCGCCGCGGGGGGGCGTTGCGAGCTGGCCGGCCGGGCCCGCGCCGTCCACGCCTACTCGGCCAGCCTCGGCGCCGGCTCGGGCGAGAAGTACGCCCGCACGGGCTGGAGCCGCGGCTACATGCTGCGGCGGTACGGGGTGATGTCGGAGCCGCGACCGGCGCTACGGGCGCTGGCCGCGGAGGGCGCGATCTGCGCCGGCCAGCTGCTGCGCGACCGCACGGCTGCCGGAATCCAAGGACGCGTGCGGGGATGGCGTGACGGCACCCCGAAGCCGCTGACGATTCCCGACAGCGCCTTGCTCGATGTCTCGCTGCGTGAGGCGCTGGCTCGACGCAGGCAGCGCCGGGACTGAATCGTCGAGCTCAGGCCCACAGCCGGTCTTCCTCGAGCGCCTCGAGGAACGTCTCGACCGGCCAGAGGTCGATGCCGTCCTCGGTCTTCGTGGGACGGCTGCCGCGGTGGAGCAGAATCCGCCTTCGCAGCCCCGGCATCTCCGCGACCGCCCGCAGGCCCGCCAGGTCGCCCGGATGGACCCGGCGGGCGGACTTGACCTCGATCGCGCAGAGATCCGAGCCCCGGCGCAAGACGAAATCGACCTCGAGCTCCTTGGATTCGGCCGGCGCCCAGTAAGCGATCTCCTCGGCCAGCTCGCGCTCGGCCATGTAGGTGCGCAGCAAGGTGTGGACCCAGCCCTCGAGCAAAGGGCCGGCCTCCTCCTGGGCAACCGGGCCGTAGGCGCCCTTCGCCGCTCGGGCGACGCCGGGATCGACCCAGTAGAGCTTCGGATGCCTGCGCTCACGCGCCCGCAGGCGCGCCTCGTAAGCGGGCAGGCGACGGATGAGGAGCGTGTCTTCCAGAACGCCGAGATAGCCCTCGACCGTGGTCCTCGCGACACCGGCGTCGCGGGCGATTCCCGAGACGTTGACCAGCTGCCCGTGGAACAGGCCGGCGACGGGGAGAAAGCGGGCGAAGCCGGGAAGGTTGCGCACCAGCGCCTCGCCCTTGATCTCCTCGCGCAGGTAGAGCTGTACGTAGGCGCGCAGAGTGTCCCGCGGCGAGTCGGAGTCGAGCACCAGGGGAAGCGCGCCGATCTCCAGCGTACGGTCGAGGTCGAAGTCCTCGCCCAGCTCCTCGGGCGCCAAGGGAAACATCTCCCGCCACAAGGCCCGCCCTCCGAGCAGGTTCACCCCGGCGGCGCGGAGCTTGCGCGCGCTCGATCCGAGCAGAGCGAAGCGAAGCCCCCGATCCTCGATGAAGCGGTGAACCTCGTTCAGCAGACCGGGCAGACGCTGGACCTCGTCGACGACGACCCAGCTCTCGGGGTCGAGGCGGCGGAGGGCGCCGGCGAACGGCTCGGGATCGGCGAGCAGCTCTTGGTAGAGGCCCTCGTCGAGCAGATCGAACCTGTGCGCGTCCGGAAGCTGCGACCGGATCCAGGTGCTCTTGCCGACCCCGCGCAGGCCGAAGAGGAAGAAGCTGCCGCCGGGCAGCCGGTAGATGCGCGAAAGCTCTCTCAGTGACATGTCGCCGTCATTTTACGCCGAAAAATGACGACAAGGTGGCAAGCGATCGTGCAGGCAGCCGTCAGCGGTCATCCACGAGCAGGCTGAGCGGGACTAAGCGCCGAGCCAGCGACGCGCGCTCGCCGGATCGCACTCGGCGCGCAGCCGGCGGCGCTCGCGCAGCAGCCGCGGCAGCCGCGAGACGACCGCGAGCTTGCCGCGAAGGGTCGCCAGGAAGCGGCGCTCGCGGGCGGCGCGCCACAGCGATCCGGCCTCGACCGCGGCGATCCGCGGCGCCGCGAAGAGCGGCATGAACTTGATCTGGGTCGCGAGGCGATTGCGGGCGACGAGGCGGGCGTTGTCGGCGCCAGGGCGCTCGAAGCCGGCCTGCCAGGAGGCGTTGCCGACGTGCCAGACGACCGCCTCGGGCACGTACTCGAAGCGCCAGCCGGCGATCCGCGCCCGCACGTTGAGGTCTACATCCTCGTAGAAGGCGAAGTAGGACTCGTCGTAGCCGCCCAGCCGCTCGAACGCCTCCCGCCGCAGCAGACAGGCCGCGCCGCAGACGCCGAAGACCTCTCGGCGCTCGGCGCTCCACGGCCCCTGCGCCTCCCCCATCCCCCGCTCGTAGGCGCGCCCGTCCCGGGTGAGCGCCTGGCCGGCGCTGTAGAGGCGGGCATCGACAGACGAACGCTCCGCAGCGCCGTCCTCCAGCTGGAGAATGCGGGGCTGCACTCCCGCGAGGCGCGGATCCTCCCCGAGCGCCGCGAGCAGCGTCGCGACACAGCCCGATTCGAGCACCGTGTCGGCGTTGAGAACGAGGATCGCCGGCGCGCCTGTGCGGGAGACGGCCAGGTTGACCGCCGCGGCGAAGCCGATGTTGGTCGGCAGCGCGACGTATGGCACGCCCTCGCGCTCCAGAAAGGCGACCGAACCGTCCTCGGAGCCGTTGTCAACGACCAGCGTCTCCAGCTCAAGGCCCTGATTCGTCAGCGACTCCAGGCAGGCCGGCAGGAGGCCGATCGTGTTCCAGCTCGGGATCGCAACCGCGACAGACGGGGGCCGGTTCACGCCGCGAAAGCCTGACAGCTGCTGGGGTCGGCGCCGGTGGCTCCCCACCCGCCGATATCGTGCCGCCGATGCGCAGGGCTTCTCTGCTGCGACTCGGCGAGTCGCTTTTTCCCGACACGCCCGCGACCCAGGCGCGATTCGGCCGCGGCGAAGCCGCCGTCATCGCACTCGCCCTGCTGGCGCTGGCCGTCATCCTCCAGCTTGCCCGCATCGGCTGGTCCGCCTCGCTCAACTCGCTCTGGGCCGAGGATGGCCCGATCTACCTCCAAGAAGCGTTGTCGCAGGACTTCTGGCACGCGATCGTGTCCACCTACGCAACCTACCTAGTCCTCGTTCCACGGCTGATCGCCGAGGGCGCCACGCTCGCGCCGCTGAGGTATGCGCCTGCGGCGGTGTCGATTCTCTCCGCATCGGTGGTCGCGCTCGGCGGCCTCATCGTCTGGCAGGCGAGCGCAGCGCACTTGCGCAACCCGTATCTGCGCGGCACGCTCGCCGCTCTCGCCGTGCTCGTCCCGGTGGCCGGCCTCGAGTCCGTCGACTCCGCCGCATACGTCCCCTGGTACATGCTGTTCGCAAGCTTCTGGATCCTCCTCTGGCGCCCGCGAACGACCACTGGCGCGGTTCTAGCAGGCCTCTTCGTGCTCGCGACCGGCCTCAGCACGCCGGGGGTCTGGTTCTTCCTGCCGCTCGCGTTGCTGCGCGCCGCTACCACCCGCGACCGTCGCGACGTAGCGATTCTCGCCGGCTTCGCAGTCGGCGCCGCCGTACAGGTGCCCGTCCTCGCCCTCAACAGCGAACAGGCGGTCACGCCCCTGTGGACGAGCGACATCTGGACCGACTACCTGCAGCGCGTCATCGACGGCGCGCCGTTCGGCCTGCGCCTCGGCGGCGTCGCCTGGGCGCACCTGGGATGGCCGCTGCTGATCGTCCTCCTTCTCGCCGGCGCCGCCGGCCTCTGGAGCGGACTGAGGCGCTCGGGCCCGGCGGCACGCTGGATCGCAGCGATCGCGATCCCAACCTCGCTGGCGATGTTCGTCGTCTCCCTCTACCAGCGCGCCGTCGGCACGCCGATGCTGTGGCCCGAAGGCGTCCACAACGGCACCGGCAGCCGCTATGCGATCGTGCCGGCGCTGCTCGTCGTCAGCGCAGCGCTCGTGCTCATCGACGGTGCAATGCGCAGGCAATCAGCGCCCCGCCGGCTGACTCCGCCAGTCGCCGCAACGGTTGCGGTGCTCGCGGTCGCACTCATCGCGTCGTATTGGGTACGCGACATCGCCGTGCGTGGCGCCCCTCCCTGGGACGCCGCACTGAAGGCCGCCGCCATCAGCTGCGTCCGCGAACGAGTTCCCGACATCGCCGTCCCCACCTCGCCGCCAGGATGGGGCACGCAGATCGACTGCAACCGGATTCTCGGCGCTTATCCGCAGCCGACTTCAGCCTCCGCGCCGAACGGCGGGATGCCGCATTAGCGTCTAGCCGTGCCCACCGGCAGACGGCGCGGGGAAGCACACGCGGGCCGGCTGGCTCGCTTCGACGTGCAGATACCAGGGCTGCGTTGCCTTGTCGTGAGGGATGTGCAGCACTGTCGTCGAGTCACCGGGGGCGCCTTCGGTAAGGACCGGGTATTCGCCGACCGCGAAGCGCCGCAGCGAGAACGAGGCATGCGGCCCGGGGGCCAGCGCGATCCTGCTGGTCCCGAACGGCACCACGACCTCCGGGGTCGAGCCGTCGACGTCTACGCATTCTTTGCTCGGCGCGGGCTGCGGGCTATAGGAGTCGAGGTGCGTTTGGGTCGAGATCGGCAATGCCTGTGAGAGCACGATGTCGGCGTAGTGCCGTCCCGGCTCCGGGGCATATTCCAGTTCCTCGGGCGAGTAGGCCGGTGAGCCCCAGCGGTCCCGGGCTTCGAAGTACTTTTCCGCTTCGATGAGCCCCAGCGAGGCGGTGCCGGCGAGATTGAACGCCCCCAGGCTGAAGTTCGGAGAGATCGTCCGCCTCGCGATTTCCAGCGCCGCTAGGTCGGAGCGCGTGAACACCGTCTGTTCCTTCAGCCAATCCCTGCCTTCCTTCATCTGCGCGAGATTTGGGGCGATGGCGCAGACCGCCAGCACGCCGATCACCACCAGCCCCCGCCGATTGAAGCGGACGCCGCGCAGCAGCTCCGCTCCCATCAGCAGGACGAAGACGGCCCCCGCGTAGACGTAGCGGCTGGCCGCCGCTTCGCGACCTGGGATGTAGTTGAAGGCGGCCAGGAACCAGTAGCTCAAGGCCGCGGCGAACACGACCCAGAAGCCGCGTGAGAAGCCGGGGCGGCGCCACTGACCGAATGCGACGAGCGCAATCGCGCCAATCAGCAACGGCCTGCCCCAGTCCGGCTGGCCGGGGCTGTTGACGGGGATCGCGCTGAGACCCGCAAGCGAGTCCAACGCCGAAGCGAAGCCGTCCATCACGTAGTGGGGCGAGTAGAGGACGTTGTGCAGCGTCACGTGGTGTTCGGCTTCGTGACCCCAGCCGGCGTACCAGGCCAGATAGACCAGCAGCGGCACGACGAATACGTAGGCGCGCCGCCAACCCCGCTCACGACGTTTCAAGAACACGTCCACGGCGGCGGCGACGACGAAGGAGAGGCCGAGGCTGCCGGAGAGAACCGCCAGCAGCAGCGCGGCGCAGGCCCAAGCGTCCCCCCGCTCGTCGTCTCGGTCGAGCAGCAGCAGCATCCCGATCCCAGCCGCGATCGGGATCGTGAACTCGTTCTCGAAGGGCCAGAGGATCACCGGCCATGCGGAGCCGAGGAAGAGCAGCAGCACGGCCGCGATCAGCGCGACCCAGCGATCCACGCGCCGGCGGACGTAGGCGAAGAGGAGCACCCCCGCGGCGACCACCGTGATGCCCATCGCCACCTGTTCGGGCGTATTCGAATCCATCCCGAAGACGGCCAGCAGGAACTTCGTGATCGCCACCGGCACGATGACGATGTGCTCGTTGTGCGGAGCGGCAAAGGAGTCGACCGAGAAGCTCTGGCGATCGAGCAGGAAGGCCCAGGTGTCCTGGAAGAAGGTCAGGCCCCAGCCGGCGACGACCAGGAGGGCGACAGCCGCCGACAAGACAATGACGAACAGGGCCGCGAATCCGCGACGCTCTAGCCAGCTGCCCGCAGGCGGCCAACCGGGACGCTCTCCGGAGCCGCTCACCCCACCAGTTGTCTCGAGCTGCGCCCTCACGTCACCGCGCCGGGTAGCTGGCGGCGCGGCGGCTGAGTGTAGTCGCCATCGCGGGAGGTTGGAGCGAACGCGACCGCCACAAAGGCGGCCAGGCAGACGGCCGCCAGCACTGCTGTCATCGCCGAATAGGAAGTTCCGTCCGGCGGTTCGAACGACGGAGCGTAGATAGCCAGCATCAAGAGCGCGTTCAGGCCGAGCCAGCAGAGGGCAAAGCGAGGAAAGCTCGCGCGCAGACCGAGCGCACAGCCGACGATTCCCAGCAGCGGCAGCAGGTAGCTGCCCTGGTGGATCACCGTCTGAGCGGCGAAGCCGCCGTAGAGAATGAGCGCCCAGAGCACCGCCCCGATTGCGAAAGTGGCAAGGCAAAGGCAGGCAAGGCGCCACGCCGCCGGTTCGCGCGAACGACGCCTGTGGCGGATCGCCATCGCGATCGGGCCGATGAGCAGCAGCCCCAACGAGGGAACGAGATTGAAGAAGAAGATCGAGCGGACCGGGCGGATCACGTTTTCCCAGTCATCGGCTTCCGCCGCTTCGACCGCGTGATCGATGTTCTGCGCCATCGGCCCGCCGCCGAAGATCGCGACGAAGTTCTGGCCCTTCTTGTGCAGGACCCCGCCGGCGCCGATTTCGCGGTAGCCGTCGGTAATCGCTTCGGGGACACTGCGGTCGTCGGGCTCCACCGCTCCGCCCAGATACCACTTGACCAGCCGATTGCCCGGCGGTTCGCCGTAGTGCTGGTAGGCCCACCAGGGGACCATCAGGACGAGGCCGGCGAGCACGGCGATGCCAAGCCAGCGCCGACTCGGCATCCCACGCACGGCTCCGATGGCCAGCAGCGGCAACACCCCGAAGACACTGGCGCCGTGGCCGAGCATCGCCAGCCCCAGCAGCGCCGCGAACAGAGCTGCCCCCCAGAGGCTGCGCCGGATCTCGTGCCACAGGGGCGTCAGGACCAGGGTCCCGGCCGCGAGCAGCAGCGCCGCGGATAGCATCTTCGGCCAGACGTAGAATCCGTTGACGACAGCGATGTCGCTGACCAGGACGGTCAGCATCACCGCCGCGCGGGTGACCCTGCCGACGCGGGCGGCGAGCAGGAGCGCCCAGAGGCCGACGATCCAGAGCTGCTGCAGGACCACGCCGAGGATCTCGTAGTGCAGGCCGTAGCCGTCCCAGAAGAAGACGCGCTGCAGCAAAGTGAAGGCGGTCTGGAGCGGCGGCCGATCACTGGCCAGCCATTCCGCGCCTGCTTCGTGCATCCTCTCGTGCCCGTGCTGGAAGAACCAGTCGGAGAACTTGAGCGGCAGGTAGTCGTCAATCGGCAGCGGCCCGTTGAAGCGAGTCGACGCCGTGACGAGCGGTTGGTGAACATCTCCATGCAGAAATCCGAAGAAGGCTAGGAAGACCGAGCCGAGCGCCCAGAGCATCAGCGGCGTCGCCAGCTGCCGCAGCAGCCGCGCTTCGATCCCGCCCTCCCAGAGCGCCCAGGCAATCGCCAGGACCGAGCCGAAGACGGCGAAGTAGGCGAATGCCTTGCCAATCTCGGGGTCGGCGTAGAAGGCCCAGAAGGTGAGGATCGCCACGACTCCGGTGGCGGCCATGCCGAGGACGAGCAGCAGTGGCACACGTCGCTCTCCCAGACCTGCCGCGAAAAACGCCGCGGCCGCCCCGGGCAGGCCAGTCAGCACAATGTGGATCGCGAGCAGGAGCAGTAGTTCGCCCTGCATCATCGGCGACAGGTTCGCAGAAAAACCGCCGCCGGACCTTCGCGCTAGCGTTCCGCGTGCCGTCAAGGGCCATGATGCCCGTTGGGGCTTCCATGTCTGCCAGCAACGTAATCGCAAATGAGAAGAGGGGCGCCGGGGTCCCCGAACCCTCGGCTCCCCTCGCGATCCAGGTCGAAGGTCTTTTCAAGTCCTTCCGGATCCCCATGCAGAGAATCGACTCCCTAAAAGAGCGCGCCGTTCATCCCTTCGCATCGCGCGAATTCCGCGAGCTCAAAGCACTCAATGGCATCTCCTTCGAGATCCGCCGAGGGGAGTTCTTCGGCATCGTCGGGCGGAACGGCTCCGGCAAGAGCACTTTGCTGAAGCTGCTCGCGAGCATCTACCGGGCAGATCGGGGAACGATCCGCATCGCCGGACGCCTGGCGCCGTTCATTGAGCTTGGCGTCGGTTTCAATCACGAGCTCACCGCCCGCGAGAACGTGGTCTTGAACGGCGTGATGATGGGCCTAACCCCGCGAGAGATGCGACAGAGACTCGATCAGGTAATCGACTTCGCGGAGCTGACGGAATTCGCTGACCTGAAGCTGAAGAACTACTCGTCGGGCATGCTCGTCCGACTCGCCTTCTCGGTGATGCTGGAGGCAGACGCCGACGTTCTCCTTATCGACGAGGTTCTGGCGGTCGGTGACGCCTCCTTCCAACAAAAGTGCGCCGATGCCTTCCACGAGATGAAAGCAGCCGGCAAGACAATCGTCCTCGTCACCCATGACATGTCCGCAGTCGAGTCCTACTGCCACCGGGCGATGCTGCTCAGTGATGGAGATGCCCAGCACATCGGCGAGCCAGACGCCGTTGGACGCGAGTATCTGAAGCTGAACTTCCCGTCCGAGGTGAGTGCCGCCGGGGAAACGGGTGCTACCGAAGGAGAGGGAAAGGGTGCCGAGTTGATCGCCTGCCGTGTCGAGGACGGGGCCGGCGGGGAGATCTCATCGTTGGAAAGCGGAGAGCCCATCCGGCTTCATGTCGACATCAGGCTCCTGGGCAGGGTTCCAGGGCTTCACGTAGGGCTCGTTGTCGCCAACGCAGACGGACTCGGCCTGTTCGAAATTGGGATACCAGTCACCTCGGAGGACGGCCTGGCGATCAAGGGCGACCGGGTCGTCGTCACCGCCCAGACAGAGAATCCACTCGCAGCCGGTCGTCACTTCATCCATTGCGGCATTCAGAGTGCCCATGGGATCTCTGTCTTTGTCTCCAACGCGACCAGTTTCGTCGTCTACGGGGCGGAACAATCGGGAGGCATAATCGCTCCGAAACACGAGGTCAAAGCCGTCGTGGAAGGCAAGGGCACATCGTGACCGTTGAAGTCTCCACTGGCAACCTGCAGGAGGTTCGCGGACCGTCCGCCCTCGGCGGTGGACCAAGGCGGTTCTTCGACCTGCTGTGGCTGATCTCGATAACCGAGTTCAAGCGTATTTACTTCGGCACAGTTCTTGGATATCTCTGGTCATTGATCAGACCCCTGATGCTGTTTGGAGTCCTGCTCTTCGTTTTCACGAATGTGTTCAAAGTCGGCAGCGATAAGGTCGAACACTACGCAGTCATGCTGCTGCTCGGAATCGTCCTCTATACCTTCTTCCAGGAAGCAACCAGCAATGCTGTGACCTCCGTCGTGGGCCAAGAGGGCGTGGTCCGCAAGACTCAGTTTCCCCGTCTCGTGATTCCGCTCGCCACCGTAGTCACTGGAGTTTTCAATCTCTGCCTCAACCTAATCGTCGTCTTCGCTTTCGTGCTTGCCTATGGGATCGACCCGACCTGGACCTGGCTTCTACTGCCGGTTGCCCTGGTCCTGCTCTTTTGCCTCACTAGTGCCGTGGCTATAGCACTCTCCGTACTCTACGTACGCTTCCGAGACATCGCGATCATCTGGGCCGTCGTCTCGCAAGTTCTCCTATATGTGACACCGATTCTCTATCCAGTTGACGCCTTCGAAAACCCGACTTACGAACACCTGCTGATGATCAACCCACTCGCGGTGCTCTTCGCCGAGGTGCGGATCTGGATATTGCACGAAACGACCGCGCCAACGCCACTCGAAAGCGCTGGGGGATGGCTGGGCTTGCTGCCAGCTTGCGCGATCTTCATCGGCACCTGCATCTACGGCGCTTGGATCTTCAGGAGAGAAGCGCCTAAGATCGCCGAGGCGTTGTAGCAGTCAGGGACAGACTAACGCCCGCTGACTCGGTTCCAGATGGACATACCAAGGCTGGGTGGCTTGGTCGCGTGGGATCCGGAGCTGGGCGAGCGAACCACCAACGACGCTTCCCAGGTTGACCGGATATTCCCCCGTGGCAAACCGTCGCACGAAGATCTCCACGCTTGGCCCGGGGGCAACCCAGATCTCCGCCATGCCAGGTTCCAGTCTAACCTCAGGAGTCGCACTGCCAGCGCCGGGCCGAACCGGGGTGCAACCTCCGGTGCGAGCAGGCGGCGCGACGCCCCTTCGCCTGGAGACGGAAAGTCGCAGGGCCTTTGACAGTAGGACATCCGCCCAGTGCCTATCGCCTGGCTGTGCCTTTTCGAGAGCGGCCGGTGAATACGCGGGCGAGCCGTGAGCGTCGACCGCTTCGAAGTACCAGCCGGCTACTATCGCCACATTTGCGAGCGTTCCAGAGTTTTCCACGGTGAGGGCAAAGTCCGCCGCAACGTGGGGGCGAGCGACCTCAAGCGCGCTGATGTCAGCTCGCGTCAAGAGGGATTGTGTTTCCAGGATGTCCTTGCCTTCCTTCATCTGCACAAGGTTCGGCCCCAGCGCAAGCAGTGAAATGGCCGCCACCAGCCCAAGCGCCCGGCGGCCGGGGTGTACTCCCTGCAGGAGATCCGCTAGGCACATTACGAGGAAGATGACGCCGGCGTAGACGTATCTGGTCGACGATGCCTCGCGTCCCGGAATGTAGTTGAAGGCAGCAAGTAGCCAGTAAGAAAGCGTCGCTGCCGCGGCCGGCCAGAACCAAGGAGAGACTCCTGGTCGCTGCCACTTGAACAGCAGCACTGCTGCGATTAAGGTGATCAGCAACGGGCTCCCCCAGACCGGCGTGGCAGCTTCCGCCCCGACTGCGGTGTTAAGACCAACAAGCGATGCGACCGAGGTGGCTAGGCCATCAAGCACGTAAGCGGGAGACGAAAGAATGTTGTGGAGGGTCAGATGATGCGCCGCAGTGTGACCCCAGCCTGCATACCAGACGAAGTACAGCGCCAGCGGAACGGCGACCAGATACGCCCGATAGAGCCCCCGCCGGCGTTTTTCCTGAAACACGTCAATGACTGCCGCCGCTGCAAAGGAGAGACCCAGGCTCCCGAAGGCGATCGAGACGACGAGCAGTAGGCATGCCCACGCGTCTCCCGTTCGGTCGCGCCGCTCGAGCAGCAACATCGCGCCCAAGCCGGCCATGACCGGGCCGGAGAACTCGATCTCGAATGGCCAGAGGAGGATCATCCAGGCCGAGCCCAAGAAGAGCACCGGAAGCACGGCGAACAACGCCAGCCAAGGACCGAGGCGCCGCCGAACATACACGAACAGCAATGCGCCAACAGCGGCCAGCGTCAGCGTCATCACAAACATTTCCGGCCGAGCGCTCCTCATGCCAAAGATCGCTACGCACAACTTGGAGATAACCACGGGGAGCAGCACCAGGTGCTCGTTGTGAGGCCTCAGGAAGTCTCCAACCGATGATCCCTGTCGTTCGAGAAGAAAAGCCCAGGCGTCCTGGAAAAACAGCAGCTTCCAGCCGAGCACCAGGAGCAAAACCGACGATGCCAGCAGGGCTCCGCCGAGCAAGATTGTCGGCGCGTTGCGCCTACGCCAGTCCATTGGCACGCGAGTCTATTCGCCTTGAGAGCGGCCACGGCCTTGAGAGCGTTTACGGCCCGTCGACGGACGAGTAGACTCAGCCGCATGGCTGATGAGATGACTGCACTTCAGCATTCCCGGGAGTCGCCAAGTTCCGGCTTTGAGGACGAGCTTGCGCGACGGGACGAGGAGATCTTGCGACTACGCGACCTCCTTCTCGCTCGTGACCGGGAACTGGGAGCCGCACGTGGACGATTGACCATGATCGAGCAAAGTTCGCGGCGGCTCGGAGAGACGGCGGCTCGGATCCCAATCCCCGGTGCGACGCGCCTGCTCCAAGGTTTGATCCGGATGATCCAACGCGCACTCCAATAGGTTGGCGTCACCTCGTTTTTCCATTATTACCCCGGCTTACGAAACGCCGATAGGTGCGCTGTCTGCGATGCTGAGATCGGTTCAGGGCCAAAGCTTCGATGACTGGGAGTTGTGTGTCGTCGACGATGCCTCCTCGTCTCCTGAGGTGAGGCAAACGCTTGAACGAGCACAGCGCGTAGACCCCCGTGTGCGCCTCGAAGTCCGAATCGAGAACGGAGGGATCGTCGCTGCCTCCAATGACGCCCTCGCTCTAGCCCGAGGTGAATTCTTGGTCCTACTAGACCACGACGACTTGCTGCACCCTGACGCCCTCACCTGGATCAACGAGGCGATCGAAGTGGAGCCGGAAGCGGATTACCTGTACACCGACGAAGACAAGATCGACGAAAAGGGACGACACGCAGGCCCGTTCCTTAAGCCAGACTGGTCTCCGGAGCGGATGCGCACGCAGATGTATACGTGCCACCTCAGCGTCTTTCGCCGTCAGCTAGTCGAGGAAATAGGCGGCTTCGATGCCGAGTTCGAAGGTTCGCAGGATTGGGATCTAGTGCTGCGCGCAACCGAGCGTGCCCGCACTGTAGTACATATCCCGCGTGTACTCTACCATTGGCGTGGTATCGCCACATCGGCAGCAGCCGGCGAGCAGGTCAAACCGTGGGCGTTTGAGGCCGGAAAGTGTGCCGTGCAGGCCCACTGCGATCGGATCGGTCTACAGGTACGAATTGAGCGCGACGCCACTGATGCGGGGACCTACCACCTCGAGCCCGAACTCCAGCGACACCCTCCGGTCAGCATCATCATCCCAACAAGAGGCCAGGAGCGCGAAGTCCGCTACGAACAAATCGTGCTCGTGGAGAACTGTGTGAAGAGCATCGTCGAGACCTCAACCTACGAGAACTACGAGATCATCGTCGTTGCCGACGAGGAGACCCCTACTGCAACGGCCAAGAGACTGCGGAAACTCGGCGGCAAGCGACTGACGTTTGTGCCGTTCGGGCGACCGTTCAACTTCTCTGCCAAGATCAACGCTGGGGCAGCCCGCAGCGGCGGTGAGCACCTCGTCTTGCTGAATGACGACATCGAGGTTGCCACGTCGGCCTGGCTTGAGCGGATGGTCATGTATTCTGAGCTTCCGGCAATCGGCGCCGTTGGCGGGCGGCTGCTGCTGGAGGACGGCCGTCTCCAGCATGGAGGCATCGGCTTCGAAGGAGGTCTCCCCGGGCATCCCTACTACGGCTGGCCGGGTGACGCCGCTGGCTACGCGAACGCCTTAAAGATCGCCCGGAATCTTCTCGCCGTCACTGGTGCCTGCCTGATGACGCGACGCGATCTGTTTGAACGTGCTGGGGGGTTAAGCCTGACCTTTCCAGTGAACTACAATGACGTTGACTATTGCCTGAAGATGCGCAGTGAGGGCAGGCGCGTGGTCTACGACCCCGATCTGGTGATGCACCACTTTGAGTCCTCGAGTCGGTCTTCTACGGTCGCTGATTGGGAGAAGTGCCTTTTGTTGGAGCGATGGGCGTCTTTGACCTCGCCGGATCCTTATTCAAGTCCACATCTTCGCGATGGAATGCCGCGACTGATCTCTCCCTTCCTCTGGATGCCAAGGCGGTTGCGCCGGCCATGGCAAAGGCGCCTGGCTCCGCGTTCTCGCAGATAACGTCATCTCTCGAAAACGATCCGTAATTTCGACGCGCTCAAAGTCGAAAAACAAAAGATGCGCCGCTGCGGTCAATTCGGTGCCGGCTACAGCGAACTTAAGGCTTTTCGATCCGGCGCCTATCGGCGGCCACCATCGCCTGGCGCATGATCTCCAGCTCACGGCCGTCCTCGCTGTTGAATGAATCCGATCCGGTTCGCATGGTCAGGTCCTCAAGCAAGGCCTCGATCCGCTTGGTTCGCACAGTTGCGCTCGGAACGTCGTCAGGCACTATGCCAGCCGCCGCACGGCGAAGCATGTCGCGGTCGCCATCGAGGCGGCGCAACAGATCAGCCAGGCCGACCGCGTCGCCGGGCTTGAAAAGCCAGCCGTTCTCGCCCTCCCTGATCGCCGACGGGAGCGCTCCAGTTCGCGAGGCGATCACGGGCAGATTGCACGCGAAAGCCTCGCGGGTGACGATCGAGTAGGTCTCGGGGACCAGAGAGGGAACGACGACGATGTCCGAATCGGCCAGAAGGGCTGGTAGATAAGCTGGGGTAAAGCCGTTGGCAAGACGGAGTCGCAAGCCACGCACCTCGTCTCCCGCCTTCTGGAGTTCGGTCGAGAACGGCGGCAGCGCAACTCCGAAAATTGTGTACACAGCTTCGGGCAGATCCGCAAGTCGCAACGCCTCGACGACGACTTGAAAGCCCTTGTGCTCGACTGTGACACCGATAGATGCGAGCCGTAGTGATCGCCCCCCTGCGGACTCTTTGCACAGAGTTGGCCCCATCGACGCGACACCATTCTCGACGATTCGAATCGGCGGTGCGTCTCCTCTAGAAATGGCAAAAGCATCGGCAACGAAGGAGGAGGGCGCGACGACCTCGTCGGCCGCGCGAAGTGCCTCGACGAAGCTGCTGGACCGCAGAGCCCAGCGCATCTCGGTGTTCTCCTGGTCTCCAAAGCAGTGCTCGGCACATGCTCTGCCTGCCTCTGGCCCCGCGCATGCCTCTCCCGAGCGGCGTTCAAGGTGAGCGCGCGGGCATAGCATGAAGAAGTCGTGCAACTCCAACACCACCGGTATCCCCCAACGGTGAGCCACATCGACATAGCCGGGAGAGTGGTTCATCAGGTGGGTGATCAGAACCACATCGGGTGCTACCTCGATCAGCACTCGCTCGAAGGTCCGCTCCAGTTGTGGCTCTAACCTAGGAAAGCGCTCAAAGCTCGAGCCGCCGCCGATGATCGAGACGACGGTAACCCTGTCTCGTGTCTCGTGCCGTAGGTCGAGCGTCTTCGGGTAGTCGTCGGGCCGGCGCGTTAGAACCGTTACCTCATGTTCGCGTTCGGTTAGTTCTACCGCCGTCTGCGCAGTGAGTCGCTCCACCCCAGCTACCCCATGTGGGGGATAACCATGGCTGACGAGCAAAACTTTCACTGGACCGGCTTTATCACGAGTCCTCACGGCGGCTGTTCGCGACGCGGGAAAAGGCCTCAATTGCATCGCTAGGAAACTCGGTGTAGTTCACCCCAAGCCACTGTCCCGCCGTCTGCGCCGCGCGCCGCAAGGCGGCCTGGACCCCCCAACGCCTAAGCTCCTCGCCCTCGAGCTCAAGCTCGTCGCGGAGAAAGGTCCAGTCACTCTCGATCATGCCCCGGACCAAGGCATCGGCCTCCTCCTCCGGCAGCGAGCGGCCATTAATGTCGCGGTTGGCGATGCCGTCATCGACGTTGCGCATGAACCACTCGCGCAGTGAGTACTCGTGCGAGTGATAGACCCGGGACTCGGCCTCATGGACTAGTGCCATGCCCACCTCGAGCACCTCGCGAGCCCAGAGTAGATCCTCACCGATCGCCCGCACCGACTTGAATGGGAACTTCCTCATCACGTCGGCGCGGACCGCTGCGCTCACCGTATGGAAGTTAAGCAGCAACCGGCGATGCTCGACCGACATTTCCGCGTAGGATCTCCAGTCCTCTATTCGCTTCACTGATCGCTCCGGCGAACCGCTCGGCTCTAGCGAGCCGTCGCGGCATGTTAGTGGGTCGGCATCCGGGTACGGGAGCACCCGACTGCTGGCTCCAGCCACGCTCGGATCGGCATCAAGAGCGTTCAGAAGCGGCGCCAACCAACCGTCGTTACAAGGCCGACTACGGCCGTTGAGAAAGACGAGCACATCACCCCGCGCGTGCTCGGTCAGCAGATTGCGGGTCAGACCATGGTCGAACTCCGACGGGTCGATCGATATCGCCGTCGCATCAAACTCTTCAAGCACCGCGATCGTGTCATCGCGCGACGCCGAGTCCACGCCAACAATCTCAAGGTCGACGGAGACCTTTTGCTCGATCAGGAGGGGCAGCGTCTGTCGCAGCGCATCACCCGCGTCCATCAACGGCATCAGGATCGAGACCCGGCAACGGTCCCCACCTTGTCCCAAGCGGTGGAATGTGCCCCGGTGGACGATCTCCGGGGCCCCGCCTGTGCGCTGCCGAGAGCGAATGACCTTCGGCAAGCTTGCCTCGTCGCGTCGGTGGTCGAGAGCTGCACGGGTCCTCAGTGCCTGTAGCTCAAGTAATTGGTCGGTGCGAACCGCCAACAGATGCTCAAGGCGATCATCGACATTGGTCCCGCGCTGGATCACTGCCAGCAGTGGCGAAATCGAGAGTCGGATAGGGAAAATTGCCCCGTATTCGGCTTGGATCAACCCGTCGGCAAGGTAATGCTCGAAATCGTCGGGAGCGATCTTCTCACACCATCGCTCTGCATAGAGTCTGCTGTTGTGCTCGACGTGCTTCGTGTCGTAGTCGGCCCAACGGGTCACCGACTCAAGGTGATATAGAACGCTGAACGGGCAATAGCGGATTTCGTGTCCGAGATCTCCGATGCGATGGCAGAGATCGACGTCCTCATAGCCGTTGTGGAAGGCGATGTCGAAACCTTCCAGCTCCTCAAAGACGTGTCGCCGCACGAGTAGACAAGCGGCGGTCACGGCAATCACGCGCTTCGGGCGGTTGGCCACCTCGTGCTCGCTCGGCAGACCAGCATAAAGATGATGCGGCCAGCGGTCCTGACCAATTGTGACGCCAGCATGCTGGATCGTCCCGTCAGGGTAGAGGAGCTTCGAGCCGATGGCGGCAGCGTTGGATCGCTCGGCCGCTTCATCCACGAGCGCGTCCAGCCAGCCTGGGAGCGGCACCGTGTCGTTATTGAGAAAGACAAGGTGGTCAACGTCGCCAGCGGCACGGGCACCTTCATTGCACGCAACGCCGAAGCCGCCATTGCTCTCTCTGGTGATAAGAGTTAAGCGCTCATCGCAGTTGTCGAAGCTCTCAGCCGTCCCATCTTCCGATGCGTCGTCAACGACGATGACGCGCATCTCGCAGTTCTTCGGCGGATGCGCGAACAGGGACTCAAGGCATGTACTGAGCAAGTGCGCCCCATTAAAGGTAGGAATCACCACCGCACAGCGAGGTACCGCCGACATGTCTAAGGGCTCTGGCCGGACCGCTCAGCGACCTCGGCCTTGAATTTAGCCTCACGGCGCTTGCGGATACTGCGAATGCCAGGTGCAGTCTGGAGGGCGCCGTAGAGCCGGAATGGAAGGCTCTGACGAATGCGATCGAGACCGACCCGAGCCGCGACCAGCTCGGCGTTTACGGCCTCGATTTCCTTCTCACGCCTGGCAGCGGTCGCGTCGGCGGAAGCGCGCATCGACTCCAGCTCGGTGTCGCGCCGCAGCAACTGATCATGTGCCTCGATCAGCGCCCGGCGTAGCTCCCCCTCACGCCCCCCAATGGCAGCGAGAGCTATCTCAAGCTCTTCGACCCGCCTCTCCTCCTCTTCGACCTGCTTCTCCGCCTGTTCTGCTCTTGTACGTAGCTCTGCGATCTCGCGTAGGCGAACCTGAACCTCACGCAGCCCCTCACGGGGCATCGGCACCGCTTTGAATACAAACTGATAGGCACGGGCATCAGGGTCATGCTCGAGTTCCTCGCGTAACTCGACTGGAACAGAGTCCGAGTCAAAGGACACCTCGGAAGCATCGAGGTTGAGATCGTGCCGACGGAGCTCGGCAATGCCAAGCTCCGCTTCGTCGAGCAGCCTCTCAAAGGTCTCACGAGTGAAGAAGCGCAGATGAGTTGAGTCGAGTAGGCCGATCTCGCTGTAGTCGAAATGTCCTGCCAGCAACGCGAGGCGGACGCTGCCGTGAGCGACGTTCGGGATCGAGATGACAAAGTAGCCGTCAGGCTTCAGGAAATCTCGCAGACGCACTAAGGCCCTGAGCGGATCACGGAGATGCTCGAGCACGTCCGCAGCGACAATCACATCAAAGCGATCGTCGCCGAGTTCCGCTTCCAGGTCGAGGTTGTCGATATCGCCGGTGATCACCCGCTCGCAGAACTGCGCCGCCCGCCCGGCCATGTCGGGATCAATCTCGATCCCGACAACCTCACAATCGTGATCTGCAAGCACCCGAGACATATACCCAGTAGCTGGGCCAAGCTCGAGCACCCTGACCCCTTCACCGACCAGCCCAACCACGTCGGCATGCAAACTGCCCGAATCGAGATCGATTTCCGTGAAGTCGTACCGGGAAGTTGATGATCCCGGCACAGCAGAGGCGTCAGTCATCGACGGGAGCCTAGCAACCGCTTGAGCGAGCTTCCGGTCGCTTGGGATCTAGCCGAGCCCATCAGGATCGGCCACGCAAGCGCCTAAAGATGCTTAGATATCGGCTGCCAATCCCCCGTCGCTCCATTGCAAGGTTGGCAGTACGCGCACGAAACGGCGTAAGCAAGCCCTGGGTGGGTGCCGCCAACGCGTCCATTTCATTTTCAAAATAGCTGATCGAGAGCGACGCGAGATGGCCGACTCCAGTTAGCTTTCAGCAGAATGGAAATTCGAGATTCCTACCTTTCCTTGCTAAAGCGCTCGCTCTGCGACCTTCTTGGCCCACAACCATGGACCGTCGTACCTCAACCCAACGGAACCGTCAAGCCTCAGCCACTCTCCCCGAAACACATCGAGCGCCGGGAAGTGGGATCAGACTGGCCGCTCAACGGAACCACGATGGTTGGGCTTCGACGCCTCGACCACCTCCAGCACTGTGTGGAAACGATAGTCCGAGATGGAGTCGAGGGGCATCTCATCGAGACGGGAGTCTGGAGGGGCGGCGCATCAATCCTAATGCGAGCCGTACTCGCGTCACTCGGGGACGACCGACGCGAGATCTGGCTCGCCGATTCCTTCCAGGGCCTCCCACAGTCCAAGCCTCTCGAGTACCCAGCCGATGCAGGTATTGACGAGCACTTCGTCTTCGAGTACCTATCCGTCTCCGAAGAGAGCGTGCGAGACGCATTTCGGCGCTACGGATTACTCGATGCTCAAGTCCGCTTTCTGCCGGGCTGGTTCAGTGACTCCCTGCCGCCCTTAAGAGGGCGGAACACGTGGTCGCTTCTACGGTTAGATGGCGACATGTACGAGTCCACAATCGTAGCGCTCAAGTCCCTCTATCCAGATCTTTCGCCGGGAGGTATCGTTGTCATCGACGATTACGGTGCAATTCCTCAATGTCGGAATGCCGTGGAGGATTTTCGAAGGGACAATGCGATCTCCGATCCCATCGAGCAGATCGACTGGACGGGAGTGAGTTGGCGAAAGAGCAGCGTCTGATCAAGCCGACTGCCGCACCCTGTAATCGCCGCGGCTAAGCGTCTGCTCCAGCCACACATAGAGGACGATGAAGAGGTAGCGGCTGCCCATCTCCTTCATCTTCAGCTTCGCCTCGCCGGAGGCGCGGTTGGTCCAGTTGGTCGGGACGACCTTGAACGTGTGGCCGCGGATGATCGCCTTCAGCGGCATCTCGACGGTCAGGTTGAAGTGCTTGGAGAGCAGCGGCTGGATCGTCTCGATGACCTCGCGCCGGTAGGCCTTGAAGGCGTTCGTCGTGTCGTTGTAGCGGTGGCGGAAGAGCAGGCGGATGAACTGGTTGGCGAGCCGGTTGACGACGTACTTGAGTCGCGGGTAGTCGTAGACCTCGGCGCCGGGCATGAAGCGCGAGCCGAAGGCGCAATCCCAGCCCTCCTCGAGGACCCGGTGGAACATGACGAGGTCCTCGGGGTTGTCGGATGCGTCGGCCATCACGATCGCCACCGCGTCGCCCTGGAAGACCTCCAGGCCGGCACGGATCGTGTTGCCGAAGCCGCGTTCGTGATGGGACGGATAGACGCGCACGCGCGGGTTCTCGGCGCCGATCGCGGCGACGATCGCTTCGGTCGAGTCTTCGCTGTGGTCGTTGACGACGACGACCTCGTAGTCGACCCCCTCGCGCTCCAGGACGTCGACCACGCCCTCGACCGTCCCCCCCACCGACCCCTCCTCGTTCTGGGCCGGGATCACGACCGAGAGCTTCACGCCGCGGCCGCCGTCCAGCGCTCGACGTTCTGCTCGTACATCTCCCGCAGGATGTCCTCGATCCCGTAGCGCAACTTGAAGTCCGGGTAATCGGCTTCGAACGGCGCCAGGTCGGAGATCCACCAGCGGTGATCGCCGATCCGGTTCTCCTCGCTGAGCTCCCACTCGAGCTCGCGCCCGGCGACGCGCTCGCAGACCTCGATCGCCTCGAGCATCGAGCAGTTGGAGAAACGCCCGCCGCCGATGTTGTAGACGGCGGCGGGGCGGGGCGCCCTGCGGTAGGCGTCGAAGGCGGCGATCAGATCGGCGCTGTGGATGTTGTCGCGCACCTGCTTGCCCGCGTAGCCGAAGACGGTGTAGGGGGTGCCGGTCGCGGTGCACTTCATCAGGTAGGCGAGGAAGCCGTGCAGCTTCGCGCCGGCGTGCTGGGGGCCGGTCAAGCAGCCGCCGCGGAAGGCGACCGTCGGCATATCGAAGTAGCGCCCGTACTCCTGCACCAGCAGGTCGGCGGCCGCCTTGGAGACGCCGAACAGCGAGTGGGTGGAGGAGTCGATCGACATCGAGGTGTCGATGCCCTTGTAGTAGGGATGGTCCTCGGGCAGCTCGAGGCGCTTCTCCTGCTCCAGCAGCGGCAGGAAGTTGGGCGTGTCGCCGTAGACCTTGTTGGTCGAGCAGAAGACGAAGGGCGCCTCGGGGCAGTGGGCGCGGGCGGCCTCCAGCAGGTTGAGCGTGCCGTTGGCGTTGACGCCGAAGTCGGTCTGCGGCTCGCTCGCGGCCCAGTCGTGGGAGGGCTGGGCGGCGGTGTGGACCACCAGCTCGATCTTGCCGGCGTGCTCGGCGAAGATCCGCTCGACCGCCTCGGCGTCGCGGATGTCGGCGTTCTCGACCCGGAACTCGGGGTGCTCGGCCACGAGCCGCTCGGTGACGTGGGAGGTCGAGGACTCGGGACCGAAGAAGCGAGCCCGCATGTCGTTCTCGATCCCGATCACGTCGAAGCCCTCGCCGATGAAGTGGCCGACGGCCTCCGAGCCGATCAGGCCCCCCGATCCCGTGACGATCGCTACCGGCATTCCTCTTACTCCCTCTCCCCTGTCGGGGTGTCGATGTCAAGCGCCGCGGCAATCCGCTCCTCGTCCGACCGCGATCCACTCGTGGATGTCGGCCAGCACCTGCTCGGCGCTTCGCTGCGGACGCCACTCGTCGAAGCCGAAGAGCCTGGAGCAGTCGGAAAGATATATAGGGACGTCGCCGGCGCGCGTCTCCGGCTCCGGCTCGATCGGCACCTCGTTGCCGGTCAGCCTGCGGCAGATCTCGGTCGTCTCCCGCAGCGAGAGCGAGCACTCGCGGCCGCCGCCGACGTTGACCGTGCGCCCGTCCCATGCCTCTGACGCCAGGAGCTGGCGCTCGACCAGGTCGACCAGGTCCTCGACGTGCAGCAGGTCGCGTACCTGCTTGCCCTCGCCGCCGAAGCCGATGTACTTGAGCGGGTTGCCGAAGCGGTGGGCGAGCATCCAGTGGGTGAACACGCCCTGGTCGACCTTGCCCATCTGCCAGGGGCCGGCGATCACTCCGCAGCGGTCGACGACGGCCTGCAGGCCGAAGGCGGCGCGGTACTCCTCGATCAGCAGCTCGGCGGCGAGCTTGGTCGTGCCGTAGAGCGTGCGCGCGCCGCTCAGCGGGAAGTCCTCGGAGACGCCAGCGGGAGAAACGCCCGGAACGGCCTGCTCAGGCTGCGATCTCGAAGCGCGTCTCGGCCTCCTCCAGCTTCAGATCGACCTGCGGCGCCACCGGATAGACGCGGCTGGTCGAGAGGAAGAGGAACGAAGGCGCCGGCGCGGCGCGCCTGCTCGAGGCAGTTGTAGGCGCCGGTGAGATTCGTGTGGACGAGGTAGGAGGTGTCGCCGTCGACGCCGCTCATCACCGAGGGCTCGGCCGAGCACTCGATCAGCGCGTCGAGCGAGTCGAAGCGCTCCAAATCGCCCGGCTCGCGCACGTCGCCCTTGACGAACTCGACCCCCGCCGCCTCCAACCGCGGAAGATTGAGCTCCGAGCCTCGCCGGTAGAGGTTGTCGAGCGCGACGACCTCCCACTCGGGATGACGGGAGGCCAGCGAGACGGCAAGGTTGGAGCCGACAAAGCCGGCCCCGCCGGTGATCATGATGCGGTTCAAAGCTGCGCGACGGTATCAATCCCGCCTCGGCGAGCACCTGGGACCATGATCGGGTGAGCGAGATCCACATCTGGCGAGACCGATCGCCCCGTTGCGTATTGCGCGATCTTTTCGCTCGCTATCTAGACGAGCCGGAGAAGGTCGTGCTGCGCAAAGCCAAGCACGGCAAGCCCCAACTTGCCGACCCCGGTGCCGCGCTTCGCTTCAACCTCAGCCACAGCGGGGATCTGGCGCTTATCGCCGTCGCCTGGGGGCGCGAGGTCGGGGTCGACGTCGAGCGGGTCGTGCCGCGGCGGAATCTGGTCGGGCTCGCGCGGCGTGCGCTCGCGCCTGGGGAGGCCGAGCGGATCGAGGCGCTGCCGCCGGATGGGCGGCTTGACGCCTTCTACGCCGCCTGGACGCGGCGCGAGGCGGTCGCCAAGTGCCACGGCGTCGGGCTCGGCGCTCCGTTGCCCGAAGCGGCCGCGGCCGTGGAGAACATCGACGTGGGCCGGGGGTTCAAAGCGGCTGTCGCGGTTCTCGGGGAGGAGATGCCGGCGCTTCGGCGTTTCGAGGTTGGCTCCGACCTCGCCCCGGTCGCTGTGCGCTGAGCCGCAGCGCCGGCACGCGCCAGGCCGCCTCGAGCACGATCGCGCCGCCCATCTTCGACGCCCCGGCGCGGCGCTCGCGGAAGACGATCGGCACCTCGGCGACGCTGAAGCCGCGCTGGATCGCGCGGTAGGTCATCTCGACCTGGAAGGCGTAGCCGCGCGCCCCGATCGAGTCGAGGTTGATCGCCTCCAGCACCTCGCGGCGGAAGCACTTGAAGCCGCCGGTCAGGTCGCGGACGTCGAGGCCGAGCGCCAGGCGGGCGTAGGCGCTGCCGCCGCGGCTGATCGCCCGCCGTACCGCGCTCCAGTCGCTCACCCCTCCCCCGTCGACGTAGCGCGACCCGATCGCCAGGTCGGCGCGCTCGGCGGCCTCGAGCAGGCGCGGCAGGTAGGCCGGGTCGTGGGAGAAGTCGGAGTCCATCTCCAGCACCAGCCCTGCACCCCCAGCGAGCGCGTGGCGGAAGCCGGCGATGTAGGCGGGGCCGAGCCCTTCCTTGCGCGGCCGGTGCAAGACCTCGACGCGCTCGTCCTCGGCGGCGAGGCGGTCGGCGATCTCCCCCGTCCCGTCCGGCGAGCTGTCGTCGACGACCAGGATCCGCGCCGCCGCGGGCAGCTTGTCGCGCACCGCATCGAGGAACGCCTCGACGTTCTCGGCCTCGTCGTAGGTCGGCAGGACGAGCCACGGAGGCCCCGGCGCGTCACTCGGCATGGCGCGATGGTATCCACCCGGATAAGCGCGACATCAAGGCGTGAACGGTAGTGATGACCAAATTGACCAAATTGACTTGTTTCGGTATTCTTAGCCGCAAATGAGCAGTGCAGCACCATCCCTTTTGACTCAGGAGGCCTTTGCCC
Organism: uncultured Solirubrobacterales bacterium; assembly: GCA_963805475.1. Taxonomy (GTDB): domain Bacteria; phylum Actinomycetota; class Thermoleophilia; order Solirubrobacterales; family 70-9; genus VRUE01. Next base: position 325,746 of record CAWDUO010000010.1, on the reverse strand, counting down.
AGGCGAAGGCGAGGCTTTCGGATCTGATGGATCAGGCGATCCACGACCATCGCCTACAGGTGATCGACCGCCACCGCGGCAAGGAGCGGGCGGTGCTTGTCTCCGTGGATGACCTGGGCCTGCTCTTGGAGGGCTTCGAGTTCAATCCTCAGGTGAGCGTGTCGAGCGGAGAATTCGTGATTCGACTGCCGGAGCTGAACCTAATTGCGGGTGGCGCAAGCTATGAGGCCGCAATCGACGAACTCGTGGAGTTGGCCGAACAGCAGGCACAGGACTTTCTTGATCGTCTCGACTACTACATGCAGACGGATCGCCGGACACAGCTCGGCTGGCTGCTCAAGCTGGCACTGGCTGCGCCAGACGAGCGCCGCTCGCTCTTTGTCTCGCCGCCCGCTGCCAAGTCTCCGGTTCCGCAGACGACTTGACGCCGAAGTCGCCGAGTTGGGCCGATGTCGAGCGGTTCCTCGCCGCGGACCGCTGGAGGCAGATACCGGCGGCGGAGCGAGGTGGTCGTCGGCAATCCCACGTCTTCTTCGAGAAGGAACTACCCGATGGCCGCCTGCTTCAGACGCATATCTCACACGATCGATCGAGCAGGATCAGCGCCGGCCGCTTCGTGGCGATCTTGCGCGACCAGCTCGAGGTTTCGCGAGACGAGTTCTGGCGGGCATGCCACAACGGCAAGCCTGCAGAGCGGCCGGTCGAGACGAGCGATGCCGAGATAGTCGAGCACGACTCGTGGGTGATCGCGGTACTCGTCGGCGAACTACATATGACGGCCGATGAGATAGGGCAGCTGACGAAGGATGAAGCGACCGAGTTGGTCCATAAGCACTGGTCGCGCGAACAGCCTCGCTAAGCTACGGTCGCGGGCGGCCGCCGGTCAGGCCGACGAAGGCGCGCCAGGCGGGCTTGGGCTTGAGGCCGTTGCCTGGGCCGAAGAAGCCGGTCGAGTCGCAGAAGTTGCAGGACCCCGGAATGTCCTTCCAGGTGAACCAGTAGACGCCGCGCAGGTTGAGGCGGCCGCGGTTGCTCATCAGGTAGCGGTAGACGAGCCGCATTTGGCGCAGCTGGAAGCCGGTCCCCCGCTCGAAGCTGACCAGGTTGGGGTTGTTCTGCGAGCCCCAGCCCATCTCGGTGATGTAGAAGCGGGCGCCGGCGTCGTGGTTGTCGAGCGCGACCTGGCGCATTTCTTCGCTCATCCGCCGGACGTCGGCGGCCGTTTCGGCATAGGGATGGAGCGCGTAGCCGTCGAAGCTGGCCTTGATCCCCGGCACCTTGTAGAGCCGTTCGAGGAACTGCACGGCGTGCATCGCGTTGGGCGGCTTGGCGCTCGGTTCGCCGAACAGGCCGGAGACGATCGTCTTCGAACCCGGGTCGGCGCTCTTCAGCGCCAGGTTGGACGCCTTCAGCAGGCGCGCGTAGCGGGTGGGCGACGCGGGCCGGGCGAAGTAGAAGAAGTTGGCCTCGTTCCAGATCTGCCATTCGCGGATCGGCGTCTTCGGCAGCGGTTCGGCGCTGCCGCCGGCGTGTTCGCGCCAGAAGCTGCCGCGCGGGCCGTAGCGCAGGACCGCGGCGCGCAGGAAGGCTTCCCAGTCGCGCTGGGCGCCGCCGCCGACCGGCAGGGTCGTGTACCGGCGCGAGATCCAGCCCGGCGTCGAGTAGACGAAGGGCAGCACGCGCAGGTGCTGGCGGGCGGCGGTGGCGACGACTTCGTCGAAGCCGCCCCACTGGTATTCGCCGCCTTCTTCGGGCTGCGTCCCGCCCCAGGAGAGCGGCCAGCGGACGCTGCCGACGCCGCCGGCGCGCATGTAGCGGGCGTCCGTTTCGCTGAGCGGCGTCTGCGGCACGATGCCGAAGAAGGAGCGCGGCGCGTGCGCGGCCTGGGCGCCCGCTGACTTCGTCGCCGTCGCGCCGGCCGAGAGCGAGGCCGGCGCGAGGGCCGCGACCAGCGCCGCCAGCGCGGCGAGAAGGACGAGGGACGGGCGCTTGCGCTTCATCGGAGAACGGAACCCAATCACGTTGCGCAAGTCGCGGTGTTAATCAGTAGGTGCCGCCGAGCTTGCGGTGGTCCCAGGTGGCGACGCGCAGCGGCTTGAAGTGGATCGCTACGCGCTTCGGCGCCTGGGCCTCGAGGGCCGCCTTGGCGTCGCCCTCGACCGAGTCGATGCCCTCGGCGTAGCGCACGGTCAGCTCTTCGGCGAAGCCGATCACGGTCTCGAAGTCGCGGTGGATCTGCGCCTCGGCCTCGATCGTCGCGCCGCGCAGCTCGCCGTACTCGTGGCCGGTCTCGACCAGCACGGTGGCGCGCGGGTCGCGTTCGAGGTTGCGCACCTTCTGCGACTTGGCGTAGGTCCAGATCCAGACCTCGCCCGCGCGCGGCACGAACCAGAGCGGCATCGAGTGCGGGAAGCCGCGCGGCCCGTTCGAGGAGACGACCGCCACGCGCTGGGACTCCAGCAGCTCCAGCAGCTCCGCCTCGCTCAGCCTGATCTGGTCGCGCCGGCTCACCGGCGGGCACTTTACGGCTTAAGATGGCGCGGCCGATGCGAATCGCGATTCTGCTCTTCGAGAAGCTCGCCGCCCAGGACGCCGTCGGCCCCTACGAAGTCTTCCGCTGCGTGCCCGGCTGGGAGGTCGAGCTCGTCGGCAAGCGCGCCGGCGAGGTGCGCGCCGAAGGCGGTCTCGGCTTGAGCGTCGACCGCGCCCTCGACGAGGCGGCCGGTTACGACGCCGTCCTCGTCCCCGGCGGGCGCGGCAGCGAGGCCGTGGCGCGGGACGAGGCCGTGCTCGAGTGGCTGCGGCGGGTCGACGAGGAGACGAGATGGACGATCTCGGTCTGCACCGGCTCGGAGATCCTCGGCGCCGCCGGCCTCTTGGAGGGCAAGCGGGCGACCTCGAACTGGCTCTTCCTCGAGCGCCTGCCCGAATACGGCGCCGAGCCGGTCGGCGGCCGCTGGGTCGAGGACGGCAAGACGATCACCGCCGCCGGCGTCACCGCCGGCATCGACATGGCCCTGCACCTGGTCGGCCGCGAGGCCGGGCCCGAGGTGGCCCAGGCCGTGCAGCTGGGCATCGAGTACGACCCCGAGCCGCCCTTCGACGCCGGCTCTCCGGAGAAGGCTCCGCCGGAGATCGTCGAGGCGGTCACGGCCTTCAGCCGCGCGAGCAACGCGTAAGCCGTCGCTCAATCTTTCGATTTCGCGCGCCGCCCGCGCGTCGAAGGCTCCTATGGTGGCGGCCATGAATCCGCTCGACGAGCCGGCCGTTGCGTTCCGTCCGCCCAGGAGTGATAACGTACGTACGTTAATTGATAATCACGTACGTACGTTTCCGCTGGAGGGACCGATGGCGCTCACCGCGTCGAAATTGCGAGCCAACGTCTATCGCCTGCTCGACGAAGTGCTCGAGACAGGCGAGCCGCTCGAGATCGAGCGCAACGGCAAGGTCTTGGTCATCTCGCCAAAGTCGGCGGAGGAGGAGGGATCGATCTGGGATCGCCTGCCCCGCCGCGAGGGCTTCATCGTCGGCGATCCGGACGAGCTGATTCACATCGACTGGTCCTCGGAGTGGAACCCTGATCCAAATTGACACCCACATCGTCGGTTGGCTCTACGAGGGCGAAGAGCGGCGGATTCCGAAGACGATCCGGAAACGCCTGGAAGCGGAGGACATCGCCGTTTCTCCCATCGTCGAGCTGGAGCTGTCCTACCTCTATGAGATCGGCCGAGTGACGGAACCCCCTTCGGCGCCCCTCTCGGCCCTGGGACGGACACTCGGCCTGAAGGTGGCGGATACGTCGCTCGCCGAGCTGATCCAGGCAGCCGCCGCGCTCTCCTGGACGCGCGATCCGTTCGATCGGCTGATCGCCGCGCACGCGATCGTCGCCAACGCACCGCTCGTCACCGCCGACGAGTCGATCCTCGACAACCTGCACCTCGCTGTCTGGGACTGACGGCTGCCGTCCCCGCGCGCTCGGCGCCCGGGCATCTACGGCAGCGCGAGCTTGCGGCCGACGCGGCCGCCCGGGATCGCGACCAGCAGGTGGGCGGTCGAGGCGGTGGCGCCGCCGCCTCGCCGGGTGAGCCGCCGGCCGGCGCGGCCGAGGGGGACGCGGAAGGTATGGGACATGCCGCCGGTCAGGTGGAAGCCGCGCCGCGCGATCGCCCGCGGCACCGTCCTCGTCCTCACCACGCGCCGCCCGCGGCGCCGCCGGACGACCACCCGCTTCGGCACCCCGGCGCGGACGACGATCTGCCCCGGGCACTCGGTCCCGACCGGCCACTCGCAGCGCAGCCGCAGCCGCACCGCCTTGCCGCCCGCCTTCGCCCGCAGCAGCGAGATCGGCACCGGCACGCCGACTTCGCGGCAGCCGAGCAGCTTGTCGGACCCGGCGCCGACGTCGAGCGCGTAGACGCAGACCCGCTGGCGGCCGCTGCCGACGACAGGGAAGCTCGCTTCGAAGCCGTGGTCGGCGCCGGCGCGCGGGTAGAGCGCGGCGAGGTCGCCGCGTTCGCCGTCGGCGATCGGCCCGAGCTCGTAGCGGGTCGCGTCGCCTTCGCCCGACTTGCCGCCCAGGTAGGCGCGGATCGAGACCGCCTTGTGGGGGGCGTTGGGGTCGTAGGCCCAGCCGGAGACCGTCACCTGGCCGGGCGCCGGCGAGCTGACCGAGTCGAAGCTGCCGCGCGGGTCGTCGCTCGACCCGCCGGACCCCCCCGCCGTCGCCCCTTCGACGTAGTTGTTGTCGACGTTGATCGTCACCCCGCCGTAGGTCTCGTCGTGGCCGCCCTGGTACTGGTGGATGCGCTGGTGATCGCCCCAGGCGCCGGCCGGCAGGTAGGAGTCGAGCGCGTTCGCGCGGCCGTTCCAGTTGGCGAACCAGAGGTCGTCGGGCTGGCGGTAGAGGCCGCCCAGCCTGGCGACCAGGTCGGCGATCCCCGAGGCGCTGCTGCTGTAGACGCCGGCCCCGTAGCCGAGCGCGTGCAGGCGCGTCGTCCAGGCTTCGAGGAAGGTCAGCGTCGCGGCGCTGGCGCTGGCGGTGCGCGCGTAGCTCTCCATGTCGAAGTAGATCGGGCTGCCTTCGCCGATCCCGGCGAGGCGTGCGTCGTTCACGGCGTCGCTCGCCGCCTCGGAGCCCTGAAGCGCGGCGGCGCCGGCGCTGAGCTTGGCGCAGGAGGAGCAGCTCGAGGTCGGCGCCTGGAGGCCGACGTAGGTGGGGATCAGGTGCCAGCCGGCCGCCGTCTGCCCGGCCACCCAGCTCGCCGTCAGGTTGGGCTGCGAGCAGCCGCGGTTGAGCCCGCCGATGTAGACGCCGATCGCCCGGTAGGGCGAGCCCGACCAGGCCGACATCGCCCGGCTCGAGGGCGCCGCGCAGGCGTCGAAGCCGAGCCCGGTGTATTCGGAGGCGGCGGCCGAGACGCGCGCCGGCGCGACGCGGCTGGCCTGAGCCCGCCTGCTCGCGGCGCGCGCCTTCGCGCCGGGGTCGACGAGAATCGCCCGCCGCCGGCCGATCGCGCCCGCCGGGCAGCGCTGGCTCGCCCCCGGCGTCCCCAGGTAGACAGCCCGGCGGTCGAGCCGCACGCAGGCGTGTGGACGCGCGGCCAGCCGGACGACCGGCCAGCCGTCGGGCGCGGCGATCGTCTCACCGCCGAAGTGGATCGTCTTGGCGCCGGCGCCGGCCGTTCCGAATCCCTGCCATGCGAGGGCCAGCGCCACCAGGACGATACCCAGCGGCGATCTGCCAGCGCGAGCCAACGCTCCGCTTGAAACGACCATACGGATGCAACCCATTCTTCAGGCAGTTGTAGCGCCGGGGGCGGCAAACCCCACGGCCTCGACCTGCAGTGCAACTCCTGTTTCCTAGCGGTGCGTAGAGCCGCCGCCGGTGCGGGGCGCAAGAACTCCCCTTTGCTGCATCGCCTCGTGCAAGCGGACCCACTGCAATCTCTCCTGCTGCCGGCGGACCCGCTGAAAGCTTGCCCGCTGCAAGCTGGATGTCCTGCTGCGACGATGCTTCTTCGCCTTGCGCAGCCACACGGTGCGATTCGTGACCCCGCTCCCTCGCAGCTCGACTCTCAGGCCGCGCTTGCCGGACTTACGCAGAAGCCCCTTGCCCTTGCTGGTCAACGGTACGCGGATCGTCTTGGTCCGGCCGACCGGGATCGAGTAGCGGGCCTTGCCGATCACCAGGTTGTGAACCCGCTTCTTGGAGTGCCTCGCCCCCTTGCGCTTGCCGACCTCTACCCGGGCGACGAGCTTCAGGGCGCCGTGGCAGGCGCCCCCGCCGTGACAGGTCAACTTGAGGAGCGCCTTGCCGCGCTTGACGAGCGCGATCTTCTTGGCGACGGCGGTGCCATGCTCGATGCCACCACCTCCACCGGAGACGGCGCCGCTGCTGCCGGCACCTCCACCGGAGACGGCACCGCTGCTGCTGCTGGCGCATTCGAGCAAAAGTTCGAGGTTCGTGACCGGCGGCGGGATGGCGAGTTCGCTGCTTGTGGCGGAGGTGCACCCCGCTGCCGATGCTTCGACCTTGTAGTAGCCAGCCACCACGTCCCAGCCGAACCGGCCGCTGGCATCCGTGGTGTCTGGGTTACTCCGGTTTGCGGGCGACATCACGGCACTCCCGTCCGTGACCTGGGTGAACGGGCCTTCGAGTTCGTCGGAGCGGAACAATGTCACAGTCGCGCCCGGGATCGGGTCCCCGGTGTTCGCGTCTTTGACCACGCCGCTCGGATCGATATAGATGGCGAATTCAACGGTCGACGGTTCCGCGCAACCGCTGACTTCGATCTTTACCTTGCCGTTGCCGTGGCTCGGTAAAAGCGGCTGGATCGTCCCTTCGTAGTGCCCTGAACCGGCGGGCGACTCGGATAACGTGCCATTCTGCGCTTCTTTGCCCCCAACGGTCACGGTGTACGAGGCGGTTCCGCCCGCGCAACCCTCGGTGGTGATGGTCGAGGCTTCCGTCCAAAAGAGCGTCGGCACTCCGCCCGCGCTTTCGCCCACGTTCGTGATCGTCGTCCCGGGCGGTGGCCCGCTCAACGGCGGTCCGAGCATGACGTTCTGCGTAAAGGTTTCGGTGCCGCTCACGGCAACGGGTCCCGCGTGGCCGTCAGCGTACTCGGGGCCTCCCGCGGCGGAACGCGCCGTTACTTCGTATTCCCCTTCCGGCAGGTTGATGATTTCGTAGACGCCGCTCGAGTCGCTGAACCGCGTTTTGCACGGGGTCAAGCTTTCCACCACCGGGCAGATTTCCACCGGAGCGCTCGGAACCGGTTCTTCTGCCGGATTTTTGACCTCCCCTTCCAGCGTGGCGCCCGCGATCGGCGGTTTGCAGGCGCCGGGGCCCTCGTTGAAGAAGCGGAGGTTGTCGATGAAGACCGCCGAGTCGAGGACGTGGTCGCTGGCGTCGAAGATCGAGAAGTAGATCGAGTGGGCGCCGGGGGTGATAGGCGTCTTCGTCGTGATCAGTTCGGTCGCCGCGTTGAAGTAGGTGCCTTCGGCTTCTTCGGGGTACATTTCCGTCGCGCCGGCGCCGTTGACCGAGATCGCCACCCCACCGGGAGAGGCCGCGAAGTCGTTCGGGCGGATCAGTTCGCCGCCTTCCTCGACCCTCCAGCTCGACGAGTCGGTCTCGGCGATGAAGGCGTCGTTGAACTCCGAGCCTACGTAATCTGGATACTCCTCGGAGAGGAAGCGGAAGTCGGCACCGAGGCAGTTGTCGCCTCCAGGCACGTTAACGTCGACCTTCAGCACCGTCCAGTCGTGGGACGCGGGGCCCCGTTCAACCCCCGGCGCTTCCTGCTGGTTGAGGTATTCTGTGCTCCCGAAGTCTTCGCTTTCGAACAGCGAGGCAATGGTGTTGACTTCACCGTTGGTGAGGATCGCGTAGGTGTTGCCCTGGGTCGGGAAGCCGGTGAGGACCGTCGGGCCCGGTTCCTGCGACTTGTCGCCCACTCCGAGGGGCGACGCCGCCGGTCCACCGGCTTCGTACGCAAACTCAGGGAGGGAAGCACCGGTCACCTGCGTGGGGTCGGCTGCGATCGCATCCGCGGCGGTAACAGCCGACCCGGGCACATGTGGGTCGAGTGCGTCAATCTTCGCCGATGCCTGTGCTGGTACAGCCAGCGCGCCAGCCGCCAACAACGCAGCGGCAAGCTTGGAAATCCGTCCCGTCTTGCACATATCTCCTCGCAATCTCAACGGTGCGCAGGATGAATAGAGACTGGCGCGCAACCTGACCGAATAAACTAACGCATTCTGAAGCAAGAAATCAACTTCTCGATTTGAGAACGCTAGAACTTCGCTGAACGCGCCGAGGGGGATGCGCTCAGGCGGGCACGAGATCCAGCTCGCGCCAGGGCCCCTCTCCCGCCATCGGCTGGGTGCGGCCGTGCAGCCAGTCCTCCTGGAGGTCGTCGTAGTGGGGGCTGGCGGGGTGGCCCGACTGGCCGGTGAACATCTGCCAGCGCGAGCGCTCGGGCGCCGTCGGGTCGCCGACCATGCGCCAGCTCGGCGCCCAGACCGCCTTGTAGGGGTCGTTGGGGTCATAGGCGATCTGGCTGACGGTCTCCTGGGCGCCGCCGGCCCGCAGGCTGCGGTTGAGCAGCTTGCGGAGCAGCGGGTTGGCCTCGCCGAGCGGATGCGGGAACTCCATCTCGTGCACGCGCCCCCAGCGCCAGGCCTCGGGATCGGGGCCGAAGCGCTCGCTCAGGTCGTCGAGCGCTCCCGCCAGCGCCTCCAGCGCCAGCTCGTCCCAGGGCCGCCCGATCAGCCCCTCGTCGCCCTCCTCCCACAGCTCCATCAGCCGCGCGTGCCAGCGCCAGGGCGAGGTGACGTGCGGCGTGAAGCCGTTGTCGGCGCGGTCGAGCCAGCGCTCGCAGAGGTCGCGGTCGCCGATCGCCGCGCGCGCGACCTCGCGCCCCAGCCGCAACAGGAAGGCCTGGTAGATCGTGCCGGCGACCGTGTCCGGGTCGAGCCGCCCGTCCCAGCTGCGCAGCCGCTCGAGCGCGCTCAGCTCGCGCTGCCCGGCCGGCGTCAGCCGGCCGAGCCGGCGCGCCGCCTCGAGCCCCGGGATCGAGAGGTTGTCGGACTGCATCGCCTCGAAGCCCTCGACGTCGTGCTCCTCGCTCGCCCGCAGCAGCTCTTCGATCCGCCGCGCGCGGAAGCCGTCGAGCCAGTCGCTGGTGATGTGGTGCGGGTAGTCGTCGCCGACGATCCGGTTGTTGGCGGTGACGAGGAAGCCGCTCTCGGGGTCGACCACCTCCGGCAGCTCGTCGTAGGGGACCTCCCCGTCCCACTCGTAAGCGCCGTCCCAGCCCGGCTTCGGCAGGTCGGGGCAGCCGCCGCGGCGCAGCGGCAGCCGGCCGATCAGCTTGTAGCCGATCGAGCCGTGGCGGTCGGCCCAGATCAGGTTCGAGGCGGGCGAGGTGTGTCCCTCCAGGGCGGCGACCAGCTCGGGGCCGGAGCGGATGCCGTGCAGGTCGAACATCCCCTTGAAGGCGGTCGGGTTGTCGAGGGTGATCCAGCGCAGCGCGAGCGGCTCGGCGTCGTCGGCGCCGAGCGCCGCGTTGACCAGCGGGCCGTGGTGGGTGCTGCGCACCTCGTGCACCTCGGGCGCGGCCCGTCCCTTGACCGCGATCTCCTCGCGCACGACCTCCAGCGGCCGCCACTCGTCCTCGAACAGGTAGCGGTCGCCCTCGACCCGCTCGACGAAGAGGTCCTGGACGTCGGCCATCACGTTGGTGAAGGTCCAGCAGACGTCGCTGTTCTGGCCCATGTAGACGCCCGGCATGCCGGGGAGGGAGGCGCCGCGGACGAAGCGCTCGCCGAGCGTCAGGCCGACCTGGTACCAGATGCCCGGCATGCTCGGCGGCAGATGCGGGTCGCCGGCGATCAGCGGCGAGCCGGTGGCGCTGAGGGCGCCGCTGACCGCCCAGTTGTTCGAGCCGCTGGCCTCGGCGGCGAGGCCGATCGAGCGGCGCACCGCGTCGATCTGCTCGGCCAGCCCGAGCCCGTCGCCCGACCACGGTTCCTGGGTGACGACCGGGTTGTCCACGGGGTAGCCGGGGTCGAGGCGGGCGGCCAGCTCGGGGCCGAGCTCCCGCGTCATGTCGGCGCGCAGCAGCTCCTTCTCCCAGTTGGTCGAGAGGCCGAAGGCGAGCAGCTTGCCGAGGCCGAGGATGTCGGCCGGGCGCCAGGGCTCGAACTCGAGCCGCAGCAGCCGCATCTCGAAGGGCGGCGCCTTGGCGCTCTGCCGCGGCGGCGTTGACGCCGGCGCAGAAGCGCTCCAGCAGGGCGCGCAGCTCGGCGTCGAGCGCCTCCGCCTCGCGCTCGGCCGTGCGCCGCATCCCCAGCGTCCGCATCAGCCGGTCGACCGGCAGCCCCTCCTCGCCGGCGAACTCGGAGACCCGGCCGGAAAGCACGCGGCGGTAGAAGTCCATCTGCCAGAGCCGGTCCTGGCCGTGGCAAAAGCCCTCGGCGAACCAGAGGTCGTCGGCCGAGCCGGCCTCGATGTGCGGGACGCCCCAGCGGTCGCGCCGCACCCGCACGGTCCCCTCCAGCCCGTCGAGCTCGATCGTCCCCTTCTGCTTGGGCAGCGGCCGCCGCGCCAGCCAGTGCCACAGCGCGGCGGTCCCGGCGGCGGCCAGCCCGGTGCCCGCGGCCCCCGCCGCGATCCCGACCCGTGCCGCCCGCCCGCGATCCATTCCCTCACAATACTGGCCAGCTGGCCAGTATTGCTTCCGGTCAGTCGCGCAGGTCGCCCGGCAGGCGGCCCTCGGCTTCCAGCTTTTGCAGGTGGGCGTCCATGACGATCGCGGCGGCGGGGCGCATGGCCTCGGGGACGTCGGACCAGGCCTCGGCGAGCAGCGCCTCGCTTGGAGCGCTCGCCGCGCTCGAGGGCGGCGAGCAGGCGGCGCTCGCGCATCTCGCGGTGCTCGACGTACTCGGCCAGCTTCGCCGCCGGGTCGGTCACCCAGGGGCCGTGGCCGGGACAGATCAGCTCGATCTCCTGCGCCTGGAGCAGGCGCAGCGAGTCCATGTAGGCGGCGAGCGAGCCGCCGTCGGGCGGGACGAAGGTCGACCCTTCGCCGAGCACCAGGTCGCCGCTGAAGCAGACGCCGTCGGCGGTCAGGAAGCAGACGTGGTCGGCGGCGTGGCCGGGCGTGGCGAGCGCGCGCAGGCCGCCGTGCTCCTCGCCGTCGCCTGGGAGGACTTGACCTCGACCGCCAAGCCGCTCCGCCCCGTCCGCATGATCCCCGTGGCTGTGGGTGAGCAGGACGAGTCCCAGGCCCCCGCGCTCCTCCGCCGCCGCCCGCACGGCGTCCAGGTGGCCCGCGTCATCCGGCCCCGGATCGATCGCGGTGCACGGCCCCGATCCGTAGAGGTAGGTGTTCGTCCCCTCCAACGTCATCGGCCCGGGGTTGGCCGCGACGATCCGCAGGATCTCAGGATGTCCCGGCGCCTCCCTCATATTCCGCTGTTCCTTTTCGTCATATAGAGGGGAAAAGGAACAGCTGGAGGGGCGTCAAGCAGCGCTCGCCGCGACCTCGGCGGCGATCGCCTCGCGGGCCTCGTCGGGTTCGAGCACGACCAGGTCGCCGGCGCCGCGCAGGATCTCGCGCACCAGCCAGGACGTGCCGGCGTAGGGCAGCTCGACGACGACCGCGCCGTCGGCCAGCTCCTCGACCACGGTGCGCTCCTCGCGCAGCCAGCGGGCGCGCTCGGGCGAGACCCAGACGCGGGCGACCTGCGCGGTCGGCACCTCGCCGTCGGTCATCCAGCCCTCGACCCCGGCCAGCTCCTCGACCTCCTGGCGCGGCTCGTAGGTCTCCTCGCTCGGCGCCGCCTCCTTGACCCGGTCGAGCTTGAAGTGGCGGATGCCCTCTTTGGTCAGGTCGTAGCACTCGACGTACCAGCCCTCGCGCCCGTTCTCCAGCCGGTAGGGCTCGACCCGGCGCTTGGTGAACTGGTCCTCGTTCTCCTTGTAGTACTGGATCTCCAGCACGCGGCGGGAGGCGATCGCCTCGTTGACGGCCCGCGCGACCTCGGCGTCGCCGCCGCCGACCGCGGCGATCTCCAGCCCCTCCTCGGAGGGGTCGTGGCCGAGCGCCGCGACGATCTTCTTCGCGCGCGCTCTGCAGGCCGCCCTGCGGCAGCTGGTCGCCGAACAGGTCGATCGCCGCGACCAGCGCCTTCGCCTCCAGCGGCAGCAGCCGCGCCGGGCGGGCGAAGTTGTCGCCGTAGGGCTCGGAGTCGACCTCGATCTCGTCGCCCAGCACTTCCGCGTAGAGGACGTAGGTGCCGCCGCCGAAGTTGACGACGTTGAGCAGGTCGATGTCCTCCTGCAGCTCCTCGCCGCTCAGTTCCAGCCGCTCGCGCAGCTCCGACGACGCGCAGCCGCTCCCCCCGCTTCGCCGAGTCGATCAGCAGGCCGGCGAGGGTGACGAGGCGGGCGAAGCGCTCCGGCCGGATCGCCGCCTCGCCGCGCCCGTTGCCGCGGCTGCGCGGCGCCGCCTCGCGCAGCGGCCGGTCGACGACCTCGGCGACCTCGAACTCGCCGCGGTGGCGGTCGTGCAGCAGGTCGAGCCGCTCGCGCGCCTCGGCGCGCAGCTCATCGGGCGCCAGCACCTCGGCGTTCTGGCGCCAGCGCAGCACCCAGGCGATCAGCTCGCGCGGCGAGGCGTAGTCGGTCTCGAAGACCGAGCCCTTGCCGGGCGCCTCGTCGGCCTTGCGCGCCGGGCGCAGCTCGCCGTACTCGCCGAAGTCGCGCTCGATCAGCCAGGCGATCCGGTCGCGGACGAAGATCTTCGCGCGGCCGCGGATCTCCCCCAGCTGCCAGTCGGCGCGGCTGCCGTAGTCGCGGCGGTCGAAGTCCTCGGGCGGGTTGAAGTCGTGCTCGGCCTTCGACGCGTAGCCGACCTTGCCCTGGATGCGCGAGAGGCGGAAGACGCGCACCGCGTCGCGCTCGTGCGCGTGGCCGATCAAATAGAACTGGCCGGCGCGGAAGACCAGGTGGAAGGGGTCGACCCTGCGCTTCGCCGTCTCGTCGCGCTCCATCGTGTAGTAGGTGAACTCGATCGTCTTGCGGCGCGAGATCGCGGTCTCGATCTTGGAGAGGCGCTGGGACAGCTCGCGGCCGCCCGCAGAGGCGGTCATCGCCATCTCGACCGGCGCCCGTTCGCCCTCGCTGATCGGGTTCGGGTGGCCCCAGGCGACCTGCTGGAGGGCGAGGCGCAGCGGCTCGGCGTAGGCGAATTCGCCCTGGGTGAGCAGCGAGAGCGCCGTGCTCAGCGAGGCCAGCTCGTCGTCGTCGAACTCGATCGGGTCGAGGTAGAAGTTCTCCGGCGGCAGCGAGTACAGCTCGGCCTCGAAGAAGCCCTCGCCCGGTTTCTCGACCCCGAGCTGGATGCCGAGGCTCTCCAGCTCCGCCCGGTCGGCGTAGAAGCGGCGCGCGAAGGCGTCGTCGTTCATGTCGCTGTAGCCCTCGACCTCGCGCTTGATCTCCAGCGCCGAGACCGGCCTGCCCTGCGCCATCAGGAAGGAGATCAGCGAGAGCTGGCGGATCAGCTTCTCGGTGTCCTTTGCCACGAGCCCAGGATAGTGAGGACTGCCCGGCGGGCCGCCGGCCGCAACCGCCGGAAAGCCGCATTTTGCGGTGCGGCCGGCCGCTCAGGCGGCTTCGCGGCTGCCGAAGTACGCCGAGCCCGACAGAGCGCGGTCGAAGCGCGACCAGGACTCGCCGTCGGGCAGCTCGCGCTCGAGCCGGTCGAAGCTGCCGAGCCGGCCGCCGAGGTTGTCGATCATGTGGACGAGCACCGCCTCGCGCGTCGCCGGAACGACCGGCGAGCCGTGCTCGAGCGAGCCGTGGTGGCTGAGGATGATGTGCAGGACGGCCTGGGCGAGCCGCGGGTCGAAGCCGGGCATCCGCTCGATCTCGCGGCGCACCGTGTAATAGCCGAGCGGGATCTCGCCTTCCAGCCGGCCGGCGTCGGTGAGGTCGATCGCCAGCGGGTCGTCGTTGTAGGCGACGGTCTTGCCGATGTCGTGCAGCAGCGCCCCGGCGACGGCGACCTCGCGGTCGATGCCGGGGAAGAAGTTGGCGGCGGCGCTGACCGCCTGGGCGACCGAGACGGTGTGCTCGAGCAGGCCGTGGCGGTAGGCCTGGTGGTAGACCTTGGCCGCCGGCGCGTCGCGGAAGCGCTCCCAGATCGGCGAGCCCTCGCCGAAGAAGCGCCCCAGCAGGTCGCGCAGCTGCGCCTCGCGCACGGTGTCGAGCAGCTGGCGCAGCTCCCCCTCCAGCTCCGCCAGCGAGACCTCGGAGGAGGGCGTCAGCTCGGCCGGGTCGTAGCTGCCGGGCTCGGCCTCGCGCAGCGCGGCGAGCTTGACCTTCGCCCCCCAGCGCTCGCTCTGCTCGAACACGCCGCCGACCTCGACCGCGGTCCCGGGCGCGGCGAGCGCGTAGAGCGCCTCGGCGTCCTCCCAGGAGACCGCCTCGGCGCTGCCGCCGGCGTCGCAGAGGACCAGCCGCAGCCACGGCTCGCCGTTGCGCTTGCGCCGCAGCTCGCGCTCGCGCACGGCGTAGACGCCCTTCACCCGCTGGCCGTCCTCTAGCTCGTGCAGGGGAACCCGCGCCGCGGGCGCCGCCCCCTCGGAGGCCGCCGGCGCGGACGCGGGAGGCAGTCCGTCGAGTTGAGCCTGATCGTCCATCGCCCGTCTCAAGTTAGAGGCGAACGCGGACGGTTTTGCCGGCTGCGGGCCTAGACCCCGCTCGGCACCTCGGCCTGCGCCGGGGTGGCGCCTTCGGCGGCGCCCTTCAGCCCCGCGGCGACCCGCTGGCCGAGTTCGGCGTCGACGTTGGTCCAGTACTCGACCACCCGGTCCTGCACCTCGGAGGTGACCTCGGCGCTGGCGTGGCCGACGACGTTCTCGACCAGCTCGTCGCGGCTCGGCGTCGTCCATCGTCTCGCGGTACAGCGTCCCCGCCTGGCCGAAGTCGTCGTCCTCGGCGTGCTTGGCGTTGGCGTAGCGGCCGATCTCCTCGCCCGCCACCGACCAGGTCAGCTCGGCGGCGCGCTCGGGGTCCGCCACCGGCCCGCCGTGCGAGTTCGGCGCGTAGACCGGCTGGTCGCCGGAGTGGTGGTAGGTCATCGGCCCGTCCTGGTTGTAGGAGTTGACCGGCGAGCGCGGCGAGTTGATCGGCAGCTGCTCGTAGTTGGCGCCGATCCGGTGCAGGTGCGTGTCGTGGTAGGAGAAGATCCGGCCCATCAGCATCTTGTCGGGGCTGAGGCCGATCCCCGGCACCAGGTTCGACGGCGAGAAGCCGGCCTGCTCGACCTCGGCGAAGAAGTGCTCGGGGTTGCGGTCGAGCACCATGCGCCCGACCTGGATCGGCGGGTAGTCGCCGTGCGGCCAGACCTTGGTCAGGTCGAACGGGTTGAAGCGGTACTCCGCGGCGTCCTCGAACGGCATCGCCTGCACCTCGAGGCGCCATTCCGGCGCTTCGCCGGCGTCGATCGCGGCGCGCAGGTCGCGGCGGTGCGCGTCGGGGTCCTCGGAGGCCATCTGGACCGCCTCGGCTTCGGTGTAGTTCTCGATCCCCTGGACGGTCTTGAAGTGGTACTTGATCCAGAACTTCTCGCCGCCGGCGTTCATCCAGGAGAAGGTGTGGCTGCCGTACCCGTTCATGTGACGGTAGGTGCGCGGCGTGCCGCGTCCCGACA
The DNA here is from genome assembly GCA_963805475.1 of uncultured Solirubrobacterales bacterium. Lineage (GTDB taxonomy): Bacteria > Actinomycetota > Thermoleophilia > Solirubrobacterales > 70-9 > VRUE01. The sequence goes on along the minus strand of CAWDUO010000010.1, from coordinate 310,021 downwards.
TCAGGATCGTCACCTGGTGGGCGCTCTCCGGCGAGAGCGTCCAGAAGTCCCACTGCATGTCGTTGGAGCGCATGCCGGTGTCGGGCAGGCGCTTCTGCGAGTGGATGAAGTCGGAGAACTTGGAGGCGTCGCGGATGAAGAAGACCGGGGTGTTGTTGCCGACCAGGTCGTAGTTGCCTTCCTCGGTGTAGAACTTGATCGCGAAGCCGCGCGGGTCGCGGGCGGTGTCGGGCGAGCCCTGCTCGCCGGCGACGGTGGAGAAGCGGGCGAACAGCGGCGTGCGCTTGCCGGGCTGGAAGAGGTCGGCCTTGGTGTACTGGCTGACGTCCTCGGTCACCTCGAAGAAGCCGTGGGCGGCGCTGCCCTTGGCGTGGACGACGCGCTCCGGCACCCGCTCGCGGTTGAAGTGCTGCATCTTCTGCACGACGTAGTGGTCGTGCAGGACGGTCGGGCCCTGCTCGCCGACGGTCAGCGAGCGCTCGTCGCTGCTGGCGGGGATGCCCGAATCGGTGGTGGTGATGGGGCGCTGCGTCTCGTCGCTCATCGCTGCTCGTCCTTCCTGCTGGTCTCGTTCCGCTGATCTCTCGCTCTCCGCATCGTAGACCGCCCGCGGCCGCGGCGGGCGGCGGGCCAGGAGGGGCGCCGCGGGTCGCTCAGAGCATGCTTCCGAGCCAGTGGCCGAGCACGACCGCGGCGAAGCCGGCGATCAGGGACAGCGCCAGGTTGATCCAGACGAGCCGGGTATGACCCGCGTCCGCGAGCCGGTGCGAGTCGAGGATCCAGGTCGAGAACGTGGTGAAGGAGCCGATGCCGCCGCCGGCGACGACGATCAGGGCCTGGCCTTCGAGCGCGGCGCCCGCGACCAGGCCCAGCGCCAGCGCGCCGGCGATGTTGATCGCGAGGATCCCGTGCGGGAAGGGATGGTCCGAGCGCGCGGTGACCGCCGTGTCGATCAGGTAGCGCCCCGCCGCGGCGGCGCCGCCGAGCAGGCCGACGGCGATCCAGGCCGGGGCGCTCATAGAACAACCTCATGTTCGCGCCCCGATCGCCGCGGACTCGAGCCCCCGGAGATCACCGCGACGATCGGCGCGCTCACCGGGCGGGCTCCGGGCGCCGCTCGAGCGCGATCCCGAGCCGGACGAGCGCGAAGCCGCCGAGCAGGGTGGCGCCGACGTAGGCGGCGGCGAGCGCCAGGCGGCCCGCGTCGACGAGCTCGAACAGCTCCAGCTGCAGGGTCGAGAAGGTCGTCAGCGTGCCGCAGATCCCGGTCGTCAGGAACGGGTGGACGACGCTGTCCTCGGGGTGGTCGCGCAGCCGGGCGACGAAGTAGCCGATCAGCAGGGCGCCGGCCATGTTCACGGCGAAGGTCGCCCACGGCCAGCCGCCGGGCCCGCGCGGCGCCGCCTCGGCCAGGCCGACCCGCAGCAGGGCGCCGATCACACCGCCGGCGTAGATCGCGGCGAGGCGGCGAAGGTCGAATCCCGTGCTTCGCATCCGTGCAGTCTCCTATCAGCGTCGCTGGACGTGGTAGGGACCGTCAGCCGCGCAAGCGGCGCTTATGAGGGAGCGAGCCCCATCGCTCGCCGCGGATCTTACGACTCGCCCGCCCCGGCGCGCGCAATCGCGCCTGCGACCGTGCGGCGCAGCCGATCGAGCCGGGCTGCGGAGAGTGGCATTTCGTCGATCCGTCTCCCCAGCTCCTCCGGATCGACCAGGTCATGTCTGATCGCTTCCACCGCGAACTCCCAGTCTCGCTCCCGCCCGGCGCCGAGGATCGCCTGACTGCCGACCACCATGATCTCCTCGTCCTCCGCCGCATCGGCGGCGGCGCGGATCACGTGCTCCAACTCCACGCGCCGCATCTAAGGGTTCGCCTCGATGATCTGCCGCCGCTCCTGCTCGTTCAGGACGCCGGCGAAGGGACTGTTCTGGCGCAGATCCCTGGCGGTTTGGGTGTCAGCGCCGATCGCCCGGGCGATCTCGTCACGTGGACGGGCGAGCAGCTCGCGCCAGCGGTCGGCGTAGCGCGGATCGAGATGGCCGTCGGCTGTGAGTTGCTCGATTCGAGCACGGGCCTCGTCGATCGTCGCCTCGTCCAACCGCTGCGCCACCACAGCGTGGTAGGCCCGGGCACGACGCTCGGCAGTCCTATGACCGACGGCGGATCGGCGGTGACCGGGCGCCGGGCTTCGCGCCTCGACCCCAAGCTCCGCCGCTGCGTCGCGGCGCGCGGCGAGCGCAGCGGCGAGCGGGTGCCGACACCGGCCTTCGGCGGCCAGCTCGTCGATCGCCTCACGCAACTCGACGACGAACTGCCGCGGCACCTCCCGCCGCCCGGTGGGAGTGGTCACAGCCGGCACCTGCCCCATGTCAACCCAGCGGTCGAGCGCCGTCTGGCTGACCCCGAGGAGCCGCGCGGCAAGCGACCGCGAGAGCGTCGGACCGAGTCGACTCTCGAGTTCGCGACGCACCGGCCGCGCGTCGGCGGCGGCCTCGGCTATCCGCTCGACGCGACGGAGCCTGACGATGCCGTCAACCAGCTCAGTGCTTTCGGCGACGCTCGGCACATGTGCATTCTAGCGCATGATGTTGAGAAAAAGACCTAATATTCCTCAACATAGTGAACTTGCTCAGCGCGTCAGCACGCCCCAGCAGACGGCGGGGGTCGCGTAGGAGCCGTCCTCCGCGCGGAAGGGGGCGATGCTTTGCTCGATCGCCTGGCGGGTCGCCTGGAGCTCGTCCTCGGGAAGGGCCGCGATCGCGCGCGCGAGCGGGCCGGCGATCCGGACCAGCACGTCCCAGAAGTCGTCGAAGTCCGCGTAGCGGAAGTCGAACGAGATCTCCTCCAGCTCGGGCTCGCCGAAGCCCGCCCCGGCGACCAGGCCGCGGATCGACTCCGGGGTCCGCCATCGCGAAGATCCCCGGCGCGCCGGGCTCGGGGGGCGGCAGGTGGCCGCGCTGGACGAGCGTCATCGCTGGCGCCGCCGCCCAGGGGTTGCGCTCGGGCGACGCCCAGACGGCGAAGGCGAGCGGGCCGCCGTCGCGCAGCACCCGCCGCGTCTCCGCCAGCGCGGCCGCTGGGTCCGCCATCAGCATGTAGCCCCAGCGGCAGAGGGCGACGTCGATGCTGTCGTCGTCGAGGTCCATCCGCTCCGCGTCGAGCACGCGGTACTCGACGTTGTCCAGCCCCCGCGCCGCGCCGCGCCGCCGGGCCGCCTCGACCATCTCGGGCGAGAAGTCGGTGGACAGCACGCTGCCGCCCGCGCCGACCCGCGCCGCCGCCTGGAAGCCGAGGTCGCCGGGGCCGGCGGCGATGTCGAGGGCGGTCTGGCCCGGCCGCGGATCGGCCTTCTCGACGATCCACTCGTTGACCCGGCCGGTGACGCCGGCCATCCACTCGCTGCGCTCCTCCCAGCCCGGCGCCATCTTCCCCCAGGTCTCGAGGCTCTGCTCGCGGTAGGCGTCAAGGTCGCTGCCCATTCGATCCTCCTCCGGTCGTTGCTTCCCCGAGTGACTGTACTGCGGCGGACCGCGAGGACGCTGGAGAGCTTCAGGTGAGCGAGCCGGGCGTGGGCGCGACGGCGCCGTCCTCCGCCTCGTGCGGGAGCATGATCTCCGAGGCCTCCGCCGCCGTGATGTCGGGGTAGAGCGCGCGGATCGTTGCGATCGCCACCGCGCCGCCGATCAGCTGGAAGACGATGAACGACGGCACGGAGGCCGGGGCGATGCCGGCGAAGGTGTCGGAGAACATCCGGCCGACGTCGATCGCCGGGTTGGCGAAGCTGGTCGAGCTGGTGAAGAAGTAGGCGGCGCCGATGTAGGCGCCGACCGCGGCGGGGGCGAGGTTGCCGCGCCTCGTGCGGGCCAGCGAGAAGATCACCAGAAGCAGGCCGAGGGTGGCGATCACCTCGGCGAAGAGGTGCGCGGGGGAGGCGCGGTGGTGGGTCGAGATGCTGATCGCCGAGAGCGAGAACATCAGGTTCGCCGCCACCGCACCGGCGATGCAGCCGCCGACCTGGGCCGGGATGTAGGCGAGGGCGTGGCGCCAGCGCAGGCCGCCGAAGGCCGCGTCGACCAGCGAGACGACCGGGTTGAAGTGGGCGCCGGAGACCGGCCCGAACATGAGGATGAAGGTGAACAGGCCGGCCGCCGTCGCCGCCGCGTTCTCGAACAGCTGCAGGCCGACGTCGCCGGGCGAGAGCTGCGCGGCGGCGATCCCCGAGCCGATCACCGTGGCGGCGAGGAAGGCGGAGCCGAGGAACTCGGCGAACAGGCGGCGGCTGAGCGGGGCGGCGGTCATCGGGCGCCGATCCTATGCATTGACAAACGTAATTTCAATGGATATATGTGAATGGATGCCGGTCGATATGGAGCTGGAGCCGAAGGTCAAGCGCCCGCCCGGGGAGCCGTGCTGCGAGCCGGTCGTCTACCCCGACGTGCAGCGCGAGCAAGCTCAGCGGATGGCGGCGATCGCCAAGGCGCTCGGCGACCCGGTCCGGGTGCAGCTGGTCGACGTGCTGCGCAAGCACGCCGGCAAGGTCTGCGTCTGCGAGCTGGTGCCGCTGTTCGACCTCTCCCAGCCGACCGTCTCCCACCACCTCAAGGTGCTGCGCGACGCCGGCGTCGTCGGCTCCGAGCGCCGTGGCCTGTGGGCCTACTACTACGTGATCCCCGGCGCGCTCGAGGAGCTGTCCGCGTGGCTCGGCTGAGCGGCGCCGGCGAGGGGGCCTGAGCGGTGGCGAACGCGCTGTTCGTCTGCCTGCACAACGCCGGCCGCTCACAGATCAGCCAGGCGCTGTTCGAACGGGCCGCCGGTGGCCGCCACGAGGCGCGCTCGGCGGGGACGACGCCGGGCGAGCGCGTCCACCCCGAGGTGGTCGAGGCGATGAGGGAGCTCGGCATCGACCTCGCCGGCCGCGTCCCCCACGAGCTCAGCCGCGAGGACGCCGAGTGGGCCGACGTCGTGGTGACGATGGGCTGCGGCGACGAGTGCCCCTACATCCCCGGCAAGCGCTACCTCGACTGGGACCTGCCGGACCCCAAGGGCCGCCCGATCGAGGAGGTCCGGGCGACGCGCGACGAGATCGAGCGGCGGGTGACGGAGCTGGCCGCCGAGCTCGACCGCTGACGCGGCCCATGTGACAGAGTCGAGCGCGATGAGGCTCTGCCGGTTCGCAGCCCCCGACGGAACACCCGCGCTGGGGATCGTCGCGGGCGAGGAGGTCGTCGACCTCTCCGCGGCCGACGTCCCCCAGGAACCGGCCGCGGCGCTCGACGCGGCCGGCCGGGAGAGGCTGGAGGAGCTGTCCACCGGCGCGCCGCGCCTGGCGCTCGCCGAGGTTCGCCTGCTCGCCCCGGCGGCGCCGCGCAAGTACCTGGCGATCGCGCTCAACTACCGCGACCACATCGAGGAGATGGGGATGGAGGCGCCCGAGGTCCCGGTCTTCTTCAACAAGCAGGTGACCTGCGTGATCGGCCCGGGCGCAGCTATCCACATGCCGAAGGTCTCCACCTTCCTCGACTACGAGGCCGAGCTGGCGGTGGTGATCGGCAGGCGCTGCCGCCATGTGCCCGCCGAGCGCGCCCATGAGGTCATCGCCGGCTACACCTGCGCCAACGACGTCAGCGTGCGCGACTGGCAGGGGCGGGCGCAGACGATGACGATCGGCAAGTCCTTCGACACGCACGGCCCGCTCGGGCCGTGGCTGGTCACCGCCGACGAACTCGGCGACCCGGGGGACCTGGCGATCCGCTGCTGGGTCGGGGACGAACTGCGCCAGGACGCGCGCACGAGCGAGATGGTCTTCGACTGCTTCCAGCAGGTCTCCCACCTCTCCGAAGCCTTCACGCTGGAGCCTGGCGACACGATCGCCACCGGCACCCCGGCGGGCGTCGGCCTCGGCCGCAAGCCGGTGCGCGACAACCTGCTGCACGTCGGCGAGACGGTGCGCGTGGAGATCGAGGGCATCGGCGAGCTGGCCAACCCGGTGGTCGAGGAGCCCGCGGGGTTCGTCGCGTAGGCGGTCTCAGCGAGGGTCGATGAGCCTGACTCCGGCCGGCTCGAAGTCGCGCCGGTTGAGGGTCGCGAGCGGCAGGTCGTGCGCCAGCGCGGTCGCCGCGATCAGGCTGTCTTTGACCGACATCGGCGTGCCGCGGCGGCGCAGCTCGGCAAGCAGCTGCGCCCAGCGCAGGCCGACCGCCGCGTCCCAGGGAAGGCACGCGATGCGCCCCACCCCGCGCTCGAACCAATCCTCCAGCTTGCGGCGGCGGGCGCCCGGATCGAGCAGCAGGATGCCGAAGCGGACCTCGCCGAGAATGACGGGATCGACGACGAGGGAGCGCTCGTTGTCGCGCAGCCAGGCTATGACGCGTGCGTCGGGCTCGGGCTTCGTCGCCTCCGAGAGGACGTTGGCGTCGACCAAGTGGCGGGTCACAGCAATGCTTCGCGCTTCGCTCCCGGCGCGAAGAACCAGAGATGCACGCTTGGTCGCTCCGCGCTCACAGCGTGTTGGTCGACTCAGACTCGACCGCGACGAAGTAGCCCTTCTGCGGGCACTCGAGCAGCCAGTCGACCAGGCCCTCGTTGGGAGCGGCGACGCGGCGCAGCCGGTACTCGTCGGCGTCGAGTCGCTCGACCTCGAACTCCTGGCCGGCCTCGATGCGATCGCGCTGGCGCAACTCGGCCGGCAGCACGATCTGGCCCTTGGTGGAGACCTTCGTCCGCATTGGCGTAAGATAGCATCTTACTTCTCACGATATGCCGCCTCGAGCCCCCGATTTTCGGCTGTTGTCGGGCGGCGCGTTGACCTGGTGTTGACCTGAGCGGCCTGTCAATCAAGCAATCAGCTTGACCGGGTGCCGACCGCTGGCGTTGCGAGCGAGCGGGCCATCAATCGTCCATATCTCGGCGTCGAGTCGCTTGGCCAACTCCAGGTAGGCGGCGTCGTAGGCCGAGTGGCGTTCGAGTTCGACTCCGATCTCGATGGTGCGAGCCTTGTCCGGCACGGCGTCGAAGCTCACGTCAAGCCCGTCGATGATCTCCAGCGCCTCGTCGCTCTCCTCGCGCGACAGCTCGTCCCGAACCCGCTTCCGCGTCAGTGCGCTGGCGACCTCGTATTGAGCGAGCGCCGGGGCGTGCAGCTTGGCTCCTTCCTCCGCCCACCGGTCCATGCGATCCGCGACCGCCTCGGTGTGAGGTTCATCGAGAACCAGCGCCAGCATGACGCTCGCGTCAATAACAACGGTCGAGGCTATGAGGCGCGTCGCTCCAGCTCGTCGCGACCCTCGCGCACCAGAGCCGCCACGTCCGTCTGCTTCGACTGACGCGCTCGCAGGGCGGCAGCGCGTTCCATCAAAGCGCGATGCTCACCGAGACGACTCTCTCGCTGGATAGATCGGCGACCCTCCGCCGCAAGCAATGCGCGCTCGGCCTGCTCCTCGCTCCAGCGAGGGGCGTGCTCCAAGACTGTCTCCTTGGCCGACATGGGCTCCGATTGATTCTACCGCTCGTCTTTCGGCCTCTGGACGTTTGGGTCAGGCACGACAGCTTCGTCCAGAAAGGCGGCCTCGCCGATCCCGGCGTCCATCAGAACGCGAGCAAACGCCGTCCCCCATCCTCACTGTTTCGCGGAGACTCTGATCTACCCCCGATCTGATGGAGTTGGGTTTCTAGAGTCCTTCGGCTTAAGGAGGATTCAGATGCCCCGCAGGTACCCAGCAGAGGTTCGTCGTCAGGTGATCGCTGAACAGCAGGAGACGACAGGAGACGGCTGGCTGCGCGGTGCGGGCAAGATTGCGGCCTACATCGGCGCGCCGCGCTCGCGGGTCTACGGGCTCGTTTCGGCACGGCGAATCCCGGTCCATCACGACGGCTCGGCGCTGATCGCGCGGCGCTCCGAGCTGGACGTCTGGTTGCTCAACGGCGGCGGTCGGCGCTTTTGGCTCTGCACTGCGATGGCGAGGGTGGGAATCGAACCCACGACACCACGATTTTCAGAGCCTCCGAACGATCAGGATGATTTGCTCTGGTTGCAGGGCTCTCATAAAAGGCGGGTCGCGGAGGTTGCCGATGGTTTCCAGGGGTTTTGGGTGCCTTTGGACGACGAGATACGGGGCCGTCGCCCATTGGATTCGTCCTACAGCGGCCAAGCTTGACCGGTGCCGTTCAGCCTCAGCTTTCCGCGCATGCTCGTGCAAGCTCGCGCCAAGGCCCGACATCCCAATACCCCCGAGCCGCACCGGACGTCGACGGCAGAACCCAGACCGCGGCGCCGCCGATGCGCTCCGGCTGAGGCCCGTAGTCGGCTCTGCGGCCGAGTGCACCCTGCGCAGCATTCTTGCCGTTGAAGGCGAGATTCGCGGGTTCTGCCGCGGCGATCCGGGCTTCCAGGCCGGCCACGTCAAACCCGCCCGTCCCGACCTCCTGGTCGGAGCCATGAAGCACCTTGCAGACGTCGGTTAGGCCGATCCCGAAGCCAGGCAGCTGTTCGAACTCCGCCGGCGAGAGCCGGGTGGGCGTCAGCCCCGTCGCGTGAAGCGTCGCCCAGAAGGCATTGCCGGGACCCGCGTAGTAGGCGCCGGCCCGAGCGGACGCCGTCCCAGCCGCCGTCCCGCAGAAAACGACTCGCAACCCCGGTCGCAGGATGTCTGGCAGAACGCCCGCCATCGGCGACACGCTACCCCGAGCCACCCCATGGGAGCCAAGACGCCTGCAACCACGTGCGAGCCCGTGTGGACAATCATTGCTTACATGCGGAGCAGCCAGGCTGGGTGCAGATCTTCGCGCTCCCGCTTCCGCGTGGTTGCGAACGCGTCGGTGAACGTCGCTCAGGCTCTTGCTCCGGACGAGAAACGAGAGCGTTCGCATCGACCTTGATTGCTCCAACCCGCGAGCGGAGCGCTATGGCGTCGATGACGAACCAAACCCACCTCGCTCGGTCGCATCACGCTTAAAGGTCGAAGTCCGAAAAGAACCGTTGCACCACGTCGACAGCATCGGCCCGCAGCGCCATCTCACCGACCTCGGGCTGTACCGCCAGAGCCTGTTTGGCATAGCCGATCGGCCCGCTGTCCGCGGTCCCGACGTAGCGTTCCCGCACCTCCAGGAAGGTCGTCCTCAGCGAATTGAGGTCAGCGGCGAACTCGCCGTTGAGGAGGCGACGCGCTGCCTGCTCCGGTCCTCCCGCGCGGTTGTGCTGCAGGACGTAGACGAGGTCGTAGTAGTCCTTGGTGGCGGCGCGGGTGCGCGCCGCCACGCACTTGGAGAGGAGGTAGCCCTCGAGGCCGGCGAAGCGAGCGCGCACGGCGACCGTGCTGCCATCGGCGAGTGCGCCACCCAGCTCCTCCCAGGCGAAGTCGCGGGCGACATAGCCAGTGCCGCGGAGATTCTGAGCGCTGAGTGCTCTGCAGCCGCTCGGCCGGACGACCTCCCCCTCGCAATAGTCGGGTAGGTCGCAGAGGAACTCGAGCTTCACCGGCACCCCTTCGATCGGGCCGCGCCATCGCCAGCCGTCCTCGCTCGGGTCCGGCTTGAAATCGAGCTGCTCCAGCGCCCGCTCCACGCTCCCGAGATCGGCATCGGGGTCGACATGGGTGATGAGGAGGACGTCGACATCGGTGGTGCCGAGGTGCTCCGGCACGAGAGCCTCGTCGCTTGCGAGAACCTCGGGCACCAGCCCGCCGAGGACGACCAGGAAGATGTCCTCGTCCCCGAGCGCGTGCAGGAGCCGCACCAACGCGGTCTCGGCGCGGGCGCGGGTCTCGCGGGAGCGCTGCTCATCCATGAGCGTCATCCTCCTCGGTCGACTCGCCGGAATGCAGCGGATCGATCAGCTCCGCCTTGACGTGGTCGGCCGCGTCGCCGCCGCGGCCGCCGAACGAGGACAGATCGGCGAACAGGCGCGGAGCGCTCACGACCGGGACATCTTCGACTTGGCGGGAGAGGGCGAAGATGCGGGCATCGGCTGCCCAGAAGGTAACTCGGCCACCCTCGTCCACCTCGCGCAGGCCGGCCTCCTCGATCGCGTCGCTGAGCGGTGCGGCAAAGGCGGTATCTGCGACGTAGATATGCAGGCTGGGGGTGGTGGTCGCGAAGGGAGCAGCAAGTTCTAGGCCTGCCCAGCCGCTGACCGCCCAGCCCTCCGTTCGCTCCAAGACAGGGACGAGGTCGTTGCGCAGGAGCCCCATGACGTCTTTGGTCGCGCGATGGGCCAGGCGGGTTGCGCGAGGAGATTCGGCAACCGCGCCTGACCAGGCAGCTAGCAGTCCGTCCGCATCGACCAGCCTCCGCTGCGCACCGGGTCCACGCGAAGCTCCCTGCTTGGCGGTCCAACCTTGGTTGTCGAAGGACTTGAGAACTTTGGCCGCCTGCGCATCGGACCAGTTGCTCTCCTCCGCGAGCTCGACCACCCGCAGCGGACGATCGTCGAGGGCCAGGATCGCCTCCGCGATCGCAATCGCCGACTTCGACCACGAGAAGGAACGCGGCACGTTTCGCCTGTTGGGCGGCTGAGCGAGTTCGCGGATCACGACCAGCCCGCCTGGCCCGACGATGCGGGCCTGGCCGGCTTCGTCGGCCCAGTTGGCTCCGTGCTCCCGCAGCCACTCGATCGCACCGGGAGAGAGGCCCCGTGCGAGAAGGACGGCATTCTCCGGCCACTGCTCGCCGACCGTGGCGGCCACGCGCCGGACATCCTGGGGCCAGCCCTCGCCGGCCCACTTCGCGTCGATCTCGATCGCCCGGCCATCGCGAGTCCGGACCACGAGATCGGCGCCGCTATCGCCCGGCGCAGCTTCGACGGTCGCGCCCTCCAGCACGGATGCAAGGATCTTCTGCCAGCGCTTTTCTACCTCAGGCATATTTTCTACTTTACCAGTGGAATAGATATTTCAGTAGAAAACTAACCTTGCCGGGGCAAAAAGATCTACACATCCAGCCCCAGGTGTAGAGACCTTCATCCGTTGGCCGCCCCGAGACTGCAGTGGAGGCGGGCGGCACGAGGAGGTTTTGGACTCCGAATTGGACTCCAGGCCCCGAAATCGCCGAATCGGAAGCTCCGCGATCGTCGCCTAAAACCGCCGCTGTGCAGGAAATCTTCGAATGGCGAGGGTGGGAATCGAACCCACGACACCACGATTTTCAGTCGTGTGCTCTACCAACTGAGCTACCTCGCCCGGGGGGCGCGGCCTGGGGCTGCGCCGGAGGAAGGCTAGCGACCGCGGCGCCGTGGGGCTGATTGCATTGGGGGGTGAATCGGACTCGTGCAGCGCTGGGGGCGGTTGCGCTCGCCGCGGTGGCGATCGCGCTCGTCTCCGGCGGGTCGGGGACGGACCCCGGGGCGCCGCGGCGGCTCGACGTCACCGGGCTTGGAAGCGGCGGGCGGACGGCGGTCGTCGACTCGCTCGGCGACGTGGTCGGCTGGCGCGCGCACAGCGTAGCGTCGCGGGCGGCGCTGGGCTGGGTCGAGCGCGGGCGGCCGCTGGGTGCCGCGGCCCCGCCCTGGGCGCGGCGCATGTACAGGCGGTCGCTGCTGGTGCTGCGGGCGCTGACGCATCGCGACGGGGCGGTCATCGCGGGGGCGCGCCAGGGCTGGGCCTACGTCTGGCCGCGCGACGCGAGCGCCGTGGCGATGGCCTTCGCCGCCGCCGGCTATCGGGCCGAGGCGCGGCGGGTGGCGCGGTTCCTGCTCGGGCTGGACCTCGGGGCGGCGGCGCGCTTCTACCCGGACGGGACGCCGGTTCCCGCCCGCGGCCCGCAGGGCGATGCGGCGGGCTGGGTCGCGGCGGCTGCGCGGGCGGCGGGCGTCCGCTCAGCGGCCACACGCTCGGCGGTTCTCGCCGCCGCGGGAATCGCCGCCGCTTCCTGGACCTGGCGCGGCCGCGCCGACTATCAGGAGGGCGCCCCCGGCGACTACCTCGGCAACGCGATCGCCTCCGTCCCGCACCCGACCCGGTCATGCGTTCGCCTTTTGTGGCGCTCAGGTCGACAAAAGGCGAACGCGCGCCGTTCGTGTGGGATCGCCGCGTTTGTTTCTCGGCGGGGCTTGGTGCGCGAGGCCGGGGATCCGGGGTCGGGACTCGACTCCGCGGCGGCCTGGGCGGTGCGGCCCTTCCCCCACCCGGCCCTCTTCCCGCTCGCGCGGCGCACGCTGCTGCGGCTCGCCGCCCACAGCGGCCACTTCGGCATCGTCCCCTCCGAAGGCTGGGACGGCGGCGAAGACCCCTGGACGGCGCCGACGGCGTGGACGGCATGGGGCCTCGCGGCCCTGGCCGACCACGAGCCAAGGCGGTTCCGCGGAACCGCCTTGCGGGAGCGCCGGGCGGCGCTGCGGCTGATGACCGACCTGCGCCGCGACGCCACGCCGCTCGGCCTGTTGCCGGAGCGTGTCGACGCGCACACCGGCGCGCCCGCTTCGACCACCCCGCTCGCCTGGTCGCACGCCTTCGCGATCCTCGCGATCCGCGAGCTGTGGCCGAAGCGGCGCTAACCGAGCATCGTGCGCATCAGCTCCAACGCCCCGGCCTTGTGCAGCGGCTCGTTCAGGTTGCCGCACTTGGGGCTCTGGACGCAGGAGGGGCAGCTGGACTCGCAGGGGCACTCGGCGATCAGGCGCTCGGCGTCGCCGAGCAGGCGCTCGAACTGCTCGTAGCCGCGCAGGGTTATGCCGACCCCGCCCGGGTGGCCGTCGTAGATGAAGATCGTCGGCCGGCCGGTCTGGAAGTGGACGTTGGTCGAGAGGCCGCCGATGTCCCAGCGGTCGCACATCGCGATCAGCGGCAGCACCGCGATCTGGCCGTGCTCGGTCGCGTGCAGGGCGCCCAGCAGCGCGTCGGGCGGCAGCGCCCCGCTCAGCCGCTCGGGCAGCACGTACCAGAGCGCCTGGGTGACGAAGTGCTGCTCGGGCAGCTCCAGGGCGACGATGTCGATCGGCTCCTGCTCGGAGATCGAGACGCGCTGGAAGGCGATCACCTGCTCGCTGACCGAGACTTCGCCGAAGCGCAGCTCGACCCCCGCGGTCGTGCGCTGCTCGCACACCCGCTCTATATAGATCTCCGTCTCCTTCTTCGGCCGCGTGTACCAGTCGCCCTCGAAGCGGCTGACGATCGCGCGCCGTCCCTCGACGTCGAGCTGCTCGACCTCATACGAGCGCCCCAGGTGCAGGTAGATCGCCCCCGGGTGGATCGTGGTGAAGGCCCGCTCGGCCTCGACCAGGCCCAGCATCTCGCCCGAGTCGCGCTCGATCACCGCGACAGAGTCGGCCGAGGCCGAGCGCAGCGGGATCTTCGCCGCGACGAACTCGCTGCTCGCCGGCAGCAGCCGCCCGCCGGCGCGGCGCAGCTCGCCGGCACCGGCCAGCCGCTCGGCCCGCTCGCGCCAGCCCACGCCGAAGACCTCCTCGTCCGCCTCGCTCAGCGGCAGCTCGTACGCCGCCGCGACCATGTGCCGCGAGGCGATCTGCTCGCTCTCGTGGTCGAGGATCGCCGCCTCGACCGGCCGGCCGAGGAACTCGTCCGGGTGGCGGCAGAAGAACTGGTCGAGCGCGTCGGCGCCGGCGACGTAGACCGCCAGTCCGCGCCGCTCCCTCCCCGCCCGGCCCCACATCTGGCGCAGGCTGGCGACCGTCCCCGGGAAGGTGACGCAGATCGCCGCGTCGAGCTCGCCGATGTCGATCCCCAGCTCCAGCGCGTCGGTCGCCACCACGGCGAGCAGCTCGCCCGCCGCCAGCCGCTCCTCGATCTCGCGCCGCTGCTGCGGTGTGTAGCCGCCGCGGTAGGGGGCGATCCGCTCGGCCAGCTCGGGCCGGCCGCGCCGCGCCAGCGCTTCCCCGGCGAAGCGCTGGATCAGCTCGATCCCGCGGCGGCTTTTGAGGAAGCAGATCGTGCGCACCCCGTGGGAGACGAGCTCGGCGAGCAGGTCGGCCGCCTCCGAGAGCGCCGAGCGCCGCGCCCCGCTCGCCTTGTCGATCAGCGGCGGGTTCCACATCGCGATCTCGCGCCCCGCCCGCGGCGCGCCGTCGTCGTCGATCAGCTCGAACGGCTCGCCGACCAGCCGCTCAGCCAGCTCGACCGGGTTGGCGATCGTCGCCGAGGCGAGCAGGAAGCGCGGCTCGGCGCCGTAGGCGCGCGCCAGCCGGCGCAGCCGGCGCAGCACGTTGGCGACGTGGGAGCCGAAGACGCCGCGGTAGGTGTGCGCCTCGTCGACCACGACCCAGCCGAGGTTGGCGAGGAAGTCGCCCCAGCTCTTGTGGTTGGGCAGGACCCCGACGTGCAGCATGTCGGGGTTGGTGAGCACGAGGTTGCTGCGGCGGCGGATCGCCGGCCGCTCCTCGCGCGGCGTGTCGCCGTCGTAGATCGCCTCGCGCAGGTGCGGCGGCCGCAGCGCCGCCAGCTTGCGCGCCTGGTCTTGGGCCAGCGCCTTGGTCGGGTACAGGTAGAGCGCCCGCCGCTTGGCGTCGCGGGCGATCCCGTCGAGCACCGGCAGGTTGAAGGCGAGGCTCTTGCCCGAGGCGGTGCCGCTGGTGACCACCAGGTTCGAGCCCGCAGCCGCCCTCAGCGCATCGCGCTGGTGCGAGTAGAGGCGCTCGATCCCGGCCCGGCCGAGCGCCTCGACCAGGCCCAGGTCGAGCGAGCGCGGCATCGCCACCGGCTTCGCGGCGCGCGCGGCCTCGCTGCTCTCGGCGACGACCCGCCCGTCGCGGCGCGCTGGGTCGATCGCCACCGCCCACGGCGTCTCCAGGAGACCCTTCGCCATCAGCCCTGACCTCGGACGATCTGGCCGGCGACCCTGATCGCCTGGAGAGTGGATCGGTCGTGAATGCGCAGGATGTCGGCGCCCTCGCGCACCGCCAGGGCCGCCGCCGCGACCGTCCCCCACTCGCGCTCGCCCGCCGGCCAACGCTCCTCCCAGCTGCCCGCCAGCACCTCGCCGATGAAGTCCTTGCGCGAAAGGGAGGCGTAGAGGGCGGGACCGAGCGAGCGCAGCTCGCCGAGCCGCCGCAGGATCTCCAGATCCTGCGCGGTCGTCAAGTCAAAGTCGAGCCCGGGGTCGATCGCGATCTGCTCCATGTCCACTCCAAGGCCCAAGGCGACCTCGATTCGCCCCCCGAACCACGACTTGAGGTGCTCGACGACGTCGCCGTAGGAGCGCGCCGGCCGATCGACCCGCGGCGGCCCCTCGATGTGCATCAGCACGTAGCCGCAGCCCGCCCCCGCCACCAGCTCGAACATCTCATCCGACCCGCCGGAGATGTCGTTGACCCCTACGGCACCCGCCTCCAGCGCCCGCCTAGCAACCTCGACCGAGAACGTGTCCGCGGAGACCGGCACGCCTGAGTCCACCAGCCCTTCTATGGCCGGAACCAGAGCAGCCGCCTCATCCTCCGCCGATCGACGGCGGGCCCGCTGCGGGCCGCGACCGCCCCCACGTCCAGCATGTCGAATCCCGCCTCGGCCAGCGCCAGGCCGTCAGCGATCGCCTGCTCCGCGGTTTCGCTCCTAGCGCCCTCGAACATCGAGTTACTCGTCACGTTCACGATCCCCGCGGCCAGCGGCTGCCCCAGGTCAGCGTCCTGTCGGAGCCAACCGCCACGGCACGATCGCTACGTAGCGACGCGCCGATGCCGCTGCGATGCGTCTACACCGACCTCGACGGGACCCTGCTCGGCCGGGGCAGTTCGCTGTTCCGCGACGCCGAGGGCGGCTTCTCGCTCGCCCAGGCGCGCGGCCTGGAGGCCTGCCACCGGGCCGGGGTCGAGGTCGTGATCATGTCCGGCCGGCGCGAGCCTCAGGTCCACGAGGCCGCCCGCCTGATGGGCCAGTCCTCCTACATCTACGAGGCCGGCTGCGCCTTCGCGATCGACGGCGAGACGACGCTGCTGACCGGCGACCTCGTCCCCGACTCCGACGGCACCGTCTACGAGAAGCTCGAGCGGGCCGGCGTCCCCGAGCTGCTCTTCGAGCGCTTCCCGGGACGGCTCGAGTACCACTCGCCCTGGCACCGCGGCCGCGTCCTCTCCCACCTCTTCCGCGGCAAGATCGACGTCGCCGAGGCGAACGAGCTGCTCGCCGCCGCCGGCCACGACGACCTGCGCCTGCTCGACAACGGCGCGATCGGCCGCGAGATGCCCGCGATCGACGGCCCCACGCACGCCTACCACCTGGTGCCGAAGCTGGTCAGCAAGGCGAACGCCGTCGCCACCCACGCCCGAGCCCGCGGCTACGACCCGGCCGAGTGCATCGCCGTCGGCGACTCGGTCGAGGACCTCGAGGTCGCCGCCGCGGTCGGCCGCTTCTTCGTCGTCGCCAACGGCCCCGAGCGCGACCCCGGCCTGCGCGCCGCGCTCGCCGCCTGGGACAACGCCGTCGTCACCGAGGGCGCGATGGGCGAGGGCTTCTACGAGGCGGTCGTCTCGACGCTGATGGACGGCCGCCGAGGCTGAGTGGGCGGCCAGCGCGGCGGCGGCTCGTTCGGGCGCTGCGCCGCCTGCTCGCCGCGCGCCCGCGGGCGGCGCACCTTGAAGTACTCGGCGCCGTAGTAGGAGCCGATCACCAGCCCGCCGGCGAGCAGCTGCGCGACCAGGCCCTCCAGCGTCGGGAAGACGGCGAACCAGAGGCCGATCCAGCCGGGGATCGCCAGCGGCACCGTCGTCACCGGCAGCCAGCCGGCCAGCTGCATCTCCTGCACGCTCTCGCCGACCATCACGATCAGCACGACGCCGAGCAGCACGCCGGTGATCACCAGCATCCGCTTGTAGTGGAGCTTGCGGTGGGCGAGGAAGGTGAGGACGCCGACGACCAGGGTCAGGGCGAGGCCGATCCCGGCCCCGGCCAGGACGATCCCGGCGCCGTAGGCGAGGCGCAGGTTCTGCAGGAAGAGGACGACCTCGAAGCCCTCGCGGTAGACCGAGGTGAGGCCGAGGACGACGAGCCCGATCAGCACCGCGCGCTTGCCGTCGACGCCGGCGCGATCGAGGATGCGGCGGCGCTGCCGGTTGCGGTTGGAGATCCAGCCGGTCCAGTAGACCTTGTGGAAGAACCAGTTCATCACGACCAGCAGGACGAGCACCGCGAGCAGCCCGGTCGCCGCCTGCAGCGCCAGGCCGCCGGCGCCGAGCCGGCCGATCGCCCAGGCGGCGACGAACCAGGTGGCGACGGTCGCGGCGAAACCGACGACCGCGCCGCCGGCGATCGGCCGGCGGTAGGCGGCGTTGCCGCCGACCATGCTGGCGGTGACGGCGGCGAGCACGAGGATCGTCTCCAGGCCCTCGCGGAAGACGAGCAGCCCGCTGTCGACGATCACGGCGCCGTCGCTGAGCCGCGCCGGCGAAGCGGTAGGATCGGGGACCCCGCCCGAGGCGCTGAGCGCGCTCCAGCCGAACAGGATCGCCAGCAGCCCGACCGCGTAGAGCGGCCAGCGGCGGCGCAGGGAGTTCCGAACGGCGGTCATCGCTGATTAGGCTACCCTAATTCGCGATCTCGCGGCTTCCCGCCCTTTAGTATCGCCGGCGTGGAGCAAGCGACGGTCGCCGAGCAGGAGTACCTGGAGATCATGTTCTGGCTGGAGGAGGCCGGGCTGCCGATGACCGGCGCCAACGTCGCCCGCGCGATGCAGCTCTCGCCGCCCACCGTGCACGAGATGGTCGGCCGCCTGGTCGACGACGGCTACGTCGAGCGCAACCCCGACAAATCGCTCGCCTTCACCGGGTCCGGCCGCGAGCACGCCAGCTACATCGTGCGCCGCCACCGGATGATCGAGCGCTTCCTCACCGACGTGCTCGGCATCCCCTGGGACGAGGTCCACGAGGAGGCGGAGCGGATCGAGCACGCGATGTCGCCGGTGCTGGAGGAGCGCATGCGCGCCGCGATCGGCGACGCGACCACCTGCCCGCACGGCCACCCGATCGTCGAGGGCGCGCGCGAGACCGGCTCGCTGCTCGCCGACGTCGAGCCGGGCGCGAAGGTCCACGTCCTGCGCTTCGAGAACGAGGCCGAGGAGCTGCTGCACTACCTCAAGGCGGCGGGCCTGGAGCCCGGCCTCGAGGGGACGGTGGAGAGCTCCGACGAGGGCGGCGTGACGATCGCCTCCGCCGACGGCGCCCACGAGGTCAGCCGCAGCGTCGCCGAGACCGTCTCGGTCCGCGCCGACCCGGCGCCGCCGCCCCGCGCGGCGATCCCCGAGCAGCTGGTGCTCAGCAGCGACCGCTACGGCCGCTGACGTTCCGCTGTTCCTTTTCCCCGTTATATACGGATAAGGAACAGCGGAACGAATGTTAGGCGGGGGAGGCGGCGCGGATGCGCTCGAGCGCCTTGGCGATCCGGGCGACGCCCTCGGGGATGCGGTCCGGGGGGACGCTGGCGAAGGAGAGCCGCAGGCTGCTCTCGCCCCCCTCGATCATGAAGTCGGGACCGGCGACGAAGGCGACTCCCTCGCCCTTCGCCTCGGCCAGCAGGGCCGGCGCGTCGGTCCCCTCGGCGAGGTCGAGCCAGAGGAAGTAGCCGCCGCCGGGGACGACGAACTCGGCCTCGGGCAGCCGCTCGCGCAGCGCCTCGACGAGCGCGTCGCGCCGCTCGCGCAGGGCGCCCTTGACGAACTCGATGTTGCGGTCCAGGGCGCCGGAGCGGCAGAGCTCCAGCACGACGGACTCGGCCAGCATGTTGGGCGAGATGTAGGTCTCGTTGGCCCGCTTGGCGAGCTTCGCGATCTGCGCCGCCGGCCCGGCCAGGTAGCCGACCCGCACGCCCGGGCTGACCGTCTTCGAGAAGGAGGAGGCGTGGACGACCCGTTCGGCGGAGTCGATCGAGAGCATCGACTCCAGCGCCTCGCCCTCGAAGGGCAGCTCCCGGTAGGGGTCGTCCTCGAAGATCCAGAAGCCGTGCTCGGCGGCGAGCTCGACCAGCCGCACGCGCTTCTCGGCCGAGAGCGTGCACCCCGCCGGATTGTGGAAGTTGGGGATCACGTGCGCGAGCTTCAGCGGCCCCTCGGCGAGCGCCGCTTCCAGCTGCGCCACGTCGAGCCCGTCCGCCTCCAGCCGCACCGGCACCAGCTCGACGCCCAGCCGCTGCAGCATCAGCAGCGTGCGGTCGTAGGTCGGCTGCTCGACGACCACCCGGTCGCCCGGCCCGAGCAGGTGCTCGAACAGCATCCAGCCCGCCTCGAGCGAGCCGTTGGCGATCATCACCTGCCCCGCGTCCAGCCCCCCGTGCCGCTCGGCGACCCACTGGCAGAGCCCCGGATGCCCGATCCCGGTCCCATACGAAAGGGCCTTTTCCCAGTCCTCGGCCAGCGCGCGACCGGCAGCCTCGGCTACGGCCTCGCGGGGCAGGATGTCCGCGGAGGGCGCGCCGCGGGCGAAGGAAATCGTGTCTGCGGCCATCGCGGTCGAGCGTAGCAACGGCTAGCCGCGCAGGACTTCGACGGCGATCCTCGCCGTCTCGGTGGGGCTTTCCCCCACCCGGACGCCCTTCGCCTCCAGCGCCTCCTTCTTCGCCTGCGCCGTGCCGGAGGAACCGGAGATGATCGCGCCGGCGTGGCCCATCTGCTTGCCGGGCGGCGCGGTGAAGCCGGCGATGTAGGCGACGACGGGCTTGGAGATCTCGGCGGCGATGAACTCGGCGGCGCGCTCCTCGGCGTCGCCGCCGATCTCGCCGACCATCACGATCAGCTCGGTCTCCGGGTCGGCCTCGTACAGCTTCAGGACGTCGATGAAGTCCGAGCCGACGATCGGATCGCCGCCGATCCCGACGATCGAGGAGTTGCCGGTACCGGCCTGCTTCAGCTCGTTGCCGATCTGGTAGGTCAGCGTGCCCGACTTGGAGACGACGCCGATCGGGCCGGGATCGAAGAACTGGGCGGGGATGATGCCGACGTTGGCCTTGCCCGGCGAGAGGGCGCCGGGGCAGTTGGGGCCGAGCAGCCGCACGCCGGCCTCCTGCGCCTTCCAGTAGGTCCTCAGCATGTCCAGCACCGGGATCCCCTCGGTGATCGCGATCACCGTTTCCACGCCGGACTCGATCGCCTCGTCGATCGCCGCCGCGGCGAAGCGCGCCGGGACGAAGATCATCGAGGTGTTGGCGCCGGCCTTCTCGACCGCCTCCGCGATCGTGTCGAAGACCGGAACGCCCTCGACGTCCTGGCCGCCCTTGCCGGGGGTGACGCCCGCGACCAGGTCGGTCCCGTAGTCGCGGTTGCGCAGGCCGTGGAAGGAGCCCTCCCGGCCGGTCAGCCCGGAGACGACGAGCTTCGTGCTCTCGTCGACGATTATCGACATCAGCCGTTCTCCCCCGCGAGCTCGACGACCTTCTCGGCCGCTCCCAGCATCGTCGTCTCCTGGTGCAGGTTGGCGAGGCCGGCCTCGGCGAGGATCGCCAGCCCCTGCTCGGAGTTGGTGCCGTCGAGGCGGACGACCAACGGCACCTCCAGCTCGAGCCGCGAGGAGGCCTCGACGATGCCCTTGGCGATCTCGTCGCAGCGGGTGATCCCGCCGAAGATGTTGAAGAGGATCGCCCTGACCTTCGCGTCGGAGACGATCACGGTGAGCGCGTCGACGATCGCCTCCGCCTTCGAGCCGCCGCCGGCGTCGAGGAAGTTGGCCGGCGCGCCGCCCGCCTGGGCGACGACGTCGAGCGTCGACATGCACAGCCCGGCGCCGTTGGCGAGGATGCCGACGTCGCCGTCGAGCTTCACGTAGGTGAGGCCCTTTTCCTTCGCCATCTGCTCCTGCGGGTCGTCGACCGTGTCGGCGACCTCGGCCAGGCCCTGGTGGCGGAACAGCGAGTTGCCGTCGATCGTCACCTTCGAGTCGAGGGCGACGACCTCGCGGCCGGCGGTGACGATCAGCGGGTTGACCTCGATCAGCGTCGCGTCCTCGTCGCGCGCCACCTCGGCCAGCTTCGCCAGCACGTCGGCGGCGTCGTCGAGCACGTCGGCGGCCAGCCCGGCGGACTCGACGATCGGCCGTGCGGCGGCCGCGTCGAACTCCGCGGTCGGGTCGATGTGGGCTTTGACCAGGGCGTCGGGATCCTCGGCGGCGACCTGCTCGATGTCCATGCCGCCCTGCGTCGACAACATCGCCAGCAGCTTCTTCTCGCCGCGGTCGAGGATGACCGAGGCGTAGTACTCCGACGCGATGTCCGAGCCGCCCTCGACCCAGACGCGCTCGACCCGGAAGGGGCCCTCGCCGTGCGGGCCGACGATGTCCATGCCGATGATCGCCTCGGCGTGCGCGCGGGCCTCATCGGCGTCGGCGGCGATCTTGATCCCGCCCGCCTTGCCGCGGCCGCCGATCAGCACCTGGGCCTTGATCGCGCAGGGGTAGCCGATCCGCTCGGCGGCGGCGACCGCCTCCTCGACGGTCGCGGCGACCTCGCCGCTCGGCACGGCGATCCCGTGCGCGGCGAAGAGCTGCTTGCCCTGATACTCGAGGAGGTCCATAGGTGGCGCCCCTGCCGAGCGCGGCGGGCAGCCTATAAGATGCCGCGCCTCCATGGCTCTGCCCGCGCTCAAAACCATCAACTGGGTGACCACCGACTGCTACGGGACCCTGATCGACTGGGAGAAGGGGATCATCGAGGCCTGCAGGAAGGAGGCGGCGAAGGACGGCTTCAGCTTCGAGGAGGGGCCCTTCCTGGCCCGCTTCTTCGAGGTCCAGGCCGAGATCATGGCCGGCTCCTACGAACTCTACGCCGAGGTGCTGCGCCGCACGATCGTCAAGATCGCGCGCGAGGTCGGCTGGGAGATCGAGCCCTCGCGCGCCCAGTTCCTGCCCGACAGCATCGCCTACTGGCTGCCCTTCCGCGAGGCCAACGCCGCGATGGACCGGCTCGCCAAGCGCTACGAGGTCGGGATCGTCTCCAACGTCGACGACAAGATGCTCGGCATCTCCCGCCGCCACCTGCGCACCGAACTCGACCTCGTCGTCACCGCGCAGCAGGTGCGCAGCTACAAGCCCGACCCGGTCCACTTCAAAGAGGGCGCCCGCCGGATCGGCGGCAAAAAAGGCTGGGTCCACATCTGCTCCGGCTACGACACCGACGTGGTGCCGCTGCTGAAGATGAAGGTGCCGGTGATCTGGGTCAACCGCCACGGCGAGAAGCTCGAAGGCCGCAAAGCGCCCAGCGCCACGGTCAAGAACTTCCGCGAAGCGGCCAAAAAGCTCGGCGCGTCTTAGCGGTTCTCTAGCGTTAGACAGACTCTTAGGCTTCGCAACTTCGACCGTGGGCAGCGGTTTCGACTCTCGATGGACCGAGCCAGACACAACAGAGCACTCACATGGGCGCGCATCGCCGGCGCGGCGGCGCTGCTCGGCCTGTTCTGCGCGATCGCGCTGAGCGCGGGGCAGGCGGGCGCGCTGGAAGCGCCCGAAACGCCTGAAATCCCGGTGCGCACCTTCGACAACCCCGACGAACCGCCGCTCGACCCCAGCACGGAACCCCCCAGCTTCGTCGTCATCCAGACCGACGACTCGACGCTGGACGAGCTGTACGCGACCTTCCGGCCCTTCCCGGGCGCACCGGAACTGCGGGCGATGCCCAACACGCTCGACCTGCTCGCCAAGCGCGGCGAGACCTTCAACCGCTACTACGTCTCCTACCCGCTCTGCTGCCCCTCGCGCACGACCCTGCTGACCGGCCGCTACGCGCACAACGACGGGGTCAAAGGCAACGTCCAGCCCAACGGCGGCTACTCGGGCTTCACCTTCCGCGGCGCGTATGACCACAACATCGCCACCTGGATGCAGGGCGCCGGCTACCGCACGATCCACATCGGCAAGTTCCTCAACGGCTACGGCGACGAGCCGTACAGCAGCGGCGCGGAAGTGCCGCCGGGCTGGAGCTCCTGGCACTCGGTGCTGAACGCCGACACGCACCACTACTTCTACGGCTACGTGCTCAACAACAACGGCGAAATCAGCGCGCCGTACGGCAGCTCCGGCACCTGGGAACCGCGCGAATACACCGAACGCGACCCGCCGGGCTGCCCGTTCGAACCCCAGGAAGGGCGCCCCTGCCAGTACGCGACCGACGTCTTCAACTGGATGGCGCGCGAAGAAATCAAGTCGACCCCGCCCGAACAGCCTTTCTACATGCAGATCGACTACACCTCGCCGCACGGCGACTTCCGCCGCCCCGCCGGTCCCGAGCCGGCGCCCCGCCACTACGACTGGTTCAGAGGCAAGCGCCTGCCCCACAACCGCTCGGAAGGCTTCGACGAGGGCAACGTCAGCGACAAGCCGGCCTTCATCCGCGAAGCCGAACACCTGTCGCCGAGCATCAAGCGCACCTACAAGGTCTATTACGACAAGCAGCTCGAGGCGCTGCGCTCGATCGACGACGGCGTCAAGCAGATCGTCGGCACGCTCGCCGAAGCCGGCCGGCTGCAGAACACCTACATCCTCTTCACCTCCGACAACGGCTTCTTCTTCGGCGAGCACCGGCTGATCGGCGGCAAGTTCCTCGCCTACGAGCCGGCGACGCACCTGCCCTTCATCATCCGCGGGCCGGGGATCGAGCCCGGCACGGAAACCGGCGAGCTGGCCGGCAACATGGACATCGCGCCGACGGTCCTCGACCTCGCCGGCGTGGAACCGGACAAGAGCGTCGACGGCCGCTCGATCGTCCCCTTCCTGCGCGACCCCGCGCTGCGCAGCCGCCGCCCGATCATCTTCGAGTCCTTCGTGCAGACCAACGACGTCGAAGCCAACGGGGCGATCGCCTCGACCGGCGAAGGCGACGGCGGCGTGCCGGGCGGCAACGGCAGCACCGACCCCAAGCCCAAGGAGCCCGAGGCGGGCATCTCGAGCGCTCCGCGCGGGCGCGGCGGCGAGGCGCATGCCTCGCTCCTCGCGCCGCCGCTCAACTACGAGGGGATCCGCCTCGGCCCGTACAAGTACATCGCCTGGCCCGACGGCGAGAAAGAGCTCTACGACATCAACAAGGACCCGAACGAGCTCAACAACATCGTCAAGGTCCCGAACCTCTACCCGATCCGCAACTTCCTCCACCGCCAGCTGCGGCGCTACGAGAACTGCGTCGGCCGCGAATGCCGCGAGCCGACGCCGCCGATCCCGATGACGCGGCGCGAATTCCAGAAGCTCCAGGCGCAGAAGCGGCGCGAACAGCGCGAACGGGAACGCGAACGCGAAAAGGAACAGCGCGAACGGGAACGGGAACGGAAGAAGCCCGGCAAGAAAAAGCCGGGCAAATAGCGGCTGCCGCCGCTACTCGATCACGGCGAGGACGTCGCCGCTGGAGACCGCGGCGCCTTCGGCGACGTTCAACGCGGTGACCTTGCCGGAGCGGTGGGCGGCGATCTCGTTCTCCATCTTCATCGCCTCGATCACGCAGATCAGATCGCCCTCCTCGACCGTGGCGCCCTGCTCGACGGCGACTTTCAGCACCGTTCCCTGGAGGGGCGAGGGGAGGGACTCGCTGGAGGCGCTCGCCGCCCCGCCGGCCTTGCGCTCGCGCTTCGGCGGGCGCTTGCCGCCGCCGCCGGCGGCGGGCGCGGCCCCGCCGGCAGCCGCCTCGCCGACCACCTTGACGTCGAAGAGCCTGCCCGAGACCTCGACCTTGTAGTCGCGGGCGACGAGCTCGGCGCCCTCCGGCGCCGCCGGCGCCTCGGCCTCCGCCGGGGCGGTCGTCTTCAGCCACTTCTTGTCTTCCATCAGGTCGCGGCAGGTCTCTCCCCGGGCCCACTGCTCGGTGGCGAGGATCGCCTCGTGGAAGGGGATCAGGGTGGTCAGGCCACCGACCTCGTACTCGCCCAGGGCGCGCAGCATGCGTCGCGTCGCGTGCTCGCGGTCGACGTCCCAGACGATCAGCTTGGCGACCATCGGGTCGTACATCGGCGTCACCTCGGAGCCGGCCTCGACGCCCGAGTCGACCCGGACACCCGGGCCGGCGGGCTCGCGGTAGGACGTGATCGCGCCCGGCGCGGGGGCGAAGTTCTTGTGAGCGGCCTCGGCGTTGATCCGGCACTCGATCGCGTGGCCGCGCAGCTCGACGTCCTCCTGGGCGACGCTCAGCGGCTCGCCGGCGGCGACCAGCACCTGCTCGCGGACGATGTCGACGCCGGTGACCATCTCGGTCACGCAGTGCTCGACCTGCACGCGGGTGTTCATCTCGAGGAAGAAGTACTCCTCGCCGACCTGCATCCCCTCGACCGTGCCGGCGCCGCGGTAGCCGACGGCAGCGGCCGCCTCGGTGGCGATCCTGCCGATCCGCTCGCGCATCTCCTCGTCGACCTGCGGCCCCGGCGCCTCCTCGATCACCTTCTGGTGGCGGCGCTGCAGCGAGCAGTCGCGCTCGCCGAGGTGGATCGTGTTGCCCTGCGAGTCGGCCAGCACCTGGACCTCGACGTGGCGCGGGTCTTCGAGGTAGCGCTCGACGTAGACGCGCGCGTCGGAGAAGAACTTCTCGCCTTCGCGGGCGGCGCCTTCGTAGGCTTCCTGGAGGTCGTCGGCGCTCAGCGCCACGCGGAAGCCCTTGCCGCCGCCGCCGCCCGCGGCCTTGCAGGCGACCGGGTAGCCGGCCTCCTCGGCCTGGGCGCGCGCCGCGTCGAGGTCGACGGCGGGCTCGGTCGCGCCCGGCACGATCGGCACGCCGGCCTCGGCCATGATCTCGCGCGCCCGCGTCTTCGAGCCCATCGCTTCGATCGCCTCCGGCGGCGGGCCGATGAAGACGATGCCGGCCTCGGCGCAGGCGCGGGCGAAGTCGGCGTTCTCGGCGAGGAAGCCGTAGCCGGGGTGGATCGCCTCGGCGCCCGCCTGCTTCGCGGTGTCGATGATCTTGATGATGTTCAGGTAGCTCTCGGCGGGGGTCGCCGGGCCGATCAGGAAGGCCTCGTCGGCCTCGCGAACGTGCGGCGCGTCGCGGTCGATCTCCGAGTAGACGGCGACCGAGGCGATTCCCATCTCCTTGAGGGTGCGGGCGACCCGGATCGCGATCTCACCGCGGTTGGCGATTAGGACCTTCTGGAACACGGCGCGGCAGTTTATTCATGCGTGGGGCGGAGAGGGTGGGGACACCCCCGCCCCGACAAACGCCGGCCTAATTAGGCCGGCGTTTTGAGTATCCGCCGGTTCGGGGGTGTCCCCACCCTCTCCTCACGAGACGAATAGGGTGCCCGGTCGTGCTGATCGAGCTTCAGAGCCACTCGACGGTGTCCGACGGGCAGTTGTCGCCCTCCGGGGTCGTCGATGAAGCTGCAAAGGCCGGCGTTACCACGTTGGCGCTGAGCGATCACGATGCGATTGCCGGGGTCGCCGAGGCTGCCGAAGCTGCCGAGGGGCTGGGGATCGAGCTGGTGCCGGCTATCGAGATGTCGTGTGTGCATCCTTACGCGGAAGACCTGCACGTTTGCGGGTATTGGGTCGACCTGGGGAAGATCGCGCCGGCCTGCGAGCGGGCTCAGCACGAGCGGGTGACGCGGGCCGGGGAGATCGTCGAGAAGCTGCGCGGGGAGGGGTTCGACCTGCACCTGGAGGACGCGGTGAAGGAGGCCGGCGACGCGCTCTCGATCGGCCGGCCGCACATCGCCCGCGCCGCCGGCGCCAGCGGCGACCTGGGGCCGTTCTTCGAGGAGTACCTGGTGCCCGGCGCCAAGGCCTTCGTGCCGCGCCGCTGGCCGACCGCCGAGCAGGCGATCGAGCTGATCCGCGAGGCCGGCGGCGTCGCCGTCGTCGCCCATCCCTACTGGGACATCTCCGACCCGGCCAAGGTCGAGGACCTGATCCGCTCCCTGCGGGCCGACGGCGTCGAGACCTTCTACCCCACCCACACGAAGGAGCAGACCGAGCACCTGCTGGAGCTCTGCGGCGAGCTCGGCCTGATCCCGACGGCCTCCTCCGACTACCACGGCCCCACCCACAAGACCTTCGCCAGGTTCGGCGCCTACGACACCTACGGCCTCGCCGAGCCGCAGGTGCCGCCGAAGCCGTAGAGCGTCAACTGCGCCGGTGGCGCCTGAGCACGACGACCTTTTCGATCGTCTGCGGAGCGCCGCCGTCATCCGGCCTGAACGTGGCCGCGACCCGGATGCGGCCCTTGCGGCGGCGCCTCAGGTAGTGCATGAGGCGCACCTTCGGCCCGACCGGCAGCCACAGCCGCCGCGCCCGGCCGGCGACGCGCACCCGCCGCCGGATGCCGCGCCCGTGCAGGATCGCCCGCCCCGCCCCGGGCACCCGGACGAAGACGATCGCCGTCCCGCTATGCCGGTTCAGCCGCAACCCGGCGAAATGAAAGCGCGCCTTGCGCGGCGGAGGAATTTCATAGACCGGCCCAGGCGCCGTTTCATAGACCGGCCCCGAACCCTCGGCAACGCCCCCACCCCCCGCCAGCCCCAACCCCAAAACCGAGAGGAGCGCAACTGTCAATCCCCACTTCATCCAACGCAGCCTAACGAGGAAGGGCGGGGAGTCCCTCCGGCTGGCGGATACTCAAATCGCCGGGCTAATTAGCCCGGCGATTGTCAGACGGAGGGACTCCCCGCCCTTCCTCTACGCCGACGCGGGAGCGTGCTCGGGGATCAGGCCGCGCGACTCGAGGTACTCGATCAGCTTTTGCGCCGACTCCTCAGCCGTTTCGCTTTCGGTGTCGCAGGTGACCTCGGGGTTGTCGGGCGCCTCGTAGGGGTCCGACACGCCGGTGAATTCCTTGATCTCGCCGGCGAACGCCTTCGCGTAGAGGCCCTTGACGTCGCGCTCGGCGCAGGTGTCGACCGAGGCCTTGACGTAGACCTCGACGAAGCGCTCGCCCATCAGGTCGCGCGCCTCGGAGCGGATCTCCGCGTAGGGGGAGATCGCCGCGGTGATCACCGGCACGCCGTTGCGGCTGAGCAGGTCGGCGACGAAGGCGATGCGGCGAATGTTCGTGTCGCGGTCCTCTTTGGAGAAGCCGAGCCCCTTGGAGAGGTTTTCGCGCACCACGTCGCCGTCGAGGATCTCCAGCTTCGAGCCGCGCTCGCGCAGGTGGCCCTCCAGCAGCCTCGAGATCGTCGTCTTGCCGGCTCCCGAGAGTCCGGTGAACCAGAGGGTGAATCCCTTCTCTCCAGCCATCTTTACGTCAGTCCTCCTTGTAAGCGTCGATCAGGATGTCGGCGACCTCGTTGCGCGAGAACTCCTGCGGCGGGCGTTCGCCCTTGCCGAGCATCTCGCGCACCTTGGTGCCGCTGAGGAAAACGTGCGCCGAGGAGTCGTGCGGGCAGGTCTTGCCCGAGGCCATCCCCTCGCACTCGTTGCACCAGAAGCTGTGCTCGAAGAACAGCGGTTCGATGCCCAGCTCCTCGATGTCGATCTCGTCGAAGATCTTCTGCGCGTCGTAGGTGCCGTAGTAGTCGCCGACGCCGGCGTGGTCGCGGCCGACGATGAAGTGGGTGGCGCCGTAGTTGCGGCGGACGATCGCGTGCAGGACGGCCTCGCGCGGGCCGGCGTAGTGCATCTTCGCCGGCTTCACGCCGAGCATCACCCGGTCGTTCGGGTAGTAGTTCTCCATCAGCACCTCGTAGCAGCGCATGCGCACGTCGGCGGGGATGTCGCCGGCCTTGGTCTTGCCGATCAGCGGCTGGATGAACAGCCCGTCGCAGGTCTCCAGCGCAGCCTTGGTCAGGTACTCGTGGGCGCGGTGGATGGGATTGCGGGTCTGGAAGGCGACGACTCGGTTCCAGCCGCGGCGCTCGAACTCGGCCTTCGTCTCCGGCGCCGTCTTGTAGCGGCGCATGAAGGCCTCCTCGTGGTCGGGCAGCGCGTCGACCTCGATCGGGCCGGCGAGGCAGCGGGCGCCCTCCTCGCGGATCGCGGCGACGCCCGGGTGGGCCTCGTCGGTCGTGCCGTAGACCTGCTCGGCCTCGCGCTTCACGTCGCGCTCGAAGATCTCCTCGACCCTGATCCGCCCCAGCGGCTTGCCTTCGTCGCTCGAGAGCGCGATCGTGTCGCCGACCGCGCACTCGAGGTCGCTCGCCAGAGTGATCGGGATCGGCCAGTAGTGGCCGTCGGCGGTGCGCATCTCGGCGCAGACGCGCTGCCAGTCGGCGGAGCCCTGGAAGCCGGTCAGCGGCGCGAAGCCGCCGTTGCCGATCATCTCGAAGTCGGCCGTGTGGCGCTCGGAAAGGGTCAGGGAAAGCTCGGTCATCGTCTCGCTCATGGGGCTCCTCGTCGCGTTCGGGGCAGGAGAGTATTGCTAAAGCGGGCCGCAGCCCGCTAGTTGATCCCGCACTCGGTCTTCTCGAGACCCGCCCAGCGCCCGGCGCGCGGCGAGCCGCCCGGCCCGACCGGCTTGGTGCAGTGGGTGCAGCCGATCGAGGGGTAGCCGCGATCGTGCAGCGGGTTGTACGGGAGATCGTGCTCGCGGATGTAGCTCCAGACGTCGCGCTCGGTCCAATCCGCGATCGGGTTCAGCTTCCAGAGGCCGAAGCGCTTGTCCCAGGCGAGCTTGGGGGTCTTGGCGCGGCTGGCCGAGTCCTCGCGGCGGACGCCGGCGAGCCAGCAGTCGACGCCGGAGAGGGCGCGGCGCAGCGGCTCGACCTTGCGCAGGCCGCAGCAGGCGTCGGGGTCGCGCTTCCACAGCTCCTCGCCGTACTGGGCGGCCTGCTCCTCCAGGGTGAGGTCGCAGAAGCGGTCGAACTCGACGTCGAGCGCCGCGGCGAGCCGGTCGCGCGTCTCGTAGGTCTCGGGGAAGAGCACGTCGGTGTCGAGGTAGAAGAAGCGCGCCTCGGGGTTGATGCGGCTGGCCAGGTGCGCGGTCACCGAGCTCGTCTTCTGGAACGAGCAGGCGATGTAGTGGCTCTGGCCGAAGGCCTCGAACATCCACTCGATCGCCTCGGCGGCGCTCTTCTCCTCCAGCTCCGCGCTGACCGCCTCGGCGTCGATCTCCGGGATCGTCGCCACAGGGTTCATATCGCGCACTCGCCCTCGCCCCGCTCCACCTTGTAGGGACTGGAGCGGTTCCAGTCGATGAACTGCTGCATCGTCTCGAGGCTGAACTCGGCGGGCAGGGTCAGGTCCTTGATCTCCGCTTCGAAGCGCTCGGCGCCGGCGCGCTCGGCGAAGGCGTTGAACTCCTCGTCCGCGGCCCGCTCGCCCTCGTACAGCTCGATCCAGCGCTGCACCGCCTCGGGCACCCGCTTGGCGGGCAGGCGCGACTTCAGCCGCGTGCCGAAGACGACCTCGCCGCCCTCGTAGTTGCCGCCGATGTGCGGGATGTAGGCGGGCATCTGGCGGCCGCCGACCTTCAGCGAGGCGCCGTAGAAGCCGATGTTGGCGATGTGGTGCTGGCTGCAGCCGTTCGGGCAGCCGCTCATCTTGACGTGGATCCCGCGGGTCAGCGGATCCGTGATCTCCATCTCCTCGAGCCGCTGCTTGATCGCCCGGTTGAGGCCCATCGAGGCTGTGATGCCGAGTTTGCAGCTGTCGGTGCCGGGGCAGCTCACCGTGTCGGTGATCTCGCGCGCGCCGGGCTCGGCGAGGCCGAGCTCCTTCAGCCGCTCCCAGACCTCGTAGAGCGCCTCGTCGCGCACCCAGCGCAGGACGAGGTTCTGCTGCACGGTGCTGCGCGCGTAGCCGCCGGTGTGCTCGCGCATGATCGCGGCGAGGCCGCGGAACTGCTCCGGCGTCAGGTCGCCGCGCTCGACCTTGACCTCGACCGCGACGAAGCCCTCCTGGCGCTGCGGCTGCACGTTGCCTTCGAGGAAACGGTCGAGCTCAGCGCGGTCGCCGTTGGGCGAGGCGGGGGCGGGCGGCGGCTCGGGCGCGTTCTCCCGCTCGTCGTCGTCGAATCGCAGGCGCTCGACCAACTCGGGGCCGAACTCGCGCTCCTCGACCCACTCGCCCTCGAGCTCGGCGTCGACCTGCTCGCGGAAGGCGTCGATGCCGATCTTGTCGATCAGCACCTTGATCCGGGCGCGGGCGCGGTTGACGCGCAGCCACTCCTGGCGGTCGAAGATCCGCAGCGCCGCCTCGGCGACCTTGAGGTAGTCGCCGTTGTCGGCCTCGACGAACTCGTACAGCGTCGGCGCGACGCGGGCCATGATCGAGGTGCCGCCGCCGACCCGGACCTCGAAGCCCTTGACGCCGTCGCGCTCGCGGCTGAGGAAGGCGATGTCGTGGATGCCGCTGATCGCCCGGTCGGCATCGGAGCCGGTGAAGGAGGTCTTGATCTTGCGCGGCATCAGCTGGGTCGTCGGGTGGCGGACGAAGTAGCGGACGTAGGCGCCGGCGTAGGGCGTCGGGTCGAAGATCTCGTCGGCGGCGACGCCGGCCCAGGGGTCGCCGGTGACGTTGCGGATCGTGTTGCCGCAGCCCTCGCGCGAGGAGAGGCCGGCGTCGGCGATCTCGCGCAGCAGCGCTTTGACGTCGCGCAGCGGCACGTGGTGGATCTGGATGTTCTGGCGGGTCGTGATGTGGCCCTTGTTCAGCGGCGCGTACTGCTCGACCACGCTCGCGAAGGCCTCCATCTGCTCCGGCGTCACGCCGCCGTAGGGCAGCTTGACGCGGATCATCTGCACGTCGGCCTGGCGCTGGCCGTAGACGCCCTGTTTGAGGCGGAAGCCGATGAACTGGTCCTCGGCCAGCTCGCCGGCGAGGAACTGGTCCGCTTCGCCGTCGAAGTCGTCGAACTCGCGCTCGATTATCGGGATCACGTGCCCGGGGACGTTCTCGTAGGTCTCCGGGTTCTCGAGCGTGCCCGCCCGGCCCTTGCCGCTCTGCCGCTTGTCCTCGTCGACGACGACCTCCATCACAAAGTTTCGTCCTTCGCTCCCGGCGCGAATAACCAGAGATGGACGCTTGGTCGCTCCGGACTCATGCGGAGCAAAATAGCAAAACCGGACCGGGATTAGGGTATTTAGCTCTGTCCCTAGCTCTGCGCGGCCTTTTTGCGGGCCTCGAGGATCGCCGCCGCCTCACCGGACTCGGCGACGTATCCGCCCTCCGGCTCCAGCGGCAGATCCGCCTCGGCCCAGCCGACGATCCCCTCGCTGAGCTTGGCGGCGCCGAAGCCGGCGGCGGCGAGCGCCTCGGTCGCCATCGTCGAGCGGTTGCCGCCGCGGCAGTAGAGGACGACCGGCCGTTCGGCGTCGATCTCCGCCGTGCGCCCGGCCAGCTCGTCGAGCGGCACGTGGACGGCGCCGGCGATGTGCCCGGCCTCCCACTCGTGGTCGGCGCGCACGTCGACGACCTGCGCACCGTCCTCGATCAGCTTCTGGGCCTCGTCGCGGGAAACCTCTCTCGTCTCATCCGCCATGGGGACGAGACCCTACCAGCGGCGATCTTCGTTTTGATATTCCGACACTGCAACTTGCCGAAATATTCCGACATTGCTACTATGTCTGCTTATGCCGACGGACAAAGCGCATTCTCCAAACAGTCGCTTCCGCATCTACACCCCCGCGTCGCTCGGCGACGCGATCCGCCACTACCGCATGGAGGCCGGCCAAACCCAGGCGCAGCTGGCCGAGACCGCCGGGCTGCAGCGCAGCTACCTCTCCGAGCTGGAGAACGGGAAGGAAACCGAGCAGTTGAAGCGGGCTTTTCGACTGCTGCGACAGCTCGGCGTGCGGATGACGCTCGAAAAGGCGGACTGGTGATGGCGGACGAGCTGGCCGTCTGGCTATACGGCGAGCGCGTGGCGACCATCGACCGCAAGCGCGGCCGCCCCCGCCTCGCCTACACCGAGCAGGCGCTCAGCCGTTACGACCTGGGCACGCCGCTGCTGTCGCTGTCGCTTCCGGTCGGCACCGGGCGCTACACGCAGGGCGTCACGCGCCCCTTTATCGACGGCCTCCTCCCCGAGGGCGAGCCGCGAAAGTCGATCGCCAGGGACCTGGGCCTGCGCGCGGACGACACGTACGGCCTGATCGAGGCGCTGGGCCGGGACTGCGCCGGCGCCGTGATCGTCCAGCCGCTCGAGGACCCCCCTCCCCCCGCTCCGACCACGGCCACCGCCGAGCATCTCTCCGTCGGGGAGCTGGAGGAGCTGGTCGGGAACCTGCGCAGCGCACCCCTCGGCGCCGGCGGAAGGGTCCGCGTCTCGCTCGCCGGGGTTCAGGAGAAGCTACTGCTCACGCGGATGCCGGACGGGTCCTGGGGGCGGCCGATAGACGGAACGCCCTCGACCCACATCCTCAAGCCGGAGATCGCCGCCTACCCGCATACCGTCGAGAACGAGGCGCTCTGTATGCGGATCGCCAAGCACCTCGGTCTGGAGGTCGCCGCCGTCGAGACAGCCGAGATCGCGGGCCGCCGGCTGATCGTCGTCGAGCGCTACGACCGAGCGGTCGCAGCCGACGGCTCGGTCCAGCGCATCCACCAAGAGGACTTCTGCCAGGCGACGGGCACCCCGCCCGACACCAAGTACGAGGAGGACGGCGGGCCGTCCCTGCTGCGCGTCGCCGGCATCCTTCAGTCGGTCGCCGCACCCGAGTCGCTGGAAAGACTGGCGCAGGCGGTCGCCCTGAACGCCGTGCTCGGCAACGGCGACGCGCATGCCAAGAACCTCTCGCTGCTTCACCATGCGTCGGGCGGGCTCTCGCTGACGCCGCTCTACGACCTGATGTGCACGCTGCACTACGGAGACGACCGGCTGGCGATGTACGTCGACAGCGTCCAACGCGCCGACCGGGTGACCACACAGCGAATCGCCAACGAGATCGTGCGGTGGGGGCTGCCGTCGACCAGGGCGGCCGAGATCGTCGACGACCTGCTCGATCGCGCCGCCGGCGCGATCGCCGCCGCACGGGAGGAAACGGAGGGCGTCCCCGATGAGCTGATCGCGACGATCGAGCGGCAGCTCGAAAACGCACGCACCGCCGGCTGATCCTCAGTCGACCTCGGTTCCCTCGACCAGGAAAGCGACGCGGACGTGGGCGCGGTACTCGTCCAGGTTCTCGCCCCGGATGCCGGTCGAGACGATGTCGACGGCGCGGATGTTGCGCAGGGTTCCCTGCGCCTGGTTGAGCGCCTGCTTCGCCGCGTCGTCGGTAGATGTCTTGGAGCTGCCGACCAGCTCGATGATTTTCACGACTGCCATTGGACTCCTCCTCCTTCGAGGTGCTTCTGAACGATGCCCTTCGCGCCGACCCCCTCCGCCAGCGCCGCCCGCTGCCACGGGCTCATTGCCTCCCCCTCAGCCGCAACCGCCGGAGCCGTGTCCGCCTCGAAGCGGGCGATCGCCGCGGCGATCGCCGTCGCCTCATCCGCGCTCGCGGTCCGGTCCATAGATAGAGGTTATTCGCAAGGGGAAGCGGGCGGGGCGGGCCTCAGCCGGCTTCGCCTTCGAACTTGTAGCCGACGCCGCGCACGGTGACGATCAGCTCGGGGCTCTGCGGGTCGGTCTCCACCTTCTGGCGCAGGTTGGAGATGTGGACGTCGCAGGCGCGCTCGTCGCCGTCGAACTCGGTCTGCCACAGCTCCTCCATGATCTGGCGGCGGGGGAAGACCTCGCCGGCGCGGCCGACCAGCAGGCGCAGCAGCTGGAACTCCGAACGGGTCAGGTTGACCGGCTCGCCGCGCACGGTGGCGACGTGGCGGACGAGGTCGATCGCGACCGGGCCGGACGCGACCATGACCGCCTCGGCGAGCGGCGCCCGGTCGAGCTCGCGGCGGCGCAGCTGGGCGCGCACCCGGCCGAGCAGCTCGCGCACCGAGAACGGCTTGGTGACGTAGTCGTCGGCGCCCACCTCGAGCCCGACGACCTTGTCGACCTCGGCGTCCTTGGCGGTCAGCAGGATGATCGGCACGGCGCTGCGCGAGCGCACCTCGCGGCAGATGTCTAGCCCGCTCGGCCCGGGCATCATGATGTCGAGGATCAAGAGGTCGTAGGGGATGCCGTCGTTGACGCGCTCGCTCGCCTCATCGCCGTCGGCGGCGCCGGTCACCTCGAAGCCCTCCTGGGCCAGCGCGTAGCCGACCGAGTCGCGCACCGAGGGCTCGTCGTCGGCGATCAGGATCCGGCCGCTGCTCATCAGGCCACCGGGGTCGGGCTGGGTTGCGCGGCGGGCAGGCGGACCCAGAAGGTGCTGCCCCGGCCCTCAACCGAGCGGGCGCCGATCTCGCCGCCCATCACGCTGACCATGCGGCGGGCGATCGCCAGGCCGAGGCCGAAGCCCTCCTGCTTGCGCGACTCGTCGCGGCGGTAGAAGCGCTCGAATATGCGCTCTATCTCCGCCTCGGGGATTCCGGGCCCGGTGTCGATCACTTCAAGCATCACCTCGTCGTCGCCGTCACGGCGGCCGCGAACGGTAACGCGCCCGGGCAGCGGCGTGTGCTTGAAGGCGTTGGTGAGCAACCCGACCAGCACCTGGCGCAGCAGCGTCGGGTCGCCCTCGGCGAAGAGGTCGGGCTCGACCGCGGTGCTCAGCTCGATGTGCCGCGGGGCCTCGACCGCGGAGACGGTGTCGCGGACGGCCGCCGCGACGTCGACGCCTTCGCGCTCGCCGGCGCCGATCGACTCGACCCGGGCCAGGGTCAGCAGCGACCTGGTCAGGCGGTTCATCCGCTCGGCGTCCTCGGCGAGGCGGCCGAGGAAGTGCTCGAGCGCCTCCGGGTCGTCCTTCGCCCCCTCCTGGAGGACCTCGATCGCGCTGGAGATGCCGGCGAGCGGGTTGCGCAGCTCGTGCGCGGCGTTGGAGATGAAGTCGGCTTCGGCCAGCTCGCGGCGCATCTCGTCGGTGCGGTCGCGGGCGACGACGAGGACGGCGCGCTCCTTGGGCAGCGCGCGGGCGGTCATCGCGTAGGCGCGGTCGCCGAGGCGCAGCGCCGGGTGGGCGGCGAAGCCGACGTCGGCGGCGCGGTGCAGCTGCGAGCGCATCCCCGCGGGCGGCTGGCCGAGCGGCCCGAGCAGCTTCGCCGCGGCGCTGTTGGCGAAGCGCACGGCGCCGTTCTCGTCGACCACGATCACCGCGTCGGTGAGCTCGTCGAAGATCGCTTTCAGCTTGTTGCGGTCGGCGGTCAGCACGCCGAAGCTCTCTTTGAGCGAGGCGCGCATCGATTCGAGCGCGCGGGCGAGGTCGCCGATCTCGTCGCGCCCGCCGACGTCGAGGTGGGTGTCGAAGGAGCCCGCCGCGAGCTCGCCGGCGCCGCGTGAGAGGCGC
Organism: uncultured Solirubrobacterales bacterium; assembly: GCA_963805475.1. GTDB lineage: Bacteria > Actinomycetota > Thermoleophilia > Solirubrobacterales > 70-9 > VRUE01. Next base: position 273,945 of record CAWDUO010000010.1, on the reverse strand, counting down.
CGCACGCGGCGCGAGATCCCGAGCGCGATGAAGAAGCCGGCGACGATGCCGAGGGCGATCGCCCCGAGCACCGCCCGGGGCCGGTCGCCGAAGAGGTAGACGACGCCGGCCGTGAGCAGGGTCACGGCGGCGAACGCGCCGACCAGCCAGACCCTGATCCCGATCCTTCTCATCAATGCTCCGACAGGATGACGGCATGGGAGAATCGCCGCATCCATGAGGACGCTGGTCTTCATCCCGGCCTGGAACGAGGCCGACTCGGTCGCGGCCGTGATCGGCGGCGTGCGCGAGCGGCTTCCCGAGGCCGACGTCCTGGTCGTCGACGACGGCTCGACCGACGAGACGGCGGCGCGGGCCGCGGCGGCGGGGGCGAGGGTCGCCTCGCTGCCCTTCAACCAGGGCCTGGGGGCGGCGCTGCAGACCGGCTACCTGTACGCGCTGCGCGAGGGCTACGACCTCTGCGCCCATCTCGACGCCGACGGCCAGCACCCGCCGCCCGAGGTCGCCCGCCTGCTGGCGGAGGTGCGCGCCGACCGCGCCGACCTGGTGATCGGCTCGCGCTTCCGCGCGGACGGGGCGAGGGCCGGCGGCGGAGAGGAGATCGGCGGCGAGGACTACCGGGCGACGATCTCGCGGCGGATCGGGATCAGCGTCTTCCGCTTCTTCCTCACCCTGGCGACGCGGCAGCGCTTCACCGACACGACCAGCGGCATGCGGGCCGCCAACCGGCGCGTGATGGAGCTGTTCAGCGAGAGCTACTCGCCCGACTTCGCCGAGATCGAGTCGCTTCAGCTGGCGGTGCGCCAGGGGCTGCGGGTCGAGGAGGTGCCGGTGCGGATGCTGGAGCGGGCCGGCGGCTCCTCCTTCCTGACGCCGCTGCGCTCGGCCTTCTTCATCTTCAAGGGGATGATCGTGCTGCTGGTCGGCCAGTTCCGGCCGCGGCGCCCGGAGCGCGACGGGGCGGCGGCCCTGCCGCGGGCGGAGGCCGAACGGTGAGCGCCGCGCTGCTCGCGGCCGCGCAGGACCCGAAGGTCCACCTGACCTCGCAGACGCGGGTGATCGCCGCCGTGATCGCGGTGGCCTTCATGCTGATGATCCTCGAGCTGATCCGCCGCGACCGGTTGCAGGAGCGCTTCAGCGTCGTCTGGTTCGTCGCCGGCATCGGGATGCTCGCCGGGGCGATCTTCCCCGGCGTGCTCAGCGCCGTCGCCGACCTGATGGGCGTGCGCGACACCAACGTCGCCCTGTTCTCGATCATCCTCCTGCTGCTGCTCGGGCTGGCGCTCAACTTCAGCGTGATCATGTCGCGCCAGGCGGCCCAGATAACGCGCCTGGCCCAGGAGCGGGCGTTGGAGAAGGCGCGCGAGCAGGAGGCGGCGAGATCAGTCGAGGACGGCAGCGAGGCGGACTGAGAGGGCTTCGAGGGCCAGCTGCTCGGAGACGTTCAGGTCGAGGCGGCGACGAGTGTCGGCGACGAGCTCGACGGCGCGGCGGGCGGCGGCGGGGTCGAGGCCGTCGGCCTGGGCGCGGAGCGCGTCGAGGCGGTCGCGGTCGAAGACGGCCTCGGCGGCGCCGGAAGCGGTGGCGGCGAGGTCGCGCAGCCAGGCGGCGGCGAGCAGCAGGCCGAGGTCGAGCCAATCGGTGCGGCGGCGACGGCCGGCCCGTTTGGCGACGTCGGAGACGTCGCGGGCGGAACGCTTCGCCCCCGCCTCCTTCTCGGCTTCCAGCGCGTCCCGAGCGTCGGCTTCCGCTTCCTCGCCCGCCCGCTCGGCGCTCTTCAGGATCGCCCCCCACTTGCGTCCGATCGCCTGCTCGCGCAGCGCCCGGCCCTGCTCGGTGAGCAGCAGGCCGGCGAGCTCGACATCTCCTCCGGAGAGGCGGGCGGCGGCGGCGATCTCCTCCGGGCCCGCCTCCGGCGCTCCCTCGCGCAGCATCCCCTCGACCGCCTCCGCCGGCAGCGGCGCGAAGTCGACCGGCTGGCAGCGCGAGGAGATCGTCTCCAGCAGCGCCGCCGGCTCGGAGCTGAGCAGGATCAGGTGGACGAACCCCGGCGGCTCCTCAAGCGTCTTCAGCAGCGCGTTCTGGCTCTCGTCGCGCATCGCCTCGGCGGCCTCGATCACGAAAACTCGCTTGCCGCCTTCGAAGGGCCGATAGACCGCCGCCCGGATCACCCGCTCCCGCACCTCCTCGACCAGATGCTGCGCCCCCGCCGGCTTCAGCCAAACCAAATCGGGGTGCGGCGAAGGGTCGAGCAGCGCCCGGCGCCGCGCATCCTCGGCATCTTCAGCTCCCCCCGCCAAGATCTCCGCGGCAAAGGCCCGCGCCAGCTCCCGCTTCCCCGAGCCGCGCGGCCCGCGAAAGAGATAGGCATGCGACGGTCCCGCCTTCAGCGCCGCATCCAGCGCCTTCCGCGCCCGTGGCTGAGTCTCAGAGACGAGCATCGACAGCGTCGAGAATGCGCGCGTGAACCTCGTCGACGCTGCCCTCGGCGTCGACGACGACCACGCGGTCGGAGGCGATCTGGGCGATCTCGTCGTAGGCCGCGGCGACCGCCCCCTGCAGCTCCAGCCCCTCGGCCTCGAAGCGGTCCTCCCCGTCGGCGCGGCTCAGCCCCACCTCGGGGTCGATCCGCAGGTAGACCGTCACGTCCGGCCACAGCCCGTCGATCGTCTGGTCGACCAGCGAGAGCACGTGGCTGGCGCCGAGCCCGCGGGCGCCGCCCTGGTAGGCGACGCTGGAGTCGGCGAAGCGGTCGGCGACGACCGTCCCGCCCGCCTCCAGGGCCGGCCGCACGACCCGCGCCAGCAGGTCGGCGCGCGCCGCCGAGAAGAGCAGCAGCTCGGCGAAGGGGTCGAGCTCCAGCGCCGGGTCGGCGAGCAGCTCGCGGATCCGCTCGGCCGCGTCGGTCCCCCCCGGCTCGCGGATCAGCGTCGTCTCCGGCCCGAGCGCCTCGGCGAGCAGCTTCGCCTGCGTGCTCTTCCCGGAGCCATCGACACCCTCCAGGGAGATGAAGGTCATTTCGCCGCTGCTTTGGCCCTTTTCCGTTTGCGCGTCGCGGTGGTCGATTTGCCGGGCATCGGCTTCTCTTCCATCTCGGCCTTCGCCTTTTTCGCCGCTTCGCGCTCGGCGCGGCGTCGCTTCATCTCCTGCATCGACTCGCAGTCGTCGTTGAGGCAGAGGTTCCAGGCGCGGCCACGAAAGGGGACGACTTTCAGCCGCGGCGTCTGGCCGCAGACCGAGCAGCGCTCTTCGAGCCGGAAGACGTCGCCACGCTGGGGCAGCGGGAAGGTCTGGTCGCAGGACTCGGGGTCGTCGAGGGTCCAGCCGCTGCAGCCGACGAAGCGTTTGCCCGATTTTTTCGCCCGGATGATCCGCAGCATGTTGGGCGAGCCGTCCTCCTTGGTCCGGCCGGCCTCCTCGCAGACCTTGCAGGGGCCGAGGATGCGGTCCTCGTCCATCCCCTTCCAGACGACCTTGGCCAGGTCTTCGCGGCTCTCCTCGATCTCACCCCAGGTCCTGTGCAGCAGGTCGCGGCTCTCGCCGACGACATCGCCCTTGCTCATCTCGCCGCCGGCGATCCGGTCCATCTCCGCCTCCAGCTGGGCGGTCATCTCGGCGGTCGCCATCCGCGGCACGTACTTCTTGAACGCCTCGTACATCGCCACGCCGGTCTCCGAGGGCACGGGGGGGTTGCCGTAGACGTAGCCGCGGTCGAACAGCTTCTGGATGATGTCGGCCCGCGTCGCTTTCGTGCCCAGGCCGCGCTCCTCCATCATCTCGATCAGTTTCGCCTGCGAGATGCGGGCCGGCGGCTGGGTCTCCTTGTCGAGCAGCCACGGCTCGCCGTCGAGCTGCAGCGCCTGGCCCTCCTCCAGCTTCGGGATCTCCTCGTCGGGGGAGCGGGCGTAGGTGTAGATGCCGGCGTAGCCCGGGTCGACGACGACCGAGCCGCGGACGAAGTAGGTCTCCGAGCCGGCCTCGATGTCGGCCCGCGTCGACTCGGTGATCATCGGCGGGCTGAAGGTGGCGAGGAAGCGCCGCACGACCAGCTCGTAGACGCGTCTCTTGGAGCCCTCGAGGGCGCCGGGGTGGATCGCCTGGGTCGGGTAGATCGGCGGGTGGTCCGTCGTCTCTTTTTTGCCCCGGGTCGCCTTCAGCTCGCCGTCGAGCAGGCCGGCGGCGGCGGAGAACTCCTTCACCCGGACCAGCGAGGTGACCAGCTCCCGCACCGGCAGCGAGGCCGGGTAGACGGTGTTGTCGGTGCGCGGGTAGGAGATGAAGCCGTCCATGTAGAGGTCCTCGGCGATCCGCATCGCCGAGGCGGGGGTGATCCCGAGGCGGCTGGAGGCGTCGGTGCTGAAGGCCGTCGTGTTGTAGGGGGTCGGCGGCTTGCGCGTGTTCTTGCGCGCCGTCACCGACTTGACCGTGCCGGGGCTGGAGGTGCCGGCGAGCGCCGCGTCGGCCTCGGCCTTCTCCCAGAACTTGTCGGTCGCGTGGTGGGCCTCGAAGCTGCCCTCGGGGTGCTGGAACTTGGCGAAGAGTTCCCAGAAGGGCTTGGCGACGTGGGCCCGGCGCTCCATCTCGCGCTCGACGATCAGCCCCAGGGTGGGGCTCTGCACGCGGCCGACCGAGAGGAAGTTGGAGCCGAAGCGGCGGGTGGCGAGCGAGACGGCGCGGGTCAGGGTGGCGCCCCAGAGCAGGTCGATGTCCTGGCGCGCGGCGCCGGCGTTGGCCAGCGGGTAGGAGAGCTGGTCGAGGTTGGAGAAGGCGCGCTCGATCTCCTCCTTGGTCAGCGCCGAGTAGCGGGCGCGCTTGATCCGCAGCGTGCCGGCGTCGGCTTCCTCGCGCGAGCCCAGCGCCGGGTTGGCGTCGAGCATCTCCTCCAGCGCCTCCAGCCCGATCAGCTCGCCCTCGCGGTCGAAGTCGGTCGCGATCACCAGCTCGTCGGCCCCCTTGGCCATCTTGCGGATCGCTTTGACGACGTTTTTGTCGGTCGGCTCCTTGATCAGCTTGGCGTCGATCAGGTCGTGCAGATCGGTCTTCTGCCAGTTCGAGTAGCCCTCGGGGAAGGCCGGGCCGAGCACGTGTCCCTTCAGCCCGATCGTCATCTGCTCGCCGCCCTCAGCGTCGGTCCAGGTGTAGAAGGGGACTTTGTAGGTCTTGTCCGCCTTCGCCTCGTTGCGTCCGAGGATGTCGGCGATCTTCTTGGCGCTGTTGTTCTTCTCGGTGACTATCAGCCTCATGGGGCGGCGAGGGTAGCAGGGGCGTTCGGCTGCCCCGCGCGGCCGGCGGACGCCGATCCCCGTAGGATCGGCGCGCTCATGAGGGCTCTGGTCACAGGCGGCGCCGGCTTCATCGGGTCGAATCTGGTCGACGCGCTGCTCGCCCGCGGCGACGCGGTGACCGTCGTCGACGACCTCTCCACCGGGCGGCTGTCGAACCTCGACGGGGCGCTGGCGGCGGGCGCCGAGCTGGCCGAGGTCGACATCCGCGAGGCGGCGGCCCTGAGCGAGCTGGTGGCGCGGGCCGAGCCCGAGGTCGTCTTCCACCTGGCGGCGCAGATCGACGTGCGCAAGTCGCTCGCCGACCCGGCCTTCGACGCCGCGGTCAACGTCGGCGGGACCGCCAACCTGCTCGAGGCGATGCGGCTCGCCGGCTCGCCGCGGATCGTCTTCGTCTCGACCGGCGGCGCGATCTACGGCGAGGGCGAGGGCAAGCCGCTGCCGCTGGACGAGGGCGCGCCGATCGAGCCGCTCTCCGCCTACGGCCAGAGCAAGTTCGCCGCCGAGGGCTACCTGGCGCTGTACGAGCGCCTCTACGGCCTCTCCGGCGTCAGCCTGCGGCTCGGCAACGTCTACGGGCCGCGCCAGGACCCGCTCGGCGAGGCCGGCGTGATCGCGATCTTCTGCGGCCGGCTGCGCGCCGGCGAGCGGCCGACCGTGTACGGCGACGGCCGGCAGACGCGCGACTACATATATGTGGGGGACGTGGTCGCCGCGGCGCTGGCCGCGGCCGGGTCGCGGGCGAGCGGCGCGATCAACGTCGGCACCGGGATCGAGACCGACGTGCTCGAGCTCGCCGCGAAGCTCGCCGAGATCGAGGGCAGCGAGGACTTCGAACCCGAGCTCGCGCCGCCGCGGGCGGGCGAGGTGCAGCGCATAGTGCTCGACGCCGGCCGCGCCGAGCGCGAGCTCGGCTGGCGCGCGGAGACCGGCCTGGACGAGGGCCTGCGGCAAGCGCTCGCCTCGATTCCAGCGGGCTCATAACCCGAAGGTCGCAGGTTCGCACTGGGCCGTTCGCGTACACGATTCTGTACACTCTTTGTATGCCAAAGACCGTTCCGGTGCGCGAGCTGCGTGCCAACCTCAGCAGCCTGCTGGACGACGTAAGCGACCGTCGCGATCACGTGCTCGTCACGCGCAACGGGGCGCCCGCGGCGGCCCTGGTCCCGATCGACGAGTACGAGGCGCTGGAGGAGACCGCCGAGGTTCTCTCCGACCCCGAGGCCCTCTCCGCGCTCGAGGCGGGCCTCGCCGAGATCGAGCGCGGGGAAGTAGTCGCCTTGTCTGAGCTTCGCACCGAGTTGGCGGAACGCCGGCCGAGCGCCGGTTGAATCGTTGGCACGGCTGGTCCTCGCCCGGCGCGCCCGCCGTGAGCTGCTCGAGCTGGGCTGGCCGCTGATCGACGCGATTGAGGATGCCCTTGGTCTCCTGGAGCGCGAGCCGGAGGCGGGGTATGTGCTTCGTGGGCGGCTTCGCGGACTTTATTCACTGCGGGTCGGCTCCTACCGCATCCTCTACCAACTCACCGACGGCGGGCAGACGGTTCGTGTCGCCGCCATCCGTCACCGCGCCAGCGCCTACCGCAGCGATCCGCGCTGAGCTGTCCGTAGGGCACACGGAGCCGTGGCGGGCCGGCATCACTAACCTTCCCCCCATGCCAGCCCAGGCATATGCAGGCAAGGAGTGCGTCTGTCAGCTCCGCAAGGGGATCTGCGACCAATCGTGCGTGCGCGACATGCTGGAGACGCCGTTCTACATCGCCTGCCTGAAGCTGAAAGGGCGCCGCTGCCTGGTCGTCGGCGGCGGCGACATCGGCCTGGAGAAGGTCGAGGGGCTGCTCGCCTGCGACGCCGACGTCACCCTGATCGCGCCGATTGCCCATCCCGAGCTGGAGTCGCTCGCGGCGGAGGGCTCGATCGCCTGGGAGAAGCGCGCCTACGCCGGCGTCGCCGACCTCGAGGGCGCCTTCATGGCGATCGCCGCGACCGACGACAGCGAGGTCAACATCTGCGTCTTCGACGACGCCGAGCGGCGGGCGATGCTGGTCAACGTCGTCGACGTGCCGCCGCTGTGCAACTTCATCCTGCCGGCGATCCTGCGCACGGGGCCGCTGGCGATCGCGATCTCGACCGCCGGCGCCTCGCCGGCCCTGGCGAAGCGGATGAAGCGCGAGGTCGCCGAGCTGTTCGGCGAGGAGTACGCGCGCCTCGCGGTGATCCTCAACGACGCCCGCGGCTGGGCTAAGGGGACGCTGCCGACCTACCAGGACCGCAAGCAGTTCTTCGAGGGGATCGTCAACGGCGACCCCGACCCGGTCGAGCTGCTGAGGGCCGGCGAGGAGGTCCAGGTCGTGGCGCTGGTCGAGGCGGCGAAGGAGCGCGCCGCGGCGACGCTCGCATGACCGTTCCGCTGTTCCTTTTGTGTCCTATATAGACAAAAGGAACAGCGGAAGCGTTCTGTCAGGCCGCCGGGAGGGCGAAGAAGGCGATTGCTGTGAAGTGGGCGGCGGCGGCGGCGATCACCAGGGCGTGGAAGACCTCGTGGTAGCCGAAGACGCGGGGGTTGGGGTTGGGCCGCTGGGTCGCATAGACGACGGCGCCGGCGGTGTAGAGGAGGCCGCCGGCGGCGACCAGCAGGGTGCCGGCGACGCCCATGTCCGACCAGAGCTCGGGGAAGGCGACCGTGGCGACGGAGCCCAGCGAGACGTAGATCAGCGCCGCGACCCATTTCGGGTGGTCGATCCAGATCGTCTCGACCACGGCGCCGGCGATCGCCCCGATCCAGACGACGAGGAGGATCGCGTCCGCCAGCGGGCCGCTGAGCACGAGCAGGGCGAACGGCGTGTAGGTGCCGGCGATGAGGAAGAAGATCATCGAGTGGTCGAGACGGCGCATCCACTTGCGCACTTCGGGCCGCCGCCAGTTCACCCGGTGGTAGAGGGCGCTGGTGCCGAGCAGGGCGGAGAGGCTGGTCGCATAGACCGCCACCGCCAGGGTCGCCTTCGGCGTCTTCGCGGCGACGATCAGGCCGGCGCCTAGAAAGAGCGAGACGACGAAGGCCCACTGGTGCGAGACGCCGCGCAGCTTCGGCTTGACCGCCGCGAGCGCCTCGCCTGCAACTTCCCTTGCAGATTCGGCTTTCTCGGCCGCCCGCGCCTTCGCCTTCTCTGCCCGCGCCCGCGCCATCTACTTGTCACCATAAAGGGAGACAGCTGCGATTTCTGCGGCTTTTGCGGGTTCGGCCCACACAAAGTACGTCCGACTCGGTGACGATCCTGGGCAGCTCCCCCCTAAAGCCGCCCCGAGAGGAGAAGTTCGATGTCTCAGACCGCAACCAGCACCCCCAAGAACGGTCTCGAGGGCCTGGCGATCGAACGCCGCTTCTCCTCCCCCGGGACGCACCCCTTCGACGAGATCGAGTGGGAGACGCGCGACGCCGTGATCGGCGACCCCGCCGCGCCGGCCTTCGAGCAGCGCGGGGTCGAGTTCCCGAAGAGCTGGAGCCAGAACGCGACCAACATCGTCGCCCAGAAGTACTTCCGCGGGCAGCTCGACTCAGAGACGCGCGAGCGCTCGGTGAAAGAGATGATCGGCCGCGTCGCCGGGACGATCTCCGACTGGGGGCGGGAGGGCGGCTACTTCGCCTCCGCGGAGGACGCCGAGGCCTTCGAGGCGGAGCTGACCGCGATCCTGCTCGGCCAGAAGGCGGCCTTCAACTCCCCGGTCTGGTTCAACGTCGGCTTCGAGGAGCGGCCGCAGTGCAGCGCCTGCTTCATCCTCAGCGTCGACGACTCGATGGAGTCGATCCTCGACTGGAACACCAAGGAGGGGATGATCTTCCGCGGCGGCTCGGGCTCGGGGATCAACCTCTCCAACATCCGCGGCTCGGTCGAGCCGCTCTCCAAGGGCGGGCTCGCCTCCGGCCCGGTCAGCTTCATGCGCGGCGCCGACGCCTGGGCGGGGACGATCAAGTCGGGCGGCAAGACGCGGCGCGCGGCGAAGATGGTCGTGCTCGACGTCGACCACCCCGACATCGAGAGCTTCGTCTGGTGCAAGGCCAAGGAGGAGGAGAAGGCGGGGGCGCTGCGCGACGCCGGCTTCGACATGTCGATCGACGGCGACGGGTTCACCTCGATCCAGTACCAGAACGCCAACAACTCGGTGCGGGTGACCGACGAGTTCATGGAGGCGGTCGAGGCCGGCTCCGACTGGGAGCTGAAGGCACGCACGACCGGCGAGACGACGAAGACGCTGCCGGCGCGCGAGCTGATGGGCGAGATCGCCGACGCCGCCTGGCGCTGCGCCGACCCGGGCGTCCAGTACGACACGATCATCAACCGCTGGCACACCTGCCCGGAGTCGGGCCGGATCAACGCCTCCAACCCGTGCAGCGAGTACATGCACGTCGACGACTCGGCCTGCAACCTGGCCTCGCTCAACCTGATGAAATTCCGCCGCCCCGACGGCAGCTTCGACGTCGAGGACTTCGAGCACGCCGTCGACGTCGTCTTCCTCGCCCAGGAGATCCTCGTCGGCTTCTCCAGCTACCCGACCGAGCAGATCGGCCGCAACGCCAACGCCTTCCGCCAGCTCGGCCTCGGCTACGCCAACCTCGGCGCGCTGCTGATGTCCGACGGCCTGCCCTACGACTCCGAGGAGGGCCGCAACGTCGCCGCCGCGATCACCGCGCTGATGACCGGCCGCGCCTACGCCCAGTCGGCGAAGATCGCCGCCGGGGCGACCGGGCCCTACGACGAGTACGAGCGCAACCGCGAGGCGCACAACGGGGTGATGCGGATGCACCGCGACGCCGCCTACGACGCTGACGGCCAGGGAGTCAAGGGCGAGCTGCTGGAGGCGGCGCGGCGCGCCTGGGACGAGGCGGTCGAGCTGGGCGAGGAGCACGGCTACCGCAACGCCCAGGCGACCGTGCTGGCGCCGACCGGGACGATCAGCTTCCTGATGGACTGCGACACGACCGGGATCGAGCCCGACTTCTCGCTGGTCAAGTTCAAGGAGCTGGTCGGCGGCGGGCAGATGACGATCGTCAATCGCTCGGTGCCGCTGGCGCTGCGGACGCTCGGCTACTCCGACGCCGAGGTCGACCAGATCGACGCCCACATCGCGGAGAAGGCGACGATCGTCGGCGCGCCGGGGCTGAAGGACGAGCACCTGCCGGTCTTCGACGTCGCGGTCGGCGAGCGGGCGATCTCCCACACCGGCCACATCGACATGATGGCGGCGACGCAGCCGTTCATCTCCGGCGCGATCAGCAAGACGGTCAACCTGCCCGAGAGCGCCACGGTCTCCGACATCGCCGACGCCTACACGCGCGGCTGGAAGGGCGGGCTGAAGGCGCTGGCGATCTACCGCGACGGCTCGAAGACCGCGCAGGCGCTGCGCACCGACGCGCAGGACAAGGCCGAGGAAGAGGCCGTCGCCGCGCCGCCGGAGCGTCGCCGGATGCCGCGTGAGCGCGAATCGATCACCCACAAGTTCTCGATCGCCGGCCACGAGGGCTACATCACCGCCGGCAAGTACGACGACGGCTCGGTCGGCGAGATCTTCCTCACCGACATCGGCAAGGAGGGCTCGACGATGCGCGGGCTGATGAACGCCTTCGCCACGGCGATCTCGCTCGGGCTCCAGTACGGCGTCCCGCTCGAAGACTTCGTGCGCAAGTTCAGCTACATGCGCTTCGAGCCGGAGGGGATCACCGGCAACCCCGAGATCCCGTTCGCCAAATCGCTCCCCGACTACATCATGCGCTGGGTCGCCAGCCGCTTCATCGACGACACCGAGACGCTCGAGGAACTGGGGATCATGACCCAGGAGGTGCGGGCGAAGAAGGACGCGGAGACGAGCCAGCTCGGGCTCGGGATCGCCACCGACACGGCCGGCCCGGCGAACGGCGGCAACGGCCACTCCCAGCCCGGCAACGGCCACTCCCAGCCCGGCAACGGCAACGGCGCGGAGAAGGCGACGAAGGCCGGCGGCGGGGCGGCGCCGGCGAGCGCCTTCACCGAAACCCCGCCGGTCGTCCCGGCGAAGATGTCCGGCCTCGACCTCGGTCCTGCCTGCGAGCAGTGCGGCGGCATGATGCAGCGCACGGGCAGCTGCTACACGTGCAGCTCCTGCGGCAACAACACGGGCTGCGGCTGATCTGAGAGCCCAGGACGCGGCGCTGGGAACCGCGGGCGGCTTCGCGCCGTACCGCCGAAGCACTGTCGCTTCGCCGCCCGCGGCCCCCAGCTTGGTCCTGAACTCTCAGATTCCAGGCTGGGTCGAGAATGATCTACTCGTACTGGAGGGCTTCGAGGACGTCTAGCCTCGAGGCCCGGCGGGCCGGGGCTATCGCGGCTAGGACGCCGATCGCCGCGGCGAAGATCAGCAGTCCGATCAGCGAGCCGATCGGATAGGAGAGGGTGAAGCCTTCGTCCTTCAGCGGCTGCGCGATCAGGGCGGCGAAGACGAGCCCCAGGGCCATGCCGAGGATCGCGCCGATCAGCGCCGTGATCACCGCCTCGTAGCGGATCATCGTCCGCACCTGGCGGCGCGTCATGCCGATCGCGCGCAGCATCCCAAGCTCCCGCGTGCGTTCGTGGATCGAGAGCGCCAGCGTGTTGGCGATGCCGAAGAGCGAGACGACGATCGCCAGCGCCAGCAGCGCGTAGACGAGGTTGACCAGCTGGTCGACCTGTTCTTCGCGGCTTTCCTTCAGTTCCTGCTGGTTCAGCACTTCGGCGGTGGGGAAGGCGCGTTCGGCGCCGGCGCTCAGCAGCGCCTGGACCCGCGCAGGATCGGCCCCCGGAGCGACTTCGACGAAGTCGATCGTGTCCTGGGTCTGACCGAGGTCGCGCGTCATCGCCGCCTGCGTGATCATCACGCTGCCAAACACTTCGAGCTTCGAGGCGAACTCGCCGGCGACCTCGAAGCTGGGCCGGTGGCGGGTCTGGGTGAGCAGCCGGAAGCGGTCGCCGACGGCGAGCCCGTGGTCGGCGGCGAACCCCTCCGAGACGACCGCCTGGCCGTCGCGCAGCCGGCGCAGGGTCGCCGGTCCGCCCCGCTTCCATTCCAGGTCGACCAGCCGCTGGACGTCCCTGCTCGGCGCCGATACTTTCGTTCCGCTCCCGGCGGGCAGCAGCTTCGCCTGCTCACGCCGGATCGTCGCCACGGCGCCCACGCCCGGCACCCGGCGCGCCGCCCGCGCCGCGCCGGCCGGGATCGGCGAGAAGCCGTCGCTGTTCTGGATCACCAGGCCGCCGGCGAAGTTTTCGTCCACCACCTGGGCGACCGAGCTCTTCAGCCCGGCGGCGAAGACGGTGACGAAGGCGACCACGGTGAGGCCGATCATCAGCGCCCCCGCGGTGACCGCGGTGCGGCTCGGGTTGCGCTGCGCGTTCTCGCGCGAGAGCCGCCCCAGCAGGCGGCGCGCCCGCTCCAGCGGCCAGCCGGCGATCGCCGCGAGCGGCCGCACCAGATGCGGGCTGAAGAAGGAGACGGCAAAGACCATGACCACGGCGCCGCCGCCGATCAGGCCCGCGGCGGTGCCCGCCGAGGCGTTGCCGAAGAGGCCGGCCAGGATCGTCGCCAGGCCGGCGACGCCGAGCAGCAGCGAGGCGGCGACGCCGAGCAGACGGCGACGGCGGGTCGGGACGGGCGCCGTCGCCCGCAGAGCGGCGAGCGGCGGCACGCGGGTGGAGCGGACGGCCGGAACCAGCGAGGCGAGCAGGGTGACGACGATCCCGACCAGGAGCGAGACGATCACCGTGCGCGACTCCATCACGAGGGCGGTCGTCGGCAGGTCGATTTCGAACGCTTCCAGCAGCGCGTTGAGCAGCATCGCGACGAGGAAGCCGCCGCCGATCCCGACCACCGCCCCGAGCAGGCCGATCGCCGACGCTTCGACGACGACGTCGGTGAGGATCTGGCGGCGCGAGGCGCCGAGCGTGCGCAGCATCCCGAACTCGGCGACCCGCTGGGCGACCGTGATCGAGAAGGTGTTGAAGATCAGGAACGAGCCGACCAGGATCGCGATGAAGGCGAAGACGAGCAGGAAGATCCGCAGGAAGCTGAGGTTTTCGCGGATTTCTTCGGAGCCGCGATCGGCGTTTTCCTGGGCGGTCTCGACCTTGACGCCGGCCGGCATCTCGGCCGAGATCCGCCGCTTCAGGAGATCCGAGGAAACACCCTTTGCGGCGGCGACCGAGATCTGGTCGAAGCGGCCCGGCTTGTGGGTGAGGCCCTGCGCCACCGGCAGCGTCACCTGGGCGATGCTGGCGCCGCCGAAGGAGGCGCCGCCGAGCCGGGTGAAGCCGACCAGCTCGAAGGAGCGGGCGCTGCCCTGTCCGATCAGCTTGATCGCTTCTCCCAGCTTCAGCCCCGAGACTTCGGCCGCGGCCTTGTCGAGCGAGGCTTCATCCGGCCCGCGCGGACGGTGGCCTTCGACGTAGGTGAGCGACTCGAGCGACCCGGGCAGGGTCGAGGAGATGAACTTGGGGGCGAATTTGTTGCCGATCTTCTTGCCTTCGGCGTCGAAGAAGCCGCCGGGGGTGAAGATCGCGCCGGAGGCGAGCCGCACTCCAGCCGTGCGCTGCACGCGCGGCAGCAGCGAGGCCGGGATCGTCGGCACTTCGCCGTTTTCCTGCTTGACCGGGTTCTTCGCCGTGACGACGACGCTGGTCCCCTTCAGCGACTCGCTGAAGATTTCGTCGAAGGCGGCGAAGATCGTGTCGGTGAGGACGTAGGAGCCGGCGACGAAGGCGACCCCGATGACGACGGCGAAGGTCGTGCCGAGCGCCCGCGCCTTGCGCGCCCAGAGGCTCTTGATCGCGAGCCGGGTCAAGCCGGGTCGGGCGGCGGCCCGTCGCTCTCGATCCGCCCGTCGCGCAGGGTGATCAGGCGGTCGGCGTGCGAGGACGCCACGGGGTCGTGGGTGACCATGATCACCGTCTGCCCGAACTCGTCGACCGCCCGGCGCAGCAGCCGCAGCACCTCGGCGCTCGACTTCGAGTCGAGGTTGCCGGTCGGCTCGTCGGCGAAGACGACGGCCGGCTTGGAGACGAGGGCGCGGGCGACGGCGACGCGCTGCTGCTGGCCGCCGGAGAGCTCGGCCGGGCGGTGGGTGCGGCGGTCCTCGAGGCCGACCGTGCGGATCAGGGTCTCGACCCACTCGGCGTCGGGCTTGCGGCCGGCGATCGAGAGCGGCAGGACGAGGTTCTCCTCGGCGGTGAGCACCGGCAGCAGGTTGAAGAACTGGAAGACGAAGCCGAGCTTGTCGCGCCGCAGCCTGGTCAGCGCGGCGTCGTCGAGGCCGGTGATCTCCTGGCCGTCGAGCGTGACCGTGCCGGAGGTGGGCGCGTCGAGGCCGGCGAGGATGTGCATCAGCGTCGACTTGCCCGATCCCGACGGTCCCATGATCGAGGTGAAGCGGCCGCGCTCGAAGCCGGTCGAGACGTCGACGAGGGCGTCGACGGCGGCCTCGCCGGCGCCGTAGCGGCGCGAGACGTCCGTGGCGATCACGACATCGTTGCTCACCACCGGCACGCTATCGACTGGGTTGGTCAAGAGGGCCATCCCGGTAGGGGCTCCACTTAACTTTTTCGAGGGCGGTTGCGGCCGTCCGAGATCGGCGGCGCCGAAAAAGTACAAGACGTTCCGCCCCTACCGGGATGGCCCTCAATACGCTGCGGATATGGCTCTTGGGGATGAGTTCGATGGGTTTCTGGTCGATCTGGACGGGGTTGTGTGGACGGGACGTGAGCTTGTGCCTGGCGCAGTCGAGACGCTGGAGAAGCTGCTGAGGGACGGCAAGGAGGTCTGTTTCGTCACCAACAACCCCGGCAAGCCGGCGTCCGCCTATGTCGAACGTCTGAGGGAAGCCGGAGTCCCACTGGCCGACGACCGCGTCGTCACCGCCGGGGAAGCCACCGCGCAACTGGCCGCGCAGGCCGTCGAAGAGGATGCAACCGCATTCGTGATCGGCGCGCCCGCCTTCCATGAGACGGCCGCCGGGGCCGGACTGCGCTTGCTGGAGGGAGAAGAGGCACGGGAAGCCGACGTGGTGATCGTCTCCGGCCACCGCGACTTCGACTATGGGGAGCTGCTGACAGCGACCCGGGCGATTCAGCGAGGCGCCGCCCTGTTCGCCACCAGCCACGATCCGACGATGCCGTACCCCGGCGGCCCCATCCCCGGCACCGGCGCGGTCCTCGCTGCGGTCGAAACGGCGAGCGGCGCGCAGGCGGAGATCGGGGGGAAGCCCGAGCCGCACCTGTTCGAGCTGGCGCGCGAGCGCGTCGGAGGCGCGAAGCGCGTGGCGATGGTCGGCGATCGCCTGGCGTCGGACATCGAGGGCGGGCGGCGAGCGGGGCTGGCGGCGATCCTCGTCCTCACCGGCGCCTGCACGCGAGAGGAAGCCGAGGCCGCCGATCCTCCTCCCGACCATGTGGTCGACGACCTCGCGGCGCTGCTGCGGTGACGGAGAGCGCGCCGCCGGTGGCGCGGCCGGGCGCCGCCTTCGCCGGCGTCTTCGCCGTCACCTTCTCCGGGCTGCTCGCGGTCGGCGCCGTGCTGCCGGTGCTGCCGCGCTACGTGCACGGGGAGCTCGGCGCGGGCAACGTCGCGGTCGGCGTGGTGATCGGCTGCTATGCGATCACCGGCCTGCTGCTGCGTCCGGTCGCCGGGCGGCTCGCCGACCATCGCGGCCGCAAGCCGACCGTGCTCGGCGGCTCGATCCTCGTCGCCGTCGCCGGCTTCCTCTACCTGCTGCCGCTCGGCGTCGCCGGCCTGATCGGCGCGCGGCTGATCCTCGGCGCCGGCGAGGGCACCGTGTTCACCGCCGGCTCGGCCTGGATCGTCGACATCGCCCCGGCCGAGCGGCGCGGCCGGGTGATCGGCCTCTACGGGCTGGCGGTCTGGGGCGGGCTCAGCCTCGGGCCGCTGATCGGCGAGCTGCTGCTGCACTCCTCCGGCTACGAGGCCGTTTGGATCTTCGCCGGCGCCTCGCCGCTGGTCGGGGCGCTGATCGCCGCGCGCCTCCCCGACCCCTTCCACGCCAGGCCCGGCGAGGACGAGCACCACCCGCTGATCGCCCGCGAGGCGGTGCGGCCCGGCGCCGCGATGGCGCTCGGGGCGTTCGGCTACGCGACCGTCGCCTCCTTCGTCGTCCTGCACCTGGAAGCGCGCGGCGTCGGCCACGGCGCGCTCGTCTTCGGCGTCTTCGCGGCGATGATCGTCCTCACCCGGCTGATCGGCGGCGACCTGCCCGACCGGATCGGGCCGGTCCGGGTGGCGATCGGCGCCGCGATCGCCGAGGCGATCGGCCTGACGACGGTCGGCGTCGCCCACAGCCTCGCCATCGCCGTCGCCGGCGCGATGGCGATGGGCGTCGCCTTCGCCCTGCTCTACCCCTCGCTCTCGCTGATCGTCGTCGAGCGGGTGCCGGAGACGCGGCGGGGCGCGGCGCTCGGCACCTTCACCGCCTGCTTCGACGCGGGCGTCGGCATCGGCGCCCCGCTGGCGGGGATCGTCGCGGCGCTGGGCAGCTACGAGGACGCCTTCCTCTTCGCGGCCCTCGTCGCCCTCGCCTCCTCGGCGACGACCCGCTTCGCGGTCAGCCGCGTTCGCTGACCAGCAGCGCCTGGGCGGCGCGGCCGATGCGGCCGCGCTCGTCGGAGAGGACCGACTCGGCGACCCCGATCCCGTTGCGCTGCGGCAGCGTCCGCGCGTCGACGCAGACCCACTCGCCCGCGGGCATCCGCTCCAGGTGGACGGTCAGGTCGACGTTGATGAAGACGAACCGCTGCCAGTCGAGCACCGCGCTGATCCCGTTGCCGACGTCGGCGGCGACCAGCGTCCGCACCAACGGCGAGGGCTCCTCCCCGGCGACCAGCTCGCACCCCATCCGCATCCACACGGTCGCCGGCCCCGGCTCCAGGAACCCTCCCCCCACAGACCGCCACTCCATCGCCGTGTGGTACCCGGCCGACTGCCCGGTGTCGAAGAACCCGGGAACGTCACCCTCCTCCGGCCCCGGCGGCGGCGCCGGCGTCGTCTCCACGTGATCCGGCACCTCGATCTCCCCAGTCTTGATCCGCCAAGCCCGAGCCACCATCAGCTTCTGGCCCTCCCCGTCGGCCAGCGACGCCTCGATCATCTGCACGCTCCGACCGGGCCTCACCAGCTCCGCCTCCACCCGAACTGGCCCGATAGCCACCGGCCGCAGAATCTCCAGCGCCACCCGCGCAACCTGAAACCCCTCGCCCCCCGGCACCAGCTCGATCTCCCGCCCAAGCAGCCCGGAAGGCGGCCCCGCATGCTGCGCCCCCGGGTCCCAGGGCCCCCGAGTCAGCTCGGTGGCGACGAACCCATCGCCGTCTCGCTCATAGAACGCGTCTTCCACGGCGGCATCGTATGGCTACTCTTAATCCATGGAGAAAGCGGAGAAGACCGACGCCGAGTGGCGCGAGCGGCTCACCCCAGAGCAGTACGAGGTGACGCGCAACGCCGGCACCGAGCGCGCCTTCACCGGGCCCTACGTCGACGAGAAGGCCGAGGGCATGTACCGCTGCGTCTGCTGCGGCGAGCAGCTCTTCTCGTCGGACGCCAAGTTCGATTCCGGCACCGGCTGGCCCAGCTTCACCGAGCCGGCGAACCTGGAGAACGTCGAGCTGCGGCCCGACAACAGCCTCTTCATGCGCCGCACCGAGGTCGTCTGCAAGCACTGCGACGCCCACCTCGGACACGTCTTCGAGGACGGGCCGCCGGAGCGCGGCGGCCGGCGCTACTGCATCAACGGCTGCGCCCTGACCCTCGAGCGCGACGAGTAGGCGCTACTTGCCGCCGACGGCGCCGAGGTAGCTGAATTTCACCGCCAGCGCCACCGCCTCGGTGCGCGTGTCGACTTCGAGCTTCTTGATCGCGTTGCGCACGTGCGTGTGCACGGTCGCCGGGCTGAGGTCGAGCCGTTCGGCGATCTCTTTCACCCGCAGCCCCTCGGCGAGCAGCTCGAGGATCTGGCGCTCGCGCGGGGAGAGGTGGAGCAGCTTCTCGACCTCCGACGGCTTGCCGCCGGCGAAGTCGCCGCCGAGGAAGGTGCCGCCGCCGGTGACGGCTTTGACCGCGCGGGCGATGTCCTCGGCCGGCGCCGACTTGAGCACGTAGCCGGAGGCCCCGGCGCGCAGGGCGAGCGCCAGCAGGTCGGGCTGGGCGTGCGCGGTGAAGACGATCACCTTGGTCCGCGGCCGGGCCTTGAGCACCTCCTTGGTCGCCTCGATGCCGTCGCGTTTGGGCAGCTCGACGTCGATGATCAGGACGTCGGGCTCGAGCTCCCTGACTACGTCGACCACGTCGCGCCCGTTCACGGCCTCGCCGACGATCTGCACGGCGCCGTTGCCGGACATGCGCGACTTGATCGCCTCGCGGACGATCTCGTGGTCGTCGCAGAGGACGACCCGCTTGGCGTCACGCACGCTGGCGCTCATCCCGGCGGCTCGATCCTCTCGGGGGCTCCATACTCGTACAGAATATTAGGTAGGGTAAACCCACCTCGCTGGTCCTGCCGGTTCTCGATCAGGGCGATCATCGTGCGTCCGACGGCTACGGCGGTCCCGTTGAGCGTGTGGACCGCCTCCGCTGCTTCGTCATCGGCAGGCCGATACCTACAATTGAGGCGGCGCGCCTGGAAGTCGGTCGTGTTCGAGCACGAGGTCAGCTCGCGGTAGCGCTCCTGGCTGGGGATCCAGGCCTCGCAGTCGAACTTGCGCGCCGCCGGGGCGCCGAGGTCGCCGGCGGCGACGTCGACCACCCGGTAGGGGATCTCGAGCTCGCCGAGGATGCGCTCCTCGATCGCCAGCAGCCGCTCGTGCTCGGCCGGCGAGGATCCCGGCTCGACGAACGAGAACATCTCGACCTTGTCGAACTGGTGGACGCGGAAGATGCCGCGGGTGTCGCGGCCGGCGGCGCCGGCCTCGCGGCGGAAGCAGGAGGAGAAGCCGGCGTAGCGCAGCGGCAGCCGCTCGGCGGCGAGGATCTCGCCCGCGTGCAGGCCGGCGAGCGCCACCTCGGAGGTGCCGACGAGGAAGAGCTCGTCCTTGGGGACTTCGTAGATCTGGTCGCGGTCGCCTGGCAGGAAGCCGGTGCCGTACAGCGCCTCCTCGCGGACGAGGACCGGCGGCGCCACCGGCTCGTGCCCCTCGCCGCGGACGACGTCGAGCGCGTAGCGGACCAGGGCGAGCTCGAGCATGACGAGGTCGCCCTTCAGGTAGGCGAAGCGCGAGCCCGAGAGCCGCGCCGCCGCCTCCATGTCGATCAGGCCCAGCGCGGCGCCGATCTCGAGGTGGTCGCGCGGCTCGAAGTCGAACTCGGGCCGCTCCCCCACCTCGCGCAGGACGACCGCGTCCTCCTCGCTCATCCCGTCCGGGGCCTCGGGATCGGGCAGGTTGGGCAACGCCGCGGCGACCCGCTCCAGCTCGGCCTCGACCTTCTCCAGCTCTGCCTTGCCGCCCTCGATCGTCTGCTTCAGCCCCCCCACGGTCGCCATCAGCCCCTCGGCCTCGGCCTCCTCGCCGCGCTGCTTGGCCTCGCCGATCCGCTTGGAGAGCGTCTTGCGCTCGGCCTGGGCGCCCTCGATCTCGGGCAGCAGCTCGCGGCGGCGCGCGTCGAGCGCCAGCAGCTCCTCGACGCCCTCGGCCGCGCCGCGACGGGCGAGCGCCCGCTCGATCCGCTCGGGTTCGGAGCGGACCAGCTTCAGGTCGAGCACCGGGTGCTCCCGCTAGGGCGAGGAAGACTGGCCGGGACGCGGTTCTTCTTCCGCTTCGTCCCCCGCGTACTTGGCGACGAAGCGCGCGACCGCTTCGGCTTCCCCGCCGACCACAATGTTCTGCGGCATGATCGCTCCCGAGAAGCCGCCGTTCTGGATCGCGAATAGAGCATCTTCGTAGGTCTCGGTTCGCTGGTTGAGGCTCGGACCCTGCGTGCGCTGCCCGCGATTGCCGGTTCCCTGCGTGCCCGCGGCGGTCAGCGTGTGGCAGCCGGAGCAGTGAGTGGCGAAGAGCTCGGCGCCCGCGTGGTCGGGGTTGCCTTCGGGGACCGAGACGCCCTGTTCGCCGAAGCCGCAGGCGGCCAGGCCGAGCGCGGCCACGACGGCCGCCGCGATTGCAAGTACAGGTCGCACGCGGGCGGCATCATATTGTCCGGACCAGAGATGAGTCGGCCCGACCCCGCCAGCTTCCGCGCCGCGATGGGGATGTTGCCCACCGGCGTGACCGTCGTCGCCGCGCCCGGCCCCGAGGGCCCGGCCGGCGCGACCGCCAACGCGGTCTGCTCGCTCTCGATCGAGCCGATGCTGATGCTGGCCTGCCTCGACCGCGGCTCGCGCACCCTGCTCGCCGTGCAGGCGGCCAACCGCTTCGGGATCAGCGTCCTGCACGCCGACCAGGAGCCGCTCGCCCGCGCCTTCGCCGGCAAGGGCCCGGTCGGCGACAAGTGGCGCGGCGTCGCCTGGAGCGAGCGCGACGGCGTGCCGGCGATCGACGGCGCCCTCCTCTTCCTGGCCTGCGATCTCCGCGACGTGATCGCCGGCGGCGACCACGTGATCGTCACCGGCGAGGTGACGTCCCTGGAGACGACCGAAGGCGCCCCGCTCGTCTTCCACGACGGCGAGTACCGCCCGCTGGGCTGAGCCCGTATCGGCGGCTACCCGCGGGAGGGCCGCCAGTCGCAGCCGGTGGCGATCGCCAGGGCACGACAGGCCTCGTGCATGCGCTTGCCGGCCAGGCTCGCAATCGGCTCACCCAGCAGAGCATGGGAGACCTGGCGCACGTTGTCGAAGGTCGCGACGCACTCATCGGGAACGCCGTCCCCCGGCCCCAGTCGAACCTCCGTGCCGACCCCGCGAATCGTCCGCGTCATCGGCGCGACGAGGACTCGGCTCAAGATCGGGATCGCCTCGCCGCGGGTCATGACCAGCACCGGACGCCGACCCTCGTCGGGGAGGTCGCACCAACAGATGTCGCCGCGGGTCACCACGGCTCTTCTCGGATCATCTCCCGCGCTTCGCGCTCCAGGCCCGCGATCTCCTCATCGGTCACGGGAATCCGTTCATACCCCTCGACTATCTGGCGGCTGATCTCGGCTTCCTCCTCGTCGTGCAGGTAGTCCTCGATCGCCTCCCGGATCAGCGCCGAGCGAGAACGGCCCTCCCGCGCGGCGCGCTCATCGAGCCGTCGCAACAGCGTCTGCGTGAGCTGAACCAGCGTCTGCGTCCTCTCCACTGACCATATGATATCCAATGCCCTTGCGCGCACTCTTTCCCTATAAGGGCCCGGCAAACGAAATCTCTCCCCTTGCAAGACTGAACAGGATGAGCGAGGAGTTCCAGGAACCGGGCTCCTACGCGCCTACCTGGAGAAGTGGAAGTGGGAGGCCGGCGCCTTCTTCGACGGAGTCGGCCCCGACGCCCCCGACGAGGAGCTGCGCCGCATCGGCCATGACCACCCCGCGTTCCGCATGGACGCGTAGTTCCCGCCGGTACCATGCAGCCATGGCAACTGGCGACGAACGTCCGCAGAACCCCGACGCGAGTGCAGGGCAAATAGGCGATCTCGCCGCCGCCGCGGCAGCCCGCCGAAGCGCGAATCTACGGCTGTCGATGAGCGAGAGGCTGGCGCGCGTTCACTCCCTCTCCAAGCAGATGAGCGCGATCAAGGGCAGCGCCCGGCAACGTTGACCGATTTCGATCTCCGCGCCCTGCTTCATTCCCTCGTAGATCGAGACATCCGCTTCATCGCGATCGGCGGCGTCGCCGTCGGCGCCCACGGCTACATCCGAGCGACCGCGGATCTGGATTTGGTACCCGACCCCGATCCCACGAACCTCGAGCGCCTCATCGACGCTTTGTGGGCGCTCAACGCAACGCTCCCAACCGCCGGCGACCGCAGATTCAACCCAGCGGAAGACGGTTCGGCGATCCGCCGCGGCGGAAACGTGACCGCCGACACCGAGTTCGGCGGCCTCGACGTGATCCAGCTCGCCGCCGGCGTGCCCGGCTATTCGCAGCTTGCGCAAGCCGCCGTCGAGAGCGACGTGCTCGGAGTGCCAGTTCGAGTCTGCTCACTTGGCGACTTGCGTGCGATGAAGCAGACGCATGGCCGAACCCAAGATCGGGCCGACCTGGAGAACCTTCCCGAAAAGGCCTGAGGCCGGTCAGAACGCGCCGCTGGTGCCGGCGGCGCGGAGCGCGAGGAAGAAGATCATGCCGCAGCTGACCGCCATGATGCCCATCTCGCGGCGGACTATGGCCAGGGCGAGGGACTGCTGGTCCTCCGCCGGGAGGGCTTCGAAATCGACCTCGCCGAGCTCGCGCTGGGCGGCGCCGGCGCGGGCGCCCTCGGCGAGGAAGGAGACGACGAGCGGCAGGATGCCGTAGAGGTAGTGGAGGCTGTCGCCGGGCTTGTGGCCGGTGAGGACGAGCAGGCCGCCGAGCAGGGCCTGGAGGAAGACGGCCGCCTGGGCGCCGCGCAGCAGGTACCAGAAGGGGATCGAGGGGCGGCGGCGCAGCCAGGCGAGGCCGCCGAGGGCGAAGGCGGCGAGGTTGAGCGCGATCAGCGCGCAGCCGACGACTAGGTGGATCTCGGGCATATCCGCCAAAAAGGGTCGGGATTCCGCTTGCTGATGCGGAAAATCACTATGTAGCAAGTTGTCACAATGTGGTTGTATAACGACTCGCGCGTGCTGAAGAGCTACCTGCCGATACTCGTCTTCGCCTTTCTCGGCCTCGCGGTCGGCGGCGCCCTGGTGATGCTCAACCACGTGATCGGCCCGAAGAGGCCGACGCAGCCGACCGCGGCCAACCGGCGCCAGGCGGCCCCGTACGAGTCCGGGATCCCGGTCGAGGCCGCCCGCGGCCTGCGCTTCGGCGTCAGCTTCTACCTGATCGCGATGCTGTTCATCCTCTTCGACATCGAGGTCGTCTTCCTCTACCCGATCGGCGTCATCCTCAAGGGCGCCGACAGCGTCTTCGTGCTCGGCGAGCTGATCACCTTCGTCGTCCTGCTGCTCGTCGCCTTCGCCTACGTCTGGCGCAAGGGAGCGCTGGATTGGAGGTAGAGCGACAGACGATGCGCCAGCGCCAGCTGCGCGCCCGCGACATGCTGCGCGGCGACCTCGAGGGCGAGGAGCTGGAGCGCCACGTCGAGGAGAAGGTCGTGCTGACCAGGTTCGACAAGCTGCTCGACTGGGGGCGGGCGAACTCCTGCTTCCCGCTCACCTTCGGCCTCGCCTGCTGCGCGATCGAGGCCCCGATCGCCGTCGTCGGCAGCCCCCGCTACGACCTCGCCCGCTTCGGCGCCGAGGCCCTGCGCGCCTCGCCGCGCCAGGCCGACCTGATCATCCTCTCGGGCCGCGTCTCGATCAAGATGGCGCCGGTCGTCCGCCGCCTCTACGACCAGATGCTGGAGCCCAAGTGGGCGATCTCGATGGGGGCCTGCTCCTCCAGCGGCGGGATGTTCGCCAACTACGCCGTCGTCCAGGGCGCCGACAAGTTCATGCCGATCGACCTGCACATCCCCGGCTGCCCGCCGCGGCCCGAGGCGGTGCTCTACGGCTTCACCAAGCTCCAGCGCAAGATCATGGCCAACCCCGACCAGGGCTGGCGCCAGCGCTACGGCGCGAGCGGCACCGAGGAGTGGGCGCGCGGCGGCCCGCGCAGCGAGCCGAGCCCGGAGGCGGCTCGGGCCTACGAGGAGGCACGGGGGCTGATCCGTGCCTGACGCCCCCGGCCTCGAGCTGATCCGGGGGGAGATCGAGCAGGACCACCCGGGCGCCGTGCTCGACACGAGCTTCGACCGCGGCCAGCCGGCGCTCGTCGTCGACCCGGCCCAGATCCTTGCCGTGCTCGCCTGGCTGCGCGACGCGCCGGGCCAGGGCTACCGCTTCCTCTCCAGCCTGCACGTCGCCGACTACCTGCCCGCCGAGCCGCGCTTCGGCGTCCACTACGAGCTGCTGAACCGCGACCGGGTGGAGCGGGTTCGCGTCAAAGCGATGTTGGGGGATCCGGGCAAGGGACAGGCCTCACAACCGCGGGTCCTGTCGGAGGAAGAGCAAGCACTTCCCGAAATCGACTCTTGCGTCGAGCTCTTCCCCACAGCCGAGTTCCAGGAGCGCGAGGCTTTCGACTTCTTCGGGATCGTGTTCAGAGGGCATCCCGATCTGACGAGGATCTTGCTGCCGGATGATTACGTGGGGTGGCCGCAGCGCCGCGACTTCCCGATCGGCGGCGAGCCAGTCACCTTCACCTACAACGAGCGCGCGTATGGCTGAGACCCCTCCCCCCAACCCCCCTTCCGCTGTTCCTTTTGTGCCCTATGCGGACATAAGGAACAGCGGAACGGTGGATAGACCGAGGTTATGACCATAAATCTCGGGCCGCACCACCCGGCTACGCACGGGGTGCTGCGGCTGGTTGTGGACCTCGACGGGGAGGTGGTGCGGGACCTGAAGCCGGTGATCGGATACGTCCACACCGGGATCGAAAAGTCCTGCGAGGACAAGAGCTACTGGAAGGTCATCCCCTTCGTCGAGCGGATGGACTACGTCTCCTACTTCTTCCAGATGGAGGCCTACTGCGGCGCGGTCGAGCGGCTCGTCGACCTGGAGATCCCGCCGCGGGCGAAGTACCTGCGGACGATCTTCCTCGAGCTCTGCCGCATCCACTCCCACCTGGTCTGGCTGGGGACGACGGCGCTCGACCTCGGCGCGGTCTCGATGCTCTGGTACTGCTTTCGCGAGCGCGACCGGATCCTCGACCTGTTCGAGATGGCGACCGGGCAGCGCATGCACACGCGCTACTTCCAGGTCGGCGGCGTGATCGAGGACATCCCGCTCGGCTTCGAGCGCAAGCTGCGCGAGTTCGTCCACGACATGCCGATCCGGGTCGGCCAGTACCAGGCCCTGCTCGACCGCAACGAGGTCTTCCTCTCGCGCACCAAGGACACCGGCGTGGTCCCGCGCGAGCGGCTGCTGGAGCTGGGCGTGACCGGGCCGCTGCTGCGCGCCGCCGGCGAGCCCTGGGACCTGCGCAAGGCCTTCGACTACCTCGCCTACCCGGAGCTGGACTTCAAGGTCCCGGTCGGCACGGTCGGCGACAACTACGACCGCTACCGCGTGCGGGTGGCGGAGATGGTCGAGTCGACGCGGATCGTCGAGCAGGCGCTCGACGGGCTGCCCGAAGGCCCGTTCATCGCCGACGACCGCAAGTACGTGCTGCCGCCGCGCTCGGAGCTCTCGACCTCGATGGAGTCGCTGATCCACCACTTCAAGCTGGTCACCGAGGGCTACCGGGTCGAGGCCGGCGAGGTCTACTACTCGATCGAGGGACCGCGCGGCGAGCTCGGCTGCTTCGTCCTCGCCGACGGCTCCTCGAAGCCGGCGCGGGTGCACTTCCGCGACGCCTCGTTCGTCAACCTCCAGGCCTTCAGGGACATGTCGACCGGCGGCTACATCGCCGACATGATCTGCAGCCTGGGGATGCTCGATCCGATCCTGGGCGGGGTGGATCGGTGAGCGACTTTCCCGTCGATCGCGCGGTGTCCGAGGGTCGGGTTCCGGGTCGGGCCTCGGAGGGGGTTCCGGAGCTGCATGAAGTCGATTGCCCAGCTGAGCTGCGGGAGCAGATAGAGACCTTGATGGGGAAGTACCCGGATCGGCACTCCGTTTCGATTCCGGCGCTGTGGGCTGTGCAGAAGTTGTATGGGTGGTGCACGCCGGAAGGCATTCAACAAGCTGCCGCTGTGATGCGGGTGACGCCGGCCTATCTGGAGTCGGTGGCTTCCTTCTACGACCTGCTGCATACGGAGCCGGTTGGGAGTCACAAAGTTGCTGTGTGTACGAACATCAGCTGTTGGATGCGCGGGGGTGACGAGCTGCTCGATGCTTTCCGGGCCGCCGCCGAGGGACATGAGGACAACGTCTTCGTCACCGGGTTCGAGTGCCTCGGGGCCTGCGACATCGCGCCGATGGCGTCGATCGACGAGCGTTACTTCGGCCCTCTCCAATCAGACGAAGCGAAGACCGCGATCGATCAGTTGCTGAAGGGCGAAGAGGTATTGCCCGAGAAGGCCCTGGCGAGGCGGCCGCTGGCGGGTGATCGCGATGCCTGAGACGCGCCTCCTGCTGGAGCACGCCGAGGACCCGAAGCTGCGCACGCTGGCGGGCTACAGGTCCTACGGCGGCTACGAGACCCTGGAGAAGGCCTACCGCGAGATGGAGGCCGAGGAGATCCTCAAGACGCTCGAAGACTCCGGCCTGCGCGGGCGCGGCGGCGCCGGCTTCTCGATGGGCAAAAAGGCCTCCTTCCTGCCGCGCGGCGAGATGGCGAAGTACCTCTGCTGCAACGCCGACGAGTCCGAGCCCGGCGCCTTCAAGGACCGCGAGCTGATGCAGCGCAACCCGCACCAGCTGATCGAGGGGATCGCGATCGCGGCGATCGCCGCCGACGCCGGCCACGCCTTCATCTTCATCCGCGGCGAGTACGACGAGCAGGCCGACGTGCTCGACGCCGCGGTCGCCGAAGCCTACGAGGCGGGCTACCTGGGCGAGGACATCTGCGGCAGCCGCCGCGACCTCGAGCTGATCGTCCACCGCGGCGCCGGCGCCTACATCTGCGGCGAGGAGACGGCGCTGCTCGACGCGCTCGAGGGCAAGCGCGGCAACCCGCGGCTGAAGCCGCCCTTCCCCGCCGTGCAGGGCCTCTACGGCGGGCCGACGCTGATCAACAACGTCGAGACGCTCTCCAACGTGCCGCGGATCGTCGCCCACGGGGCCGAGTGGTTCCGCGGCTACGGCACCGAGCAGTCGCCCGGCACCAAGGTCGTCTCGATCTCCGGCGGCGTGCGCCGGCCGGGCAACTACGAGGTCGAGCTCGGCGTCCCGACCCGGGAGCTGATCTGCGACCTCGCCGGCGGCCCGCTGCCGGGGCGCGAGATCAAGGCCTTCTACCCGGGCGGCTCCTCCTCCCCGGTCCTCACCGCCGAGGAGGGCATGGACCTCCCCTACTCCTTCGAGGCGATGGCCGAAGCGGGCTCGATGCTGGGCTCGGGCTCGATCATCGTCGCCGACGACACGGTCTCGATCCCGCTGATGGCGCTGCGCACGGCGCGCTTCTACCACCACGAGTCGTGCGGCAAGTGCACCCCGTGCAGGGAGGGCACCAACTGGACGGTGAAGATGCTGGAAAGGGTCGTGCGCGGCGAGGCGACGCCGATGGACCTCGACATCGTCGCCTCGGTCCAGGAGAACATCATCGGCCACTGCCTCTGCGTGCTCGGCGACTCGATGGCGATGCCGGTCGGCGCGATGGTCCAAAAGTTCCGGCCGGAGTTCGAGGCGGCCATCGACTCGGCGCGGGCGGTGGCCGCGTGAGTCGCGAGGTCACCCTGATCGTTGACGGCCGCGAGGTGAAGGCGACCGAGGGCGAGATGCTGCACGACGCGGCCAAGCGGGGCGACGTCGAGATCCCGGTCTTCTGCTACGAGCCGAAGCTCGGCGACCCGGTCGGCGCCTGCCGCATGTGCCTGGTCGAGATCGAGGGGATCCCGAAACTCCAGACCTCCTGCTCGACCCCGGTGCGCGACGGGATGGTCGTCCACACGCGCACCGACCAGGTCAAGCACGCGCAGAGCGCCGTGGTCGAGTTCCTGCTCGTCAACCACCCGCTCGACTGCCCCGTCTGCGACAAAGGCGGCGAGTGCCCGCTGCAGGACATCACGCAGGGCTGGGGGCCGGGCAAGAGCCGCGTGATCGACGAAAAGCGCCACTTCGAGAAGCCGGTCGAGCTCTCGCCGCTGGTCGCGATCGACCGCGAGCGCTGCATCCTCTGCTACCGCTGCGTGCGCTTCAGCCAGGAGGTCACCGAGGACTCGCAGCTGCAGCTGCTGGAGCGCGGCGACCGCACATTCGTCGGCACCTTCGACGACCGCCCCTACGTCGACCCGTTCCACGGCAACATCACCGACCTCTGCCCGGTCGGCGCGCTGACCAGCTACACCTACCGCTTCCGCGCCCGGCCCTGGGACATCGAGCAGGCCGGCTCGGTCTGCACGCTCTGCCCGAGCCAGTGCAACGTCAGCTTCACCGTCCGCGACGAGCGGGTGAAGCGGGCGATCGCCCGCGACAACCCCGACGTCGACGACGGCTGGCTCTGCGACCGCGGCCGCTACGGGTTCGAGATGTTCGACGCCCCCGAGCGGGTGAAGGGGCCGCGCGGGCGCGGCGGGCCGGTCGAGTGGGACGAGGCGATCGCGCAGGCGGCCAAGCTGCTGAAGGCCGGCGGCGAGCGGACCGCGGCGATCGTCGGCGACGCCTCCAACGAGGAGGGGTATCTGGTGCAGCGCCTGATGCGCGAGGCGCTCGGCTCGCCGCACGTCGAGTCGCGGGTCTCCCGCGGCCCGGCCCGCGACGCGCTGCTGCACCTCGCCCAGCCCGAGCTGGCGGCGAAGGTGCGCGACATCGACGCTGCCGACGCGATCCTGCTCGTCGGCTCCGATCCCCTGCACAGCTCGCCGATCCTCGACCTGCGGATCCGCAAGGCGATGCGCCGGGGCGGCGCCAAGCTGATCGTCGCCACCGACCGCCCGACGACCCTCGACGGCGGCGCCGCGGCCGTCGTTCGCTACGCGCCCGGCCGCCCGACCGCCGCCCTGCGCGAGCTTGCCGGCAACGACGTGCTGCGGGACGCCGAGCGCGTGGTCGTGATCTGGGGCGAGCGGATTGGTCGCGAGGGCGAAGAGGCGACCGTTGCCCTATTGGACGTCGTCAGATTTCTTGGCGCTCGCTTGCTGGAAATCCCCGACGTGACCAACGCCCGCGGCCTGCGCGAGGCCGGTTGCCTCCCCGACGCGGGACCGGGCCTGACGCAAACTTCCGACGGGAAGACCACGGAGCAGATCCGCGCCGCCCTGGAGTCAGGTGAGCTGGACACGATCCTCCTCTTCGGCGTCGACCCGCTGCGCGACTTCCCCGACACCGCCGCCTGGGACGCCGCCCTCACCTCCGCCAAGAACGTCGTCTGCTTCTCCACCTTCGAGACCGCCACCACGGCCAAGGCCGACGTCGTCTTCCCGCTCGAGACACACGCCGAGAAAGACGGCACGGTCACCCACCCCGACGGCCGCCTCCAGCGCGTCCGCTCCAGCGCCGGCCGCCCCGGCGACATCCGTCCCAACTGGGGCATCCTCGCCGAGCTCTCGCAAGCCCTCGGCCACGACACGGGCATCGACTCCCAATCCTCAGCCTTCGCCGCCCTCACACAAGCTGTCCCCTTCTACGCCGGCATCGACGACTCCCAGATCGCAGGTAGGGGAGTGCGCTGGCAGGGAACCCCGGGCGCTTCCGCGCTTCCGAAGCCGCAAGAGGACGTCGGTGCCGGTCCCCCGGACACTCAGCGCGGAGCGCCGCTCGATCACACGGAGACTGCCGACGCAGCTCGCGGAGTCGCGTCCGGGGGGCCGGTGCCGGCGGCCTCGCTCGCCCTCGGGACATACAGGGATCTTTGGGCCGGCCCGATCACGGAGCTCAACCCGCCGCTGAAGTTCCTCCAGCCCCAACAGCGCATCGAACTTTCTCCCGCCGACGCCGAGCGACTGGAGCTTGCGAGTGGCGAAATCGTGCAGGTAGCTCAGAACGGGAGCAGCCTGCAAGCCAGAGTCGCTATCCGGGAGCGGATCGCTGACGGGGTCTGCTTCCTGGTCGAGGGGACCGCCGAGGGCAACGCGAACCAGCTGCTCAACGGTGGGCCGGTCGAGGTGGAGATCAGCAAGGAGCTTGGGTGATTCCCCTGGCCGACACCCAGTTCGTCGAAGCGACCTGGATCATGGTCGTCAAGTCGATCGTGATCTTCGCCGTGATCTTCGGCATCGTGCCGATCATGACGGTGGTCGAGCGCAAGCTGATCGGCCGCTTCCAGCACCGCTACGGGCCCAACCGGGTGGGGCCGTTCGGGCTGCTCCAGCCGCTCGCCGACCTGTTCAAACTGATCAGCAAGCAGGGCTTCCGGCCGGCCGGGGCGACGCCGCTGCTGTACGTGCTGGGGCCGCTGCTGCCGGTGCTCTCGGGCGTGATGGCGCTGGCGATCATCCCCTGGGGCGACGTGCAGGACGGCGTCGGCCTCTACGGGATCGACGTGCCGATCGGCATCCTCTACTTCTTCGCCGTCGGCTCGATCAGCTTCTACGGCCTGCTGCTCGGCGGCTGGTCCTCGGGCTCGAAGTACAGCCTGCTGGGGGCGATGCGCGGCGCCGCCCAGCTGATCTCCTACGAGGTCTCGATGGGCCTGGCGCTGCTCGGCGCGATCATCATGGGCGGCTCGCTCTCGCTGGTCTCGATCGTCCACGCCCAGGGCTCGCTCTGGTTCGTCGTCCCCCAGCTGGTCGGCTTCGTCGTCTTCATGCTGGCCGGCTTCGCCGAGACCAACCGCACCCCGTTCGACATGCCCGAGGCCGACGCCGAACTGGTCCAGGGCTTCATGACCGAGTACGGCGGCATGCGCTTCGGCAGCTTCCTGATGGTCGAATACATCGAGATCATCGTCGTCTGCGGGGTCGCCGCGGCGATGTTCCTCGGCGGCTGGATGGGGCCGGGGCCGAGCTTTCTCGACCCGATCTGGATGCTGCTGAAGATCTTCGCCCTCGTCTTCGTCTTCATCTGGGTGCGGGCGACGCTGCCGCGGCTGCGCTACGACCAGCTGATGACCCTCGGCTGGAAGGTGCTGCTGCCGCTGGCGACGCTCAACGTCCTCGTCACCGCGGTGCTGGTGGTGGTCACATGACTGAGTTCGCGTATTTGAAGGACCAGGACGTGGTGGAGGTCCAGCGGGGGCCCGAGCCGGGCGGGGTCGGGGGCGCCTACCGCGCCTTCGGCGAGACGTTGCGGGGGCTGAAGACGACGATGGCGCGGCTGATCGAGGGGCCGATGACGATCCAGTACCCGGAGGAGAAGACGCCCGTCTACCCGCGCTTCCGCGGCCGGCACAAGCTGCACAAGTTCGAGGACACCGGCCTGGAGAAGTGCGTCGGCTGCTCGCTCTGCGCCGCCGCCTGCCCGGCCGACTGCATCCGCGTCGTCGCCGCCGAGAACATCCCCGGCGAGCGGGTCTCGGCCGGCGAGCGCTACGCCGCGGTCTATGAGATCAACCTCTCGCGCTGCATCTTCTGCGGCTACTGCGAGATCGCCTGCCCCTTCGACGCGATCACGATGGGCCACGACTACGAGCTGGCCGACTACGGGCGCGAGGACCTGATCTTCACCAAGGAGATGCTGCTCGCCGAGCCGCTCGACCGCACGCCGCTGCGCTCGGAGGGCGAGTAATGGAAGCGGTTCTGTTCTTCTTGGCCGCGATCGGCGCCCTCGGGGGCGCAATCGGCGTGATCGCCCTGCGCAACCCCTTCTACAGCGTGCTGGCGCTGATCGCCCACCTGTTCTCGCTCGCCGTCCTCTTCCTGCTGCTGACCGCGGCCTTCGTCGCCGCCGCCCAGGTGGTCGTCTACGCCGGCGCGGTGATGGTCCTCTACGTCTTCGTCGTCGCCTACGTCGGCGGCGGGACCGAGTCGGCCTGGAACCCGATCCCCGGCCAGCGCCTGCTCGCGCCGCTGCTCGGCGTCGCCCTCTTCGTCGAGCTCGCCGTCGCCGTGCTCGCCTCCTCGCTGCTGGCGCTGGGCCAGGACGGCCCGCACGTCAACCCCGGCTTCGGCGACCCGGCGGCGATCGGCTACCTGCTGCTGGAAAAGTTCCTCGTCCCCTTCGAGGCCTCCTCGATGCTGCTGATGCTCGCCGCGGTCGGCGCGATCGTGCTCGCGAGCCGCCAGAGGGAGAGCGAGTGACGCCCTCATGAGCATCGAGTGGTACGTCGTCCTCTCGGCGCTGCTCTTCGCCACCGGCGCGATCGGCATCCTGCTGCGCCGCAGCCCGGTCGTGATCCTGCTCTGCCTCGAGCTGATGCTGAACGCCGGCAACCTCGCCCTGGTCGCCTTCAGCCGCATGGTCGGCAACCAGCAGGGGCAGGTCTTCGCCCTCGTGGTGATGGTCGTCGCCGCCTGCGAGGTCGTCGTCGGCCTCGGCCTGATCGTCGCGATCTTCCGCCGCAGGCTGCCGCTCGACGTCGACGAGCTGAGGGAGCTGAGGGGCTGATGAGCGCGACGACCTGGGCCTGGCTGGTCCTGCTGCTGCCGCTGCTCGGCTCGATCTCCGTCGCGCTCGGCTTCCGCGCGATCCCGGCGCGCGCCGCCGGCATCCTCGGCACCGCCGCCGTCGGCCTCGCCTTCCTCTGCGCGCTCGCCGTGCTGTTCAACCTGCTGGGCGAGGACGCCGGCGCCCGCCACCACGCCTCCTCGCTGTGGACCTACGCCGGCGCCGCCGGGCTCGAGATCAAGCTCGGCGTCTACGTCGACCAACTCTCCGCTTTCATGATCCTCGTCGTCACCGGGGTCTCGACGCTGATCCACCTCTACTCGTTCGGCTACATGCGCTCCGACGAGGGCTACCACCGCTTCTTCAGCTACCTCAACTTCTTCGTCTTCTCGATGCTGCTGCTGGTCCTCGCCGGCAACTTCGTCCTGCTGATCGTCGGCTGGGCCTTCGTCGGCTTCGCCTCCTACGCGCTGATCAGCTTCTGGTACCGGCGCGCGACGGCGACCAAGGCCGGGATGAAGGCGTTCGTGATCAACGTCGTCGGCGACATCGGCCTCGTCCTCGCCGCCTTCCTGATCTTCCGCGAGCTGGGGACGTTCGAATACGGCCAGGTGTTCGCCGCGGCGCCCCACGTCTTCGCCCGCGGCGAGTGGACCGTGACGGCGATCTGCCTGCTGCTGCTCGTCGGCGCCTTCGCCAAGTCGGCGCAGATCCCCTTCCACACCTGGCTGCCAGACGCGATGGAGGGCCCGACGCCGGTCTCCTCGCTGATCCACGCGGCGACGATGGTCACCGCCGGCGTCTACCTGATCGCCCGCACCCACGTGCTCTTCTACCTGGCGCCGACCGCGGCGAACATCGCCGGCTTCGTCGGCCTGGCGACGCTGCTGATCGCCGGCACGATCGCGATCGCGCAGACCGACCTGAAGCGGGCGATCGCCTACTCGACGATGAGCCAGATCGGCTACATGATCATGGGCGTCGCGATCGGCGCCTACGCGCAGGGGCTCTTCCACCTGATGACGCACGCCTTCTTCAAGGCGCTGCTGTTCATGACCGCCGGCTCGATCATCTCGGCGATGGCCAACCTCCAGGACATCGACCGGATGAGCGGCTTCTGGCGGGCGATGCGCTTCACCTCGCTCTGCCTGGTGATCGGCGGGCTGGCGCTGGCCGCCTTCCCGCTCACCTCGGGCTTCTTCTCCAAGGACTCGATCCTCGCCTACGCCGAGGCGCGCGGCGGCATGTACACGTGGATGGCGGTCGGCGGCTACGTCGGCGCCTTCCTCACCGCGATCTACACCTTCCGCCTCGTCTTCCGCGTGCTCCCGGGCAGGCCCTGCAAGGAGGCGCAGCACCTGATCGACACGGGCGAGCTGTACCACGGGCCGCCGGTGAACCCTGCTACGGGCGAGGAGGAGGACACCGACATCGGCTTCCCCGGCGCCCACCACCACACTGCCGAGCAGTCGTGGCCGATGGCGGTGGCGATGGGCGTGCTCGCCTTCGGCGCCCTGTTCGCCGGCCTGATCCAGATCCCCGGCGTCGACAACGTGCTCTTCGGCTTCCTCGACCCGGCGTTCGCCGACTCGCCGCTCGCCGCGATCCACCCTGCGGTCGGGGCCGAGTGGCGCGGGCTGGCGATCGGCGCGGTCATCTCGGTCGCCGGGATCGGCCTCGCCTGGCTGCTCTGGGTGGCGCGGCCGCAGCTGCCGGCGCTGTTCCGCCGGCGCCTGCGCCCCGTCTACCTGCTCTGCCTCAACAAGTGGTACTTCGACGAGGCGATCGACCTGCTGATCGTGCGGCCGGCGCTCGCGATCGGCCGCTTCGCGAACTCGGTCTTCGAGCGCTTCGTCGTCGACGGCGTCGTCACCGGGACCCGCGAGGCCGTCGGCGAGGCCGGCGTCGTCGTCCGCATCGTGCAGAGCGGCTTCGTGCGCAGCTACGCCCTGCTGCTGATCGCCGGCTTCGCCGGGCTCGCCCTCTACTTCCTGCTGAGCTCCTCGTGATCAACTCGCTGCTCTGGACACCGCTCGCCTTCGGCCTGCTCGGCCTCTTCCTGCCCAAGCGCTACACGGGCTGGTGGGCGACGCTGGGCGCGGCGGCGACGCTGGGCATCGCGATCGCCCTGCTCGCCGGCTTCGACTCCGGCGCCGCCGGCCTCCAGGACACCGTCGACGTCAGCTGGATCCCCGGCCTCGGCGTCGACTACAGCCTCGGAATCGACGGGCTCAACGTCTTCCTCGTCCTGCTGACCGCGCTGCTCTGGCTCGGCGGCACGGCCTTCGCCGCCTTCCGCGAGCAGCACAGGCCGCACCTCTTCTTCCTCATGATGATGCTCGCCGAGACGGCGACGCTGGGCGCCTTCGTCGCCCAGGACCTGCTGCTCTTCGTCCTCTTCTTCGACCTGATGCTGGTCCCGTTCTACTTCCTCTTCGGCGCCTGGGGAACGGACCGCGAGGGCGGCCCGACCGCCGCCGCGGCGACGCTGAAGATGCTCGTCTACACGCTGGTCGGCTCGCTCTTGATGCTGGTCGGGGCGATCGCCACGGCGATCATCGCCTCGCAGGACGGCGGCCACCACCTGACCTTCTCGATCGCCGAGCTGGCCAGGCACCCGATCGCCGAGGGCAGCCA
The DNA here is from genome assembly GCA_963805475.1 of uncultured Solirubrobacterales bacterium. Taxonomy (GTDB): domain Bacteria; phylum Actinomycetota; class Thermoleophilia; order Solirubrobacterales; family 70-9; genus VRUE01. The sequence goes on along the minus strand of CAWDUO010000010.1, from coordinate 238,847 downwards.
GCGCTGGATCTTCTGGTTCTTCGCCGCCGCCTTCCTGGTCAAGATGCCGGCCTTCCTGCTGCACGGCTGGATGCCCGACGCCTACCGGGCGGCGCCGCTGCCGGTGCTGGCGGTCTTCTCCGGCGTGCTCGCCAAGGTCGGCGCCTACGGCTTCCTGCGCGTCGTGCTGCCGCTGTTCCCGGCGGCGACGGTGCAGTTCCAGACGGTCGTCCTGCTGATCGCCCTGGCCTCGATCCTCTACGGCTCGGTGATGGCCTTCACGCAGACCAACGTGCGGCTCGTCGGCGGCTACTCCTCGGTCGCCCAGCTCGGCTTCATCACCGCCGGGATCTTCGCCCTGCGCGCCGACGGCGCCGACGGCGCGGTGCTCCAGATGGTCAACCACGGCCTGGTCGTCGCGCCGCTCTTCATCATCGTCGCGGTGCTGGCGGAGCGCAGCGGCACCGAGGACCTGCGCGAGATGGGCGGCATGGCGATGCGCGCGCCGGTGCTCGCGGCGCTGTTCCTGATCGTCACCCTGGCGACCCTGGCGATGCCCGGGTCGGCCAACTTCATCGGCGAGTTCTACATCCTCAACGGCCTCTTCCAGGCGAAGATCGTGTTCGCCTTCGTCGCGATCAGCGGCGTCGCGATGTCGGCCTACTACGCGCTGCGCCTCTACCAGCGAACGATGCACAACCGCAGGCCGGACACGGTGCCCTCGCGGGAGATCGGCCTGCGCGACGGCCTCGTGCTGGCGCCGCTGGTCCTCTGCATCGTCGCCCTCGCCCTCTACCCGCAGCTGGTCCTGCACCGCGCCGACCCCTCGGTGCAGGCGAGCGTCGACGTCGGTCCACACCCGGTCGAAGGGACGCTGGCCCGGCATCGCGGACGCGGGAGTTCGGGCCTGTCATATCTGATCTTCCAGGCCCGAACGGGAGCAGAGCCGGTTGATGCCTTCGACGCCCCGCATCTGACTACGCGGGCCTCTACCCGATCATCGCGCTGACGGCCGGCGTGTGTGTCGTCCTGCTCACCGCGGTGATCGGGCCGCTGCGACGTGTCGGCGCCCTGCGCTGACCCTGGCGATCCTGGCGGTGACGGCGGCGCGACTGATCTGGCGCTGGAACGACCCGGCCGAACTGGTCGCCGGGGCGCTGCGGCTCGACGACCTGGCGATCTCGATCTCGCTGATCGCGGTCGCCGCCGCGGCCTTCGCCGTGCTGCTCTCGATCCGCGAGCCGGCCGCCGAGCGGGCGGGCGGCGGCGAGTACCACGCGCTGCTGCTCGGCTCGGTGCTGGGGATGACGCTGCTGGCGCAGGCGCAGAACCTGGTCACCTTCTTCGTCGCGATCGAGACCCTCTCGATCCCCCTCTACATCCTCTGCGCGGCCGACCTGCTGCGCGAGCGCTCGCTCGAGTCCGGGCTCAAGTACCTGATCGTCGGCTCGCTCGGCTCGGCGACGCTGCTCTACGGGATGGCCTTCCTCTACGGCGGCTCCGGCTCGACCGACTTCCTCGGCATCGCCGCGGGGATCGGCCACGGCGGCCTCGCCGGCGACCCGCTGATCCTCGTCGGCATCGGCATGGTCGCGGTCGGGCTCGCCTTCAAGACCTCGATCGCGCCCTTCCACCAGTGGACGCCGGACGTCTACGAGGGGGCGCCGACCCCGATCGCCGCCTTCATGGCGGTGGCGACCAAGGCAGCCGCCTTCGCCGTCTTCGTGCGCTTCTTCGACGTCGCCCTGGCCGGCGAGGCGGGCGACTGGCAGCCGGCGCTGGCGGTGCTCGCGGCGATCTCGATCGTCGTCGGCAACGTCGGCGCGCTCGGCCAGGACTCGCTGAAGCGGCTGCTCGGCTACTCCGGCGTCGCCCAGGCCGGCTACGTGCTCGGCGGCCTCGTCGTCGCCAGCGAGGCCGGCGTCAACGCGATCGTCTTCTACCTCGCCGGCTACCTGCTGATGAACCTCGCCGCCTTCAGCGTGATCGTCGCGCGCGAGCGCGAGACCTCCTTCGGCGACGACATCCGCGCGGTGCGAGGGCTGGGCCAGGCGCGGCCGCTGCTCGCCTGGCCGCTGACGATCTCGATGCTGGCGCTGGCGGGGCTGCCGGCGACCGTCGGCTTCATCGGCAAGCTCTACCTGATCGAGGCGCTGGTCGAAGGCGACTACACCTGGCTCGCGGTCTTCATCGCGGTCGGCTCGATGATCTCCCTCGCCTACTACCTGCGCGTCGTCGCGGCGATGTGGATGCGGCCCGGCGGCGCCAAGACATCGCCCAGCGCGAACCCGGCGATCGCCGGCGCCTCGCCCGAGGCCGACCCGATCGACCCCGACGCCGGCCGCCGCTGGCACCTGGTCGCCCCGGCGCTGCTCGCCGCGGGGGGCGTGATCTTCTTCGGGATCATCCCGCAGCCACTCGTAGAGTTCGCCCAGCACGCCGGGTCGTCCCTCTTCTAGACATAAATACGCCACCTCCTCCGCTATCTCAGCGCGTCCGGGGGTGGCGTCTATGCGCCATATCGGCGCCGCGCGCAGAGAATCAGATCGTGATGCGCGCTAATTTGGTTCTTCAGATGCTTCAGCATGTCACCTTGGAGGTTCCGCCGGGGGAGGTTGGGCGGTCGGTTGCGTTTTGGGAGTTGGTGGGGTTCGAGCGGGTCGAGGCGCCGGCGGCGCTGGCGGAGACGTTCGTCTGGATGGAACGCGGGGGGACGCAGATCCATCTCGAACGCAACGACTCGCCGGTCGTGCCGCCGCGGGGCCACGTCGCGGTCGTAGTCGACGATTTCGACGCGACCGTCGAGCGGCTGCGCGACGCCGGCTTCGAGGTCACAGCGGGCCGCGAGCACTGGGGCGCCTCCCGCGCCAAGGCGACCGCTCCCGCCGGTCACCTGGTCGAGCTGATGGCGGCGCCGCCCGAGCCGCGCTGAGCGGCTCAACCAACCTCCGGCCGCCGGCCGCTGCTGTTGGGCAGGGGGATCACGGCGATGCCGAGCTTGTGGGCGGTATTGGCCACGGCGCCGTCGGAGGTCGCGATCTCATCGTCGCTGCAGGCGGTCGCGAGAAGCACGCAATCTGCAAGGGATAGAGCCGCACGTCTTACGGTCGTAGTGGCGAGCACGGAGTTCGCCGGCTCGCCACGCCAACGATGCGTCGACTCCGAGGACCGTGATGGACTCTGCGAGGAGGGGATTGAGCGTTGCCCCGAGCCGAGACGGGTCGATTCCGTGGCGACGAATGAGCTTGTCCACAACCTCCGCCACGCATGGAGCCGGCGTGACGCAGCGGCGCCCCCTGATGAGCTCAGCCACCTCGACCCCACCCGGCTCCCGACGTAGCAGCGCGACAAACGCGTTTGCGTCGAGCAGGGTCAGCGGCCGCCTTCCGCGCGGTACTTCCGATCTTCGATTTCCGCTTCCTCTTCGCGGTCGAGGCGGCGTGCCTCGTCCGCCGTTGGACCTGGCAAATCGGCGAACGCGCCCAGCGCGGCCTCGATCGGGTCCTCCGGGGCCGGGCGCAGGATCAGGTGATCGCCGCGGTCGTCGGCTACGACGACCTTCGTCTTCCAGCGGTTGCGAACGTCCGCCGGCACGGATACCTGCCCCCCGGCCGATATCTTTAGTCGCTTCATGATCATGAGAATAGACCATGAGAGCTACGGGAGCATGTCCAGGCGCATGTTTCCCGCGTATCCCTCCCGGGAACGTCGTCGCAGGCGTAGTCGCCCGGCGGGCTGGCGTACTGGCGGGCTATGCAGGCGCCGATCGCGCGCTGGCCGAAGGCGTTTGGGTGCAGCGATTCGCGCGTGCGACCGGTCAGGCCGAAGCCGAGCGGCCGGACCCACTCGGCGCTCGCCGGGTCGGCGCCGCCGGGGACGGCGCCGCGCTCGCAGAGCCGGTGGCCGTCGAGCGCGTGGCGCAGGTCGAGGAACTCGGCGCCCGCTTCGCCCGCCACCCGCCGCATCGCCGCGGAGATCTCCGGCGTCGCAGAGTCCGCCGCCCAGTCGGCGTCGCGGTTCCACAAGGGGCAGCCGCCCTCGCGCAGGCGGCTCCAGCCGCCCTCCGGGTAGCGGAACCGATCCCCGCGCGGGAAGGGGGACGAGTAGCCCATGACCACCAATCGGTAGTCGCGCCGGCGGTATCCCGCCGCGGCCATCGTCGCGCGGATCCCGCGCAGGTCGCGGGCGAGCCCGCGCCGCATCGCCGGCAGCGCGGCGGCGATCTCCGCCTGGGCGCCGGCGCGGCAGTAGCGCGGGTCGTCCTCGTCGCTGCGCGCCCAGTCGAGCGCGCACTTCGCGACGATGCCGCCGAAGCCGGTGTCGTTGGCGCCGACCGTGACGACGATCAGCCGCACCTCGTGCTGGCGCGCCGCCCCGGCCAGCAGGTCGCCCTGCGGCGGCTCGCCCCACAGCATCTCGCCGCCGCGCACCGAGGTCAGCAGGTTCGTCGTGCGGGCGCCCGAGCAGGCGAGGTCGATCGGCAGCGTCCCCGGCAGCCGCGCCGCGGCGCTGCGGATCGGCGCAGTGGCCGAGCGATGGCAGGTGCCGGAGTCGCCGTAATCGCCGCCGCCCTCGCCCGAGATGAAGCTGTCGCCCATCGCGACGATCGCCGCGATCGCCAGCGTCGCTACCTTGGTGAGCATGTTCCCTCCGCGCTCGCGCCGGCGCCCCGCCGCCGGCTTTCGGCCACAGATAGACGCGGCCCCGCGGCCGGTCAAGCGGCTGCGCGCGAACTTTTACGAACGGCGAGCGAAAATTTGCACTTCCTGCGAGCTTCGCGGCGAGCGGTTCCGTCAGGGAGAAGTGAGAGATTGAGCGCCCGATGAGCTTCGACGCCAAGGTCCTCGCCGACTCCCTCTCCCCCGCGGGGCACCGGCTGACCACGCTCGAAGCGACCTTCCCGCGCTTCGTCCTCGCCGAGTTCAACACCCACCGCGTCTTCTCGCGCAACTCGGCCAGCTCGCGCGCGATCCCGATCTTCAAGCAGCTGCGCCGCGTCCTCGAGCACCCCTACGTGCCGATCGAGTTCGGCGCCAACCAGCCCGGCATGCAGGCGGGCGCGCCGCTCGAGGGCGAGGCCAGGCTCGCCGCCGAGGGCGAGTGGCTGGGCGCCCGCGACGACGCCGTGCGCCACGTCCTCGCGCTCATCGCCGGCCCGGACGAGGTCGCGCCGGACGAGGACCTGGCCGCCGCGCTGGACCGGGTCGAGCGTCTATATAAGGGGGAGGATCGTCCGGAGGGATGGCTCAACGTCCACAAGCAGGTCGCCAACCGGCTGCTGGAGCCGTTCATGTGGCACACGGTGATCGTCACCGCGACCGAGTGGGACAACTTCTTCAACCTGCGCTGCCACGGCGACGCCCAGCCGGAGATCAGGCGGATCGCGACGGCGATGCGCGACGCCCGAGAGGCCTCCGAGCCTGCCGCGCTCGGCGACGACGAGTGGCACCTGCCGCTGATCCGCCCGGAGGACCGCGAGCAGGTCGACTCGCTCGAGGTCCTGCTGAAGGTCTCGGCCGGCCGCTGCGCCCGAGTCAGCTACCTGACCCACGCCGGCCAGCGCGACCTCTCCGCCGACGTCGAGCTGCACGACCGCCTGATCTCCAGCGGCCACATGTCGCCGCTCGAGCACCCGGCCCAACCGGCGGACGACGAGTGGCACGGCAACTTCCACGGCTGGCGCTCCTACCGCAAGACGATCGTCGGCGAGAGCAATCCCTTGAGACCGACGACCTTGACCTGACGGCCGTCAGGCTGCTCGCTCCCTCACCACCTGAGCGATATCGAGCTTCTTCACGGCGCGCAGGCCGGGTCGCTCGGACAGCAGCGAGACGGCGAGGATCGCCAGCGCCGAGAGGACAAGGGTCGAGGCCCTGATCTGGAGGTCGAAGCTGAAGGCGTCGCTGCCGAAGGAGGCGAGGAAGAGGCGCGAGACCTCGACCCCGACGATCAGCCCGGGGACGATGCCGATCGCCGTGAAGAGGAAGTTCTCCGCGGTGATCATCCGCGAGAGGCTGCGGAAGCGGATGCCCGCCGCGCGCAGCGTCGCCACCTCGACCGCCCGTTCGGCGAGGTTGGCCTGGATCGAGTTGTAGAGGAGGGCGAAGGCCATCGCCGCGCCGAACAGCAGCATGATCCCGACGAAGGCGTAGAAGAGGCCGAGGTATTCGTCGACCATGTCGCGCAGGGCGTTGGAGTCGCCGAAGGCGACGACCCCGGGCAAGGCGCTGAGCCGCCGCCGCATCGCTTCGCGGTCGACGCCCGGCGCGTAGCGGACGTAGGCGACGTTGCCGAGCCCGAGCCGCGGCCCGGCCAGCTCGCGGATCGGCCCCAGCGGCGCGTAGACGTAGGTGCCGAGCGGCTCTTCGAGGAAGCCCTTCAGCGGCGCCCGCACCGAGGCGCCGCTGCCCGGCGCGCTGACCCGGATCTCGTCGCCCACCCCGACGCCCAGCTTCGAGCCCAGCGCCTGCCCGGCCAGCAGCCCCTTCGCGGGCAGCTCCGTCGCGCCGCCCCCGACGGGGCGGAAGCCGTGCATGGTCGTGTCCCTGGCGAACCCTTTCAGCGCCGTCTGGTAGCCGCGGCCGCCGGCCCGCAGCGCGACCGGGACGTCGACCCCCGCTTCGGCTTCCGCCACGCCGCCGGCCCGTCGCAGGCGCCGCATGTCTTCCCGGTCCAAGGCGCCGCGGAAGTAGAGCTCGGCGTCCTGGCGGTCGATTTCGCCGTACTGGCGGTCGACCAGGATCTGAGTCGTGTCGATCATCCCCCAGGAGACGAGGATCAGGGTTAGCGCGAGGACGACGCCGAAGATCGTCGAGAGCGAGCGGCGCGGGTTGCGGCCGACCGCGCGCAGGGTCATCCGCCAGCGCACCGGCAGGCGCTGCAGCGGCGGCAGCAGCCGCTCGGCGAGGCTGAGGCCGCCGCGCCGCGCCGGGGCGAAGCGCCGCATCGCCTCGGCCGGGGGGACGCGCGCCGCGGCGAAGGCCGGCAGCGCCGCCGCGAGCGCCCCGGTGAGCAGGCCGAAGAGCAGGCCGATCAGCGCGGTCAGCGGCGAGATCGAGGTCAGCGTGATCGGGATCGAGAGCTGGCCCGTGTAGGCGCGGGTGGTGACGCCGGCGAGGGCCACGCCCGCCGCGGCGCCGAGCACGCCGCCGGCAAGGCCGACCGCCAGGCCGAACGTGAGGTAGTGCGCCACGACTTCCCCGCGCGAACGGCCGCAGGCGCGCAGCATGCCGATCGTCGGCCGCTGGGCGGTGACCAGGCGGCGCATCAACACCCCGGTCGCCAGCGCCGCCGCGGTGAGGAAGAGCAGCGGGAAGAGAACGGCCAGCTCGCGGAAGCTCTTGACGTCCTGCTGGAGGGCGCTGTTGGAGGGCTGGTCGGCGCGGGTGAGCACGTCCGTGGCGCCGAGAGCCGTCGCCTCGCGGCTCAGCTTCGCCGTCAGGGCCGGGTCTTCGCCGCCGCCGGCGTAGTAGATCGCCGCCTGGTTGGGAGCGCTCGCCCCGGCCAGCCGGCGCGCCGTCGCTTCGGGGGCGAAGAGCACGCCGAAGTCCTTCGGCGCCGGCAGGATGTCCTGGCGGCTGCGCGCCGGCCAGAAGTACTCCGGCGAGGAGGCGACGCCGACGATCCGCAGCCGCTCCGGCCCGCCCGCCCCGACCGCGGTCACCGCGTCGCCGACCTTCAGGCCGAAGGATTCGGCCATGTGCTTCTCGACCAGGACCCCTCGCGGGTCGTCCGGGCGCAGGTAGCCGCCGCCTTCGACCTCGACCCGGTTGACGGCCGGCTGCCCCGCCGCCGGCAGCCCGACGACCCGGCCGAGCAGCTTGTCGCGCCCGACGTGCAGCGGCAGGTCGGCCTGGGTGCGCTCCTGCACCGCCGCGACCCCGGGCGTCTCGCGCGCCTCGCGCGCCAGGCGGCCGACCGCGCCGCCGCTCACCGTCAGGTCGGCGAAGCGGTACTCGACGAAGGAACGCTGGTAGGAGGAGTCGAGGTTGCGGTAGGCGTCGTAGCTGGCCCCGAAGAGCGTCACGCCGAGGAAGATCGTCACCGCGATCGCCAGAAAGGAGCCGCGCTGGCGGCGCATGTCGCGGCGCGCCTTCGTGCGCAGCGTCCGCGACCCCACGCCTACCTCACCACTCGAGCCGCTCGGCCGGAAGCGGCGATTCGTTGCGCTCGTCGCCGACGATGCGGCCGTCGCGCATGTGCAGCACGCGGTCGGCCATGCGGGCGATCACGGCGTTGTGGGTGACGAGCAGGACCGTCTGGCGCAGCTCGTGGCTGAGCTCGTGCAGCAGGGCCAGCACGGTGCGGCCGGTCTCCAGGTCGAGCGCCCCGGTCGGCTCGTCGCCGAGCAGCACGCGCGGGGCGCCGGCGAGCGCCCGGGCGACCGCGACGCGCTGCTGCTCGCCGCCCGAGAGCTGGGCCGGGAAGTTGTCCATGCGGTCGCCCAGGCCGACCCGCTCGAGCATCTCCGGCGCGCGCTCGGCGCCGTCGCCCAGCTCGGCGACCAGCTCGACGTTCTCCAGCGCGGTCAGGGTCGGGATCAGGTTGAAGAACTGGAAGACGAAGCCGACGGTCTCGCGGCGGAAGCGGGTCCGCCCTTCCTCGTCGAGCTCGGTGACGTCGCTGCCTCCGACGAGGATCTCCCCGTCGCTGGCCGGCTCGATCCCGCCGACCAGGTTGAGCAGCGTGGTCTTGCCCGAGCCGCTCGGCCCGAGCAGGACGACGAACTCCTCCGGCCGGATCTCGAGGTCGACCCCGCGCAGGGCGTGCACCGCGACCTCGCCCTCGCCGTAGGTCTTGCGGACCCCGCGAAGGCTTACGACCGGGTCACTCGTCAGATCCGGCCTCATCGCCGCCCGCGATCTTTTCCCCCGGCGTCGGCCAGGGCTCGGCTTCGCCGCTGCGCCAGGCCGGCGGCTTCTCGCCCGGGAGCCAGCCGAGCAGCAGTAGGGCGAGGTAGAGGAACCAGACCAGGGCGAACTGGAAGAAGATGAAGGAGACGGCGCCGAGGGCGATGCCGAGCGAGCCCCAGAAGCGGGTCAGCAGGCCGGTCCGCATTGCGTAGAGGGAGGTGTAGACCATCGCCACGAGGAAGCCGATCTGGCCGGCGATCGCGAAGCCGGCGGCGAGCGGGCGCAGCGGCGCTTCGGCGATCGCTTCGTTCGCCGCTTCGTTCGCCTTGTCGCTGCTCAGGCCGATCCCCTTGGCGGTCAGGCGGGGGACTTCGTGGGTGACGAATTCCGAGGCCGCGTGCAGGGTCGAGACGCCGCTGAGGATCGCCAGCGCGGCGAGGAACAGCGGCGCGGCGACGACCACGCCGACCAGCTGGCCGCGCATCTTCTCGCTGCGCGCCTTGGCGGCGCGGAAGAGGTAGTAGAGCGGCGCCGCGAGCAGGCCGACGCCGAGCGCCTGCAGGATGCTGGAGAGCAGCTGGTCGCCGCGGTGGGCCTGCACGTTGCGCAGCAGCTCCGCTTCGCCGCTGCCGCCGCCGACCCCCTGGCTGGCGACGAGGATCGCCGCGATTATCAGCAGGATCGAGGCGAAGGTCGCCAGCGCCACCGGGCGCGCCCAGCGCGCCTCCCAGGCCAAGATCGTCGCCTTGTCGGGCATCGGCGCTCGCTCAGCCCCGCTCGTGGAAGTAGAACTGGGGCAGGGCGCCCTCGATCACCTCGGCGGTCATCCGCTGCGCGACCTCGAGGTCGCCGGTGCGCACGGCGATGTCGTCGAGGGTGACGATCCCGGCGAGCTCGCCGCCGTCGAGGACCGGCAGGCGCCGCACCCGGTGCTGGACCATCAGCGCCGCCGCCTCCTCCAGCTCCATCTCCGGCTCGCCGCAGACCAGCGGGCGCGAGGCGTGCTCGCCGACCGCCGCCCCGGGGTCGACGCCCTCGGCGAAGACCCGCAGCGCCAGGTCGCGGTCGGTGACCATCGCCACCGGCGCACCCGCCGGGTCGACGATCACGACCGAGCCGACGCGGTTGTCGCGCATCTGGCGGGCGACCGAGACCGCGCTCGCCTCGGGCGCCGCGGTGACGACGCCGGGAGTCATGATCTCGCCGAGCTTCATATCCGTACCGTATCCGCGGGCGCCGATCGGGTCACCCCGACCCACCCTCCACCTTCACGTAGCGACTGCCGCGGCGCTGGCCGACTCGCGCCAGGCGACCCTCTGCGACGAGCTCGTTGAGCAGGGTCAGCGCGTCCAGCCGATCCAATCCCGTCCTGGCGCGTACGTCGGCGTTCTGCAGCGACTGCTCCTCGGCCATCTCGCAGACGAGATCCTTGAGTTCGCCTCGATCCAGGCGAAGGCCGGCCGGAGGTTCCAGTCCCCCTTGCAGCTCATACACCGCGCCGCCGCGATTGCCGCGCTGGCTGAGAAAACCCGCGTCGCGGAGGCGCCCGAGGGCCTGGGTTGCCGCAAAACGATCCACGTGGGCGATCTCCCTCACCCTGGCGTTGGTCAGCTCCTCCCCCCTCGCGGCGTGAACGAGGAGGATGCGATCGACTGGCTCGATCTCCCCACGCGCCTCGATCTCGCGCACCCATGCCCGCTCAGCCGTCGTGACGCCCCCCCGCACAGGCAGAGAGACCTCAACCGAGTGCCCGGTGTCGACGAACGCCGGCGGATCGAGCAGCTCCTCCATCATCGAGTCCTGCATGACGTCCACCCCCCGTCCCGCGTCCTCAGCGAGTCGGAAGCGTCGCATCAGGGCGATCAACCGGGGGTTGCGGGACGACTGGGCGTCGCGGATGTTGTCGATGGTGACGGGGGCGGGCAGCGAGCCGGGAGACGAGACGGTGACCACGCCTGGTCGAAGGTCGACCCTGATGCCGGCGCCACTGGTCTCATACGAGCGATGGACCACCGCGTTCGCCAGCGCCTCGCGAACCACGACGCGGGGCAACCGCGGCAGGTCATGTCGCCTCAAGCCAAGGACCACGACCTCCGAGCCCAGCTCCTGTATGACCTGCTCGGTCGCCTCCGCCACCTGATGGTGGATCGGACCGCAGATCTCGGTTCGCTTGTCCGGGTCGACGCTCTCCCCCTCCGGGTAGCGGCGCAACTCGATGAAGGCCTTCGCGAGAACGTCCTGTGGACTGCGGAGCAGGTACAGAGCGCCGGCGACGGTGAGTCGATCGGAGTTCGGCAGCAGGAGTCCCTGCTCACGCAGGCGCTCCTCGATTTCCGAGTCGCCGCTCCAGCCGAGAGCGCCCGCCACCTCATCCACCAACTCGGCGTCGGCATCGATGCGGGAGACGCCTGAGTCTTCCAGCTCAAACCGCTCCAGCGCCCGGCTCGAGATGAATTCGAAAAGCTCGGCGTCGAAAAGCGCGGCGTTCATCGCTCCGCGACGGACGAGCACACGGCCGTTTGCGGTCTGGGCGAAGCCCTGGATCCGTCGCTCCACCGAGAGGACGACGATCGGGGTCTGCTCGACGAGGAGCTGGTGGACCTCGTAGCGTCCCGGATTCCGAATGGTCGCGACGGCCTGGTGGATCGACTCTTCGATGCCCTGAGTCAGCTGCTTTCCCAGCACCGTTCCGGAGTCGTCGACCCCAATCAGGATCACACCGCCTTCGGAGTTGGAGAACGCGACCACCGCCTCTTGGAGCGCGCGGCTTCCAAACCCGCTCTTACGCTCGACATGCTGGTCCTCACGGGGAAATGTCTCGCCGAACTCCGCTTGAGACAGGGCCAGCGGCCTTGGCGCTCGGCTTTCCGGGTGAAAAAGGGGAAATGACATAATTGCGATCCGTGTCGGGGCAAGCTCAAATATACACAAACTTGAGATTTGAATTTTGCGTTTCTCAAGTTTGACATAAATGGCGGAGACGGGACATAGGAAGGTCGTGCCGCTCGAGGCGGGCGCCGGGCCGGACAACCCGCCCTGCCCGGCCTGCGGCGAGCCGCTCTTCGGCTGGCTCGACCGCCGGCCCGGCCTCGCCGGCCCGGTCAGCCGCTGCGAGAGCTGCGGGCTGGGCGTCGTCGGCGCCCCGGGCGACTCCGCGGACGCCCTCCACGAGCTCGACCGGCTCGCTTCCGCTGTTCCTTTTCCTCGTATAACGGGGCAAAGGAACAGCGGAACGTATGTGGTGATCTTGAATCGGGCTGGGTTCGCCGCCTGGATCGGCGGCGCCGGCTGGGCCGGGCTGGAGCCCGACTCCCGCTATCTCTTCACCCCCGAGTCCGTCCGCCGCCTCGTCGCCAACCGCGACCAGGTCGTCGAATCCACCCGCTGGTCCCCCGCCAAGGGCATCGCGACGATGTGGCAGACCCTCCTCAACAGCGCCACCTTCGGCCACAACCTAGCGTTGGAAAACCGGTGCGAGCGGAAAATGCCTGGCAGCGGCGCATCGATTGGATAATCGTCATTGCTCTCGCGATTCCGGCCTTCGCCTTGGCCCTCCCTCTCGAGTTCGGAGGGACGGCATTCGGAAGGGGCAGTTCGATTTCCATCAAATTTGATCTCTTGTAGCGGGAAGGTTGACTCAGGAGATCAGCGTGTGCGGCTGGCGAGCGCCGGACCAAGCGAGGCAAGGACGCAGGGAGCCTGAATAGCAGCGCTATTCAGGCGACTGAGGACGCCGCATCGCGCTGGTCCGCCGCCGCCAGACGCGCGCGATGAGATTCTGAGGCGACCTTCCCGCTACGCCAACCCTTCCCGAGCCTCGCGGACCAGGGTCACAGCCTCGGGAAAGAGCACGCGGATCGCGTCGCGGGCCTGCATCGCCTGCTCGTCGCTGGAGCCGGCGAGGTCCATCCGGCCGATCGAGGCGACGGTCAGCTCGACCGCGAGCTTGATCGCGTTGTCGGCCCAGGCGACGCGCTGGGAGGACTGCATCTGCTCGCTGAGCTCCTCCATGCGGGCGCGGAACTCGTCTGGGTCGCCGAACAGGTTGAAGCCCTCCACGGGGTGAATGTAAGCAGACGCGCGCCTGGCGCACGAATCGCGAGGCGAAGTCCTTTCATTTGGCGCGCCACGCGCGCGCCGGCGGCGCCTAGCGTCGCCCGCATGCGCAGCGAGCGGGGATCGGCGAGCGTCGAGCAGGCGGGCCTGGCGGCGCTGATCGCGCTGCTGGCGATCGCCGCGATCGCGGCGCTGGAGGCGGGCGGGGAAATCGACCCGCGCAACAGCCTCGGCGGCACGATCGCGCGGCGCCTCGCCTGCGCGCCGCGCGCCCCCGGCCCCTGCCGGCACCACCCGCTGGTGCCGGCCTACGGCTGGCCGCTCGCCCGCCTCGCCCGCGCCCTCGCGCCGTCGCCGGCCGCCCGCACGGGACCCGGCGGCCTGCCGCTGATGCCGGTCGACTTCCGCCGCTGCCGGCGCGAAAGCTGCGCGGTCGCCGCCGGGCCGCACGTGACGACGGCGAACCGCCGCATCACCGCCTTCACCCAGGTCGAGGACCGCCGCGGCGGCGCCGGCTGGGTCGAGCTGACCTACTGGCTCTACCGTCCCGGCCTCGGCTGGGAACGCGTCGCGCGCCGGGCCGGCCAGGCCCAGATCGAAGCGGCGAGCCACGTCCGCGTGCTCTTGAAGGACGACCCCGACCTCGTCCCCCTGGAGATCCTCCCCGGCCGCGACCAGTACGACTTCCCGGCCGGCGAAGAACCGCCGTGGAGGTGGCGGATCAAGAGCCGTTACCCGGGCTGGTCGAGTTAGAAGCGGCGCCCGGCGCTCGCCGCCAGGTCCGCGATCGGCATCCGGCTACACTAGCCCGCTCGTGTCCCCGCCCGACCCGGCTCAGACCGCGCCCGCGGCCCCACGCGATCCCGCCGACGAGGCGATGTGCGCGCGCGCCCGCGAGCGCTTCAGCGGCGACCGCCGCAGCCGCCTGCGGCGCCGCCGCAAGCGCCACGCGGAGCTGCCCAACCTGATCATCGTCGGCGGGCTGAAGTGCGGCACGACCAGCATCCACCACTACCTGGGGCTGCATCCCGAAATCCAGATGTCGAAGCCGAAGGAGCTCAACTTCTTCGTCTCCGAGCTGAACTGGGACCTCGGCCTCGACTGGTACGCGAGCCGCTTCGACGACCGCTTCCAGGTGCGCGGCGAGTCCTCCCCCCACTACACCAACCTGCCCCGCTTCGAGGGGGTGCCGGAGCGGATCAAAGAGCACTGCCCCGACGCCCGCCTGATCTACATGGTGCGCGACCCGATCAAGCGCATCCTCTCGCACTGGGTGCACGCGACCGGCGCGGGCTATGAGACCCGCGAGCTGGTCCCGACCCTCTCGCAGCCCGACTCCTCCTACGTCCACCGCTCGCTCTACTGGATGCAGCTGCAGCCCTACCTGGAGCTGTTCGGCCGCGAGCAGATCGCGGTGATCACCCAGGAGGAGCTGCAGCGCGAACGCGGGGAGACGATGCGCCGGGCGTTCGCCTTCGCCGGCGTCGACGAGGGCTTCACCTCCGAGCAGTTCGACCGCGAGTGGGAGAAGTCGAGCGCCAAGCAGGGCGACAAATACCAGGTGATGGAGAAGCTGGTGAAACTGCCGGTCCTGCGCTCCTTCGACCGCAACTTCGACCGCCTGCCCGAGTCGCTGCGCTGGCTGGTCGAGAAGGTCGTCCACGACCCGGAGAAGCCGCCGGCGCCGAAGCCGCAGCTGCCCGACGACCTGTTCGAGACCCTGCGTGGCCGCTTCGGCGCCGACGTCGCGGCGCTCCAGGAGTTCGCCGGCCGCGAGTTCCAGGGCTGGCACTCCTATTAGGCTGCGCCGGGTGCGGCGGCTCCTGCCCGATCCCGGTCCGGTCACGATCTCCGAGCAGCTCGGCTCCTACCGGCCGGGCGAGGGCGCGCGCGACGACCGTCCCTTCGTCGCGATGAACTTCGCCTCGACGCTCGACGGGCGGGCGACGATCGGCGGCGTCTCGGGGCCGATCGGCTCGCGGACCGACGCGGCGATGCTGAGCGGCCTGCGCAAGCGCTTCGACGCGGTGATGATCGGCCACGGGACGAAACGGGCCGAGCGCTACCAGGGGCTCGAGAAGCGGCTCGTCGTGGTCGAGAGCGGTCCCGACGGGCCGGCCGACCTGCCGGCGCTGCTGCGCGCGCTGCGCTCCGAGGGCGTGCGGGCGCTGCTCTGCGAGGGAGGGCCGCGCCTGCACGGCTCGCTGCAGGCGGCCGGGCTGGTCGACGAGCTCTTCCTGACGATCGCGCCGAAGCTCTCCGGCGGCGCCGCGCCGTCGATCCTCGAGGGCGAGTTGCCGGAGGTCGCCGAGCTCGAGCTCGCCTGGCTGCTGGAGTCGGACGGCGAGCTGTTCGCCCGCTACCGGCGGCGGCTGAGCTAGTTTCCCCGTCATGGACTTCAAGCCCAGCCCCCAGGTCGAGGCCCTGCGCGAGCGCATCCTCGACTTCATGGACGCCGAGATCTACCCGCAAGAGCGGGAGATCATGGAGGCGCTGGACGCGGAGGTCGGCCCCGGCGTCCCCTACCCGACGATCCTCGTCGAGGTGCGCGAGAAGGCGAAGGCCGAGGGGCTGTGGAACCTCTTCATGCCCGACGAGCGCTACGGGCCGGGGCTGAGCAACTGGGAGTACGGGCTGCTATGCGAGGAGATGGGGCGCAGCCCGGCGGCGGCGCCGATGGCCTTCAACTGCTCCGCGCCCGACACCGGCAACATGGAGATCCTCGCCGAGCACGGGACCGACGAGCAGCGCGGGCGCTGGCTCGAGCCGCTGCTGGAGGGGCGGATCCGCTCCTGCTTCTCGATGACCGAGCCCGAGGTGTCGGGCTCGGACCCGACCCTGCTGCGCGCGCGCGCGGTGCGCGACGGCGAGGAGTGGGTGATCGACGGCCACAAGTGGTTCACCTCGGGCGCGGTCGGCGCCGAGCTGGCGATCGCGATGGTCGTCACCGACCCCGAGGCGCCCCCCTACGCCCGCGCCTCGATGATCTGCGTGCCGACCGACAACCCCGGCTTCGAGCTGGTGCGGCCGATTCCGGTGATGGGCCACGACAAGGGCCCCGGCCACTGCGAGATCCGCTACACCGAGTGCCGCGTGCCGGTCGCCAACCTGCTCGGCGGCGAGGGCCAGGGCTTCACGATCGCCCAGGACCGGCTCGGGCCGGGGCGGATCCACCACTGCATGCGGGCGATCGGCACCGCCGAGCGGGCGCACGAGATGATGTGCCGCCGCGCCAACGAGCGCGAGGCCTTCGGCGGGCCGCTCGCCGACAAGCAGTTCGTGCAGGAGGCGATCGCGACCTCGCGGATGGAAATCGACCAGGCGCGCCTGCTGACGATGTACGCGGCGTGGAAGATGGACAGCGAGGGCAAGCGCGCCGCCCGCCAGGCGATCTCGGCGATCAAGATCGTCGCCGCCAACATGGTGATGGAGGTGCTCGACCGGGCGATCCAGATCCACGGCAGCCTCGGGATGACCGACGACACCCCGCTCGCCTCCCTCTGGCGCTTCAGCCGCATGCTGCGCTTGGCGGACGGCCCCGACGAGGTCCACAAGATGGTCCTCGCCCGCCGCGAGCTGAACCGCTGGTCGAAGCGCGCCGAGGCCGAGGCGGCGGGCGAACAGCCCGAGCCCAAGCACGCCCCGCGGCCGATCTGAACAAACGTTTTTGGCTGATACCTGATGCAGTATCATAGGGATCATGGAGTCCCCGGCCGAAGTCGTCCACGAGCTGCGCCGCGCCGCGGAATTCTCGCAACGCGAGCTCGCTCTCCGCGGCGGCACGTCGCAGCCCGCGATCGCCCGCTACGAGAGCGGCGCGGCTGCTCCCTCCTGGAAGACGCTCCAGCGGTTGGCGGCGGCTTGCGGGCGGCGCCTGACGATCGGCGCCGAGATCGTCCCCGACCCGCACGATGTCGAGCTCGCTGAGCGGATGCTCGAGCTGACGCCCGCGGAGCGGCTCCGCGCGCTCGGTCGCTATGCGCGGCTGCACGGAGCCGCAGGACGGCCGTCGCGGTGACCGAGTTCGATCCGGAGCGGCTGCTGAAGGTCCTAGCCCAGCATGAGGTCGACTTCTGCGTGATCGGCGCGGCGGCGGCGTGGCTCCAAGGCAGTCCGGCCGCGACGGTGGACCTCGACGTGATGCCGCGGCGAGACCTCGACAACGCGGAACGCCTTGCGGCCGCCCTCAACGCGCTGAACGTGCGTCAGCGCGGCAAGGACGAGGCGTTGGAGCTGGAAGGCGCCGACTTCCTCGGATGGCGGAGCCAGAGCTTCGACACCGACGCCGGCCCGCTCGACGTCGTTCCGATCGCCGCCGCGATCGGCGGGTTCGAGGAAGTCGCGACTGTCGAGCTGTCCCTGGGAGACCTCTCGGTCAGGGCGATCACGATCGACGAGGTGATCGCCTCGAAGGAGAAGCTCGGACGACCCAAGGACACCGCCGCCCTCCCGGCGCTCTACGCGACGCGAGAGGCGCTGCGCAAGCGCTGACGGGAAAGCGCCGCCGGCCGACGAGGTCCACAAGATGGTCCGCGCCCGCCGCGAGCTGAACCGCTGGTCGAAGCGCGCCGAGGCCGAGGCCGCGGGCGAGCAGCCCGAGCCCCGGCACGCGCCGCGGATGGTGTGACTGACAGAAAGGGCCGGGCTTACGCCCGGCCCTTTCCCGGCCACTTACACACTGCTACAGCGCCCCGCCTTACGCGACTTTCATCACCGCCCAATTGAAGGTCGTGCTGGGTGGGTCTACAGCGCTCGTACCGACATTGCATATACGAATACGCAAGGAACCCGCGACGTTGGACAAATACGGATTGACAATCACGTTGGGAGGCCATCCGCCTGCATTCCCTGGAGACGCGAACAGCAGGTATCCAGTAAGGCTGGGCAGCCCGGTTGACACCAATTCATATTCGCAAGCCGAGGCGGCGAGATTCGGAAAGTCGAAGGTCGCTTGCCCAGACGCTTGAGTAACGTCGTTCGCATTCAACGAGCGATCCGCAACCTTGGAGCCGTTCACGGCGCCCGCCGCGATTGTTGGATTCGGGTAATTGCCGGTCAGATCGCCGCCGGCCGGACCCGTTGACGGACCCGTATCGCCTTTTTCTCCCTTCTCGCCTTTTTCTCCCTTCTCGCCTTTTTCTCCCTTCTCTCCCCTGGGGCCAGTATCCCCCTTCGGGCCGGCGGGCAGCTGGCCGGCCTTGAAGTCGGCTGCTTGCAGCGAGCCGTTCTTGACTTTCGACGAGACGACCGCGTTCTTCTTCAGCTGCTTGGTGCCGACGGTGTTCTTGCCGAGGTGGCCGGCCGCGAAGGCGGTGGCGCCGCCGAGGACGAGGAAGACGGCTAGAGACGACATCACGTTTGCGTACGTGAGTCGCTTGCGTACGTGTTTCAAGAGACCTCTCCTTGGGACGTGGGGAGGGAGGGGCGTTTGGACGAGCCTCCCGGCCCATTGGCAGGGGATGGCAGGACCATCACAGGTCGCCGGGGCGGCGTCAAGCGCCCTAGACGGAGGCTTTGGACGCAGCGGCGTAAGTCAGCTGCGGCGCTCGGCCATCTCGGCCGCCCCGGCCAACCGCTCCACCAGGCGGGCGAAGTGCTCTATTCCCGGGTCGACCTTGCCGTACTGGCCTGCCGCGTATCTCGCGTAGACGCCCTCGAGGATGATCGCCAGCTTCCAGTAGCCGAGCGCGACGAAGAAGTCGAGCTCGGAGAGGTTGCGGCCGGAGCGCTCGGCGTAGCGGCCGCGCAGCTCGGCGCGGGTCGGGAAGCCGGGCGCCAGGTTGGCGGGCTGGCCGAGCGCGATCGGCCCCTCCTCGCCCTCCTCTCCCCGGTCGGGCCAGTAGACCATCAGCAGGCCGACGTCGGCCAGCGGGTCGCCGAGTGTGCAGAGCTCCCAGTCGACGACCGCGGCTACCTCGCCGCCCGGCGTCAGGATCATGTTGTCGAGCCGGTAGTCGCCGTGGACGATCGTCGCCGGCCCCTGCTCGGGGATGCGCGCGGCGAGCCGTTCGTGCACCGCGTCGATCGCCGCCAGCTCGCGCGTCTTCGACTTCTCCCACTGGCCCTGCCAGCGACGCAGCTGGCGGGCGACGTAGTCCTCCTTGCGGCCCAGCTCGCCGAGCCCGGCCGCGTCGGGGTCGACCGCGTGGATCGCGACCAGCGTGTCGGCGACGCGCTCGCCGATCGCCCGCCGGTCGGCCTCGTCGGGGAAGGCCTCGGCCTCGGCCAGGCCGCGCAGGATCGGCCCCTCGACGAACTCCATCACGTAGAAGGGCGCGCCGTTGACGCTCTCGTCCTCGCACAGCCCGACCACCGGGGCGACCGGGACCGGCGTCGGCCCCAGCGCCGCGACGACCCTGTGCTCGCGCGCCATGTCGTGCGCCGAGCCGAGCCGCTTGCCGAGCGGCGGCCGGCGCAGCGCCCAGCGCCGCCCGGCGGCGTCGCTCACCCGGTAGGTGAGGTTGGAGTGCCCGCCGGCGATCCGCTCGAAGGCGAGCGGCGGCTCGACCCCCTCGACGTGGCGCTCGAACCAGCCCTCGACCCCCGCCCGGTCGATCCCCTCGGGGGCCGCGGCGGCGCCGTCGGGACTGCCTGTAGCCTCGTCGCCCATCGGCCGAAGAGCATATTCCCGCAGACGCTTCCGGCTCAGCCCCTCGCTGGCCAACCGGCTGACGATCGGCTTCGCGATCGCCTTCGCCGTCCTCACCGGCCTGGCCGTGATCGGCGTCGCCCGCTTCCTCCAGCAGCGCCAGGACTTCGAGAACGCGACCTCGCGCTCCTACCAGCGCGAGATCGCGGCCCGCAACCGGCTCGCCCGCGGCGAACGCCCGGCCGCGGCCCGCGCGGCGATCGTCGCCCAGCAGCGCACCCGGCAGGCGCTGCGCGACGAAATCTCCAGCGAGACGCGCGATACCGCGCTGCTCGTCGGCGCCGGGCTGATCGCCGGCCTGACCGGCGCGGCGCTGCTGTTCAGCGGCCTGATCTCCTCGATGCGCCGCCCGCTCGAGGACCTGGTCGAGGCCTCCGGGCGGCTCGCCGGCGGCGACCTCGACGCGCGGGTGAAGATCGGCGGCCTCTCGGAGACCGCGGCGCTCGGCGGCGCCTTCAACGAGATGGCCGGGGAGCTGCAGCGGCAGGCCGGCGAACGCGACCAGCTCGACCGGATGAAAGACGAGTTCGTGCTGACCGCCTCGCACGAGCTGCGCAGCCCCCTCACCTCGGTGCAGGGCTTCGCCGAGCTGCTGCTGCTGGAGCGCGAGAAGCTCGACCCCAAGCAGGCGGAGACGGTCGAGGTGATCCTCGACAACACGCGCCACCTGGTCCGCCTGCTCAACGACCTGCTCGACCTCGCCCGCAGCGACGCCGGGCGATTGACGATCAAGCCGCTGCCGAGCGAGCCGGGCGCCCTGGTCGAGGAGGCGGCGCGGGCGATGCGGGGCCAGCTCGACGCCCGCGGCCAGAGCCTCGCGGTCGAGATCGAGCCCGGCCTGCCCCGGATCGAGGCCGACCGGGACCGGATTCGCCAAGTATTGGTCAACCTGCTTACGAACGCGAATGACTACTGCCCGGACGGAGCGGCGATCGGGGTGAAGGCCCGGCGGGCGGGCGCCGATGTGGAGATCGACGTGAGCGACGACGGCCCGGGCATCCCGGAGCAGCAGCTGGCGCACATCTTCGAGCGCTTCGTGCGCGGCGACGCGGGCGAGACCCAGCGGGTCGGCGGCACCGGCCTCGGCCTGGCGATCTCCAAGTCGCTGGTCGAGCTGCACGGCGGCGCGATCGAGGCCGAGTCGGCGCCCGGCGAGGGCTCGACCTTCCGCCTGCGCCTGCCGGCGATCGCCGCCGCCGACACCGCCGCCGCGGGCGAGCGCGCCCCGAGCGAGGCCAGCTGATGGCCAGGGTCCTCGTCGCCGACGACTCGGAGACGATCCTGCTGCTGCTGCGCACGCGGCTGGAGATGGAGGGGCACGAGGTGGAGACCGCGGCCGACGGCCAGCAGGTCGTCGACGCGGTGCGCGGCGCGGCCGGCCCCCACGAGATCCTCCTGCTCGACGCGATGATGCCGCGCAAGTCCGGCATCGACGCCCTGCGCGAGCTGCGCACCGCCGGCGTCGAGACCCCGGCGCTGATCGTCAGCGCCCACACCGACGGCAACGGCGACGACCACGAGGACCTGGACATCGCCGCCTACGTGACCAAGCCGATCGACTTCGACCGGCTCTTCTCCCTGATCGCCGAGCTGACCGGCTAGAGATCAGCTCTTCGCGATCTCCAGGCGGATCTCCTTGCCCTTGAGCTTCGTGCCGTCGAGGAACTCGACCGTGCGCTCTGCCTGGTCGGGGTCGACCTCGACGAAGGAGAAGCGGTGCAGGACGCGGACGTCGTGGATCGACTCCTCGGGCACGACGGCGCCCTCGCGCAGCGCCCAGCGCAGGTCCTCCTCGTCGATCCCGCTGCGTTCGCCGCGGTTGACGAAGAGCTTGACCGCCTTGCCGTTGCCGGGCGGCTCCCTGGCCTCGCCGCCCTCCCCCGCCGGCTTGGCGGGCTCCTTCTCCTTCGGCTTCGCGCGCGCTCGCGGCGGCGCGGCCGCGGCGCGTGTTCGATCCGGTCCTCGGGGCTCTCCCACTCGCCGATCGAGGTCTTCACGTCGCGCTCGATCCGCCCGATCTCGTCGCGCTGGGCGGGGGTGACGAAGGTGATCGCGCGGCCGGTGCGGCCGACCCGCCCGGTGCGGCCGATGCGGTGCACGTAGACCTCCGAGGAGGCCGGCACGTCGTAGTTGATCACGTGGGTGACGTGCTCGATGTCGAGCCCGCGGGCAGCGATGTCGGTCGCCACCAGCAGCCGCACGCGGTGGTCCTTGAAGGCGATCATCACCCCGTCGCGCGAGCCCTGGCTCATGTCGCCGTGCAGCGCCTTCACGTCGAGGCCTTTGTCCTTCAGCGTCCGCTCCAGCTTCGAAGCGCCGATTTTGGTCCGGCAGAAGATGATCGCCTGCTCCGGTTCCTCGGTCTTCAGCAGCGCGACCAGGCGGCCCGCCTTCTCCTTCGCGTCGACCTCGACGAAGGCCTGCTCGATCGCGTCGACCGTCAGCTTCTTCGGCGTGATTTTGATCGTCTTCGGGTCATACATGTAGCTCTCGGCGAGGCGTTTGATCGGCGGCGGCATGGTCGCCGAGAAGAGCGCCGTCTGGCGCCCGCTCGGGCACATCCGCAGGATCTTCTCGACGTCCTCGATGAAGCCCAGGTCGAGCATCTCGTCGGCCTCGTCGAGGACGACGTAACGAGCCGCGGTGAGGACCAGCGAGCGGCGCGACATCAGGTCCATCATCCGGCCGACCGTGGCGACGACGACGTGGGCGCCGGCGCGCAGCTGCGACTGCTGCGATTTGATCGGCGCGCCGCCGAACACGGCGACGATGTTGACGTCGAGGTGCTCGGCGTAGGAGCGCAGCGCCTGCGTCACCTGGATGCAGAGCTCGCGCGTCGGCGTCATCACGATCGCCTGCACCTCGTCGTCCGCCGGGTCGACGTACTGGAGCAGCGGCAGGCCGAAGGCGGCCGTCTTGCCGGTCCCCGTCTGCGCCTGGCCGATCACGTCGTGGCCGGCGAGCAGCTCCGGGATCGCCTTCTCCTGGATCGGGCTGGGCTGCTCGTAGCCGAGCTCGTCCAGCGCCTGCTGGATCTCCGGCGAGAGGCCTAGCTCCTTGAAAGCGGTCACTTGGAGGGATCCAGCAGCAGCTTGCCCGAGGTCCGCCGGGCGATCAGGTCTTCGTGCGCCCGCGCCGCTTCCGAAAGCGGGTAGACCTCGCCGACGTTGACCTCGAGCCCGCCCGCGGCGACCAGCTCGAACAGCTCGGCGATCATCGGCCCGACCTCGGCCGGGCGCATCAGCAGGTGCAGCAGCCAGAAGCCGATCACGGACTTCGAGCCCTGCAGGAGGGCGCCGGTCGACACTTCGCGCTGTTCGCGCGAGGCGATGCCGAAGACGACCATGCGGCCGAACGGCGCCAGCACGCCGAGCTCCTCGTCGAAGGCCGCGCCGCCGCTCATCTGCAGGACCGCGTCGACCCGCTTGCCGTCGTTGGCGGCGCGGATCGCCTCGCCCAGGTCCTCGGCGCGCGAGTCGACGGTCGCGTCGGCGCCGAGCCGCTCGACCAGCGCCCGCTTCTCCTCGCTCGAGGCGAGGCCGATCACCCTCGCCCCGGCGCGCTTGCCGAGCTGCACGGCGAGCGAGCCGGTGCCCCCGGCCGCCGCCTCGACCACCAGCGTCTCGCCCTCCTGAATCCGCGCGCAGCGGCGCACCAGCGCCATCGCGGTGAGCCCCTGCAGCAACAGCGCCGCGGCGCGGTCGTCGTCGACCGCGTCGGGGACCGGGATCAGCATCGCCGCCGGCACGGCGACCTTCTCGGCGTAGGCGCCGGCCGAGAGGATCGCCGCGACCCGCTGCCCGTCGGGCGTGCGCCCGCTCACCTCCGCGCCGGGGATCAGCGGCAGCTCCTGCTCGGCCAGATAGTCGTTGCGGGTCGCGTGCGTGTCGGCGAAGTTGATCCCGCTGCGGGCGACGTCCACCACGACCTCGCCGTGGGCGGGCACGGGGTCGGGAACCTCCCGGTGCTGGAGCACCTCGGGCCCGCCGAACTCGTCGATCTGGATCGCGCGCATCGCCCGCCACACTACTGACAACCGCCGGTTCCACCGGCCGCGCCGTCGCGCCCCTCAGGGTTCGGGCAACTCGCGGCCCAGCCAGGGGGTCAGGGTGCGGGCGAAGGTGGCGGTCATGTGGTACGTGTTGCGGTAGACGAGCACGTGCCCCATCACGCTCGGGCAGCGGCGGCGCGGGCAGAGGATGCGGACCGGGTCGATCAGCTTCACCCCCGGCACTCGCCTGGCGCCGAACAGGTCGTAGGCGTGCCAGCGCTTGCGCCGGGCGGGGAACACGCACTTGCCCAGCTCGTGCAGGTTCTGGGAGACGCAGTCCGGCGGTTCGAACGGGGCGAGCGGCTGGTCGCGGATCACGACGACCTTTGCTCCGTTGCGCTTCAGCCGCCGCAGCGTGCGGGCGAAGCCGGCGATCAGGAACGGCTCGCTGCGCCGCCGGTCGAGCCGCTGGCCGTTGCGGACGATCTGGTAGCGGCCGCCGGTCGAGTCGCTGACGACGACCATGTCGGGGCGCTCTTCGGCGACGATGCGGCGCATCGAGTTGCGGCGCCAGACGTCGCAGGCCCGTTCGTAGGTCACGTCGCCGACGACGCAGCCGGCGCGCACCAGGCCGACCAGCCGCCAGTGGCGCCGGTTGGCCAGCTCGATCAGCGGCGGGAACCACTGCTCGGCGTGCGAGTCGCCGAACGCGACCACGGTCTTGGGCGAGTTCTTGGCGCCGTAGACGCAGGGCGGCGATTCGGTTTCGCCGTGCAGGAGCACGCAGCCGTCGTCCCAGAGGGCGCCCTTGTCGGCGGCGGCCCCGGAGGGGTTCGGGCGCACCGCGTCGACCCGCTGCAGGTGAGGGTTGCGCGGCCCTATCGCCATCGCCCCGCGCGCCGTTTCGGGCGAGGCGGTCGGCACCGGCGGGTTGGACTCCTGCAGGCCGATCGCGAGGAAGACCGCGGTGAGGGTGCAGGTGGCGCCCAGCGCCAGCGCCAGCTTCGGCCGCCGTCCGAGCTTGCGCGAGTGGCGGAAGCGCTCCTCGATCGCATAGTGGGTGGCCACCGCGGGCACGCCGGAGGCGAGCGTCACCAGCACGAGGTCGAAGCGCGAAAGGCTCCACAGCACGCCCGCGAAGACGAGGATCGGCCAGTGCCAGA
The DNA here is from genome assembly GCA_963805475.1 of uncultured Solirubrobacterales bacterium. Lineage (GTDB taxonomy): Bacteria > Actinomycetota > Thermoleophilia > Solirubrobacterales > 70-9 > VRUE01. Next base: position 214,157 of record CAWDUO010000010.1, on the reverse strand, counting down.
GGTACCAGGCGTAGGAGACCTTGCCCAGGTACTGGAACGGCGCGCGGCTGAGCAGCGCGATCGGCCCCGACACCGCGGCGGCGGTGCCGGCGACGATGATCGCCACCGTCGCCAGGGTCGGCAGCAGCGCCCGCCAGCCCGGGTACGGCGTGCCGCCGGTGAAGATCAGCGTGGTGGCGACGAGGACCGCCAGCCCGCCGGCGGCGAGCAGCGCCGAGGCGCGGCGCGGCAGGTTCAGGCCGGCCGGCAGGACGAGGGCGAGCACACCGCCCATCGCCAGCTCCCAGATCCGGGTCAGGGTCGAGAAGTAGGCGGCGCGGGTGTGTTCGGGGGTGAAGCCGATGCTGTAGATCAGCGAGGCGACGAAGACCGGCACGACGAGCAGCGCGATCGTCCCGCGCATGCTCCAGCCGCGCCAGCGCGCCACCCCCGCGCCGAGCCCCAGGGTCAGCGGCCAGAGCAGGTAGAACTGCTCCTCGACCGAGAGCGACCAGTAGTGCTGCACGGGGCTGATCAGCGCGTTGTGGAAGGCGAAGTAGTCGACCGATTCGGCGATGAAGTGCCAGTTGACGACGTAGAGGGCGGCGCTGAGCACGTCGCCGGAGACCTTCTGGTTCTGCAGCGGCGAGTAGAGCAGGGCCGAGCAGACGACGACGAAGCCGAGCACGGTGACCGCGAGCGGCAGCAGGCGCTTGGCGCGGCGGGCGTAGAAGCGACTGATCGAGACGTCGCCGCGGCGGTCGAGCTCGCCGAGGATCAACCCGGTGATCAGGAAGCCGGAGAGGACGTAGAAGACGTCGAGGCCGACGAATCCCCCCGCGAAGCCCGGCACCTCGGCATGGCAGGCGAGGACCAGGACCAGCGCGAAACCGCGCACGCCCTGGATGTCGAGCCGGAATCCCCTGCGGGTCCGGGCTCCCGAGACGGGACGTTCCCTGTCCACGCCTTTACGATGCCCCGACTGCCTGCACTGAAACCACGTAACACGAAAAGAGGGAGAAGTTGTGTCGCTGACCGTAGTCGGATCGATCGCCTTCGACGCCGTCAAGACCCCGTTCGGGGAGCGCGAGAAGATGCTTGGGGGCGCCGCCGTCCACTTCTCGCTCGCCGCCAGCTTCTTCACCGAGGTGCGGCCGGTCGGCCCGGTCGGCGACGACTTCGGCGCCGACGAGTTCGCGGTCCTGGAGGGGCGCGGCGTGCAGACCGGCGACATCGAGCGCGTCCCCGGCGGCGAGTCCTTCTTCTGGCGCGGCCGCTACGAGTACGACCTCAACGTCGCCCACACCGAGGACACCCGGCTCGGTGTCTTCGGCGAGTTCGAGCCGAAGCTCTCCGCGGAGGCGAAGGCCGCCGACACGCTCTTCCTCGCCAACATCCAGCCCGACCTGCAGCGCCAGGTCGCCGGCCAGTGCGAGGCTGCCCGTTTCAGCGCCCTGGACTCGATGAACCTCTGGATCGACACGGCGAAGGACTCGCTGCTGGCGGCGATCGGCGAGGTCGAGTGCCTGGTCCTCAACGACGCCGAGCTGCGCATGCTGACCGGCGAGTCGAACCTGGCGCGCGCCGCGCGCGCGGCGATGGCGCACGGGCCGCGCGCCGTCGTCGCCAAGCAGGGGGAGTACGGCGCCGCGCTGTTCACCGCGGAGCGCTTCTTCGCCCTGCCCGGCTTTCCGCTCGAGGACGTGCGCGACCCGACCGGCGCCGGCGACAGCTTCGCCGGCGGCTTCCTCGGCTACCTCGACGGCCACGACGGCGAGCTCGACGAAGCCTGCCTGCGCCGCGCGATGGGCTACGGCACCGTGCTCGCCTCCTTCAACGTCGAGGAGTTCGGCACCGAGCGCGTCGCCCGGCTGAGCCGCGAGGAGATCGACGAGCGCTTCGAGGCGCTGCACGAGATGACCCGGTTCGAGCCGTTGCCGGTGAGCTAGCCGGCCGTTAACGAGCCAGAGCCTGCAAGCTGCGAGAATGGCGGCCGCGATGCCCAGCGACACCCTGACCGTCACCGACAACCGCACCGGCAGGACGTACGAGCTGCCGATCGAGGACGGCACGGTCCGCGCGATGGACCTGCGCCAGATCAAGGTCGACGAGGGCGAATTCGGGATGCTCTCCTACGACCCGGCGTTCACCAACACCGCGTCGTGCCGCTCGGCGATCACCTTCATCGACGGCGAAGCCGGGATCCTCGAACACCGCGGCTACTCGATCGAGCAGCTGAGCGAGCGCTCCAGCTTCCTCGAGGTCGCCTACCTGCTGATCTTCGGCGAGCTGCCGACCGGGCCGCAGCTCGACCGCTGGGTCTACGACATCACCCACCACACCTTCGTCCACGAGGACCTCAAGCACTTCTTCGAGGGCTTCCGCTACGACGCCCACCCGATGGGGATGCTGCTCGCCGGGGTCGGCGCGCTGTCCACCTTCTACCCGGACGCCAAGCACACCGACGACCCCGAAGAGCGCTACATGGCGGCGGTGCGGCTGATCGCCAAGGTGCCGACCCTGGCCGCCTTCTCCTTCCGCCACAACATGGGGCTGCCCTACGTCTACCCGGACAACGACCTCAACTTCGCCGAGAACTTCCTCTCGATGATGTTCAAGAAGACCGAAGCCAAGCACCTGCCGAAGGAAAGCCTCTCCAAGGCGCTCGACGTGCTCTTCATCCTCCACGCCGACCACGAACAGAACTGCTCGACCAACGCGGTGCGCGGCGTCGGCTCCTCCGACGTCGACCCCTACTCCGCCGTCGCGGCGGGCGTCGCGGCGCTCTACGGGCCGCTGCACGGGGGCGCCAACGAGGCGGTGCTGCGGATGCTGCGGCGGATCGGCTCGGTCGACAACATCTCCGGCTTCCTCGAGCGGGTGAAGAACCGCGAAGAGAAGCTGATGGGCTTCGGCCACCGCGTCTACAAGAACTACGACCCGCGGGCGCGGATCATCCAGCAGCACATGGAGGAGGTCTTCGAGGCGACCGAGTACAACCCGGTGGTCGAGATCGCGCGCGAGCTGGAGCGCCAGGCGCTCGCCGACGAGTACTTCACCTCGCGCAAGCTCTACCCCAACGTCGACTACTACTCGGGGATCATCTACGAGGCGCTGGAGATCCCGGCCGAGATGTTCACCGTGATCTTCGCGATCCCGCGCACGGCCGGCTGGGTCGCGCAGTGGATGGAGATGAAGGACGACCCCGAGCAGAAGATCGCCCGCCCGCGCCAGATCTACACCGGCCACCGTGAGCGTCAGTACGTCGCCGTGGCCGACCGCGAGGGCCCGGAGAAAATCGTCGGCCCGCCGGCGCGGCGGCCGAAACGCCCCCGCCGCGGCGCGTGAGCGAGCCCGGAAGCGAGATACCGAAGGGGAGCTACGCGGCCGGGCGGCGGGTGAAGCTGCCGGCGGGCGCCGAAGCGCCCTACGTCGTCTTCGTCAACGGGGTGCAGCAGAAAGAGGGCGCCGACTACGACGTGCGCGCCGGAGAGATCGTCTTCCGCCGCGAGATTGTCAAGGAGAAGGTCGGGACCGGCCGCTGGCTGGCGATGTACCTCGGCCTCTTCGGCACCTACCGCAAGAACGAGACGATCGACCTCCAGTTCCAGCGCGACGGCAGGACCGAGCTGCGCTCCGACCTGCCGGTCGGCTAATAACACGGCCGCGAAGCCTCACTTGAAGATGTAGAGCAGGGCGAAGGCGGTGACCACGTAGATCGCGCCGGCGATCAGGATGCTCTTGTCGTCGGCGACGATCGCCGCGGTCGAGCGGTCGTCGGCGCGGTCGTAGATCAGGTAGAGGTAGCGGAAGATGAAGTAGACGACCGGCGGGATCGTCCACATCATCTTGTTGCCGATGATCGGCGAGTTGACCGCGTAGATCGAGTAGCTGATCACCGTGCCGGTGGTCACCATGGCGACCATCTGGTCGAGAAAGGGCAGCGAGTAGTGCTCGAGCACCGGGCGGCTGCTGGTCCCCTCGTGCAGCTCCGAGACCGCCTCCTGGCGCCGCTTGGTGACGCCGAGGAAGAGGGCGACCATGCCGGTGCAGAGCAGCAGCCATTCGGAGGCGTGGGCGTCGACCGCGACCGCGCCGGCGGCGACGCGGAGGATGAAGAGGCCGGCGAGGGTCATCACGTCGACGATCACGATCTGCTTCAGCCCGAGGCTGTAGGCCATCTGGGCTACGCCGTAGCCGACGACCATCAGGCCGACTTCCCAGTTGACAGTGGCGAAGCCGATGGCGACGGCGACGATCGCCAGCAGCGGCGCGATCGCCTTCGCGGCCCCCTCGGAGAGCTCGCCGGCCGCCAGCGGGCGGAAGCGCTTCTTCGGGTGCTTGCGGTCGAGCTCGACGTCGACCAGGTCGTTGACGTAGTAGCCGGCGCTGGAGATCAGGCAAAAGGCGACGAAGGTCAGCGTCGCCGCGAGCACGTCGGCGCCGTGGGTGAACTTGCCCGAGAAGAGCAGCCCGGCGAAGACAAAGACGTTTTTGATCCACTCCTGCGGCCGGCCGGTCTTGATCGCCGCGCGCAGCGGCGAGCGCGACGGCGTGACCGGCGCCGGCGACGACGGCTCGGCCGGCGAGGCCGACGGCATGACTGGCTGTTCGGAGGTGATCGCTTCCATTTTGCGGTGTCGCGGAGGGTAGCGGTCAGACGGGAAGGCGAATCGTGAAGCAGGCGCCCTGGGATGGGAGATTCTCCACGACGACGCCGCCCCCCATCGCCTCGGTCAGCTCGCGCACGATCGCCAGGCCGAGGCCGGCGCCGGCGGGCGAGCCGCGGCCGGCGCGGGCGCGCAGGTGGAAGCGCTCGAAGGCGCGCGGGATCTCCTCCTCGGGGATGCCGGGGCCCTGGTCGGCGACGCGCACCTCGCCGGGGCGCACGGCGACGGTGACGGCGGCGCCGGCGGGGCTGACCCGGATCGCGTTCTCGAGCAGGTTGGAGACGACCTGGAGGGCGCGGCCGTGGTCCGCCGTCGCCGGGGCCGGTCCGCTCGCCGCGACGTTCACGCCCACCCCCGCCTCGGACGCCCGCGGGCGCAGCCGCTCCTCGGCCTCGCGGGCGACCGCCGCCAGGTCGACCGGCTCGCGGCGCACCTCGAGCACGCCCTGGCGCAGGCGCGCGAGGGAGAGCAGGTCGCCGACCAGGCGCTCGAGCCGATTGGCCTCGCGGGCGACCACTGCGGCCGCCTCGCGCGGCTCGACTGTGCCGTCCTCGATCCCCTCTGCGTAGCCGCGGATCGAGGTCAGCGGGGTGCGCAGGTCGTGCGAGACCGAGAGCAGCACGGCCCGCTCGGCGTCGCGGGCGAGCGCCAGCTGTCCCGCCATCCGGTTGAACGACTCGGCGAGGTCGTCGAGCTCCTCGGTGCCGCCGCCGGAGACGGGGTCGGGCCGGCGGCCTTCGGCGAGCTCGCCGGCCGCCGCGCCGAGCTGGCGCAGCGGCAGCGTCATCCGCCTCGCCAGCAGCGCCGCGATCGCGGCGGCCAGCAGCGCCCCGACGCCGCCGGCGATCAGCAGCGCCGCCAGGTAGCGATGGAAGTCGCCGCCCAGCACGTTCACGGGGGGAGGGGGCGGTGGTGGGGCCGGGCGGAAGCCCGGCGCGCCCGGCGGCGGCGATCGGAGCTGCTGTTCGAGCCGCCGTTCGCGCTGCTGTTCGGCGTTGCTGCGCAGCGTTTCCTGCACCGCGTCGCGGGTCAGCACGATCCCCAGCGCAAGCGAGGCGCCGACCGCGAGCAGCACGACGCCGAGGATCGCGACGAAGAGGCGGGCGCGCAGCGAGCGGATCACGGGACGGCCTTGTAGCCGGCGCCGCGCACGGTCTGGACGAGGTCGGGGCGGCCGAGCTTGGCGCGCAGCTGTGCGACGTGGACGTCGACCGTGCGCGTGCCGCCGGGGAACTCGCCGCCCCAGGCCAGCTCCAGCAGGCGGTCGCGGCTGAGCACCACGCCGGGATGGGCGAGCAGCGCCGCCAGCAGGTCGAACTCGCGCCCGGTCAGCTCGACCGGCTCGCCCGCCACGGTGACGGCGCGGGCGGCGCGGTCGAGCGCCACGTCGCCGGCGAGCAGCGGCCCGCCGTCGTTCTCCGCCTCGCCGCCCCCCGCGCGGCGCAGGATCGCCTTCACGCGGGCGACCAGCTCACGCGGGGAGAACGGCTTGGTGACGTAGTCGTCGGCGCCGGCTTCGAGGCCGGCGACCCGGTCGACCTCGTCGTCGCGGGCGCTGAGGATCAGGATCGGCACGCCGGTGCGGGAGCGCAGGCGGCGGCAGACCTCGAAGCCGTCGATCCCCGGCAGGCCGATGTCGAGCACGACGAGGCGGACCGGGTGGCGCCCCAGCTCCTCCAGCGCCTGCTCGCCGCTGCTGGCCCAGACGACGCCGAACCCGTCGCGCCTGAGGTAGGCGCGAACGAGGTCGGCGATCGCCTGCTCGTCCTCGACGACGAGGATGGAACCCTTCACACGGCTAGCCTTTCATTGGAGGCGGCAGCATGATCGTCTTCGCCGTGCCGCCTTCGGGGCCGCAGACGACGACGTGCTGGCCGGCTTCCAGATCGGCGACGGAGGTTTCCTTGCCGGGGCCGGCGAGCACCTTGGTTTCGGCGTCGACGGAGACCGTGACTTCGCTGCCGTCGTTCTCCTTGACCGTGATCGAGCTGTCGCTGGCGCTGAGGACTTCGCCCGCGTCGATCCTGATCGTTTCGGCCGTGCCTTCATGCTGGACGTGCAGCTCGGCGTAGGTCAGGTCTTTGCCGAATTTGCCGAGCGGGCCGCCCGGGGGCGGCGGCATCCGTTTGCCGCTCAGAGCCTTGCGATGGTGGGACTTGCCGCTGCCGCTGCCGCCCTGGGCGACGGCGACCCCGGCGACCACGAGCGCCGCGATCAGGCCCGTCGTCGCGACGGTGCGCGCGCGGCTGGTGAGTGAGCTGAACATCTGGACCTCCTGTCGGGAACCCCTGTCCGGGGACCTCCGTGTCGGGTGAATCGGACAGCCCGATCCTCGAATCGCCGCGTTCGGCCCCGATCAGGGGTTTGTAATGCCTCCGTAAGCCCCCGCCCCCCGCGTCCAGCTGTTCCTTTTCATCTATATGAGATGAAAAGGAACAGCTGAATCAGGGGTCTATGAGGACGCCCGGGTTGAGGGTTGCGGCGGGGTCGAGCTCGCGCTTGGCGGCCCGGAGCGCGGCGGCGAAAGGAGCCGGGCGCTGGCGGTCATACCAGGGGCGGTGGTCGCGGCCGACGGCGTGGTGGTGGGTGATCGTGCCGCCGCCCTCGATCACCGCCTCCGCGGCCGCCGCCTTGATCTCGTCCCACTGCTCGACCTCGCCGCCGCGCACGGCGGGGGCCATGACGGTGAAGTAGGGGGCGGGGCCGTCGGGGTAGACGTGGGTGAAGCGGCAGCTGACCAGCGGCGAGCCGGGACCCTCGGCGGGCGCGTCGCAGACCTCGGCGACCTTGCGGCGGACGGCCTCCATCGTCGTCGCGTGGAACTCCTCGAAGCGGTCCCAGGTGATCGCCGTCTCGAAGGTCTCCGAGAGAACGCCGCAGGCGACGAACGTGTCGCGCAGATATGGCGCGAGGAGGAAGGCGCTGCGCCAAGCGCCGACAGGCGACTGGGAGCGGTCAGCAGGGCCCGCAGCCGGCCCCGAAGGAGTCAGATTGCGATCGGGACCGGCTGGGGGCTTGGTTTCGAACAAATTCCGCCCATGGATACGGCCTTCGGCCTCCGCCATATGCGGGTGGACACCACCGTGCTCACGCGCAATTGCAAGGGCGGTCTTCAGGTTGTCTTCGACCGGGTGGTGAGCGGACTCGAAACCGAGGACGAGGAGGCTCTTCTCGCCGCTGCCGGCGCCGGTCATCCCGGCCTCGGCCGCGTCGAGCAGGCGGCAGTTGCTCGGGTGCAGGCCGGACTGGGAGATCTCGCGCACGGCCGCGGCGGCGGCGAGGAAGTCGTCGAACTCGACCCCGCAGGACGCCTTGAACTCGGGCCGCGGCCGGACGCGCATCCAGGCCTTGGCGATCACGCCGAGGATCCCCTCGGAGCCGAGCAGCGCCCGGTCCGGCGAGGGCCCGGCTCCCGACCCCGGCAGCCGCCGGCTCTCCCAGGTCCCGCGCGGCGTGATCGCCCGCACCGACTCGACCAGGTCGTCGATATGGGTGTAGAGGGTCGCGAAGTGCCCCCCGGCCCGGGTCGCGATCCAGCCGCCCAGGGTCGCGTACTCGAACGACTGCGGGAAGTGGCGCAGCGTCAACCCGTGCTCGCGCAGCTGCCCCTCCAGCCCCGGCCCGGTCGCCCCGGCCTGGATCCGCGCCGCCAGCGACTCCGCATCGACCTCCAGCACCCGGTCGAGCCGCCGCAGGTCCAGGGTCACGAACGGCCTGTCCCCCAACCGCCCCTCGACCCCGCCGACCACGCTCGTCCCGCCCCCGAACGGAACCACCGCGGCCCCCTCCGCCTCACACCACTCCAACACCACCTCGATCTCCGACTCGTCCCGCGGCAGCGCAACCAGATCCGGCGGATTCGCAAATTCCCCCCGAAACCCCCGCACCACATCCCGATAAGCCTTCCCCAGCGCCCGCGAAACCCGCTCGTACTTCCCGTCCGTGAACAGATCTCCAAGAGCCGCAGGCGCCTTCAACCTCGGCGCTCGCACCTCGACGTCATCGAGAGCCACGGCCTCCTCGACCTCACCCCCAAAACCAAACCGAGCCCTGATCCCCGCCCCAGCCTCCTCCAGCTCCTTCCCAGAGGGCGCCTGATCCTCAAACCCCCACCCCCAGTGCTTGAGCCTCCGGCCAGTCATTGGTCAAACCTATAGCTGGTTGTCCCCGCCAGCGGGGACGGTCGGCGCGCAGGCGGGGTGGTCGCGGGGGCGGCGCAGACCAAGCAGGGGGCCGCGATCCGAGGAGCGAATGGCAGCGCCATTCGTGACGAGGAGCGTGGTCAGCCTGCGCCGGTATGCGACGTCATCCGCGGCCGCCGCGACAAGTGCCGCCCGTCCCCGCTGGCGCCCCTACCAGTGGACACCTTTCATCAGGTGAGCGAAGGCGACCGCCTCGGTAGTGGGCGCCCGATCGGGCGCCTCGTCCGTCTTCCCCTTCGCCGCCTGCGACTCGGGGAAGAGTTTGTAGGCCGTGTTGAGGATTTTGTCGCTGACCGTGGGCGCGACGGCGTAGAGCACCTCGCCGAAGGTCCCCATCCGCGTCGCCACCTTCTTCGGCCGGCCGATCATCGCGCCGGCGATCATCTCGGCGGCCTCCTCGGGGGTGATCGCGGGGAACATGTCGTACATCCGCGTCGGCGCGATCATCGGCGTGCGCACCAGCGGCATGTAGATCGTCGTGATGTCGACCCCGTCGTCGACGACCTCGGACGCGATCACGCGGCTGAACGCGTCCAGCGCCGACTTCGAGGCGACGTAGGCGGAGAAGCGCGGCGGGTTGGTCTGGGCGCCGATCGAGCTGACGTTGACGATGTGGCCCGACTTGCGCGCCTGCATCGAGGGCAGCAGCGCCAGGATCAGCTTCAGCGCGCCGAAGTAGTTGATCTGCATCGTCCGCTGGTAGTCGTGGAAGCGGTCGTAGGAGAGCTTGACCGAGCGGCGGATCGAGCGGCCGGCGTTGTTGACGAGGACGTCGACCTGGCCGTGGTAGGCGAGCACCTCCTCGGCCATCCGCGTGACGTCGTCCATGTCGGACATGTCGCAGCGGTGGATGTGGGCGACGCCGCCGGCCCGCTCGATCTCCCCCTTGGTCTCCTCGAGCTTGTCGACCGAGCGGGCGACGAGCAGCACGGTCGCACCCGCGTCGGCGACCTTGACCGCGGCCGCCTTGCCGATCCCCGACGAAGCGCCGGTGATCAGCACGACCTTGCCGCGGACCGCGGCGGAGAGCGTGCGGTCCTTGAACAGGTCGGGGTCGAGGTTGCGCTCCCAGTAGTCCCAGACGCGGTCGGCGTAGCTCTCCAGCGGCGGGACCTCGATCCCCGAGCCGGCCAGCGCCTCCTGCGCGCGGGTCGCGTCGAAGCGGGTCGGGTAGTTGACGTACCGGAGCACCCCGGCGGGGATGCCGGCGCGGTCGAGCGCCAGCTTCAGCGCCCGCCTGCCGGGCGGGAAGAAGCGCAGGCCGGTGCGGGCGAGGCCGGCGACCGGGTCGGTGATCCCGGAGTCGAGCTGGAGCGCCGCCTGCGGCGCGTCGGCGGCGCGGGCGAAGAGGTTGAGCACCTCGCCGGCGGTCTTCGGCTTGGGGTCGGTGAGGTGGAAGGCCTGGCCGTCGAGGCCGGGCTGGTGGGCGATGTGGTCGATCGCGGCGGCGACGAAGTCGACCGGGACGATGTTGATCTCGCCCCCCTCGATCCCGACCGTCGGCAGCCAGGCCGGCAGCACGCGGCGCGCCTGCTGGAGCAGCTTGAACATGTAGTAGGGGCCGTCGACCTTGTCGATCTCGCCGGTGCGCGAGTCGCCGACGACGATCCCCGGCCGGTAGACGCGCCAGGGCCGGCGGCATTCCTCGCGCACGATCCGCTCCGACTCGTGCTTGGTGCGGAAGTACGGGTGGACGTCGAGGTCTTCGGCCTCGTCGAACATCTCCTCGGTCCAGGTGCCGCGGTAGAGGCCGGCGGCGGCGATCGAGCTGACCTGGTGGAAGCAGCCGGCGTCGATCGCGCCGGCCAGTTCGACCGCGTGGCGCGTGCCCTCGACGTTGGCGACCTCCTGCGCCTCGGCGCCGGCCGCCATGTCGTAGATCGCGGCGAGGTGGAAGAAGTGGTCGACCTCGCCGCGCAGCGTCAGCAGGTCCTCCTCGGAGACGCCGAGGCCGGGCTGAGAGAGGTCGCCGGCGATCGGCACGACGCGCGCCCCGTCGGCTCCCCAGGCCGTCCGCAGCTCCTCCAGCCGGCCGCGCGAGCCGGCGCGGACGAGCGCGTAGACGGTGCCCTCGCGCTGCAGCAGGCGGGCGACGAGGTTGCGGCCGATGAATCCCGTGGCCCCGGTGACGAAGTAGCTCATCTCTTTCAGCCTACCCTGACTTGAGACCCCGTTAAGCCCTTTTCATAGACTGGGGAGAAGAGATGGCGGAGACGGCGACCGTGCAGATTGCGATGCCCGAGATGGGCGAGTCGGTCACCGAGGGGATCGTGCTCGAGTGGCACGTGGCCGAGGGCGACTTCGTCGAGGAGGGCGACACGGTCGTCGAGGTGTCGACGGACAAGGTCGACGCCGAGGTGCCGGCGCCTGCCTCGGGCGTGATCACGAAACTTGTTGTGCAGGTCGATGACGAGGTGCCCGTCGGCTCACCCCTGGCCGAGATGGAGCCCGGCGAAGGGACGGCCGAGGGACAGGGCGCTGCGGCCGCGGGTCCTGTCGGAGGGGATGGGGGGGTTAGCGGCCTCACCCGGCCGAACCCCCCCATCCCCTCCGCCACCCGCGGAAGTGGCGCTGGAAACGCCGGCGACGCCAACGGTGCTGATGGAGCTCGGGCGACTCCGGTGGCGCGGCGCGTTGCGGCTGAGCACGGCGTCGACCTCGGGGCGGTAGCTGGCAGCGGGCCGGGGGCGAAGATCGTCAAGGACGATGTGCTCGCCGCCGCTGGGGAGAATGGAGCTTCCGAGGGACGGGGGCTCGTTGCGGGGGAGGAGAAGCAGCTGCGCGGGCCCGCCGGGATGCTGGCTCAGGCCATGGGGGAGAGCCGGGAGGTTCCTACCGCTACCTCGTTCAGGACGGTCGCCGTGGACACGCTGGACGCGAAGCGCAAGGCGCTGAACGGGCAGCTGAAGGAGCGCGGGCTGAAGGTTTCCTTCACCCACCTGATCGCCTGGGCGATCGTCAAGGCGGCGAAGGAGTGGCCGGTGATGACGCGCAGCTTCGTCGAGCGCGAAGGCAAGCCGTACGCGATCGAGAACGGGCCGGTCAACCTCGGGATCGCGGTCGACGTCGAGCGCAAGGACGGCTCGCGCAGCCTGATGGTGCCCGCGATCAAGGGGGCCGACGGGCTCGACTTCGCCGCCTTCCACTCCTACTACGAGGAGCTGATCACCAAGACGCGCGAGAACAAGCTGACCGCCGACGATTTCCAGGGCACCAACATCTCGCTGACCAACCCGGGCGGGATCGGCACCGCCGCCTCGGTCCCGCGGCTGATGAAGGGCCAGAGCGCGATCGTCGCCGCCGGCGCGATCGCCTACCCGCCGGAGTGGGCCCACGCCTCGCCCGAGCGGCTGCGGCAGCTCGGCGTCTCGAAGGTCATGACCCTGACCTCGACCTACGACCACCGGGTGATCCAGGGCGCCGAGTCGGGCTCCTTCCTGCGCCGGATCGAAGCGCTGCTCGAAGGCGAGGACGGCTTCTACGAGGACGTCGCCGCCGACCTCGGCATCGACGCGGGGGCGCTCGCCGCCGCCCACCCCGCCTCGGCCTCGGCGCCGCCGCTCGGCGCCACCCCGCAGGCCGCCAGCCCGACCGCCCCCGACGAGGAGCTGCTGGGCGCGGTGCAGGCGGCGACCTCGCTGCTCAAGGGCTACCGCACGCACGGCCACCTCGCCGCGCGCCTCGACCCGCTGGGCAAAGAGCCGAAGGGCGACCCGGCGATCCAGCCGGAGAACCTCAACCTGACGCCGGAGCTGATGGCGCGCGTACCGGCCTCGATCCTGCGCATCGGCGTCCCCGGCGAGACGCTGCTCGACGTGCTGCCGCGGATGCGCGAGGCCTACTGCGGCACGATCGCCTACCAGTTCGAGCATCTCTCCTCGCACCAGCAGCGCACCTGGCTGCAGGAGATGGTCGAGACCGGCGCCCACCGTCAGCCGCTGGAGGACGAGGAGAAGCGCCGCCTGCTCGGCCGCCTGATCGACGTCTTCGAGTTCGAGCGCTTCGTCGAGAAAGCCTATTTGGGGCAGAAGATCTTCTCGATCGAGGGGCTCGACACGATCGTGCCGATGCTCGACGAGCTGGTCACCCTGGCCGGCCGCTCGGGCGCCGAGGAGGTCGTCTTCGGGATGGCCCATCGCGGCCGGCTCAGCGTGCTCGCCCACAACCTCGGCCGCTCGGTCGAGTCGATCCTGGCCGAGTTCGAGGGCGCCAAGCAGATCGAGCAGGTCAAGGCCGTGGCGGCGATCCCGCACGGCGGCACCGGCGACGTCAAGTACCACTACGGCCACCTGGGCGTCTACGAGACCCACGAGGGCGAGCCGGTAACCGTCCGCCTCTACCCCAACCCGAGCCACCTGGAGTTCGTCAACCCGGTGGTCGAGGGGGCGACCCGGTTCCTGCAGTCGGAGATCGAGGGAGCGCGGCTGGAGCACAACCCGAAGCAGGCGGTGCCGGTGCTGCTGCACGGCGACGCCGCCTTCCCCGGCCAGGGCGTGGTCGCCGAGACGCTCAACCTGGGGGCGCTGCGCGGCTACACGACCGGCGGCACGATCCACATCATCCAGGACAACCAGGTGGGCTTCACGACCGACCCCGAGGACGCCCGCTCGACCCCCTACGCGGCCGACATGGCGAAGGGCTTCAATATCCCGATCGTCCACGTCAACGCCGACGACGTCGAGGCCTGCTCGGCGGCGATCCGCCTGGCGATGGCCTACCGCGAGCGCTGGGAACGCGACATCGTGATCGACGTGATCGGCTACCGGCGCTACGGCCACAACGAGACCGACGAGCCCGCCTACACGCAGCCGGCGATCGCGGCGCAGATCAAGGCCCACCCGCCGGTCTCGGAGATCTACGCCGAGAAGCTGATCGGCGAGGGGACGGTCGAGCGCGAAGAGGTCGAGCGGCTGCACGCCGAGCGCCACGAGGAGATGTCGGCGGCCCTTAAGGACCTGCGGCGCAAGATGGAGCTGGGCGAATACGAAGACCCGACCGGCGCCACGACCTCCAGCACCGGCGAACTCGACCGCAGCGCCAGCCCGCCGGTCGACACGGCGGTCGGAGCGGAGAAGCTCGGCGAGCTGAACGAGGAGCTGCTGGAGGTGCCGGAGAGCTTCACCGTGCACCGCAAGCTGCGCAAGCCGCTCGGCGCCCGCGGCGACGGCCTGCACGACGGAATCGAGTTCGGCCACGCCGAGGCGCTCGCCTTCGCTTCGCTGCTGAGCGAAGGCGTGCACATCCGGCTGACCGGGCAGGACACCGAGCGGGGCACCTTCTCGCACCGCCACCTCGTCCTGCACGACGAGAAGACCGGCCTGCCCTACAGCCCGATCCAGAACCTGGCCGGGGCGAAGGCGCCGTTCGAGCTCTACAACAGCCCGCTCTCGGAGACCGCCTGCCTCGGCTTCGAGTACGGCTACTCCTCGGCGACCCCGAGCGCGCTCGTCCTTTGGGAGGCGCAGTTCGGCGACTTCGCCAACGCCGGCCAGGTGATCGTCGACAGCTTCATCGTCTCCGGCGAGGCCAAGTGGGGGCAGACCAGCCGGCTGACGCTGCTGCTGCCGCACGGCTACGAGGGCTCCGGGCCCGAGCACTCCAGCGCCCGGATCGAGCGCTTCCTGGCGCTGGCGGCGGAGGGCAACATCCGCATCGCCAACCCCAGCAGCGCCGCCCAGTACTTCCACCTGCTGCGCCGGCAGGCGCTGATCCGCAAGCCGCGGCCGCTGGTCGTGTTCACGCCGAAGGGGCTGCTGCGGCTCGACCGGGCGGCGGCGGCGGCGGAGCAGCTGACCGGCGGCGAGTTCCACTTCATCCTCGACGACCCGAGCGCCGAGGGGCGGCGCGAGAAGGTCGAGCGGCTGGTGCTCTGCACCGGCAAGGTCTTCTGGGACATCGACGCGAGCGAGCGGCGGGGCGCGGCCGAGAACGTGGCGATCGCCCGGGTCGAGATGCTCTACCCCTTCGCCAAGGAACAGCTGAGCGAGCTGATCGCCTCCTACCCGAACCTGAAGGAGATCGTCTGGACGCAGGAGGAGCCGCGCAACATGGGCGCCTGGAAGGTGATGTCGCGGCGCCTGCCCGACCTGCTGCCCGAGGGCGTCGAGCTCGGCTACGTCGGGCGCCCGACGCGGGCCAGCCCGGGCGAGGGGTACTCGGTCGCCCACGTGCGCGAGCAGGAGAGGATCGTGCTCACCGCGCTCACTCCCGGCGCATGAAGAAGCCTGTGCCCGGACGGTTGTTTGCGCGCGTCAAGGTGCTCTCTTATGTGGAGCTGGCGATCTTTGGGGCGTTGATCGTGTTTTGGCTGCTTCCCGGGTTCGACACGGAGACGATGGTTTTTGGGTGGGCTCATGGGTTGGGGTTCGTCGTCCTTTGCATCGCGATCTGGGTGGCCTGTGGGAAACGGGAGGCGCCCTACACGTTGTTGGCGGCTACGTTGACGCCTGTGGGGCCGGTGGGGAGCGTGATCGGGATCGAGCTGATCGAACGGCGCGGCTGGGGCGTCGGCGTCAGTGATTCCCCGCAGAAAGCCGTGGAATCGCCGTAGTCATGCGCTCTACGCCTTGACCCTGGCCCGGTCAGGCGCTATAGGTAGTTGAATGCTTCCCCGTGCAGCAATGCTCGAGGAGGCAGGCGCGTCGGCATCCCTCCCTGGCTACCGACGCACAAGGCGCAGTGAGGGTCGCGCGGACCCCCTGCCTCCCGCGGCCCCGCTGCGCCGCGTCCGTTCTGGCGGCGCCGGATCAAGCGATGCTGTGTCGTCGGTCGCCGAAGTAGCTTGCTACTCCGGCTCCCTCCTCCTTGCCTCGCTTGATCCGGCACTCGCCAGAACGAGCGTGGCAGCAATTACTTGAGATTTCTCAGAACGGTCTGCAGGATGCCGCCGTTCTGGAAGTAGTAGACCTCGTTGGGGGTATCCAGCCGAACCGTCGCGTCGAACTCCGTTATCGCCGGCCTTGACCGTGACGGTCTTGGCCTGGCCGTCTTCCAGGTCGCCTATGTCGAATACCTCTTCTCCGGTCAGGCCGAGGGAGGCGATCGACTCGCCGTCGGGGAACTGTAGGGGGAGGACGCCCATGCCTATGAGGTTGGAGCGATGGATGCGCTCGAAGGACTCGGCTATTACGGCGCGGACGCCCAGGAGCTTGGTGCCCTTGGCGGCCCAGTCGCGCGAGGAGCCCGAGCCGTACTCCTTGCCGGCGAGGACGACGAGGGGGACGCCTTCGTCCGCGTAGGCCATCGCCGCGTCGAAGATGGTCGCCTCCTCGCCGTCGGGGAAGCGGCGGGTGTAGCCGCCGGCCCGCTCGACCAGCAGGTTGCGCAGGCGGATGTTGGCGAATGTGCCGCGGATCATCACCTCGTGGTTGCCGCGGCGCGAGCCGTAGGAGTTGAAGTCGCGCGGCTCGACCCCCTGCGCGATCAGCCATTCCCCCGCCGGGCTGGCCTTCTTGATCGCGCCGGCGGGTGAGATGTGGTCGGTGGTGATCGAGTCGCCGAGCAGGGCGAGCACGCGGGCGGCGCGGATCGGCTCGACAGGCGGCGGCTCGGGCGGCATCCCGTCGAAGAAGGAGGGGCGGCGCACGTAGGTCGAGTCGGGCCAGGTGTAGCGGTCGCCCTCCGGGACCTCGACCGCCCGCCAGGTCTCGTCGCCCTCGAGCACGCCGCCGTAGTTGCGCGTGAACATCTCCGAGGCGATCGAGCGGCCGATCGTCTCCTTCACCTCGACCGGATCGGGCCAGACGTCGCTGAGGTAGACGGGCTCGCCGTCGGCGCCCTCGCCCAGCGGCTCGCTCGTCAGGTCGACGTCCATGCGCCCGGCGAGCGCGTAGGCGACGACCAGCGGCGGGCTGGCGAGGTAGTTCGCCTTCACGTCCTGGTTGATCCGGCCCTCGAAGTTGCGGTTGCCCGAGAGGACCGCGCAGACGGCGAGGTCCTTCTCCTCGACCGCGGCCGAGATCGCCGGCGGCAGCGGCCCGGAGTTGCCGATGCAGGTGGTGCAGCCGTAGCCGACCAGGTTGAACTGGAGCGCGTCGAGGAACTCGGTCAGGCCGGCGCGATCGAGGTAGTCGGTGACGACGGTCGAGCCGGGCGCGAGCGAGGTCTTCACCCAGGGCCTGCGCTTCAGGCCGCGCCGCACCGCGTTGCGGGCGAGCAGGCCGGCGCCGATCATCACCGAGGGATTGGAGGTGTTGGTGCAGCTGGTGATCGCCGCGATCACGACGCGCCCGTGGTCGAGCTCGACCGTCGTCCCGTCCTCCAGCGTCACCTCGATCGCGTCCTCGCTGCCGTGCCCGATCGTCGCCGCCGGGGCGCCGCTGAGGGCGGGGCGCGGCCGGCCGCGCTCGTCGTCGTGCGCCTCGGCGGGCGGGTCGGAGGCCGGGAAGGACTCTTCGCTGGCCTCGTCGACGCCGTTGCCGAGTTGCTCGGCCGCCTCGGGGTCGAACTCGCGCATCGCCTCGAGGAAGGCCTCCTTCGCCTCGATCAGCGGCACCCGGTCCTGCGGCCGTTTCGGGCCGGCGATGCTCGGCTCGACCTCGCGCAGGTCGAGCTCCAGAGTCGCCGAGAAGGCCGGGTCCGGGCTGGAGGCGTCGTGGAACATCCCCTGCTCGCGCGCGTAGGCGTCGACCAGCTCCAGCGTCTCGGTCGGCCGCCCGGTCAGCTCCAGGTAGCGCAGCGTCTCGGCGTCGATCGGGAAGATCGCGCAGGTCGAGCCGAACTCCGGCGACATGTTGCCGATCGTCGCCCGGTCGGCCAGGCCCAGCGTCGCCAGCCCGGGGCCGAAGAACTCGACGAACGAGGAGACGACGCCGTGCTCGCGCAGCATCTCGGTCACGGTCAGCACCAGGTCGGTCGCGGTCGCCCCCGCCGGCAGCTCGCCGTCGAGCTTGAAGCCGACGACCCGCGGCAGCAGCATCGAGACCGGCTGGCCGAGCATCGCCGCCTCGGCCTCGATCCCGCCGACCCCCCAGCCGAGCACGCCGAGCCCGTTGACCATCGTCGTGTGCGAGTCGGTGCCGACGAGGGTGTCGGGATAGGCCTGCAGCGTGCCGGCGCGGTCGCTGCTGTAGACGACCTGGGAGATGTGCTCGAGGTTGACCTGGTGGCAGATCCCGGTCGCCGGCGGCACGACGCTGAAGTTGTCGAAGGCCTCGCGCCCCCACTTGAGGAACGAGTAGCGCTCGCGGTTGCGCTCGAACTCGCGCTCGGCGTTGACGGCGAAGGCGCGAGCGTTGCCGAAGGCGTCGACCTGGACCGAGTGGTCGATCACCAGGTCGACGTCGACCAGCGGGTTGATCTTCTCCGGGTCGCCGCCGATCTCGGCCATCGCGTCGCGCATCGCCGCCAGGTCGACCACCGCGGGCACACCGGTGAAGTCCTGCATCAGCACCCGCGCCGGCTGGTAGGGGATCTCGACGCTCGGCTCGGCCGCGGCGTCCCAGGAGGCGATCGCCTCGACGTCCCCCTTCGTCGCGGACACCCCGTCCTCCAGCCGCAGCACGTTCTCCAGCAGCACCTTCAGCGAGTAGGGCAGCCGGGCGACATCGAAGCGCTCCCGCAGCGCGTCCAGCCTGAAGACCTCGTAGGAGCGGGCGCCGACGTCGAGCGTCGAACGCGCGCCGAAGGAGTCGAGCGAGGTCACAGACTCATCCTAGGCGAGGCGTAGCGGCGGGGTGCCCTCGCCCTGCAGACGCTTGTCGGATTGGACCCGTTCGGCGACTGCCTGGCTGCAGGCTTTTCTGGCCCTGGCCCGGCCGCTGCGCGTTCTCCTGCACCGCGATCGCCTCGGGACAGGCTGGCGAGAGCGAAGTGGGACATGCGCGCGGAGCTGCAGGGGCGCGACCGACGACCTCTACCTTGTCGCGCTCGATCGCCTTGACCGTGGCCTCGCCGACCTGCTCCGGGGTCGTCGTGCCCATGCCCGGCGGCGGCTTGGCGCCCGCGTCGGCGAACATGCCGGCTTCGCGGATCGAAGCCCGGCGAGACGACCGAGACGCCGACCCCCTGCGGACCGAGGTCGGCGCGCAGGCCGAAGGCGAAGCCGCGCAGGCCGAACTTGGTCGCGTTGTATATCGAGGCGCGGGGGCTGGCCGACCTTGCCCGAGAGCGAGGAGACGAAGACGAGGTGGCCGGAGCCGCGCTCGACCATCGCCGGCTAGAGCGCCCGCGCCATCAGCATCGGCGCCTCGAGGTTGACCCGCAGGGCTCTCGTCACCTGCTCGGGGGTGAAGTCGGTGAGCAGGCCGGCGCCGGGCAGGCCCGCGTTGGCGATCGAGGATGTCGACCTCCCCCGCTTCGGCGGCGAGCTTCTCCGCGGCGCCGGGCTCGGCCAGGTCGGTCGATATCGTGCGTGCCCCTCGCCCGGCAGCTCCTCGGCGAGCGCTTCCAGCGCCTCTGCCTTGCGCCCGCTCAGCGTCAGCCTCGCCCCCTTCGCCGCCAGCGCCGCGGCGATCGCCCTGCCGAGGCCGCCGGTGGCGCCGGTGAGCAGGGCTGAGCGGCCTGAAAGATCCATCCCGGCGCGCAAGCTAGCAGCCCTCCTGTCGAAAGGAATCCGGGATGAAAGTGCGAAGGGCTACAAAATGTTTGTTTCTTGTAAGCATCCGCCCGGGCGATCGTCTACACTGCCCGCGCGTTCAGAACGACCGAAACGCCGAATCCCGCCAGCTGGAGGCTACGCGGGAACGGGGGAACCACGTTTTCGGGGCTAACTCGCCTACATAAGGCGGGGGCGCAGGCTCCTACCGCGCCAGCCCGACAGCTAACCCCGTAGGCCGACGAAGGAGATCGGTTTGCTTAAGAACAGCAAGAAGCTCACAGCGGGGTTGGTCGCGACAGCGGCTCTCATGGTCATCGCGCTCGCGCCCGCCGGCGCCAGCGCCAACTGCGACGGCGGCGGCCTGACGCCGGCCGAAGTCGACATCTGCACGCCGACGCCGAAGGCGCGGCTGCTCAAGAACGGGATGCTGATCCCGCCGAAATCGGCGCCGGCCAAGGTCAAGCAGGTGGTCGCTTCGGCCAACCGGATCCGCACCAAGCCCTACGTCTGGGGCGGCGGCCACGGCCGCTGGTGGGACCGCGGCTACGACTGCTCGGGCTCGGTCAGCTACGCGCTGCACGGCGGCGAATTCCTCGAAAGCCCCCTTCCCTCCGGCCCGATGGAGCACTGGGGCCTCGCCGGCGAAGGGCGCTGGATCACCGTCTACGCCAACGCCGGCCACGCCTACGCGGTGATCGCCGGCTACCGCTGGGACACCTCCGGCGACGCCAACGGCACCGGCCCGCGCTGGCACGAAGAACTGCGCGACAACGTCGGCTACATAGCCCGCCACCCCGCAGGCTTCTAGAGCGGGATGTTTCCGTGCTTGCGCTTGGGTTGCTCGACGCGCTTTGAGTGGAGCATGCGGAGGGCCTTGACCAGCTTGGGGCGGGTCTCGCGCGGCTCGATCACGTCGTCGATGTAGCCGCGCTCGGCCGCCGAGTAGGGGTTGGCGAAGTGGGCTTTGTAGTCGTCGATCAGCTTCTGGCGGCGCTCGTCGGGCGTCGGCGAGGAGGCGATGTCCTTGCGGTAGATGATGTTGACCGCGCCCTCCGGGCCCATCACCGCGACCTCGGCGGTCGGCCAGGCGATGTTGTAGTCGGCGAGCATGTGCTTGGACGCCATCACGTCGTAGGCGCCGCCGTAGGCCTTGCGAGTGACGACCGTGAGCTTCGGCACCGTCGCCTCCGTGTAGGCGTAGAGCAGCTTGGCGCCGTGGCGGATGATCCCGTTCCACTCCTGGTCGGTGCCGGGCAGGAAGCCGGGCACGTCGGTGAAGGTGAGGATCGGGACGTTGAAGGCGTCGCAGGTGCGGACGAAGCGCGCCGCCTTCTCGGAGGCCTCGATGTCGAGCACGCCGGCCAGGTGGGCGGGCTGGTTGCCGACGATCCCGACCGGGAAGCCGTCGAGCCGGGAGAAGCCGCAGACGATGTTCTTGGCGAAGTGCTCGTGGACCTCGAAGAACTCCCCGTCGTCGACGACGCGGGCGACCACGTCGCGCATGTCGTAGGGCTTGGAGGGATGGTCGGGGACGATCGTGTCGAGCTCGGGGTCTTCGCGGTCGGGGTCGTCGTCCGGCGCGAAGCGCGGCGGCGCCTCGAGGTTGTTGGAGGGCAGGAAGCCGAGCAGGTAGCGCACGTCCTCGAGGCAGCTCTCCTCGTCCTCGGCGGCGAAGTGGGCGACGCCGGACTTCGAGTTGTGGCTCATCGCCCCGCCCAGCTCCTCGAACTCGACTTCCTCGCCGGTCACCGTCTTGATCACCTCCGGGCCGGTGATGAACATGTGGCTGGTCTCCTTGACCATGAAGATGAAGTCGGTCATCGCCGGCGAGTAGACGGCGCCGCCGGCGCAGGGGCCCATGATCAGGCTGATCTGCGGGATCACGCCGCTGCACCTGACGTTGCGCACGAACACGTCGCCGTAGGCGCCGAGGCTGACGACGCCCTCCTGGATCCGCGCGCCGCCGGAGTCGTTGATCCCGATCACCGGCGCCCCCACTGCGGCCGCCTGGTCCATCACCTTGCACATCTTCTCCGCCATCACCTCGCCGAGGCTGCCGCCGAAGACGGTGAAGTCCTGCGAGAAGACGAACACGGTGCGGCCGTCGATCGTGCCGTGGCCGGTGACGACAGCGTCGCCCCAGGGCCGTTTCTTCTGCATCTCGAAGTCGTAGGTGCGGTGGCGGACGAAGGTGTCGAGCTCCTCGAAGGAGCCGGGGTCGAGCAGCTTCTCGATCCGCTCGCGGGCGGTCATCTTGCCCTTCGCGTGCTGCTTCTCCACCGCCTCCTCGGAGGCCGAGTGGACGGCTTCCTCGCGCAGCTCGCGCAGGTAGGAGACCTTCTCCTCGTGGGTGACCGGGTTGCGTTCGCGCATCGAGCGCCGCAGTCTATTTCCCCGCCGCGCGACGCGGCGGCTAGAAGAAAGCGCCGCCCTTGTATTCGCCGAAGACGTCGCGCATCGCGCCGCAGACCTCGCCGATCGAGGCGTCGGCGGCGAGCGCGGCGCGGATCGGCGCCAGCAGGTTGCCCTCGCCGCGGGCGACGGCGCGCAGCTCCTCCAGCTTCATCTCCACGGCGGCCTGATCGCGGCGCTGCTTGAACGCCTTGAGGCGCGCCAGCTGGCGTTCCTCCGCCTCCGGCTCGACGCGCAGGATGTCGACGTCGTCGACCTGGTCGGTGACGAACTTGTTGACGCCGACGACGACGTCCTGGCCGCTCTGGTAGCGCTCGTGGTAGGAGAGCGCCGACTCCTCGATCTCGCGCTGCATGAACTCCAGCGCCTCGACCGAGCCGCCGAGCTCCCCGACCTTCTCCATCAGCTCCCAGGAGCGCGCTTCGACCTCGTCGGTCAGCGACTCGACGAAGTAGGAGCCGGCGAACGGATCGACCGTGTCGGCGACGCCGGACTCGTGCGCGAGCACCTGCTGGGTGCGCAGGGCGATCCGCGCCGAGCGCTCGGTCGGCAGCGCCAGCGCCTCGTCGAAGCCGTTGGTGTGCAGCGACTGGGTGCCGCCGGCGACCGCGGCGAAGCCCTGCAGGGCGACGCGGATGATGTTGACCTCGGGCTGCTGGGCCTGCAGCGTCACCCCGCCGGTCTGGGTGTGGAAGCGGATCTGCATCGACTTCGGGTTCTGGGCGCCGAAGCGCTCGGCGACGATCTTCGCCCACATCCGCCGCACCGCGCGGAACTTGGCGACCTCCTGGAAGACGTTGTTGTGGCCGTTGAAGAAGAAGGCGAGGCGGGGGGCGAACTCGTCGATCTCGAGGCCCCGCTCGAGCGCCGCCTCGACGTAGGCGATCGCGTTGCAGAGCGTGAACGCGACCTCCTGCACGGCCGAGCAGCCCTTCTCGCGGATGTGGTAGCCGGAGATCGAGATCGTGTTCCATTTCGGCACGTTCTCGCGGCAGTACTCGAAGATGTCGGTGGTCAGGCGCATCGTCGGCTCGGGCGGGTAGATGTAGTTGCCGCGCGCCATGTACTCCTTCAGCACGTCGTTCTGGACCGTGCCGCGCAGCTTCTCGCCGGCCACCCCCTGCTCCTCGCCGACCAGCTCGTAGAGCAGCAGCAGGATCGCCGCCGGCGCGTTGATCGTCATCGAGGTCGAGACCTGGTCGAGCGGGATCTTCTCGAAGCAGATCCGCATGTCCTCGATCGTGTCGATCGGGACGCCGGTGCGACCGACCTCGCCCTGGCACAGCGGGTCGTCGGAGTCGCGGCCCAGCTGGGTCGGCAGGTCGAAGGCCATCGAGAGCCCGGTCGAGCCGTGCTCGATCAGGTAGCGGTAGCGCTCGTTGGTGTCTTCGGGAGTGGCGAAGCCGGCGTACTGGCGCATCGTCCACAGCCGGTCGCGGTACATGCCCTCGTGGATGCCGCGGGTGAACGGCGGCTCGCCCGGCGCGCCGAGCCGCTCTTCGAGCCCCGGCGCGACGTCGGCCTCCGTGTAGAGGCGCTCGATCTCGATCCCGGAGTCGGTGAAGACGCGCTCGTCGTCGGGCCCGACCACGGGCGCGATCGTCGGCCGCTCAGTCCGAGGCACCGGCCAGTCGCTCCACGCCCGCCCGCTCGATCGTCTTGCGCAGCCCGTCGCGCAGCTCGACCGTCGGCTGCCAATCGAGCAGGTCGCGGGCGCGGCCGATGTCGGGGCGGCGTTGCTGCGGGTCGTCGACCGGCAGCGGCTCGTGGACGATCTCCGAGCGCGACTCGGTCACCTCGATCACCGTCTTCGCCAGCTCCAGCAGGGTGAACTCGTCCGGGTTGCCGACGTTGACCGGCGTGTGCACCTCGGACTCGGCGAGCGCGACGATGCCGCGGATCAGGTCGTCGACGTAGCAGAAGCTGCGCGTCTGGCTGCCGTCGCCGAAGACGGTCAGGTTCTGGTCCTTGAGCGCCTGGCGCAGGAAGGTCGGGATCGCCCGCCCGTCGTGCGGCCTCATCCGCGGCCCGTAGGTGTTGAAGATGCGCACGATCGAGGTGTCGACGCCCTGCTGGCGGTGGTAGGCCATCGTCAGCGCCTCGGCGTAGCGCTTCGCCTCGTCGTAGACGCCGCGCGGGCCGATCGGGTTGACGTGGCCCCAGTAGTCCTCCGCCTGCGGGTGGACCTGGGGGTCGCCGTAGACCTCGCTGGTCGAGGCGAGCAGGAAGCGGGCGCGCTTGAACTTGGCGAGGCCGAGCATGTGGTGGGTGCCCTGCGAGCCGACCTTGAGCGTGTGCAGCGGCAGCCGCAGGTAGTCGATCGGACTGGCCGGCGAGGCGAGGTGATAGACGAAGTCGACCGGCTCGGGGATCTCGACCCGCTCGGTGATGTCGACGTTGCGGAACTCGAACGCGTCGTCGCGGATGTGCTCGATGTTCTGCAGCGAGCCGGTCTCGAGGTTGTCGACGCAGATCACCCGGTGGCCCTTGCCGAGCAGGTGCTCGCAGAGGTGGGAGCCGAGGAAGCCGGCGCCGCCGGTGATCACGCAGGTGCTCATGCGGTTGGAGATTACAGGGGCCGGGTTCGTCCGACACTCGTCCAGGAGGGGGGAGAACTCGTTGGCGCGGGGAGCTCGACGTGGCATGTTCGCGCCACCGACCTGAACCGTTGCAGGGATCCACAGCTACAGCCGGGCGCAAGCGCGCCGCCGTCGAGCTCGTCCAGCGCGAGGGCGCCGAGCTGCGCCGGACCGCGCGCCGCTTCTCGCTCTGCGAGGACGACGCCGAGGACGCCTACCAGCGGGCGCTGGAGATCCTGCTGGTCAAAGCGCCGACCGAACGGCCGCGCGAGCTGATCCGCTGGACGAAGACGGTCGTCAAGCACGAGGCGCTGGCCGTGCGCCACTACCG
Organism: uncultured Solirubrobacterales bacterium; assembly: GCA_963805475.1. GTDB lineage: Bacteria > Actinomycetota > Thermoleophilia > Solirubrobacterales > 70-9 > VRUE01. The sequence goes on along the minus strand of CAWDUO010000010.1, from coordinate 189,447 downwards.
CGAACGGATGCTCGGCGTCGGCGCCGACGAGCTCGGCGACCCGGTCGAACGGCTCGCCTCGGGCGGCGCCGGGCCGGACGAGCGCACCGAGCAGCGCGAGGAGACCGCCCGCAGCCGCGAGGCGCTGCGGACGCTGAAGCCGGCCGAGCTGCGCTCGCTGACCCTGCTCGCGGCGGGCTACTCCTACGCCGAGATCGGCAGGGCGACCGGCTACAGCAGGACGAAAGTGAACCGCTGCCTGGCCGAGGGCCGGGAGCGCTTCCGGCGCTTCCTCAGCAGCAGCGAGCGGGGCGAGCGCTGCGAGGAGCTGCAACCGCTGCTCTCCGCCTACTGCGACGGCGAGGCGGACGCGGGCGCCGAAGCGGAAGTGCGCGAGCACCTGCGCGCCTGCACGGCCTGTCGGGCGACGATGCGCTCCTACCGCGCCGCCCCGGCGGCCGCCGCGGCCCTGGCGCCGGCGCTGCCGCCCTCGCGCTCGCTGCTCGAACGGGCGCACGAGCTGCTGGCCGGGCTGCACTCGCGCCTGCCGGGGGGCGGCGGGGACGGTGGCGGGGTCGCCGCCCAGGTGACCGCGGCGGGGGGCTCGCGGGGCGCCGGCATGGCGGCGCTGGCGAAGGTGCTGGCGGTCTGCGCCGGGACGGTCGGCGCCGCCACCACCTGCGTCGCCACCGGGCTCGTCCCGGCGCCGCTCGCGCTCGACCCCTCGCACGGCGGCGAAGCGAGGGTCGAGCGGGTCTCGAAGCCGGCGAGCGAAGCAGTCGAACCGAGCGGGGTCGAGTACCAACCGGCGCCGGAACCCGAACCCGAACAGGCGCCGCGGGCCAGGCCCAAGCCCGAACCCGAAGCGGCTCCCGAAGCGGAACCCGAACCGCGGCTGGAAGCGAGCGAACCGGCGCCGGAAGCGGTTGAATACGCACCGCCGCCGGAAGCGTCCGCGCCGGCGGCCACGAGCGGATCGGCTGCGTCCCGCGGCAGCGCCGCCGGGGAGTTCGGCCCATGAGGAGGATCGTCGCCGTGGCGGCCGTGGGACTGGCCCTGCTGGCGAGCGCGGCGAGCGCCGCGGCGAGCTACGTCGGCCAGCGCCCCGGCGACGTCGAGCCGCAGCGCCTGCCGAGCTGGATCGGCCGCAACTCCTTCCCCCTGCGAGTGGCGATCAGCCACCCGGCCGTCCCGAGCTCGGGGATCCGCGGATACGCCGTCTCCGTCGACACGCGGCCCGACGGCTCGCCCTGCGCGTCGCTCGACTTCTGCACGCTCGCCGAGACGACGCTGCAGGGCGGAGCGGGCCAAAACGTCTTCGAGGCCCCGGGTCTGCCCGAGGGGACCAGCTATCTGCACGCGGTCGCCGTCTCCGGCGAAGGCGTGCGCTCCGCCCACGTCGGCCAGGAGACGCTCCACGTCGACACGACCGACCCGATCACCTGGCTGAGCGGCGTCCCGGCCGGCTGGTCGGACCGCTCCGTACACGTGATCGCCAGCGCGAGCGACTCCGGCTCGGGAATGGGCGAAGGCGGCCCCTGGCAGCCCTACACGGCGCTGCGGATCGACGGCGGCGCGCCGATCGTGACGGCGGGGAGCACGGCGACCGCGACGGTGATCGGCGAGGGGGCGCACCTCGTCTCCTACTATGCCCGCGACGCGGCCGGCAACGTGAACGACGGCGGCGCCGTCAACGGGGTGACGGACCATTCGCCGAGCACGGCCTGGGTGCGGATCGACCGCACGCCGCCGCAGGTCGCCTTCGCCAACTCGCAGGACCCCGCCGACCCCGATCTGATCCTCGTGCGCGTCGCCGACTCGCTCTCGGGGCCGGACACGACGCGCGGCTGGATCGGGGTCAGGGCCGCGGGCAGCGGCGACCGCTTCCAAGCGCTGCCGGCCGAGCCGGCGCCGAACGGCGAGCTGCGCGCGCGCTGGAGCTCCGACAACCTGCCGCTGGGCGAGTACGAATTCGAGGCGGTCGGCTACGACGCCGCCGGCAACTCCGCCCGGGCGACCAAGCGCGCCGACGGCGGCGCGATGGTCCTCGCCAACCCGTTGAAGGCGACGGCCACGCTGCGCGACGCCTTCCAGCGCGGCGGCCTCAGCCGGCTCGTCCGCTACGGGCCCGGGATTCCCCTGCGCGGCAGCCTGATCGCCGGCGTGAACACGCCGCTGGGCGGCGCGCCGGTGAAGGTCGTCGAACGGTTCGCCCCCGGAGCGCGGCCGGCGGCGAGCGTCTCGACCGTGAGGACGGACTCCGGAGGCGGCTTCTCGTTCCTCGCCCCGCCCGGCCCCAGCCGCACGATCGACCTCGTCTACGAGGGGGACCAGACCCGGGGGCGCGCGGCCGGGCAGACGCTGGAGCTGCGGGTTCGCAGCCGAGTGCGCCTGCGCGCCTCGGCAAAGGCGGTGAGGGTCGGCGGCAGGCCGGTGATCTTCCGCGGCCGGGTCCTCGCTCCGCCCGGCACGATCCCGGGGGATGGGCTGCCGGTGCGGCTCCAGTTCCGCATCGGCCGCTCGCCCTGGTCGGAGTTCCGCACCGTGCAGACGAACCGAGCAGGGCGCTTCCGCTACGCCTATCGCTTCAGCGACGACGACAGCGTCGGCGTGCGCTTCCGCTTCCGCGCCTTCGTCGCCGCGCACGAAGACTGGCCGTTCGAGCCGGGCGGCTCGCGGCCGGTCCTGGTGCGGGGACGCTGAGCTCAGGCGATCTCGAGCGCGCGGCGGACTGTCGCCAGGCCCGCCGGGCCGCCGGCCGCGGCGATCGGGTAGCGAGCGTCCAACCCGAGCCCGGCCTCCTCCAGGGCCAGGTCGCCGAAGGCCACCGCCCCGCCCGCCTCGCGCACGATCAGCTGTGCGGCGGCGATGTCGACCGAGCGGCAGGGGCGCGGGCTGAGCATGCCGTCGAGCCGGCCGGCGGCGACGTAGGAGGCGGCGATCGCGATCGAGCCGATCACCCGCAGGCGAAAGACATCGCCGTCGAGCGCCTCGTCGAGCGGTCGCATCAGGCCCGGCGCCGCCGACTCGACTCCGAGAAGCTCGAGCTTCTCCGCGTCGGCGGCGACCGCGATCGAGCCGGTGTCGAGCTCCGCGCCGGCGCCGCGGCGGGCGGCGAACTCCTCGCCGGCGCCGAAGTCGTAGACGTAGCCGAACTCGACGTCGGCCATCGAGTCGCCGGAGGCGACGGCGAGGCTGAGACTGTGCGCCGGCAGCGTGCGGCGCACGTTGAGCGAGCCGTCGATCGGATCGATCACGACGCGGACCGGGCCCTCGCCGAAGGCGACCTCGCCCCGCTCCTCGGAGATCGCCGTGAACGAGGCGCCGGCGCTCGCCAGCTCCTCCAGCTCGGCGAAGACGGCGTCCTCGCAACGACGATCGATGACGAGGCTGCGGTCGCCGCCCTCGCCGACGCCCTCGTACTCGGTGCGCTCGGCGCTGCCGGGGGTGGCCTCGAACAGCGCCCGTTGAGCGACGACGACGCGGCGGCAGATTCCCAGCCAGTCTGCGGAGAGAGCGTCCATCGCCTCATCCTATGAAGAGCGCCCGGCCTGTAGCGTTGGACCATGCTTGCCCTGGCCGAGCCCCAGCAGCGTGCGATCGAGCACCGCGAGGGGCCGCTGCTGCTGATCGGCGAGGCCGGGACGGGCAAGACCGAGGTGCTGGCGAGACGCTTCGCCCACCTGGTCGAGGACGGCACGGCGGCGGAGCGGATCCTGCTGCTGGCGTCGACCCGGGCCACCGCGCGGCGCCTGCGCGCTCGCGTCGAGCGGCTGCTCGACGGTCCCCTGGAAGAGCTCTGGATAGGGACCTGGGACGACCTGGCAGAGCGCCTCCTGCGCGAGTACGCGACAGCCGCCTCGCTCGACCCCTTCTTCAGCGTCCTCGGCCGCGCCGAGCGCCTCGCCCTCCTGCTCGACCGGATCGACGAGCTCCCCCTGCGCTCCCACGAGATCCGCGGCAACCCCGCCGGCCTGCTAGCCCGCCTGCTGGAGCGGATCGACGAGCTCAAGGAAAGCAGCGGCCCCGTAGACCCGGAGCTCGCCGAGCTGACAGCAGCTCACGACCAAATCCTCGCCAGCTCCTGTGCCCTCGACCAGGCCGACGTCTACCTCATCCTGGGCAAGCTCCTGGACACCCGTCCCGACGTCCGCACCCAGCTGGCCCACCGCTTCGAGCAGCTGATGGTCGACGAGCACGAGGACACGACCCCGTCCCAAAGAGCCATCCTCAGCTTCCTACGCAAGGAGAACGCGAATCACGTCTATGCCGAAAACGTTCCTCCGGCGGGTGGCGGAGGGGAAGGGGGGGTTCGGCCGGGTGAGGCCGCTAACCCCCCCTTCCCCTCCGACAGGACCCGCCGGCCGGAGACCATCGTCCTGGAGCAGGTCTTTCGCGACCCCGAAGTCCACTTCTGGAAATGCGCCAACGAGCGCGCCCAGTCCCAGGCCGTGGCCCGCGAAGCCGAGCACCTGATAGCGCAGGGAGTCGCGCCGGAGGAGATCGGCGTCCTGGTGGAGAGCGAAGAGCAGGCCGGCCCGGTCGCCGCGGCGATGGAGGAGCGCGGGATCCCGTTCCACCTCGCCGGCCCGGCGGCGCTGTTCCAGCGGCCCGAGGTCCGCGACGCGATCGCCTGGCTGCGGGTGCTCGCCGATCCGGCCGACTCCGCCGCCGCGGCGCGGGCGCTGACGCGGCCGCCGGTGGAGCTGCGCTCGGCCGACCTGGCGCGGCTGACGACGATCGCGCGGCGGCGCAAGCTGGACATGGTCTCGGCCTGCGAGGCGGCGCTCGAGAGCCCGCAGATCCCGCCCGAGGCGCGCGAGCGGCTCCAGACCTTCCTCAAGATCCACGGCGCGGCCTCGGCGGCGATCGAGGAGCGCCGCGCCGACGTCTTCGTGCGCCGCCTGATCGAGGCGGTCGGCCTGCGCCGCCAGCGCCTCTTCGCCGCCCAGCCGGAGGTCGCCGAGCGGCTGCTCGGGCTCTCGCGCCTGGCCGAGCTGGCCGCCGCCTGGGCGCGGCGCGAGCCGAACGGGTCGACGCGTGACTTCGTCCGCCACCTGAGCGCGGTCGCCGACGCCGGCATCGAGCCGACCGGGGCCGGCGAGCCGCCGCCGCGCGGCGCCGTGCGGGGGCTGACGCGCGGCGCGGCCAAGGGGATCGAGCTGGCGCGCGTCTTCGTGCTCGGGATGGAGCGGGGCGAGGGGCTGGAGCGGATCGGCCGGCCGGCGCGCGACGGGCTCGTCCTCGCCCGGGTCGAGAGCGCGGGGGCGCGGCCCTCGCGGGCCTACGCCGCCGCCCTGGCCGCGGCCGGCGGCGAGGAGAAGCTCCACGAAGAGGAGCTGTTCGGCCCGGCCGAGGGGCTGCACGCGACCTACCGGATGCTGCGCGAGGAGACGCTCGAGGCCTCTTGGAGGGCCGGCCGCGACCTCTCCGAGCCGCGCCTCGACACCGCGGTCGACGTCAACCGGGCGATCGTCCGCTACCTCGAGCTGCTGAAGCTGGCGGCGCTGGCGCAGCGGCCGGGCGAGGAGCCGACGGCGGAGGCGATCGAGGCGGTCAACGGCCTTCTGCGCCAGGTCGCCACCCCCGAGCAGCAGGCCGAGCTCGACGCCTCCTCGCTCGACTCCTACCTGCTCGGCTCCGAGCGCGAGCGCGAGGGGCGGCGGCGGCTGATCGCCGCCCGCAACGAGCCCTCGCTGGAGCAGTTCCTGCCGCGCCGCGGCGACGGCGCGCTCAGCCTCTCGGCCTCCGACCTCGACCTCTATCTGACCTGCCCGTTGAAGTACAAGTTCGCGCGCGTCTTCGGCATCCCCCAGGAGCCGACGATCAACCAGCGCTTCGGCATCCTGATCCACAACGTGCTCGAGCGCTTCCACAAGGAGGAGCGCGAGGGCGAGGAGCCGGGGCTGGGGCGGCTGATGGAGCTGTTCGAGGCGGGCTGGCGGCGCACCGGCTTCGGCGCCGGCGACGACGAGCTGCAGTTCCGCGACCGCGCGCGCGCGGCGATGCGCCTCTACTGGGAGCGCGAGAGCGAGTCCGAGGGAGAGCCGGTCTGGCTGGAGCGCAAGTTCGACATCCGGATCGGCGAGCACCACGTGCGCGGGCGGGTCGACCGGGTCGACCGCCTGCCCGGCGGCGGCCACGAGCTGATCGACTACAAGACCGGCGAGCGCAAGAGCGAGGCGCAGCTGGAGAGCGACCTCCAGCTCGCCCTCTACCGGCTGGCGGCGCGCGAGGCGTGGGAGCTGGATGCCGAGGCCGGCAGCTACTACTACGTGCTCGACGCCGAGAAGGTGGCGGCGCCGGTGCGCCCCGACGACGCCGAGCGGGTCGAGCGCACGGTCTTCCAGGTCGGCGAGGGGGTGCTCGGCCAGGACTTCGAGCCGCGCCCGTCGCCGACGGTCTGCGGCTGGTGCGACTACAAGCTGATCTGCCCGGCGGCGGAGAGCTGAGCTCAGTCCCCCTGCTGGCGCAGGAAGCGCTGGAACTCGCTGGCGAGCGCGTCGGCCGAGGGCAGGTCCGGTTCGTCCGGGCCGAGCTGCTCGACCTGCTCGGCCTCGATCCGCTCGACCAATTCGGCGATCTCGGGGTTGGCGGCGACGGCGCGGCCGATCTGCTCCTCGTAGCTCGCCGCCTCCTCCTCCAGCTCGGTCGCGTCGACGGCGATCCCGGTCAGGCCCTCGAGCCGGCGCAGCAGCGCCAGCGCCGCCTTCGGGTTGGGGACGGCGGCGACGTAGTGGGGCACCGCCGCCCAGAGCGAAGCCGAGCTCATGCCGGTCCGGTCGCAGCAGTCGTGGACGACGCCGACGATCCCCGTCGGACCCTCGTAGCTGGAGCGCTGCAGGTCGAGCTCCTCGACCAGCTGCTCGTCGGAGGCGAGGCCGGTGATCGGCACCGGCAGAGTGTGGGAGACCTCGGCGACCAGCGCGCCGAGGGTGATCACCATCTCGACCCCGAGCGCGTCGGCGGCGGTCGCCACCGTCTCCGAGAAGGTGCGCCAGCGCAGATTGGGCTCGGTGCCGTCGAAGAGGACGAGGTCGCGCTCGGCGCCGGGGACGCGGACGGCGATCAGCTCGTTGCGCGGCCACTCGATGCTGCGCGCCTGCCCCTCGGCGAGGACGATCGTCGGCCGCGTCGCCTGGAAGTCGAAGTAGTCCTCGGGGTCGATCTCGGCGAGCGGCTGCGGGTCGAAGGCGTCGGCGACGGCGCCCAGGGCGGCCGAGGCGGAGCCGGCGGCGTCGTTCCAGCCGCGGAAGGCGCAGACGAGGATCGGGGCACGCAGCCGCGGCGGCTCGTCGTGCCAGGTGAGCGAGGAGTCCACCACCTGAGCGTAGCGCCCTCGTCCCGGCCTCTACGCCCCCTGCGTGAGCGCGCGTCTGACCAGTCCGTAGGCGACGAAGAGGACCAGCGCCGCGAAGGAGAGTTCGAGCGCGCGGCCGGGGACCGCGTTGGCGACGAGGACGCCGATCAGCACGCCGAGCGGCGAGAGCGCGCCGATGACGACGGCGTCGCGCAGCTTCAGGTTCCCGTAGGCGCTCTGGCGGGCGGCGCCGACGAGGGCGACTACGACGATGATCAGCAGCGAGGTCGACTCGCCCTCGACCTGGCTGAGGCCGAGGAAGATCGTCAGCGCGGGGACGAAGAGGACGCCGCCGCCGACGCCGACCAGCCCGCCGGCGAGCCCGCCGGCGACCGCGAGGAGGATGGCGAGGGCCTCGTTCACTTCAAGATCAGCTCGATCGCCACGGCCACCAGCAGGGCGGCGAAGAGGAGGGAGACGGCGCGCTGGGGGATGCGCTGCTGGATAGCCGTGCCGGCGATGACGCCGAGCGCCGCGGGGATCGCGAGCAGCAGGCCGGTGGCGAGGTGGACGTTGCCGTAGATGCCGCCCTGGGCGATCGTGCCGAGCAGGCCGATGAGGACGATCGCGCCGAGGCTGGTGCCGGTGGCGAGGCGCTCGCCGTAGCCGAGCCAGAAGATCAGCAGGGGGACGATCACGGTGCCGCCGCCGACCCCGAAGATGCCGCTGAAGATCCCCGCCAGGGTGCCGATCGCGGCGAGCTTCAGGGTGTGGTGCGGGAGCGCGGAGGAGATCGCGCGATACTAGTCGCGTGTCTCCCCAACGAGGCAGAGGCGGGGGCGCGGCGGAGCTGGGGCCGCTTGCGCGATTGCGCGAGGACCCGGCACGGGCGGCGATCCTCACCGACGTCGACGGCACGCTGGCGCCGATCGTCGGGCGGCCGGAGGAAGCGGCTGTGCCGGCGCGGGCGAGCGAGGCGCTGCGGCGGCTCGCCGGGCGCTACGCCCTGGTCGCCTGCATCTCGGGCCGGCGGGCGGCCGAGGTGCAGGGGATGGTCCGCGTCGACGGAATCGCCTACTCGGGCAACCACGGCCTGGAGCTGCTGCTGCCAGGCGAGGAGGAGGCGCAACCGGCCCCGGCGCTGGCCGGGCACGAGCGCGACGCCGCGGAATTCGTCGCCGGGCTGCCCGGCGACGCCTTCGCCGGCGGCGAGCTGCGGCTCGAGGACAAGGGCCCGATCCAGGCGCTGCACTGGCGCGGCGCCGGCGACGAGGTGGCGGCCGAGGCGCGCGCCCGGGAGATCGCCGCGGCGGCCGAGGGCGAAGGTCTCGCCGTCCACTGGGGCCGCAAGGTGCTCGAGCTGCGCCCGACGGTTCCGATCGGCAAGGACGCTGCGATCGACGCGCTGCTCGGCACCCCGGACCCCCCCGCCGCGCGTTCGGCATTTGTCGAGCTATCGCCGACAAATGCCGAACGCGCTGTGTATGCCGGGGACGACCGGACCGACCTCGACGCCTTTCGCCGCCTGCGCGAGCTGGAGCGGCAGGGCGAGCTGGAGACGGCGGTCTGCGTCGGCGTCGCCTCCGACGAGGGCCCGGCGGAGATCGCCGCGGAGGCCGACCTGACGGTCGATGGGCCGTCCGGCTGGCTGGCGCTGCTGGAGATGCTGGCGGAGTAGGAGCCGCGCATGCCCTACACCGACCTGCTGCGGACCACCGTCTTCCTCACCGGCGCCGAGGCGACCGCGCTGGGGGCGGTCACGGCGCTCGCCGCCGGCCGCGAAGGCGATGCCACGACCGTGTACGTCACCGCCGGCTGGTGGCTGGTCGCGCTCGTCCTCGGCATCTACCTGGGCCGCCCCTCGCGCGCCGCCGACGGCGTCCACGACGCGCTCGCCCGCGCTCGCACGGCGACCTCGCTGCCCGAGGCGTCCCCCGCGCGGGTCGCCGCGATCCGCCTCTGGCCGATCGGCCTGACCGCGCTGGCGGCCGGCGTCCTCGGCTTCGTCTGGCCGGGCGTAGCCGCGATCGGCGCCGGCTACGCCCTGCTCGTAGCCCTGGGGATGCGCACCCGCGAGGCCGCCGTGCTCGGCGTGGAGCAGCGAGACGGCGTCAAGTTCCACGTGGTCCCAAACTCGGCGCTGCGCCCGATCGAGCTAGTGCGAACTCCCGGCCTACGCAGCGTCCCTCAAACATAAATACGCCACCTCCTCCGCTTCGCGTCCGGGGGTGGCGTCTACGCGCCATATCGGCGCCGCTCACGAAGAATCAGATCGTGACGTTCGCTTATTTGGTTCTTCTTAGGAGGGGTTTGAAGTCTTTCCAGCCCCTCGCGTTGGCGATGTCCTCGGGGGTTAGCCAGGCGCGGCGGGCGGTGGCTATCGCGTAGGCCATGTTGCCGAGGGTGTCGACTCCGTGGGCGTCGGTGTTGAGGACGATCGTCGCGCCTGCTTCTTTGGCGAGGCGGGCGTGGTGCTCGGAGAGGTCGCGGCGGTTGGGGTTGCCGTTGATCTCCAGCATCGTGCCGGTGCGCGCCGCCGCCTCGGCGACCGCCTCGACGTCGATCCCGTAGGGCTCGCGGCGGCCGATCAGGCGGCCGGTGAGGTGGCCGATGCAGTCGACGTCCGGGTTCTCGATCGCGGCGAGCACGCGCTCGGTCATCGCCGCGGGGGAGATCGAGAACGAGGTGTGGACGCTGGCCACGACCCAATCCAGCGCCGCGACCAGGTCGCCGGGGTAGTCGAGCTCGCCGTCGAGGCCGATGTTGATCTCCGAGCCGGCGAGCAGACGGAAGCCGCGTTTGCCCTGGTTCCACGCCGCGACCTCCTCGATCCGCCGCCAGAGCCGCTCGGCGGTGACGTGGTCGCCGAAGCCGTGGCTGGCCGAGTGGTCGGTGATCGCCATGTAGGCGTAGCCGCGGGCGCGGCCGGCCTCAGCCATCTCCTCGAGCGTGTCGCGGCCGTCGGAGAGGGTCGTGTGCGCGTGCAGGTCGCCGCGCACGTCGGCGAGCGCGACCAGCTCGGGCAGCGTCCCCTCGCGCGCCGCCCGCAGCTCGCCGCGCCCCTCGCGCAGCTCGGGCTCTATATAGGAGTAGCCGAGCCGCTCGTAGACCTCGGCCTCGCTCGCGCAGAGCGTCACCTCACCGCTCTCGGTCTCTGTGATCCCGTGCTCGGAGACCGAGAGGCCGCGCGCGACCGCCTCTTCGCGCAGCTGCACGTTGTGGGCCTGGGAGCCGGTGAAGTGCTGGAGCAGGTTGCCGAAGGCCTCGGGCGGGACGATCCGCAGGTCGACGCCGATCCCGTTGTGGGTCTGGGCGCGCAGGCCGTTGGGGCCGGGGTTGCCGGCGGCGGCGATCAGCTCGTGGCCGGCGAGGTGCTCGGCGAGCGCCGCCGGCTCCTCCGCGGTCGCGATCAGGTCGATGTCCTTGCAGGTCTCGGCCCAGCGCCGCACCGAGCCGGCGACCTCGACGCGCCGCGCCGCCGGGTGCTCGCGCAGCGCCGCCGCCAGCTGCTCGGCGACCGGCCGCACGGCCGAGAGCAGCAGCCGGCCGGGGCCCTCGCCGGGCTCGCCGAGTCGCTCCAGAGAAGCGAGCACGTTCTCCTCCGCCTTCGGCCCGAGCCCCTTCACCTCACGCACCCGTTCCGCTTCCGCCGCGGCCTTCAGGTCCGCGAGCGAGGCGACGCCGAGCTGCTCGAACAGCAGCCGCGCGGTCTTCGCCCCCACGCCCGGGACGCGCGTCACCTCGATCAGCGTCGGCGGGAACTTCGCCTTCAGCTTCGCCGCGGCTGGGATCTCCCCGGTCGCCAGCAGGGCGTCGATCTTCTCGGCCAGCGTCTTGCCGACGCCGGGGACCTCGGTCGCCCGCCCCGCCGCCGCCAGCTCGGCGACCGAGACGGGGCTTTCGCGAATCGCCTTGGCCGCGGTCGAGTAGGCGAGCACGCGGTATTTGACCGCCCCGTCCAGCTCGTAGAGAACACCCAGCTCTTCGAGCGCCGCGGCTATCTCGGCGTTCGTCATACTCGGCAACATAGGGATGTCGGCGGGGGTTGCGGCCCTCGCTATACTTTCTGAAGTATTGGACGCTGAAACCTCGACTCACGGGAGACCGATACCAGTGACCGGCAAGCTCACCGACGTGACCGACGCCACCTTCAAGTCCGACGTCCTCGAGGCCGACGGCCCCGTCCTCGTCGACTTCTGGGCCCCCTGGTGCGGCCCCTGCCGGGTCGTCCACCCGGTGCTCGAGGAAATCGACGCCGAGCGAGAGAACCTGAAGATCCTCAGCCTCAACGTCGACGAGAACCAGCAGACCGCGGCCCAGTACGAAGTCCTCTCGATCCCGACCATGCTCCTGTTCAAGGACGGCGCGATCGCGAAGAAAGTGGTCGGGGCGATGCCGAAGCGCCGGCTCGAGGCCGAGCTAGAGCCCGCTCTCGCCTAGGCCCGCCGGAGCACGGCGATGCCCTTCGTCCACATCCACTGGTTCGAGGGCCGCAGCGACGAGCAGAAGGCCGAGATCGCAAAGCGGATCGAAGCGGCGCTGGTAGAAGTGGCCGGCGCCGCCCCAGAGCACTGCTGGGTGAAGTTCTCCGACTCCAAGAAGTCGGACTTCATAATCGGCGAGCCCGGCGACGCGGGCGAATAGCGCTCGACCGCATCCGCCGCCGGAGCGGTGCAAGCGAAAAGTGCCGCCTTCGCGCGCGATTACAGGCGTGCACCGGGGCGGCCGGGATGCCCGTACGTTGTGAGGTTCGCTGATGTCGACACAGGAAGGCTGCGCCGTGGGATATCCGCGTGTATACTAGCGACATGAAGGTGGTCAAGGTTCGCCGGGTTGGCAACAGCAACGTGGTTTCGATACCGCGTGAGTTCGAGGCGCGCGGCTACGCCGCGGGAACGTCGGTGCTCGTCGAAGAGCTCCAAGGTGGCGAGCTGCGGATCATGCCGACCGAGCAGGTCCGTGATCGGATTCGCGGCATCGGGCAGCGCGTAGTTGACGAGCACGCAGAGGCGCTGCAGATCCTTGCCGAGCACGATCCAGATGATGAGAGCGCCAAGCGGTAGACGGGCCTCCGGTGGAGGAGAACGAGCCGGTCTATATCGAGCTCGCCGATGCGCTGGAGCTCTACGCCGCGATCATCGGCGGAACTACCGGGCAGGCCGCCGACCAGCTTCGTGATCAGGCTGGTCTCGAGAGCGCGCTGGGGCGGCCGCGCAATTACGCCCACTACCAGAAGGCCGACCTCGCGCTGCAGGCCGCGGCGCTTGCGCATGGCATCGCCGAGAGCCAGGCGTTCATCGACGGCAACAAGCGCTTGGCGTTCGTTTCGATGCTGACCTTTCTCGAGGTCAACGGCTACGAGGTCGACGCGACGGATCCCGAGCTCGCCGATTGGATCATCGGCCTGAGCGCCGGCACGACCCCCGAGGAGCTCGCGGAGCTGATCCGCTCGCGGCTGTGAGCAGTCGAGTAGCTGCCCGGTCTTCGTCCTTTGCGGGAGCGCAAGCGGCGTCAGTCGACGCGCTCCCAAATCGCGCAGAGCGGTAGCTGGCTCTGATCGCACCAGCCCTGGGCGGGAGGCTATGGTCGGTCGATGTTCGACCATGTCGCGATCCATGTCGCGGACCTGGCCGCCGCCGGGCGCTTCTATCGCACTGTTCTCCCTGTACTCGGCATCGAGGGGACATGTGTCGTTGACGGCAGGATCGAGTGGAACGACTTCCATCTGGTCGGCGCCTCATCCGCGAATCCGCCCACCCGGCACCTGCATGTCGCCTTCGTCGCCCCTTCACGGGAGCGAGTCGACGAGTTCTGGCGCGTCGGGGTCGACGCGGGCTACGAGGACGATGGGTCGCCGGACGAGCGCCCGCAGTACACACCCAACTACTACGGGGCCTTCCTGCGGGACCCCGACGGCAACAGCGTCGAGGGGGTCCGACATGACTTCGTGCGTGGCGGCGGCCACATAGACCACCTTTGGATTCGGGTGCGCGATCTCAGCGCCGCAGCCGCCTTCTACGCAGCGACCATGCGCCATACCGGCTTGCGCGAAGGCCGCCGCTGGCCGCAGGGCCGCCAGTTTCGCGGCGTCTCCACGACCTTCTCGCTCGTCGCCGACGGCCGTCCCGCCACCGAGCATCTCCAGCTCGGCTTCCCCGCGTCAAGTCGCCAGGCAGTCGAGGACTTTCACCGGGATGCGATCGCGATCGGTGGCCAAGACGCCGGCGCGCCCGGCGAGCTCGAAGATGGGACGCAAGGTTACGCAGCGGCGGTCCTTGACGCCGATGGGACGCGGGTCGAATCGGCATTTCGACAGCCCGGCTAGCTATGCGGGCGCCGGTTTTCGCGCAAGCGGGAGTCAGATCCAGTGCGAGGTTCAGTCAGCCCCCCGCTCGAGGCGGCTCCTCTTGCCATAACGCAGCGAGATCACGCGCGCCGTGGATCAGGCCGAGGACATAGACATCGAAATCCTCGATCTCGTAGATCAGGCGGTAGCTCCCGATGATCAACTCGCGGACCGCCGCCTCCTCCTGCTCGGGAACCGTGCGTCCTCGCTCGGCCATCTCCTCAAGCGATCTGGCGCGGTCGCGGACACCTCGCACGAACGCCGCTGCATAACCCGGGGAGTCCTCGGCGATGTAGTCAGCGATGCGCTCGAGGTCTCGCCAGGCGGTCTCGGTCCAGGCTACTCGTCGAGCCACCGGGCCAACCGCTGCTCGACCTCGTCCTGGGGCAGGACTCTGGTCGCCCTGACGTCTTCGCGGCCGCGCCTGATGCGCTGCAGGACGTAGAGGTGGTACTGAATATCCTCAAACGAAGCCCCCTCGGGGAGGCCGTCGAGGACTCTTCGGGCGTCCTGTTTCGCGGTTGCCATCGCATCCAGGGTACCGCCCGGCGCGGTGGCTGCAAGGGCATCTGGGCCGTGGGTCGCCCTCGCAGCGCTGACGGCACCTGGCTGCGCCCGCCACATCGCGGCTCCTTTTCGTCCCGAGCAGGAGCGTCGATCGCGTCGGCCAGCGGACTCACACTCTCGCCTTGGACGAAAAGCAGCACTCCGTATCGACTCACGCGGAAAGTAAAGACGCTGACAGTGGCGGGTGCGAGCCGAGCCGGCAATCCGCTGCTCAGCGGCGTAGCTGCCTGATTCGGCTGTGGGCGAAACCTGGCCAGGCTCGGGGACGCCGCGCGACCGTCAGCACCAGCGGCAGGGAGTCGAAGTAGGTGAAGCGCTCGATGGCGAGGCCGTTCTCATCGAGGACGAAGCGGTCGACCGACTCCCAGGAGACCGGGCCCCCGCCGGCCGTGCCGCGGACCGTGAACTCGATCATGACGCCGTCATCAGTGGCTCCCCAGCGGTGGACCTCGGCTCTCATGTCGGGGATCAGCTCGAAGAGATCGGCGAACGCACGCTTGCCGGCCTCGAGTCCGCGAGTCGTCGGGACCATCGGTGCGGACAGGCGGGCGTCGGGCGCCAGCACGCTGTCGAGGCGCTCGATGGCGGGGGCGCGCCAGAACTCAGTGAAGCGCCTGACGAAGTCTGCCGCCCGCTCGGGATCCTGGCTCATGCTCAGAGCGCGACCTCGACCTCGAACTCGGCCATCTCAGGTGGGCCCGGCAGGACGGACTCCTGCCCCTGCAAGGCGGGCAGCAGCGTCTCGTCGCGGAACTTCTCCCAGATCTCCTTCGACTCCCAGACCGCGACGACGACCCAGCCGCTCTCGCTCGGCCCGGCGTAGTGATGCGTCTGGCCGGCCGGCAGGCCGCCAGGCGGATGCACCGCGGCGGTGGTCGCGTCGTACTGCCCCCTCGTGCCGCCCTCGAACTCGTTAACGATCACGTACGCCATCTCATCCTCCAGTACGTTGCGGGCTTGCCGGGCGGATTTCCCGACTGAGCCACGGTAGCCCACGAACGAGGCTTGTGCCGCTCAGCATCGAGTCGACCGTTTGCCTCACAGCAGTCCGAGGCCAGCGCTTCACCCGCGAGCGGTAGGCGGCGTACTCGGCTCGTCGCTTCGCTGGATGGCGATGCGCAGATCGCGGCCGTCGAGGGTCGCGGTCGCGCCGTCGGCGGCGTCGTAGGTGACGCTGGTCGCGAGGACCTCGCCGGCCAGGTAGTCCTGGTGGGCGCGAGCGGCCGCTAGGAGCTCCTCGTCGCCGCCGAGGGCGAGCTCGATCCGGTCGGTGATCTCCAGGCCGGCCGCTTTGCGGGCGTTCTGGACGGCGTGGACGATCTCGCGGGCGAGGCCCTCGCGGCGCAGCTCCTCGTCGAGCTCCAGCTCCAGGGCCACTGCGTGGCCGGCCTCCGCCTCGACCTCGTAGCCCTCCAGCGGCTGCAGGGAGAGGGTGACCTCCTCGGCGACGAGCGCGTGCTCGTCGCCGTCGACGGCGATCCCGACCTGGCCGCCCTCGGCCATCACGGCGGCGACGTGGACCGGGTCGAGCGCCTCGATCGCGGCGGCGACCTGCGGCATGCGCTTGCCGAAGCGCGGCCCCAGGGCGCGGTAGTTGGGCTTAACCGCGTAGCTGACCAGCTCGCTCTCGTCGCTGACGAAGTCGAGCTCCTTCACGTTCAGCTCGGCCCTGACCAGCTCGGCGCGCGCCGAGATCGCCGCGCGCTCGGCCTCGTTGGCGACGATCACCGCGCGGCGCAGCGGCTGGCGCACCTTGGCCTTCGCCCCGGCGCGGGCGGCGCGGCCGAGCTCGACGGTGAGCCGCACGGCGTCCATCGCCGCCTCGAGCTGGGGATCGGCGAGCTCCTCGTCGGGCGCCGGGAAGTCGCGCAGGTGGACGGAGTCGAGCAGCTCGCCGAGCTCTTCCTCCTCCCCCCCGGCCAGGTTGAGGTGGATCTCCTCGGCGAGGAAGGGGGTGAACGGGGCAAGCAGCGCCGCGACCTCGAGCAGGCAGTGGCGCAGGGTGGCGAACGCCGCCCGGTCCCCCTCCCAGAAGCGGCGCCGCGAGAGCCGCACGTACCAGTTGGAGAGCTCCTCGACGAAGGCGGCGATCTCCCGCCCGGCGGCCGTGCAGTCGAAGGCGTCCATGTGCTCGGCGACCGCCCCGACCGTCGACTGCAACCGCGACAGCGCCCACCGGTCGAGGTCGACATATTCCGCCGCCTCCTCAGCCGGCCCCGGACGCGAAGCGGAGGAGCCGGCGACTTGATTCCCGCGTCCGGGGGCGGCGGGCATTCTTTGGAAGGTTCGGGGCGTCAACTCTTCCGCGTTGGCATAGAGCACCCAGAACGAGTAGGTGTTCCAGAGGGTGAGCAGGAACTGGCGGACCGACTCGCCGACCGTGTCGACGGAGAAGCGGTAGCCGGCCCAGGGCTGCTGGGCGGTCAGGTAGTACCAGCGGAAGGCGTCGGCGCCATGGGCGGAGATCACGTCCCAGGGCTCGACCACGTTGCCCTTGCTCTTGGACATCTTCTGGCCCTCGGGGTCGAGGATCAGCCCGAGGCAGACGCAGTTGCGGTAGCTGGACTCGCCGAACAGCAGGGTCGACTCGGCGAGCAGGGTGTAGAACCAGCCGCGCGTCTGGTCGATCGCCTCGCAGACGAAGTCGGCCGGGAAGCGCTCGGCGAACAGCTCCTCGTTCTCGAACGGGTAGTGGAACTGGGCGAACGGCATCGCGCCGCTGTCGTACCAGGTGTCGATCACCGACTCGACCCGGCGCATCTCGCCGCCGCAGTCCTCGCACTCGACGGTCACCTCGTCGATGTAGGGGCGGTGCAGGTCCTCGGGGACCTCGCCCCGGGCGCGCTCGCGTAGCTCGGCGACCGAGCCGGCGCAGAAGCGGCCGTCGCAGCCCTCCGTCCCGCACTCCCAGATCGGCAGCGGCGTCCCCCAGTAGCGATCTCGCGAGAGCGCCCAGTCGACGTTGTTCTCCAGCCATTTGCCGAAGCGGCCGTGCTTGATGTGCTCGGGGTGCCAGCCGATCGTCTCGTTGTTGGCGAGCAGCTCCTCGCGGGCCCGCGAGGTGGCGACGAACCAGCTCGACTTCGCGTAATAGAGCAGCGGTGTGCCGCAGCGCCAGCAGTGCGGGTAGGCGTGCTCGTAGACCTGCTCGCGGAAGAGCAGGCCGCGCGCGTCGAGGTCGTCGATCAGCCGGCGGGTGACCTCGGGGTCCTTGACGAACTCCCCTGCGAAGCCGGCGACGCGGCTGTCGAACGTGCCGTCGGGGCGGACCGGGTTGTAGAGGGTGGCGGCGTTCGTCGGGTCGAAGAGGCCGAACGCCGCCGCGACGCCGTAGTCGTCCTCGCCGAAGGCGGGCGCGATGTGGACGAGGCCGGTGCCGTCCTCGGTGGTGACGAAGTCGCCCCCGATCACGGGGAAGCCGCCGGGCTCGCGATCGGCGAGGGCGAAGACCGGGCCGCGGTAGCTGCGGCCGACCAGATCCGAACCCTTCAGGCGGTCGACGATCTCCGCGTCCTCGCCGAGCACGCGCTCGACGAGCGCCTCGGCGACGATCAGCACCTCGTCGCCGACCTTGGCACGCACGTAGGCGATGTCGGGATTGACGGCAACGGCGACGTTCCCGGGCAGCGTCCAGGGCGTGGTCGTCCAGACCAGCAAAGATTCCGGCTCCCCGCCAATCCCCCCATCGCGTTCGCTGTTTGTCGAGCTCAGGTCGACAAAAGGCGAACGCGGGGTGAGGGAGATCGGGAACTTCACATATATCGACGGGTCGGAGACGTCCTCATAGCCGAGCGCCACCTCATGCGACGACAGCGCGGTGCCGCAGCGCGGGCAGTAGGGGACGACCTTGTGTCCCTCGTAGAGCAGGCCCTTCTTCCACAGCTCCCCCAGCGACCACCAGACCGACTCGATGTACTCGTCCTCCAGCGTCACGTAGGGGTCGTCGAGGTCGATCCAGAAGCCGATCCGCTCGGTCAGCCGGTTCCACTCCTCGACGTACTCGAAGACCGATGCCCGGCAGCGCTCGTTGAAGCGGTCGATCCCGTACTCGTCGATCTCCTGCTTGGAGGAGATGCCGAGCTGCTTCTCGACCTCGAGCTCGACCGGCAGGCCGTGGCAGTCCCAGCCCGCCTTGCGCGGCACCCGGTAGCCGCGCATCGTGCGGTAGCGCGGGTAGACGTCCTTGAACACGCGCGAGAGCACGTGGTGTGAGCCGGGCCGGCCGTTCGCCGTCGGCGGGCCCTCGTAGAAGCTCCAGACCTCGGCTCCCTCGCGGTTGGCGAGCGAGCGGGCGAAGACGTCGCGCTCGCGCCAGCGGGCGAGCACGCGCTCCTCGAGCTCGGGGAAGGACTGCTTAGGGTCGACCGGCCGGAAACCTGGCATGAGCGCGTGATTCTAGGAGCGGATACGCTGCGCGCCGCATGCCCCCCAAGTTCGACCTCAACGGCAAGGTCGCGCTCGTCACCGGCGCCGCCCGCGGGATCGGGTTCGAGGTCGCCCGCCAGGCGCACATGCGCGGCGCCTCGGTCGCGGTCGTCGACCTCGACCCCGAGCAGGCGCGCGAGGCCGCCGAGCGGATCGGCGAGCGGGCGCTCGGGCTCGACGCCGACGTGACCGACGAGGGCGCGATGCGCGCCGCGGTCGCCGAGACGGTCGAGCGCTTCGGCGGCCTCGACCTGGTCGTCGCCAACGCCGGCATCGCGCCGGTGAAGATGGGGACGGTGCGCGGGATGGCCGGCGAGGAATGGGAACGGGTCTTCGAGGTCGACATGCTGGGCGTATGGCGCACCGTGCGGGCGGCGCTGCCGCAGATCGTCGAGCGGCGCGGCCACGTGGTCGTCACCTCCTCCGCCTACGCCTTCGTCAACGGCGTGCTCAACAGCCCTTACGCGGTCGCCAAGTCCGGCGTCGAGTCGCTCGGCCGGGCGCTGCGCGCCGAGCTGATGCCGCTGGGCGCCAGCGCGGGCGTCGCCTACTTCGGCTGGGTCGACACGAAGATGGTCCAGGACGCGTTCGAGAACAACGGCGGGCGGATGGAGGAAAACCTGCCCGAGTTCCTGCGCAGGCGGATCGGCGCCGACGAGGCCGGCGCCGCGGTGGTGCGCGGGATCGAAGAACGGGCGCCGCGGATCTTCGCGCCGAAGTGGTGGCGCTACGTCTCCGCCCTGCGCGGCATCCTCAACCCGCTGCTCGACCGCCGCTTCGAACGCGACGCGGCGATGACGGCGACGATCCGCGAGATCGAGGCCGACGCCGACGAGCAGGGGGCGGCGGCGGTCGAGGCGGCGCGCTGAGTCACCGTTTTCGACTTTTTCCACATCATGGTGTGGAAAAAGTCGGTTGCGCCCGGCTGTTTCAGCGCGTCAATTCGTCCAGCAGGAAGACGAAGGACTCGTAGGTCTCCCCGGTGGCGCGGCTGAGGCCGATCTCGCAGGTACGGTTGCTGGAGAGGTGGGCGTCGAAGCGGCGGCCGGCCAGCTCGGCGGCCTGGGGGGCGGTCGCGGCGGCGGTCAGCTCCGGGCGGCTGAAGCCGCGGTCCCCGGCGAAGCCGCAGCAGGTCGACGAGGGGGCGACGTAGACGTCCTCGGCCAGGGCGCCGGCGAGGGCACGCAGGCGCGGCGCCAGGCCCATCTGGCGGGTCGCGCAGGTCGGGTGGACGGTGGCCGAGCCGACCTTGCGGCGGACCTCCAGCTCGGGCAGCAGGCGGTCGTGCGCCCAGGCGACCGAGTCGAGGATCTCCAGCGCCGTTAGCCGCTCCGCGTTCGCCTCGTCGAGAACGCCGTCGCCCGGCTCGGCGATCGCGTGCGTGCAGGAGGCGGCGTCGATCACCACCGGCAGCTCGCCCTCCCCGCTCCAGCGCCACAGCCGCTGCGCCAGCTCGTTCGCCTTGCGCCGCTGCGCGGTCGCGAACCCTTTCGAGCCCCAGGGCAGCCCGCAGCACGAGCCCGCCACCTCGCCGGGGATCCAGACCGGCAGCCCCGCCCGCGCCGAGACCTCGACCAACGCCTCGGCGAGGCCGCGCTCCCCGGCGGCGCCGAAGATGCGGTTGGTGCAGGACGGGACGTAGACGGCGGCGGCGCCCTCGCGGGTCGTCGCCGGTAGGCGCGAGCTCGCCGCTGACGGCAGCCCGGCACCCCGCTTCGTGCGGCGGGCGAGCGGGCCGCCCGCCCTGATCGCGGCGCGCGAGGCGCCCTCGACCCTCTCCCAGCGCTCCGCCCCGCGCAGCGCCAGAGCTTCGGCCCGCGGCGAGCGTCCCTCCTCCCGCAGCTGCTTGACGAGCTTGCCGGTGTCGATTCCCAGCGGGCAGGCGAGCCGGCAGGAGCCGTCGGCGGCGCAGGTGTCGAGCCCGTCGTAGGCGTACTCCTGCTCCAGCGCCGCCCGCAGCGGCGAGCCCTCGGGCTGGCGGGCGATCTCGCGGCGCAGGACGATCCGCTGCCGCGGCGTCGTCGTCAGATCGCGGCTCGGGCAGACCGGCTCGCAGAAGCCGCACTCGACGCAGGCGCTCGCCGACGCCTCCTCGACCTCGGGCATCGTTTTCAGGTTGCGCAGGTGGGCGCCGGGGTCGCGGTTGAGGACGACCCCGGGCGCGAGCACACCGTCGGGGTCGGTGAGCCGCTTGACCCGCCACATCAGCTCGGTCGCCTTCTCGCCCCACTCGCGCTCGACGTAGGGGGTCATGTTGATCCCCGTGCCGTGCTCGGCCTTCAGCGAGCCGTCGTACTTGTCGACGACCAGCTCGACCAGCTTCGCCATGAACGACTCGTAGCGCTCCAGGTCCTCCTGCTTGCCGAAGTCCGGCGTCAGCATGAAGTGCAGGTTGCCCGCCGAGGCGTGCCCCGCGACGCCGGGCAGGAAGCCGTGCTCGCCGAGCAGCGCCTGCAGGTCGCGGGCGCCCTCGGCGATCCGCTCGGGCGGCACGCAGACATCCTCGACGATCAGCGCCGTGCCGGGCAGCCGCAGCCGCCCGACCAATCCGTGCAGGCCCTCGCGCACCCGCCAGGCGAGCTCGACCTCCTCGGCCTCGCGGGTGAACTCGATCGGCCGGATCGTCTCGTGGCCGGCGAGGATCTCCGCCGCCTTCCCCACCTGGGCATCGAGCTCCGCGTCGCTGTCGGCGCCGAACTCGACCAGCAGCACCGCCGACTCGGGCGGCAGCTCTTTCCACTCCTGCGGCGCGCCGACCATGTTCCAGGCGGCGGTGATCAGCGCCGGCGCGACCATCAGCTCGACCGCGCTCGCGCCGCTCTCGACCAGCTCGCGCACCGGGGCGACCGCGGCGTCGATGCCCGGGAAGTGGACCCAGGCGGTGGTCGTGCGGGCGGGCAGCGGCACGGTCTCGAAGACCGCCTCGGCGATGAAGCCGAGTGTGCCCTCGGAGCCGATCAGCAGGCGACGGAAGATCTCCAGCGGCTGCTCGGCGTCGAGGAAGGCGCAGAGCCGGTAGCCGGTCGTGTTCTTGATCGCGAACTTGCGGCGGATGCGTTCGCCGAGCTCGGCGTCGGCGTGGATCTCGTCGCGGATCGCCGCCAGGCCGGCAGCGAGCTCGGGCTCCTCGGCGGAGAAGCGATCGGCGGCGCCGGGCGCGGCCGTGTCGATCGTCGTCCCCGAGGGCAGGACGAAGGTCAGCGAGCGCACGGTCGAGTAGGAGTCGCTGGTCGTGCCGCAGCGCATGCCGCCCGAGTTGTTGGCGATCACGCCGCCGACCGTGGCGATGTCGGTGCTCGCCGGGTCGGGTCCGAGCTTGCGCCCGTGCGGGGCGAGCACCCGGTTGGCGTGGCCGAGCACCGTGCCGGGCTTGACCCGCGCCAGCTCGCCGCCGTCCTCGACCGCGACGCCGCCGAAGTGGCGCCGCACGTCGACCAGGATGCCATCGCCCTGCCCCTGCCCGTTGAGGCTGGTTCCGCCGGCGCGGAAGACGACCGGGACGTCGTTGGCGCGACCGTAGGCGAGCAGCTTGGAGACGTCGCGCGCGTCGCGCGCCATCACCACCGCCCGGGGCAGCAGCCGGTAGGGGCTGGCGTCGGAGGCGTAGCGGACGATGTCGCTCGCCCGCGCCAGCACCCGGTCGGCGCCGAGCAGCGCCTCGAGCTCGCCGCGCAACGGCTGCGCCGCGCCGCCCGCCAGCGACTCGGGGGCGCGGTCGGGTGCGGCGACGGTCATCGTCCCGTCCTAGAAGAGGGACATTCCCGGCTGCACCGGGACTTCGACCAGCTCGGGCTTGGAGGAGGCGAACGCGGCGGCGAGCGCGTCGCGGACCTCGTCGCGCTCCCGCGCCACCCGGGTCGAGACGCCGTAGCCGGCGGCGACCGCGGCGACGTCCAGCTCCGGCAGGTCGAGGCCGGGCGCGCCCGTCACCTGCTCGACCTCGGCGAACCACTTGAGGATCGCGTACTCGGAGTTGCGCAGGACGAGGAAGGTGACCGGCGCATCGTGGGCGACGGCGCTCCAGAAGGCGGTGACCGCATACTGGACCGAGCCCTCGCCGACCACGCAGACGACCGGGCGGCTCGGCTGGGCGAGCTGCACGCCGACCGCCGCCGGCAGGCCGAAGCCGAGCCCGCCGCCGGCGCTGAAGTAGTAGCTGCCGGGCCGCGAGAGGCGCAGCTGGTTGCGCAGGGCGAGGGTGCTGGAGGGGGACTCGAGCACGACGACGCCGTCCTCGGGGAAGACCTCGGCGAGCGCCGAGTGGACCGTCGAGGAGTTGAGCGGGTCCTCGGCCGGGATCTCGGTCGGCCCTGGGTTGGGCTCGGGCGCGTCGCGGCCGGACTCCGGCACGGCCTCGAGCAGGGCCGCCAGGGTGAGGCCGACGTCGGCGACGATCGCGTAGCCCATCGGCGCGCGCGCCGCCTCATCGGGGTCGCTGGTGATCGCGACCAGGGTGGCGCCCTCGGGCAGCAGCGGGCCGGGGATGTGCGGGTAGTAGGGGAAGACCGAGCTGCCGGCGACGAGGATCAGGTCGTGGCCCTCCAGCGTCTGGGCGACCGGACCGATCGCCGGTGGCAGCACGCCGCGGAAGTTGGGGTGGTTCTCGGGGAAGCCGAGCCGGCCGCCGCCGGGCGCGGGGGTCGCCCAGACCGGCAGCCGCTGGCGCTCGGCGAGGCCGACGATGGCCTCCCAGCCGTCGGCGTCGAGGTCGGGGCCGGCGACCAGGACCGGGTTGGCCGCCTTCTCCAGGTGGCCGGCGAGGCGGCGGACCGAGTCGGGGTCGGCGACGGCGCGCCCGTCGACGCCGCGCGAGATCGCCGCGGTGGCCGCCGCCTCGTCGACCTCGGCGTACCAGTCGTCCATCGGGATCGAGACGAAGACGGGGCCGCGCGGCGGCAGCGAGGCGAGGTGGAGGCCGCGGGCGAGCGCGTGCGGCACGTCCTCGGCGCGCGGCGGCTCGTACGACCACTTGACCAGCGGGTGCGGCATGCGGGTCGCGTCGCGGTTGGTCAGGTTGGCCTGCAGGGTCATCTGGGCGCGCGCCTGCTGGCCGGCGGTGACGAGGACCGGCGAGTGGTTGGCCTGGGCGTTGAAGATCGCCCCCATCGCGTTGCCGACGCCGGGCGCGGTGTGCAGGTTGGCGACCGCGGGGCGGCCGGAGGCCTGCGCGTAGCCGTCGGCCATGCCGACCACGACCGCCTCGTGCAGGCCGAGGATGAAGCGGAAGTCGCCGGGGAAGTCGGCCAGCATCGGCAGCTCGGTCGAGCCGGGATTGCCGAAGATCGTCGTCGTGCCCTGGTTGCGGAAGAGCTCGAAGGAGGCGTCGCGGACCGTTGGCATGGGGGGACCCTAATCGACGTTGCTCGGTGCGGGTTGCAGAGGGGGTATCCGGGTAGGACCTCCACTTAACTTTTTTGAGAACGTGGATGGCCGTCCGAGATCCTCGCCGCCAAAAAAGTACAAGACGTTCCGGCCCTACCCGGATACCCCCTAGGATGCCGCGGGTGCGATTCACGGTATTGCTCGGGACGCTGGCGGTTGCGGTCGCGATCGCGGGGTGTGGAAGCTCCAGTGGTTTGACGCCGGTGGCTTGTCTCGGAGGGTCCTCCTTCTATCTTCATGGGGGGAGAGATGGGGTGCTGGTGTCGGAATGTCTGCCGGCCGGGCAGAAGGCGGGGGAGCTGGCGAGTGTCGGGGTGGGGATGCTGCGGGCGGCGACCAGGCTCAATGCGGAAGCTCGGGCTCATCCCGGTGGGGGGGCCAACGTGCGGCTCGGGTATCTGATCGGGGCGGCTGCTCGGGGGGCCGAAGGGACGGAAGGGATTCACGACGAGCTGGTTCGCCGGCTCACCGCCGCCGCCCGCTACAGCCCCGGCGGCCGCGCCCTGCCGGCGGCCTTCCTCGCCGCCTACCGGCGCGGCTACGACGCCGGCCATGCGCGCGGCTGAATACGCTGCCGGGACCACGACTTCGATGGAGGACCGACCTTTGACTGAGCAACTTTGGGGTGGCGAGACCACGAAAGCGGTTGAGAACTTCCCGGTCTCGGGTGAGCGGGTGCCGGTTCCGGTCGTCCGCTGGCTCGGCCGGGTCAAGGCCGCCGCGGCCCGGGTGAACGGCGAGCTGGGCCAGCTCGACGCCGAGCTGGCCTCGCGGATCGCCGACGCCGGCGACGCGGTCGCCGGCGGCGAGCACGACGACCAGTTCCCGGTCGACGTCTTCCAGACCGGCTCCGGCACCTCCTCGAACATGAACGCCAACGAGGTGATCGCCAGCCTCGCCGGCGACGCAGCCCACCCGAACGACCACGTCAACATGGGCCAGTCCTCCAACGACGTCTTCCCCTCCGCGGTGCACCTGGCGGCGCTGGACGAGGTGACCCGCGAGCTGCTGCCGGCGATGGAGGGGCTGCAGGCGGCGCTGGGCGAGAAGGCCGAGCGCTTCGCCGACGTCGTCAAGGCCGGCCGCACCCACCTGATGGACGCGGTGCCGGTGACGCTCGGCCAGGAGTTCGGCGGCTACGCGGCGCAGGTCAGCCTCGGCATCCAGCGGGTCGAGGGGACGCTGCGCCGCGTCGGCCAGATCCCGCTCGGCGGCACCGCCACCGGCACCGGCCTCAACACGCATCCGGAGTTCGCCGAGAAGGTGCGGGAGAAGCTCGCCGCCGACACCGGCCTGACGATCTCCGCGCCGCTCGACCGCTTCGAGGCGCAGGCCAACCGCGACGCGCTGGTCGAGCTGTCCGGCGCGCTCAAGGTCTACGCGATCTCGCTCAACAAGATCGCCAACGACCTGGCGCTGATGGGCTCGGGGCCGCGCGCCGGCCTCGCCGAGCTGCGCCTGCCGGAGCTCCAGAAGGGCTCCTCGATCATGCCCGGCAAGGTCAACCCGGTGATCCCCGAGGTGGTGATCCAGGTCGCCGCCCAGGTGATCGGCAACGACGCCGCGATCGCCGTGGCCGGCAGCCAGGGCCAGTTCGAGCTCAACGTGCGCGTGCCGCTGATCGCCCGCAACCTGATCGACTCGATCGAGCTGCTCGCCTCCGCCTCGCGCCTGCTTGACGAGAAGTGCGTCGCCGGGCTGGAGGCGAACGAGGAGATCACCGAGCGCCACGCCGAGGCGACGCTGGCGACGGCGACCGCGCTGAACCCCCACATCGGCTACGACCGCGCCGCCGACATCGTCAAGGCCGCGGCGGAGTCCGGGCGCTCGCTGCGCGAGGTCGCGCTGGAGCAGGGGGTCGAGCCGTCGGTGCTGGAGGAGGCGCTGGACCACCGGCGCATGGCCCGCCCGCACGAGTAGGGACGCCCGCCGCGTTCGCCTTTTGTCGACCCATGCCCGACAAAAGGCGAACGCCGAGCTTTTCTAGCTGCCGAGGCCGCCCGCGGGACCCGACGGTGGCGGCGATTCGCCTTCTCCGCCCCCTTCGACCACCTTGCCGTCGACGATCTTGCGGAACTGCATCCAGCTGTCGTAGGCGCCCAGCGCCGCCCCCAGCTGGTCGCCGCGGATCTTGGTCACCCCACCCGTCCCGAACAGCTTCGCCCAGACGATCCGCGGTGAGGCGCCGCGCTGCGTCACCACGACGCGCTTCAGCTGCCCCTTCAGATAGGCGCCGAGCTTGGCGCTGATCTCGCGTCCGCTGAACGTCAGCTTCCAGCTGTGCAGCGGGCAGGCGCCGTCGTAGGGGTCCGGGACGCCGACCAGATAGGGGATCGGCGGGCCGAAGAAGACGTTCTGGACGCTCTCGGTGTGGCCGCCCGAACAGGCCGAGAAGAAGGTCTGGGCGACCTTGCCCCCGTACATCACGACCTGCCCCTGGGTGAGGTCCGCCGCCCGGTCGCTCCGCGCCGTCTCGCTTCCCAGCCCGCCGTAGACCTGGCTCCGGGTGTCGGGGTAGAGGTCGAAGCCGTCGCCGCTGACCTGGTCCGCGAGCGCGTAGGAGCGGGAGGCGACCGCCTGCGCCTCCAGCGCAGCCAGCGGCCACGAGGAGGGCGACTCGTTCGGCACGACGCCCTTCACGTACTGGTCGACCGGCAGCGCGTTGACGACGTTGAGGCTCCCGCCCGCCGGCACGGCCTCCAGCGCGCCTCGGTATGCGACCCCGTCGATCGAGATCCGTCCCCGCCCGGTGGCGCGCAGCCTGCTCCCGCAGCCGACGGGGCGCCCGCGGGGCCCCCGCAGCTGCACACCGCCCCCGGCCTGGCCCGCCACGTAGCGGCGGCGCGGGTCGAGCGTCCGCCCGCAGGCGGCGGTCGCGCCGGAGAAGGCGACGCTGTCGGCGGTGTCGATCAGCACGCGCACCGTCCGCGCCCCCGGGGTGCCGATCGTCGTCCCCCGGTAGTAGTGGCCGAGGATGAAGCGATAGCCCTTGCCGTGCTTGGCGTAGCCGTAGGCGCCGTACTGGCTCATCCCGACCCCGTGGCCGAAGCCGTGTCCGAGAACGACCCAGCGCACGCCGGCTCGGGCGCTCGGGGCGAGCGCGAGGCCGAGCGCCAAGAGGGCGAGCAGGGCTGTCAGTCGGGAGCGCATCTCCAGGTCAACAGATTCGGGCAAGCGGAGTCTCGGCCTGCTCTACGCTTGGCGGGTGCAAGCGACGGACCACGAGTTGCTCGCGGCGGGCGAGTGGACGGCGACGGGCGAGTGGGGCGAGGTCGCGAGCCCCTACGACGGCACGCTCGTCGGCCGGGTGGCGCTCGGCGACGCCGCGCTGGTCGACCGCTGCGCGATCGCCGCTCGCGCCGCCTTCGAGTCCGGCGGCTTTCCCCAGCACGAGCGCGCCGCGGTGCTCGAGCGCGCCGCCGGGCTGGTCGCCGGGCGGATCGACGAGCTGGCGTTGGCGATCGCCGCCGAGGCGGGCAAGCCGCTGAAGACGGCCGAGGCCGAGGCGGGGCGCTGCGTCGACACGCTGACCTTCTCCGCGGTCGAGGCGCGCAAGCTGAGCGGCGGCACGGTGCCGATGGAGGCCTCCGCGCCGGGCGCCGGCAAGCTCGGTGTGATGCTGCGCGTCCCCTACGGCGTGGTCGGCGCGATCAGCCCCTTCAACTTCCCGCTCAACCTGGTCGCCCACAAGCTCGGCCCGGCGATCGCCGCCGGCAACGCGGTCGTGCTGAAGCCGGCCGGGCAGACGCCGATCTCGGCGCTGAAGCTGGCCCGGGTCCTGGTCGAGGCGGGCCTGCCGGAGGGCTGGCTCAGCGTCGTCCCCGGGCCGGGCTCGGAGGTCGGCGCCGCGATCGTCGAGCACGAGCTGATCGGGGCGCTCAGCTTCACCGGCTCGGCCGCGGTCGGCTGGGGCATCCGCAGCCGCGTCCCGCACAAGAAGGTCAACCTGGAGCTCGGCTCCAACGCGCCGCTGATCGTCCATGCCGACGGCGACTGGGAGACGGCGGCCGACAAAGCCCGGCTGCACGCCTTCTCGCACGCCGGCCAGAGCTGCATCTCGATCCAGCGCATCCTCGTCCACGAGGACGTGGCGGACGCGTTCGTCGCGCGGCTCGTCGCCGGCGCCGAGGCGCTGCGAGTCGGCGACCCGCTCGACCCCGAAACCGACGTCGGCCCGCTGATCTCCCCCGGCGACCGCGACCGGGTGAAGGAGTGGATCGACGAAGCGGTCGCGGGCGGCGCCGAGCTGCTGACCGGCGGCGAGCTGGTCGACGAGGGCCGTTGCCTGACCCCGACCCTGCTCGGGGCGCCGCCGCGCGAGGCGAAGGTCTGGTGCGAGGAGATCTTCGGCCCGGTGGCGACGATCGACCGCTACCGCGACTTCGCCGAGGCCCTGCGCCTCGCCAACGACACCAAGTTCGGCCTCCAGGCGGGCGTTTTCACACGTGACATGGGCCGCAGCCTGGAGGCGGCAGCCACGCTCGAATACGGCGGCGTGCTGATCAACGAGGTGCCGACCTTCCGCGCCGACCAGATGCCCTACGGCGGCGTCAAGGACTCCGGCAACACCCGCGAGGGCCCCGCCTACGCCGTCCAGGAGCTGACCGAGGAGCGCTTCGTCACCCTCCAGGGCTGAACCGACCGCGTTCGCCTTTTGTCCGGCTCAGAACCACAAAAGGCGAACGCGAGAAGGTGGTCCCTCGGGCGTTCGCCTTTTGTCAGGCATAGGTCGACAAAAGGCGAACGCGGTGGTCGTCAGCCGTCCGGAAATGGCTGGATCGGGATGCCGTGGTCGGTCTCGCGCATGCCGAGCTCGTAGGCGGCGCCTCCGGGGAGGGACAGGTGGAGGGGCGGGTGGGCGGAGCGCTCGACGGTCAGCTCGAGGTCGCAGACCGAGCAGTTGATCGTGTGGTGCTCCGATCCGGGGGCGGGATCGGCGTAGACCCAGCCGACGAAGTCCTTCGTCGGCGCGACGACGCGGCCGCGGACGACGATGTCCTTGCCGGGGAGGACGAAGCGGCACTCGCCGGCCGACTCCTCGATCTCGGCGCGGCGGATGTGGCCGAAGCCGCCGAGCCTGTGCGGCTCGCCTTCGAGCACGAGCATCCCCGAGGGGACCCAGGGCGTCGTCCAGGGGCCGAGCCTGATCCGCGCGGCGCCGGCGTCGAAGTATGTGCCCGGCGAGTCGGGGAAGCCGGTGCCCTCGAGCCAGACCCAGCGCTCGGCGTGCTCGGTACCCCAGTTGTGGCCGATCATCCCCGGCCAGCCGTCGAGCTCGATCGTCTCGCCGTCGATTTCGAGCCGGCCGTCGAAGCGGGCGTCGGGGTAGGGGGCGACGAACTTCGTCTTCGGCAGGCGGGTCTCATACAGGCGGTCCGAAGGCAGGTATTTGCACGGCTCGGCGTCGCCGGAGAAGGCCAGGTCCCAGGCGGCGGTCAGGTTGTCCCCGCCGACCGCGCCGCGCGCCCGGCCGGGGCCGATCTCGGCGTCGGCGACGCGGATCCAGCCCCCGGCGGGGACGGAGAGCTCGGCGGCTGGAACGGTCGCCTTGGTCGCCCGCGGCCCCTCGGCCTCGCGGTCGAAGAGGACGAACCAGATCGAGGCGTTGGGCTCAGCCCCCGGCCGCTTGTGCACCGTGTGGCGGATCCAGACCCCCTGCCCGCCGCCGGGCCGGCAGGCCTTTATGTAGAAGCTCTCGTAGTGGCCCGCCCTGGCGGCGACCCGCGGGAACCGCGCTCCCTGGTCCATGGCCGGACGCTACACCTTGATCGTGATCACGTCGCCGTCCTGCACGACGTAGTCGCGGCCCTCGATCCGCAGTAGGCCTTTGTCGCGCGCCGGCGCGTAGCCGCCGCACTCGACCAGCTGCTCCCAGCCGATCGCCTCGGCTTTGACGAAGGCTTCCTGGATCTCGGTGTGGATCGTGCCGGCCGCCTCCAGCGCGGTCGCGCCGCGGCGCAGTTCGCGCGCCACCGCCTCCTTGCCCTCGCCGGCGGTGAAGAAGGTGATCAGCTCGAGCAGGTCGTAGGCGGCGCGGACGAGGCGGTCCAGGCCGGAGCCCTCGACGCCGTAGGACTCGCGCATCTCGGCCGCTTCGACGGGGTCGAGCTCGGCCAGCTCGCCCTCGATCCGGGCGCTGACCGCGACCACGCCGGCGCCGACCTCGGCCGCGTGCGCGGCGACCGCCGCGGGCGGCTCGGCGTCGCCCTCGTCGACGTTGGCGACGTAGAGGATCGGCTTCGAGGTGAGCGCCTGCAGGTTGGCGGGGCCGTGCGCGGCTGCCTCGGGAACCGGGACGGAGCGGGCGGGCCTGCCGGCGGCGAGCGCCTCGACCACCAGCTCGAGCCAGTCGCGCTCGGCGATCGCCTCGGCGTCGCCCGACTTGGCGCCCTTGCGCACCCGGTCGAGGCGGCGCTCGGCCTGCTCGTAGTCGGAGAGGACCAGCTCGGTCTCGATCGTCTCGATGTCGGCGATCGGGTCGACCCGGCCGTCGGGATGGGGGACGCCGGAGTCGGCGTGGCAGCGGACGACGTGGCAGATCGCGTCGGTCTCGCGGATCGAGGCGAGGAACTTGTTGCCCAGCCCCTCCCCCTCGGAGGCGCCCTTGACCAGGCCGGCGATGTCGTGGAAGAAGATCGTCGCCGGTTCCAGCTTCGAGGCCCCGACCGTCTCGGCGACCTTCCCCAGCCGCTCGTCCGGCACCTGCGCGATAGCCACGTTCGGCTCGATGGTCGTGAACGGGTAGTCCCCCGTCTGCGCCCCACCCTTGGTCAGCGCGTTGAACAGAGTGGACTTGCCCGCGTTGGGCAATCCGACAATTCCCACCTTCATAGATGAGACCTCATAGAGAGAACGGGACCAGGAGCCCGAGAATTACGCCGAGGATCGCCCCAACGACCACGTCGGACGGGTAGTGCATGCCCAGATATGGACGGCCCAGCGACAAGGCGATCGCAAGCAGGAAGGCAAGCGCCCCCCAGGGCTCGACCCGAGTCATCGCCGTAGCGACAGCGAACGATGAGGTCGCATGCGCAGACGGAAAGCTAAGAGAGCTGGGAGCTCCCCCAAGCGGCGGCAGCCCCTCGAGCACCGGCCGCGGCCGTCGCACCACCAGCTTCACCACATAGTTCAGCCCAATCGCCACGGGCCCCAACACCGCACAGATCAACCAAGCTTCGCGATTCGCCCCGTCCACGAGAGCCAGCAGCACCCCAATCCCAACCCAGACGGCCCCATTGTTCCCGGCCTTCCCCAATCCCTTTGCAGCTTTCTCCAGGCCGGGGGTGTGGCCACGCGTCCGCATGAAGCGCAACGTCCTGAGGTCGAGACTCTCCACGGCCGGGCAGCATAATCCGCCCCCATGCCCTTCGTCCCCGGCTACGTCCACACCCCCGGCCACCACTGCGGGTCCACGGCCCTGCGCAACCTGCTCGCCTTCCACGGCACCGCCAATCTGAGCGAGGAGATGGCGTTCGGGCTGGGGGCGGGCGCCTGCTTCTACTACGTGACGATCGAGGACGCCTCGCCGACGCGCTGGTTCAACGGCCGCACCGCGCGGCTGGAGGAGGGCTTCGGCGCGCTGACCGGGGCGGCGCTGGAGCTGCGCACGTTCGAGCCCGGCGACGCGAGCGCCTGGGAGGCGGCTCGCGCCGAGGTCGACGCCGGCCGGCCGGCGCTGCTGCTCACCGACCTCTATTACCTGGACCACTACGGCAGCTCGGCCCACTTCCCCGGCCACGCCGTCGTCCTCGCCGGCTACGACGACGAGCACGCCCACCTCTCCGACACCGGCTTCGAGGAGCTTCAGCTGACGCGCCTGGAGAACCTCGACCGCGCCCGCCACAGCGAGCATCCCGCGTACCCGCTCGCCGGCCACATGTTCACGGCGACCGGGGAGGTCTCCGAAGCGCGGCTGCGCGAGGCGATCCCGGCGGCGATCGAGCGGGCGGCGAGGGCGATGGTCGAGCCGCAGCTCCCCGGCTTCTCCGGCCTCGACGCGGTGCGCCGCCTCGCGGCCGAGGCGGGCTCGTGGCCGGAGGCCGCCGAGGACTGGCGGTGGTGCGCGCGCTTCGGCTACCAGGTGATCGAGCGCCGCGGCACCGGCGGCGGCGCCTTCCGCCTCATGTACTCGCGCTTCCTCGAAGAGGCCGGCCGCGACGAGGCCCCGCTGGCCGCCGCGGCCGCCGCGGCGTGGACCGATCTGGCCAACGCTTTCCACGCCGCGAGCGAGCGCGAGGAGCGCGAGCCCGCTCTGTGGCGCGAGATCGACACTTTGGCTAACCAAGTGGCCGAGGCGGAGGAGCGCCTCTGGACCGAGTTGGCCAATCCGTAGTTATCCCCGATGGAGCCCATGCGCTCCTGCTGTACGGTTTTTCACTGCGGGAGGCGGGTATCTGATTTTCAACCCGTCTTGGAGGAGAGTCTCATATGAGAAGCAAGCGTGGCCCACTGGGGTTGCTCGTTCTCACCGCCGCATTCCTCGTCTTCGCATTCGGTGCTTCGTCGGCAGACGCAGGCCGATATTCGGTCACGAAATGGGAGGGGCTGACGTGCAAGGAAAATGCCGACCTGCCGGAAGAACTCGGCCCAGGCGGCAAAGAATACGGTTACGAAACGGGGCCCCCCAAACTCCCTGAACCGACCGAACAGTGCACGAACAGCACTTTGGGCAAGCAGTTCACCCAGGCGGCCGGCCACCCCAACTTCGGAATCACCGACTTCAGGCTGCTGACGGCGCCCCATCCGCCCTTCGAATCCGGTGGCTTCCCGACTGCGTTCGTCAAAGAGACGATTGTCAATACACCAGAAGGGCTGAGCGTAAACCCTGAAGCGCCGCCGCAGTGCACCATTGCGCAGCTGACCACGCTCAGCTGTCCCCCCGCTTCGTTCGTCGGGGTCAACTACCTGACGGTAGCCGGCGAAACGCCGGACGGAGAAGGTAAATGCGAAGGAGAACCTCTCGGTTTTCCAGTTCCCGGCGAATGCCTACAGGTGCGGGTTGCCCTGCCTGTCTACAACCTCGTCCCCTTCAATGGATCTCCATCGATGGTCGGGTTTTTGACAGAAGCCGGGCCGACCTTCATCGTCGGCTCACTGAGCCCGGTCGACCAGCACGTGTCTTCACGATCGAGGGCCACCCGCCTTCGATGGCCAGCCCGCCGCTGATTGAGCTCACGGCTCGTCTTCAACGGGCAGGCAGGCAACGGCACGTACCTCACGATGCCGAGCAACTGCGCTGGGGGGCAGGTTACGTTGCTCCACCTGGATTCACAGGGACCTCCATACGAAGCTGAACAGACCGAAACCAAAGCCTCCTACACGACACCGAGTGGTGCGACCCGTTGCAGCGAAGTCCCCTTCGAACCGACGATCAAGACCACCGTCGACAGCGCCACCGACTCGCCCGAGCCAGCGACGCTCAACCTGGGCATCCCATTCGATCCCGAAAAACCGATCGCCAACTCCTATCTGAAGGTAGCCCGGGTGACGCTGCCCGAAGGCGCGGGGATCAACCCATCGCTGGCGAATGGGCTCGAGACGTGCAGCAACGCGCAGTTCGGCTACCACACCAACAACCCGATCCAGTGTCCGGCTGCATCGCAGATCGGCACGGTCGACGTCGAAACGCCCTCGTTGCCGCCCGGCTCACTGCACGGCAAGGTCTACGTGGCCGAGCCGGAAAGCCAGGACCCGAGCTCGGGCAAGCAGTTCCGGGTCTTCCTCACGCCGAGTCGGAACGCTACGGCGTCAACGTCCGCCTGAACGGGCAAGATCTCCCCAACCTGCAGACCGGTCAGGTCACCGCGGTGGTCGAAGAAAACCCGCAGGCGACGTTCAGCGAATTCTTCGTCCATATCGCCGGCGGTGCCCACGGGGCCCTGACCAACGCCCGACACCTGCGGGCCACACACGACCACCTCGGCTCTGACGCCATGGACCGGGAACCCGGACGCGACACCGAGCGGCAGTTTCACGCTCAGCGAAATAGCCGGCGGCGGTCCCGTGCCCGAAAACCCTCGCCGAGCGGCCGTTCGACCCGTACTACGCCTCGGCTCCGACGGAATACAAGGCGGGGCAGTTCACCAAGTTCAGGATGGACGTCGTGCGACAGAACGGCAACCAGGAGGTCAAGCGGATCGACGTCAACCTGCCCCCGGGCATGGTGGCGAAGCTGAAGGGGCTCGAATACTGCCCGCAGTCGAGCATCGACGCGGCGGGCACGCGCTCCGGGACCAGCGTGATCGCCAGCCCGGCGTGCCCGAACAGCAGCTTCGTCGGCACGGCGGCGATCGCCGCGGGCTCGGGCGCACCGTTCCACGCGCTCGGCAACGCCTACCTGGCCGGCCCATACAAGGGGGCTCCGCTGAGCATGGTGTTCATCACCCCGGCGGTCGCCGGACCGTACGACCTCGGCAACGTGGTCGTGCGGGTGGCGCTGAACATCGACCCCGAAACGGCCGAAGTCCACGCCGTCTCGGACCCGATCCCGAACGTGTTCGGCGGCGTCAAGCTCGACATCAGGCAGATCGACCTCAACATCGATCGGTCGAACTTCACGCTCAACCCGACCACATGCCGCGAACCGCTGCCGATCAAGACGAGCATCTTCGGCGGCGGCGGCAATCCCGCCGATCCGAACGCCTGGAAGGAAATCTCCAAGACGGAGGGGCTCCAGTTCGGCCAGTGCAGGAAACTGGGCTTCAAGCCGAAGTTCCACGCCCGGATCTTCGGCGGCAAGAACCAGACCAGGCGGACGAAGAACCCGAAGTTCCGGGCGATCGTCGAAGCCCGCAACGGCGACGCCAACCTGCGGCGCACGGCGTTCATCCTGCCGCGGGCGACGATCCTCGACCAGAGCCACATCAAGACGGTGTGCACGAGGGTCCAGCTGGCCGCCAACGAATGCCCGAAGAACTCGATCTACGGGCACGCGCAGGCGACCTCGCCGCTGCTGAAGGGCAACCTGAAGGGCCCGGTCTACCTGACCTCGTCCAGCCACGAACTGCCGGACCTGCTTGCCGACCTGCACGGCCAGGTGCCGATCCGGCTGCGCGGCGTGATCAGCTCCGCGCACGGTCGCCTGAAGACGGTGTTCAACGAAACGCCCGACGTCGCGGTGAGCAAGTTCATCATGACGATGAAGGGCGGCGGCAAGGGCCTGCTCGTCAACTCCCGCGACCTCTGCTCACGGCAGACGACCGGCTTCCTCAACATGCTGGCGCAGAACAGCCGGCGGATGAGGACGAACAACCTGCGGCTCAACATCCCCGCCTGCCGCGGGGGCAAGCACAAGAAGTAGCCGGCGGTCGAGCGTCAGGGGCGGCCTTCGCGGCCGTCCCTGACCTCGCCGTTCAGAAGCCCACTTTTTGGGCGGCCGCGTCGATTCTGAGAAACGCGACCTTGCCGACGTAGACGGAGAGCGTTCCGTCCTCCGTCTCGATGTCGTGCCAGCCGCCCTTTTCGACCTGCTTGCGCAGATCCTTCAGCGCATCGGCGCTGAGCCGGACTGCGACGACCTGGCCGCCCTCGAAGCCGATCTCGACCTTCTGCGTCTCCGCCATCAGTGCCCTCCAGCCGGTTCGACGATCTCGGTCAGCACGCCGCCGGTCGAGCGCGGGTGCAGGAAGGCGACGCGGCTCTCGCGGATGCCGACACGCGGCGCGCTGTCGATCAGCTCGACGCCGGCGGCAGCGAGGCGCGGCAGCGTCGCGTCGATGTCGTCGACCGCGTAGGCGACGTGGTGCAGGCCGGGGCCCTTGCGCTCGATGAACTTGCCGACCGCGGTGTCGGGGCCGAGCGGCCGCAGCAGCTCGACGTGCCCGTCGCCGACGTCGAGCAGGACCGCCTCTACGCCCTGCGACTCGACGGTCTCGCGGTGCGCCAGCTCCATCTCGAAGCTCTTCTCGTAGAGGACGATCGCCGCGTCGAGGTCCTCGACGGCGACGCCCACGTGATCGATGCGCCCGAACATGGCGGCGGAGTCTATGCGCCCTCGGCGCGCAGGATCTCGGCGAGCGCCGCGGCGCCCACCTGCATCTGCTCGGGCGTCGGCTCCTTGGTCGCCAGGTGGCGCTGGATCTCGCGGCCCGGCGTGTGGAAGGCCTCGGCCAGCGGCTCGCCGTGGTGGCGGTCGCTCCAGGCGAACATCTCGACCGCGAGCGAGGCGCCGGCGAGCCCGACCGCGGTGCGGGCGACCGGGGTCGGCCGCTCGACCAGGCGCTCGAGGAGCACCGTGCCGGCGACCGAGAGCAGCATCATCGGGGCGAGCAGGTTGGAGCCGCAGCGGTCGTGCTCTTTGGGCACCGTGGCGGCGTCCTCGACTCCCTGCTCGTAGGCGGCGATCGACTTGTGCTCGACCCCGTGGTAGGCGGCGAGGTCGCGGTCGCCGAGGGCGACCACCGCGGGCGCCGCCCCCAGCGCCTGCACGACCAGCTCGCGCCGCGCGGTCCCGCGAAACGCGCGCCGCAGCGCCCCGGTCAGCACCAGCGTCCCCGCGACAGCCGCGACCACCCGCCGGTCCTCGAAAGGCATCCGCGCCCCCGGCATCCGCCGCCGCACCAGAGGCAGCACCGCCATCGCCTCCAAAAGCTTCAAAGGCCCCCGCAGCCCCGGCACCTTCCCAGCCAACTTCGGCGCCAGCTCCGGCTTCCGCTCCGAAGCAACTTCGATCTCCCCCTCTCCCGTACGTACCGCGGCGGCCCAATGGGTCGGCCCGTGGATCAGGAGGCCATTGCGGAGTGCCATGCCCCCGAGTCTCAGCTTGTCGTCAGCCATCACGAAGACGATAGAGGAGGTCGGGAGTCGTCCCTACCTACACCGACAAACCTCGACGACCGCGATGTCGCGGTCGTCGAGTTCCCCCCTGATTCCCCTTTGGGTGCCGGCCGGAGACCCCCAGTCCAGGCCTCCGGCCGGTATGTCGGCTCTCCCTGGCTTAGCTTGGAAAGCCGCCCTCTGAAACACCCCCTCTTCGGGGAAGTTGCGCTTGCCTCTATTTCCCTGAAAGCCTTTTGCGAAGCGCCTCCAGGCGCTCCCCCAGCTCGGCCTCGAAGCCGCGGTCGGTCGGCTCGTAGAACCGCCGTCCCTGGACCTCCGGCGGCAGCAGCGGCTGGTCGCCGACGGCGCCCGGCTCGTCGTGCGCGTAGCGGTAGCCCTCGCCGCGGCCGAGCTTCGCCGCGCCGGGGTAATGGGCGTCGCGCAGGTAGTCGGGCGGCGTCTTGGCGCCGTTCTCGCGCACCTCGCCGCGGGCGCGGCCGAGCGCTTTGTAGGAGGCGTTGGACTTGGGGGCGAGCGCCAGGTAGACGGCGGCCTGGGCGAGGTTGAGCGCGCACTCGGGCAGGCCGACCCGGTCGACCGCGCGCGCCGCCGCGTCTGCCACCAGCAGCGCCTGCGGGTCGGCGTTGCCGACGTCCTCGGAGGCGAGGATGACCATGCGGCGGGCGATGAAGCGCGGGTCCTCTCCCCCCTCCAGCATCACCGCCAGGTAGTAGAGCGAGGCGTCGACGTCGGAGCCGCGCGTCGCCTTGATCCAGGCCGAGACGAAGTCGTAGTGGCGGTCGCCCTCGCGGTCGTAGTCGAGCGCCTTGCGCTGCAGCGCGTCCTCGACGGCGGCGACGTCGACCGTTTCCGACTTTTTCCCCACCCCGGTGTGGTCAAAGTCGGAAACGCGCTCGACCGCCCGCTCCAGCGCCGAGAGGGCGACGCGGGCGTCGCCGCCGGAGCGGTGGGCGAGCATCGCCAGCGCGGCGTCCTCGACCGGCGGCGGCTCGGCCAGGCCGCGCTCGGGGTCGGCCAGCGCCCGCCGCAGCAGCTCTTCCACCTGCTCGGGCGAGAGCGGCCGCAGCTCGTAGATCTGGCAGCGCGAGAGCAGCGCCGAGTTGACCTCGAAGTAGGGGTTCTCGGTCGTCGCCCCGATCAGCGTCAGCAGCCCCTCCTCAACCGCCGGCAGCAGCGCGTCCTGCTGGGCCTTGTTGAAGCGGTGGATCTCGTCGAGGAAGAGGATCGTCGGCCGTCCCGCCGCCTGCCGCCGCTCCCGCGCCCGCTCGATCGCTCCGCGGATCTCGGCTTTGCCCGCGTTGACGGCGGACTGCTCCTCGAACGCCCCGTCGGCCGTGGACGCCGCGATCCGCGCCAGCGTCGTCTTCCCCGCCCCGGGCGGCCCGTACAGGATCATCGAGTGCGGGTGCCCCGACTCGATCGCCGTTCGCAGCGCCGACCCCTCCCCCAACACGTGCTCCTGCCCCACCAGCTCCCCCAGCGACCGCGGCCGCATCCGCACCGCCAACGGAGCACCCGCAGCTACCCCCTCCCCGGACTGGGCGGGGTCCCCCGCGTCGAATAGCCGTTCGCTCACAACACACAGCGTAGAATCCGCGTCCATGGAGATCGCCACGCAGGCTCCCTCGTCCCAGTCCACCCTCGAGTCCTTCAACCCCGCCACCGGCGAGCTGGTCGGCTCGGTCGCGACGATCACGCCCGACGAAGTCCAGGCCGTCGTCGACGACGTCGCCCGCGTCCAGCCCGCCTGGGCGGAGCTGACGCTGTCCGACCGCGCGGCCTACATGCGGCGCGCCGCCGACGCGCTGCTCGACGAGATCGACGAGATCGCCGAGCTGCTCGTCAACGAGCAGGGCAAGCCGCGCGCCGAGGCTTACACGATGGAGCTGCTGCCGACGGTCGACGCGCTGCACTGGTGCGCCAAGGCCGGGCCGAAGATCCTCGCCGACGAGAAGGTGCCGATGACGCAGGCCTTCACGCTGAGCAAGAAAGCGCGCTTCACCTATGAGCCGATCGGGGTCGTCGGCGTGATCGCGCCGTGGAACTACCCCTGGTCGATCCCCTTCGGCGAGGTGGCGATCGCGCTGATGGCCGGCAACGGCGTCGTGCTCAAGCCGGCCAGCCTGACGCCGCTGCTCGGCGAGGCGATCCGCCGCGTGTTCGAGAAGGGCGGCCTGCCCGAGGGGCTGGTCCGCGTCGTCCACGGCGGCGGCGCGGTCGGCGACGCGCTGGCGAAGTCGAGCGCCGGCAAGATCTTCTTCACCGGCTCGGTCGAGGTCGGCCGCAAGGTCGGCCAGGTCTGCGCCGAGCGGCTGAAGGGCTCGGTGCTGGAGCTCGGCGGCAAGGACCCGATGATCGTCTGCGCCGACGCCGACCTCGACAACGCGATCTCCGGCGCCGTCTGGGGTGGCTTCGCCAACGCCGGCCAGACCTGCTCGGGGATCGAGCGCGTATACGTGATGCGCGAGGTCGCCGACCGCTTCGTCGAGGGCGTCGCCCGCGAGGCGCAGAAGCTGCGGCTCGGCAACCCGCTCCAGTGGGAGACGGAGATCGGCCCGATGACCTCCGACGGCCAGTACGAGATCGTCGTCGAGCTGATCGAGGACGCGGTCGCCTCCGGCTCGACCAAGCTCTGCGGCGGCCCGACCGAGGTCGCCGGCCTCTCCGGCAAGTTCGTCGCCCCGACCGTGCTCACCGGGGTCACGCACGAGATGCGGATCATGCGCGAGGAGATCTTCGGCCCGGTGCTGCCGATCGTCGTCGTCGACTCCGAGCAGGAGGCGATCGACCTCGCCAACGACTCCGAGTTCGGGCTCGGCGCCTCGGTCTGGACGAAGGACCGCCAGAAGGGCGCGCGGATCGCGCGTCGGATCGAGTCGGGGATGGTCTGGGTCAACGACCACTCGTTCAGCCACGGCGCCTGCCAGTGCGCCTGGGGCGGCGTCAAGGACTCCGGGGTCGGCCGCTCGCACTCCAAATTCGGCTTCTACGAGTGCGTCAACATCAAGATGAACGCCTGGGAGCCGGGCCTGGCGCGCGACTTCTGGTGGCACCCCTACGACCGCACGCTGGGCGAAGCGGTGCGCGCCTCGGCGAAGCTGCTCTACGGCAAGGGCGCCACGCGGACGCAGGCGCTGCGCGAGGGCGCCGGCCCGCTGCTCAAGGTCGGCGGCCGCACCCTGCGCAAGCGCCGCGGTTGAGGCCGGCTTGAGCGAGCCCGTCGTCGCGGTCGCCGGGCTGCGGCGCGAGTACGGCGAACGACCGGCGCTCGACGGAGTCGATTTCGAGCTGGCCGCGGGGGGATCGCTGCTCGTCGTCGGTCCCAACGGAGCGGGTAAGACCACCCTGCTGAGGATCCTCGCGACCTTGCTGCGGCCGAGCGGCGGGGAGGTGCGGGTGCTCGGGGCGCGGCTGCCGGGCGAGGCTTGGAAGGTCCGCGGCAGGATCGGCTTCCTCGGCCACGAGCCGCTGCTCTACCGCGACCTCACCGCCCGGGAGAACCTGCGCTTCCAGGCGCGCCTGCACGGTCTGCGCGGCGAGGCCGCCGAGGCGCGGATCGCCGCGCTGCTCGCCGCCGTCGCAATGGAGCGCCGCGCCGACGACCGGGTAGCCGAGCTCTCCGCCGGGATGCGCCAGCGGATCGCCGCCTGCCGCTGCGTCCTGCACGAGCCCGAGCTGCTGCTGCTCGACGAGCCCGACTCCAATCTCGACGCCGAGGGACGCGAGCTGGCGCGGGCGCTGTTCGGCCCGGCCCCGGACCGCACGCGCGTCCTCGTCAGCCACGACCCGGATCGCCACCGCGGCGAGGCCGACCAGGTGCTGGAGCTGTGACCGCCTTCGGAGCGATTCTGGCCAAGGACCTGCGCTCGGAGCTGCGCACGCTGCAGTCGCTGCCGGCGATGGCGCTGTTCGCCGTCACCACCTTCGTCATCTTCCGCTTCGGCCTCGACCGCACGCAGCTCTCCGGCAGCCTCGCCGCCGGGGTGCTCTGGGCGACTCTGCTGTTCGCCGCGATCCTCGGCGTCAACCGCCTCTTCGTCGCCGAGCGCGAGGAGGGCGGCTTCGACGCGATCCGCCTGGCGCCGATCGACCGCAGCGCGCTGTTCGCCGCCAAGGCGGCGGCGCTGGTCGTCTACCTGGCGGCGGTCGAGCTGGTCGTCGTCCCCGTCTTCGCCCTCTTCTTCCTCGACTCGGCGGCGGCGCTGCCGCCGCTCGCCCTCGTCCTGCTGCTCGCCGACCTCGGGCTCGCCGCGACGGGCACGCTGATCTCCTCGATGGCGGTCAACTCGCGCGCCCGCGACCTGCTGGCGCCGCTCGTCCTGCTGCCGCTCGTCGTGCCGCTCTCGATCGCCGCGACCGGCGCGCTGGAGCCGCTGCTCGCCGTGGGCGGGCCCGGCTACCACCGCTTCGGCACCTGGCTTGCGGTGCTGGGGCTATACGATCTGATCTTCCTCCTCGTCGGATATGCAACCTTCGATTTCCTGCTCGAGGACTGAGGCGCCCCGCCTCCAACCGCGCCAGACGCATGTACGGCAAAGGCTTGAGACCACTCTCGATCGCGACCGTCGCGGCGCTCGTCGCCGCGCTCTCGCTGGTCTTCTTCTACGCCCCGCTCGACGCCGACCAGGGCTTCATCCAGAAGATCTTCTACCTGCACGTGCCGCTGGCGATCGTCGCGCTGGTCGGCTTCGTCGTCGGCGGCGTCTTCGCGATCGCCCACCTGCGCAGCGGCGACTCGAAGTGGGACGCGTACTCCTACGTCTCGATCCACATGTCGGTGATCTTCGGCGTCGCCGTGTTGGCGACCGGGTCGATCTGGGCCAAGGCCTCCTGGGGGCACTGGTGGGTCTGGAACGAGCCGACCCTGGTCAGCTTCCTGATCGTCTTCCTGATGTATGCGACCTACTACCCGTTCCGCTACGCGATCGAGGACCGCGAGCGCCAGGGCCGCTACGCCTCGGTCTTCGCGATCGTCGCCGGCGCCTTCGTGCCGCTCAACTTCATGGCCGTGCGGATGGCCCAGAGCCTCGTCCACCCGCGCGTCTTCGCGACGACGAACGGCGGCCTGCCGGGCTCGATGATGCTCACCTTCCTCGTCTGCCTGCTGGCGATCGGCCTGCTCTGGGTCACCCTGGTCAAGTTCGAGCTGACGGCGAAGAGCGCCTCGGGGCAGGTGAAGCGCCTGCGCCGCGCGCTCGACGCGCCGGCGCCCGGCGGCCGCTCCCGCGTCGCCCCGGAGGTGGGCTGATGCTCGCCCTGCTCGCCGCCACCCCGGCGCTGCCGCTCGACGAGGCCGGCAAGTACGTCGCCGGCGCCTACATCGTCTTCCTCGCCCTGATCGTGATCTACGTCGCGATCATGGCGACCAAACTCCAGCGGATCGAGCGCGACCTCCGCGATTTGGCCAGCTTCGCCGAGCAGGGTTCGCCCGGCATGCCCGGACGCGAAGCGGAGGACATGCCGGTTGATTCAAAAACCCAGCCCCCGACCGGCTCCGATCGCAATCTGACTCTCTCGGAGTCGGTCGGGGGCCGGCCTGACAACGCTCAAAGTGGTTCACATGAGTGAGTTGCTGGCTCTGGGAGTCAGTCACAAGACCGCCCCCCTGGAGCTGCGCGAGCGCCTGTCCCTCACCGAGGGCCGCTCGGTCGGCGCCCTGCACGAGCTGACCGGGGCCGAGGGGATCCACGAGGCGGCGGCGATCTCGACCTGCAACCGGACGGAGCTCTACCTGATCGTCTCCGACCCGGTGGAAGCCGAGTCGACGGCGCTCGGCGTGCTCACCCGCCAGGCGGAGATCCGCCCGACCGAGCTGCTCGGCCACCTCTACAGCCTGCGCGCCGGCGACGCCGCCCGCCACCTCTTCCGGGTCACCGCCGGGCTCGACTCGATGATCGTCGGCGAGGCCGAGATCCAGGGCCAGGTCAAACGCGCCTACGAGCTGGCGCTGGTCGAGAACGCGACCGGGCCGATCCTCAACCGGCTGTTCCGCGGCGCGCTCTCGGCCGGCGGCCGCGTGCGCGAGGAGACGGCGATCGGCGAGCGCGGCGTCTCGGTACCGTCGGTGGCGGTCGAGCTGGCGCGGCGGGCGTTCGGCGACCTCGCCGAGAAGCGGGTGCTGGTGATCGGCGCCGGCGAGACCGCGGAGCTGGTCGCCAAGGCGCTGGTCTCGCGCGGCGCCGCCGGCGTCTTCGTCGCCAACCGCCACTACGACCGGGCGATCGGCCTCGCCCAGCGCTTCGGCGGCCAGGCGGTGCGCTTCGAGGAGCTGCCCGAGCAGCTCGAGGCGGCCGACATCGTCGTCTCGGCGACCAACTCGCCGCACCACATCGTCGAGCGGGAAGGGCTCGGCCAGGTGATGGCGGCGCGGGGGGAGCGGCCGCTGCTGCTCGTCGACATCGCCGTGCCGCGCGACATCGAGCCCGAGTGCCGCGAGATCGCCGGGGTCGGGCTGCACGACATCGACGACGTGCAGGCGATCGTCGAGCGCAACGCGGGCGACCGCGAGAGCGAGGCGCGGCGGGCAGAGCCGATCCTCGCCGCCGAACTCGACCGCTTCGAGCGCTGGCTGGCCTCGCTCTCGGTGGTGCCGACGATCACGGCGCTGCGGGCGCGGGGCGCCGAAGTGGTCGAGCGGGTGCTGACCGAGAACGAGGGCCGCTGGGAGAGCCTCGGCGAGGCCGACCGCGAGCGGCTGGAGGCGATGGCGAAGGCGATCGCCTCGCGGCTGCTGCACGAGCCTACGTTGCGGATGAAGCGCTCGGCGGGGGAGGAGGAGGCCTATCTATACGTGAGCGCGCTGCGCGAATTGTTCGGGCTGGATCCTGAGACCGAGCCGGAGGGTGAGGGACGGGGCAACGTGACCGAGCTCCGACGGAGGGGATTCGGGCAGGGGCTCCACTTAACTTTTTTGAGAACGTTCTCCGGCCGTCCGAGATCGGCGCCGCCAAAAAAGTACAAGACGTTCCGCCCCTACCGGAACCCCTCCTTACCGACGTTTTCTATCTACACGCTCTTACTTCATGCTCTTCGCTTGATGATCCGGATCGCCACTCGCGGAAGTGCGTTGGCGCTGTGCGCAGGCTGGGCAGGTCGGCTCGCTCCTCGGGGGGGTGGAGCTTGTGGAGTGTGCTTCGGATGGTGAGGTCGGGGATAAGGCGCGTTTCGTCAGGGGAGTGGAGCTGGCGTTGCTCGAGGGCAGGCGGAGATCGGGGTGCATTCCGCGAAGGACTGCCGGGGGAGATGGCTGAGGGGTTGGCGATCGCTGCGGTGCCGGTGCGGGAGGATCCTGGGGATTTTGGATCGGCGTCGGCTAGTCGCTCGATGAGCGCGTCGGAGGGGGCGCGGGTGGGGACCGCCAGCCTGCGGCGCAGCGCGCAGCTGCTGGCGGCGCGTCCCGACTTGAGGGTTGACGAGCTGCACGGGAATGTGGACACGCGACTGAGGAAGCTGGGTGAGGGCGAGCTGGACGCGATCGTGCTCGCCGCCGCGGGGCTGCGACGGCTGGGACGGGATGGCGAGGCGTCGTTCGCGATTCCGGCCGCGGCGATGACGCCGGCGGCGGGCCAGGGGGCCCTCGTCCTCCAGGCGCGCGAAGACGACGCGGCGGCGATCGAGGCCGCGGAGGCGATCGGGGACGAGAGTGCGCTGCGGGAGCTGACCGCGGAGCGGGCCGTCGTCGCCCTGCTCGAGGCGACCTGCGCGACGCCGATCGGCGTCCACGCGCGGGTCGGCGGCGGGGACGGAGAGGGGGGTGCGGCGGGAGGCTCCCTGGTCATCGACGCCTTCGTCGGCCTGCCCGACGGGAGCGAGTGGATTCGGGACCGGGTCGAGGGCGAGGCGGCGGAACCGGCGGCGGCCGGCGCCCTGCTAGCCGAGCGCCTGCTCAGCGCCGGCGCCCGCGACATCCTCGACCGGGCCGAGGCGATGGAGCCCCGCCCATGACCCCACCACCCTCTCCCCTGTTCCTTATGTGCTCTATACGGACAAAAGGAACAGCGGAATGAATGAGAGGGCGGGAGGCCGCGCGCGGGCGGGGGTGGTGTACCTGGTCGGGGCGGGGCCTGGGGATCCGGGGCTGATGACGGCGCGGTCGCTGGAGCTGATCGCCGCGGCCGACGTGGTCTTCTACGACCGGTTGATCCCGCCCGGGGCGCTGGACGG
Organism: uncultured Solirubrobacterales bacterium; assembly: GCA_963805475.1. GTDB lineage: Bacteria > Actinomycetota > Thermoleophilia > Solirubrobacterales > 70-9 > VRUE01. The sequence goes on along the minus strand of CAWDUO010000010.1, from coordinate 144,508 downwards.
GGCGCGTGGCGACGCCGAGCTCGTCTACGTCGGCAAGGCGCCGGGAAAGCCCTCCGTCCCCCAGGAGGAGATCGGCGCGCGGCTGGTCGAGGCGGCGCGGGCGGGAAAGAGCGTCGTGCGGCTGAAGGGCGGCGACCCGTTCGTCTTCGGGCGCGGCGGCGAGGAGGGGGGAGCGCTGCGCGAAGCGGGGGTCGAGTTCGAGGTGGTGCCCGGCGTGACGGCGGGAGTCGCGGCGAGCGCCTACGCCGGGATCCCCGTCACCCACCGCGACGACGCCTCGGCGGTCGCCTTCGTCACCGGCCACGAGGACCCGGAGAAGCCGGAGACGGCGCTCGAGTGGGAGGCGCTCGCCCGCTTCCCCGGCACGCTCGTCTTCTACATGGGCGTCAAACGGCTGCGCGATAACGCCGCTGCGCTGATCGCCGCGGGGCGCGACGCGGGCGAGCCGGCGGCGGCGGTCGAGCGCGGCACGATGGCGGGACAGCGGACGGTCGTCGCGACCCTGGGCACGCTCGCCGAGGCGGTCGAGCGCGAGGACGTCGGCGCGCCGGCGCTGATCGTCGTCGGCCCGGTGGTCGGCCGGCGCGAGGCGCTCGCCTGGCTCGAGCGCCGCCCGCTGCACGGCAGGCGCGTCGTCGTCACCCGGGCGCGCGCGCAGGCGAGCGGCCTGGCGGCGACCCTGCGCGGGCTCGGCGCCGAGGTCGTCGAGCTGCCGGCGATCCGGATCGAGCCGCGGATCGAGAGCGAGGAGGTGCGACGCGCGGTCGAGCGGATCGGCGCCGGCGAGTACGCGCTGGCCTGCGTCACCAGTCCCAACGGCGCGCACCTGCTCTTCGAGGCTCTTTCGGCAGCCGACCTGGACGCGCGGGCGTTCGGCGGAGGGGTCGAACCAGCCGCGTTCGCTGTTTGTCGACCTGAGCGCGACAAAGGGCGAACGCGCGGGGTGGTTGTCGCGGCGATCGGGCCTGGGACGGCGCGGGCGCTCGCTGAGCATGGGATCGCCGCCGACATCGTGCCGGAGAAGTTCGTCGCCGAGGCCCTGGTCGAAGCACTGGCCGGAGTCGCGGTCGAGGGTAGGCGCGTACTCATTGCACGGGCGGCGGAGGCCCGGGACGTCTTGCCCGATGCGCTTCGCGAGCGCGGCGCCGAGGTCGACGTCGTCGCTCTCTACGAGACCGTCCGCGAGGCGCCCGCCGACGATGCGATCGAGGCCGCCCAGGAGGCCGACTACGTCACCTTCACCTCCTCCTCGACCGTGCGCAACCTGACCGAGGCGCTGGGCGATCGCTTCCCGACCGCCGCCCGCGTCGTCTCCATAGGACCGATCACCAGCGAGGCCGCCCGCGCCGCCGGCCTCGAGGTCGCCGCAGAGGCCGAGCGCCACGACGTCGACGGCCTCCTCGCCGCTTTGCTCGATGACGTTCGGTAGGCCCCACCGCCATTACCGCGTCACCGACTCGACCAATGCGCGGGCGCGAGAGCTGGCCGAGGACGAGGCCCCGCACGGCACTGTCGTCACCGCCGACGAGCAGACCGCGGGCCGCGGTCGCCAGGGACGCAGCTGGACGGCGCCTCCCGGAAAGGCTCTGCTCTACTCGGCGGTCCTACGCCCGCTGGACGAGCGGCGCCTGCTGCCCCTCTCAGTCCCCCTCGCCGTCTGCGACGCCGCCGAGGAGCTCGAACCCGGAATCGAGTGCCGGATCAAGTGGCCCAACGACATCTGGATCGACGAACGCAAGCTCGCCGGCGTCCTCATAGAGGCAAAGCCCCAGCGCGGCTGGGCGGTGATCGGCGTCGGCCTGAACCTGACTATCGAGCACGACGAGTTCCCGCCCGACCTCCGTGACACGGCAGTTTCGCTCTTCGACTCGCGAAAGGGAGGACGGGGGAAGTCCCGGCGGAGCCTCCCCGCTGTTGCTCCGACGGGACTTCCCCCGTCCTCCCTCCTCGCAACCGAAACCTTGAGCCGCCACCTCGACCGCTGGGTCGTCGCCGACCCGGACGAGGTACTGGCCGCCTGGCGCGCGCGGGATGCGCTGCGCGGGCGGGAGATCTCTTGGGACGGCGGCAGCGGCGTCGCCGACGAGATCGAGGACTCGGGCGACCTAGTCGTCGTCGCTGCCGGCGGCGACCGCGTCGTCCTCGGCGCCGGCGAGGTCCACCTCCGGCTCTGAGCCGTTCTCGCTGCTCTTCTCCCCGGCGCGCGCCCGCGGATCCTTCGCCGGCCTCGCCCCGTTCTCGCCCTCGCCGCCGCCCTTCTTCTTCCGTTTGCGCCGCCGCTTGCCGCCTTTGGGGAAGTTGCGCAGCAGCTCGCGCGCCGTCGCCGACGGTTTGCGCGCCATCCGCATCCGCGCCCCGCGCAGCACCTCCTCGCCTTCCGGCGTGTGAGAGACGCTGGCGGCGAGCAGCGCCACCGCCAGGCGGCGGTCCTGTTTGCGCGCCGCGTGGACGAGCCGGCGGGCGTTGCGCCCGTGCGCGCGCCCCGAGGAGTTGACCAGCAGGCCGAGCAGTCGCTTGGTCTCCGGCCAGCGCTGCACGGCGTACTCTTCGTGCAGCTCGCGGGTGTAGGAGGCGAGCCGCCAGACCCACGCCTGGGCCTGGTCGCGGCGGCCGATCCGCTTGTCGACCAGCGCCTGCAGCAGCGTCTTCGTCCCGGCGCGCTTGTCGTCGCGGCTCCAGGTGCCGACGATGTCGATCGCGTCGTCGAAGGCCTCGGGGTCGCCCAGGTCGGCGATCTCGGTCAGCGCTTTCAGCCGCAGCTGCGAGTTGCGGTTGCGCTGCACGCAGGTCAGCAGGAAACGGCGGCGCAGCTCCTTGGTGCGGTCGTTCTGGAGCATCGAGCGGGCGCGGCGCCAGTTCTGCGGGTTGACCCGTGCCCCGGCGAGCGCCGCCCAGGCGTGCTGCTCGGCATGGTCGAGGTTCTCGACCGCGATCCGCCAGAGGTCGCGTTCGAGCACCTGCGTGCGCTTTTCGGGCTCCGAGGAGACGGGGACGATGCGCCGCTCGACCCGCACCCGGCGGCCGCGCCCGCGCCGCACCGGCCCGACGACGATCGCGCCGCCGCGGTAGACGTCGCGGTCGAGCAGGCTGTGCAGGGTGACGATCGTCTCGTCGTGGGTCGTCGCCGGGTGGACGAAGTCGATCACCAGGCCGGCCTCCTTGCCCGGCGCGCGCCGGGTCACCCGGCCGACCCGCTGCTGGTAGATGCGCCGCGAGGCGGTCGGCGCCAGGTGCATGCAGATCGTCGCCCGCGGCGAGTTCCAGCCCTCGGCGAGCAGCATCGCGTTGCAGAGCACGTCGACCTCGCCACGCTCGAAGGCGGCGAGGATCTCGGCCAGTTCGCGCTTCGGCGTCTCGCCGGAGACGGCGCGGGCGACGATGCCGGCGTCCTGAAAGGCTTTCGCGACGTTCTTCGCGTGCTGGACGCCGGCGGTGTAGAGGACGCCCGGCATCCTGTTGAAGCGCGTCTTGTAGAGGTCGGCGATCGCGACGTTGAACGGCTCCTGGTCGAGCAGCGCGGCGAGCTCCTCCTGGTCGAAGTCCTGGTCGACCTCGCCCTTGCGCAGCGGCACCTTGGCGATCGTGCGCACGCCCGGGCCCGGCGGGATGCGGATGCAGCGCAGCGGCGCGATCACACCGCGGCGCGCCGCCTGGGCGAGGTCGAAGCGCGACGTCTGGGTCGGGAAGAGGTCGGCGACGTGGCGGGCGATCAGCGCCCCGGTCGCGGTCATGCCGATGAACACCGGGCCGGTCCAGGCGCGGATGCAGGCGCTGGTCTTCTCCCCCAGCGCGGTGTGCGCCTCGTCGCAGATCACGATCGAGTAGGCGTCGGAGACCTGCTTGTGGTTGCGCACGAACCACTGGTAGGTCTCGACCGTGACCGGGCCTTCGGCGTCGTCCCGATCGCCCAGCAGCGGCGGTCGCAGGCGCTCCTTGTAGCCGCGGTCGGAGATCTCGCCGATGAACTGTTCGACCAGGTTGCGGCGGTGGGTGAGGATCAGCACGCCGCCGGTGCGGGTGGCGTCGATGAAGCCGACCGCGGCGACCGTCTTGCCGGCGCCGGTCGCGTGCTCGAACCAGAAGCGGCGGGCGGCGCCGGGGTCGTCGGCCTCCTCCGCGGGAACCGTCTTCCTCGTCTTCGGGCGAGAGCTCTTCCTCCCAGTCCTGCGGCTCCTCGTCGGGCTCGCCGCCGTCTTCGTCCTCGTCGTCGGCCCCCTCCTCGTCCCGCCGCGAGCTCGACCAGCGGGGCGTCGCCGTTTTCGGCCGCCGCCTGCTGCTCGGACATCAGCTCGGTCAGCGTGCCCGATAGGGCGTCGACCTGGTGCGGGTTGAGCTCGGCGCCGTCGCGCAGCTTCGGCGGCTCCTCCGCCAGCAGCCGCTCGAGCCCGAGCAGCAGCGAGAAGTCGCGGCGCCACTGGATCGAGGGATGCTCGGCGCCCTCGTCCAGCTCCTTCAGCGCCGCGTCGAGGGCACGCCGCCGCGCCGTGCCCGGCGCCAGCGCCTCGGGCCCCTCGCCGTCGAGCAGGAAGGGCTCGCGGGCAAACGCCGCCGCCCGCTCGATGTCGGCGCCTGAGGGAACTGCCGCCTGCGCGGCAACGTCGCTGGTCTTGGCCATGAAGGCTTTCGGTGTTCGTCCCCGCAGCGACGCGCGACGCGTGCCGACGGGAAAGCTTGGCGAGGATGCCGGGGGTCGGTTTCTCCCATCCCGACGATCTCGAGCGGCAAAGGTATGCCGCGAACCAGAACGTACCTATTGTAGGACAAGAGACGAGATGAGTGACTTCAAGGCTCGCATGGCAGCGGTCCTGCTGCTCGGGGCGCTCGCCCTCGCCGGCTGCGGCTCCACGAAGGAAGGCGCCTACGGCGGGCAGCACCCCGACTACGCCAAGGCGCTGGCCGGGTCGCCGGCGCCGCTGGCCGCGCTGCACCGGCAGGCGGACGAGCTGCTGCCCGGCGGCAGGGAAGCCTACGAAGCGCGGCTCCGCAGGCTGCGCGGCTATCCCGCCGTGGTCAACGTCTGGGCCTCGTGGTGCGGACCCTGCCGCTTCGAGTTCCCCCGCTTCCAGCAGGCGGCGGCGCGCTTCGGCAGGCGGGTCGCCTTCCTCGGGGTCGACAGCGAAGACTCCGAGGACGCGGCGAGCACCTTCCTCGAAGAGGCGCCCGTCCCCTATCCCAGCTACACCGACCCCGGCAAGGAGACCGCCGAATCGGTCGGCGCCGCGCACGGCTTCCCCGACACCGCCTTCTACGACAGACGGGGCAAGCTCGTGTACCTCAAGCAGGGCCCATACGAGAAGCAGTCGGAGCTGCGCGCGGACATCCGCCGGTTCGCGCTCGCCGGCGGCGGCGAAGGCGGATAATCGGGTCATGGACGCCTTCGTCGTCGTCGCCTTGGTCGGCGTCGCCCTGCTGATAGCCGAGTTGCTGCTGCTCAACCGGCGGCTTGCTGGCGGCGTTCGGGGCCGGCGGGCTGATCGCCGGCGGCGTCCTCGCCCTCACCGCCGACTCAGGCTCGAGCGCCAGCGAGTGGGCCGGGCCGGCGCTGATCACGCTCGGCGTGCTCTCGATCGTCAGCTTCTACGTCGTCACCCGCAAGGTGCTGGCGGCACACCGCGAGCGGCCGGGGGGCGGCGGCGAAGAGGAGCTGCTCGGCGCCCGCGGCGAGGCTCGCACCGCGCTCGACCCGGACGGCCAGGTGCTGCTCGGCGGAGCCCTGTGGCGGGCGCGGCTGGCGGCCGGCGGTGGGCCGCTGCGCCCGGGGGATAGAGTCATTGTCGAGGCGATCGACGGGCTGACCCTGACCGTGCGCCCCGAGACGCCGACCGAGTCACCGTCCGAGGAAGGAGCAGGCTGATGGCAGCGCTGGTGGTACTGGCCGTTCTGGTGATCTTCGCGGCGATCGTCGTCGGCTCCTCGGTGCGGGTGCTGCGCGAGTACGAACGCGGCGTCATCTTCCGGCTCGGCCGGCTGATCGCCCAGAAGGGCCCGGGGCTGATCCTGCTGATCCCGTTCATCGACCGGATGGTCAAGGTCGACCTGCGAACGGTGACGCTGAACATCCCGCCGCAGGAGGTGATCACCCGCGACAACGTCCCGGCCGGGGTCAACGCCGTCGCCTACTTCCGCGTGGTCGACTCGCGCAAAGCGATCACCGAGGTCGAAAACTTCCTGCTCGCCACCTCGCAGATCTCGCAGACGGCGCTGCGCTCGGTGCTCGGCAAGGCCGAGTTCGACCAGCTGCTGTCCGAGCGCGAGCGGCTGAACGAGGAGCTGCAGACGATCATCGACGAGTCGACCGAGCCGTGGGGAGTGAAGGTGACCGCGGTCGAGATCAAGGATGTCGAGATCCCCGAGCAGATGCAGCGGGCGATCGCCCGCCAGGCCGAGGCCGAGCGCGAGCGGCGGGCGAAGATCATCAACTCCGAGGGCGAGTACCAGGCGGCGCAGAAGCTCACCGACGCGGCCGACATCATCAGCACCAACCCGGCCTCGCTGCAGCTGCGCTACCTGCAGACGCTGCTCGAAATCGGCAGCAATCAGAACACCACGGTGGTCTTCCCCCTGCCGATGGACGTGCTGAAGCCCTTCCTCGACGTGAAACAGGACGGCGAGCGGCCGTCCCCGCCGCCGAGTTGAGCGCGCCCGAGATCCGCATCGACCAGCTCACGGGGCTGCCGACGATCCTGGCGCCCGGGCGGGCCGAGCGGCCGCACGGTTTCGGAGGGCGGGCGGCGGACGAGAAGGGCGCCGAGGGGTGCCCGTTCTGCGAGGGCCGCGAGGCGGAGACGCCGCCCGAGGCGTACGCGGTGCGGCCGGGGGGCGGGGAAGCCGACTCGCCGGGCTGGACGAGTCGCGTCGTGCCGAACCTCTACCCGGCGCTGGGCGACGGCGGCGGCGAGCCGCGGCCCGACAGCAATCCAGACCTCTTCTCCTCGCGGCCGGCGGTCGGCGCGCACGAGGTGCTGATCAACGCGCCCGAGCACGTCACCGCGATGGCCGAGCTGAGCGAGGAGCGCTTCCGCGACGCGCTCGCCACCTGGCGCGAGCGGATGCGGGCGCACGCCGAGGCGCGCCTACGTGCAGCTCGTCGTCAACGAGGGGGCGGGGGCGGGCGCCTCCCTCCCCCACACCCACGCGCAGCTCTACGCGCTGCCCTTTGTCCCCGCGGCGGTCGCGCGCGAGCGCGAGCGGGCGGGCGCCTACGCCGAACGCAACGCCGGCGGCGACCTGCTCGGCGACGTGCTGGTCGAGGAGGTGCGGCGGCGCGAGCGGCTGGTCGCGATCGACGACGAGGCGGCGCTGATCTGCCCCTGGGCCTCGCGCTCGCCGTACGAGCTGCGGGTCGTGCCGCGGCGCCCGGCGCCGCGCTTCGAGGACGACGACGCCGGCGCGGCGATGCTCCGCACCGCGATGCTGGCCCTGGCAAAGCGCTTCGACGGCCCGCCCGAGCTGAACCTCTGGGTGGCGACGGCGCCGCGCGGCGCCGAGAGCTTCTGCTGGCACGTCGACGTCGCTCCGCGGCTCAGCGTCAAGGCCGGCTTCGAGCTCGGCACCGGTGTCGACATCGACGTCTACCCGCCGGAGCGCGCGGCGTCGGACTTGAGAGAGTGCCTGCCGTGACGCCCAACCCCCGACCGATCCCGCGCTTCATCGCCGACTCGACCCAGGAGGGGATCCCGCACGGCCGCTTCGCCGAGCGCCTGGCGGTGGAGCTGCGCGCGGCCTGCGAGCGGATCGCGGACCTGCCGGAGGGGCTGGCGATCCCCGACGAGATCGAGTGGTTCCCCGAGCGCGCCTGGGGCGGGCGGGTCTGGGTCCCGGCCACCGCGCGCGCCGAGGGAGCGGAGGGCACGTGGGAGCTGTTCGGCCACGTCTCCTACGCGCGGGAGGACGGCGGCGAGCCGTCGGACTTCCGCGCCGCCGCCGAGTTCACCGACGTGCTCGCCGAGGACAACCCGGAGTGGAAGATCGACCTCAACGACGACGTGATCGGGCGCTGGCGGGGCGAGAACGGGCGGACGGGCGCGGTGACCCTGGTCTGGGGCCGGCCGCTGGTCCGCGGCGCGGTCGCGGCGACGGCGGAGCTGAAGGCGGAGACGGTAGACCAGGAAGTCGTCTCCGACGAACGCTTCACCCTGATCGCCCTCGACGCGCTGAAGGGCTACGGCGACGACGTCTTCATGCAGGTGAAGCTGTGGAGCCGCCGCGCGCAGGAGCTGGCGGTCGAGTCCCTCTACGCCTGAGGCGGCGGCGTGTACATTCGACCGGTGCCAGACGAGTCGCTGAAGCGCCTACCGGGAGCCGAGATCGTGCTGCCGGGCCTCGCCGATCTCGAAGCGGGACGACGTCGGTCAACGCCAGCGCCGTGCAGAGCGCCGCGCCCCGTCTGCGTCGCGTGGGCCTCGACGTGCCCCCGGCGAAGGGCGACGTGCCCGCGGCGCACCTCCTCTACGAGCAGCTGAGCGAGGAGCTGGGAGACGCCGCCCACTCCCGCTACAACGCGATCCTCGCCCGAGTTGTCAGCTTCGCCGGAGCAGCCGAGCGTGCGCGAGCCGGCTGACGCGGAGCGGATCGGGCGCCTCGCCCGTGAGCTGGGGCGCGTCGTCCCGCCCGGCACGCGGATGTACTTGACGGGCGGCGCGACCGCGGTGCTGGAAGGCTGGCGCGAGTCGACCGTCGACGTGGACGTGCGCTTCGAGCCCGACGCCGACGCGGCGCTGGAGCGCATCCGCGACCTCAAGGAGGAGCTCGGACTCAACGTCGAGCTCGCCTCCCCGCTCGACTTCCTGCCGCCCCTCCCCGGCTGGGAGGAGCGCTCCCGCTTCCGCCTGCGAGAGGGCAACCTCGAGGTCTTCGACTTCGACCCCTACTCGCAGGCCCTCTCGAAGCTCGAGCGAGGCCTCGCCCTCGACCTCGACGACGTCCGCAACATGGTCGAGTCGGGGCAGGTGGACCCGGCGCGGCTACGCACCCTGTTCGAGTCGATCGAGTCTGACCTTTACCGCTTCCCGGCGGTGGATCCACCCAGCCTGAAGGCCGCGGTGAAGGCTCTAGGATGAGCCATCCGGCCCCGATAGCTCAGCTGGATAGAGCGACTCCCTCCTAAGGAGTAGGCCCCAGGTTCGAATCCTGGTCGGGGCGCTTATCCTGACGGCGGTCTTGCCGCGCGCAGGAGAGCCTTGGAGACACCGATGCCGGACACCACCTGCCACATGTCGATCTCACTCGACGGCTTCGTCGCCGGGCCGGACCAGAGCCGCGAGAATCCGCTGGGGAAGCGCGGCATGGAGATCCACAGCTGGCACCTCGGCGACGAGCGGGCCAACGACGCCGACGCGACGGCAGAAGGCTGGCTCATGCGTCCACGCGGGGCCTACGTCATGGGCCGCAACATGTTCGGGCCGATCCGCGGCGAGTGGGATGAGGACTGGGAGGGTTGGTGGGGCCCCGAGCCCCCGTACCACGCGCCGGTCTTCGTACTCACCCACCATGCCCGCGAGCCGATCGAGATGGAGGGCGGGACGAGCTTCCACTTCGTCACCGACGGCTTCGACATCGCCTACGCGCGGGCGCGCGAGACGGCCGGCGAGGACGGCGTCGACATCGCCGGCGGGGCCTCGACCGTCCGTCAGGCGCTCGCCGCCGGAGTGATCGACGAGTTCACGCTCGACCTGGTCCCTGTCCTGCTCGGGTCCGGCGAGCGGCTGTTCGACGGAGTCGGATCGCTCGGCTTCGAGCCGGTCGAGGTGCTCCACTCTCCGCTCGCCACGCACATCCGCTACCGGCGGTAGTCGAACCGCGAAGTCGATGCTGTAAATTAATGCATCGAATGAATGCACTACTTGACTGCAAGGAGTGGGGCCGATCAAGGCGCTGACGATCAGGAATGTGCCGCCCGGCCTCGCGGAGGCTCTTGACCGGGAGAAGCGGCGTAGGGGCAAGTCGCTCAACCAGACGGTCATCGACCTCCTCGGGCAGGGACTCGGCGCGGAGGGCGTGCGCTCCAACGGGCTGGGTCGCCTGGCGGGGGGCTGGAGTGAGGACGAGTTCCGCGACTTCGAGCGGGCGACCGCGCAATTCGAGGCGGTCGACGAGGAGCTCTGGCGTTGAGCTCGTTCTGCATCGACACCTCCGCCTACAGCAACTTCCGGCGAGGAAACGAAGCGGTGGCGGAGCTTCTGGATCGAGCCGAGTTGGTGGGCGTGCCCACCGTCGCGCTCGGGGAGCTGCGCACCGGCTTCCTGCTCGGCGGCAGGCGACAGCGCAACGAAGCCGAGCTGGATGCCTTCCTCGACAGCTCTGTTGTGGAGGTGCTGCCGGTCGACGCCGCGACGAGCCGCCACTACGCGGAGATCGTCGCCGAGCTTCGCAAGGCGGGAACGCCTGTCCCCACCAACGACATCTGGATCGCCGCCACCGCGGCCCGCAACGGCGCCACGGTCCTGACCTGCGACGACCACTTCGAGCGCATCGGCCGGGTCGGCTCGATCGTCATCGACAGCTGATCCCCCACCGGGCGATCAAGGCGTGCCGGTGCCGTAGAATTGCCGCGCCGATCGCCTCTAACCTTCCTCCCGGGAGCCGCATGCGCCTTCGAATAGCCCTCCTCGCCGTCGCCGTCGCCGCTATCTGCGCCCTGGGCGCGGCGGGCGCTCTCGCCTCCGGCGCTTCCTCGCCGCAGGGCGGGGAGTACACGGGCGCGGGCGGCCACCACCACGTCAGGTTCGCCCTCCACACCCACACGAAGACGATCGGCGACTTCTGGCTGGGCGGCATCCACGTCTTCGGCTCGACCGAGCTTCGCCACCGCGAGGACGGGGTCGCCCACTTCTACTTCAACGACGCCCACTTCCGGGTCACCGGCACGTGGCTGAGCGGGACCGAGGTCGTCGGCGTGGTCGCCAGGACGTCGGACCCCCGCACCGCCCCCCGCGTCCACTACACGGTGCAGCTGAAGTGAAGGCTTGGGCCGGGCGGGGGCGGCGCAGCGCCTTCATCGAGCGCACGGTCGAGCGGGCGCTGGGGGACGAGCGGCGCTGGGAGAAGATCGAGGCCTCGCTCGGCGCGGTCACCGACGACGGGCACGAGTGGGACCGCGACCCCGCCGCATGGGTGCACGCCGGTCGCTCCCCCGGCGCCGGGCAGGCGCCTCGCCTCAGCTCCGGTCCGGCCGGTCGGGGTAGATCTCGTCGATCGTGACGAGGGCCCGGTACGGGGCTTTGGCGGCCGCTTCTATCGCCTCGCCGCCGCCCGCCAGGCGGTCGACCACGGCGACGACGGCGACTGGCTCCAGGCCCTGCTCCTCGATCCTCTCGATCGCCTTGACCGTGGAGCCTCCGGTGGTGACGGTGTCCTCGACGACCAGCACCCGGTCGCCCTCCTCGACCGGGCCCTCGACCCAGCGCTGCAGGCCGTGGGCCTTGCGCTCGCCGCGGACGAAGAAGCCGACGAGATCGTCGCCCGCGGGGACGGCGAGGGCGGCGCAGCTGGGCGGGATCGCCGCCGTCGCCGGCCCGCCGACGGCGCTCGCGCCCGCCTCGACCGCGGCCGCGGCGATCAGCTCGCCGGCGGCGCGAAACCCCGCCGGCCGCAGCAGCGCCCGCCGCGCGTCGACGTAGTACTGCGCCTGCGCCCCGCTCGCCAGCGTCACCTCGCCGATCACCAGCGAGTGCTCCCGCAGCTCGGCGAGCAGTGTGCGCTTGGCGGCATCCAGATCGGCCATCTCAGAAGACGAAGATCGACTCGCCGTAGTGGATGCGGCCGTAGATCTCGGGCTGGTCGGCGATGAAGGTGCGGATGCAGCCGTGGCTGGCGGCGTAGGTCGGGACTTCGGCGTAGCCGTGGACGGCATAGCCGGCGTAGAAGTAGAAGGAGTAGTACATGCCCTCCGAGTTGTAGCCGGGCTGGGTCGTGTAGAAGTGGAAGTGGCCGGTGACGGTGGGAGTCGAGGGCTTGCCCGAGGAGATCGGATAGATCGCGAACGGCTTGCGCCCTCTGGCGAAGACGAGCACCTGCTTGGAGAGCGGCGCCTCGAGGTGTTCGCCGGCCCCCGGGTGGCGCACGCGGTAGCCGCCGCGGCCGGCCAGCACGCGCTTGACCAGGCGCTTGCCCGCATGTTCGTCGCGCGCCATCCCGTTGACCTTTCGGTAGGCGAGCACGCCGCGTCCGGTCTTCCCCTTGAAGCAGCGCCCCCCGTCGGCGACGTAGCCGAGCTTGCGCAGCCCGCGCTTGAAGGCGACGACCCCGTCCCCGCACTCGCCACGGTGCAGCGCCTCGACCGCCCCCGGCCACTCGGTTCCCCCATTCGGCTTCTTCGCCTGAGCCCCCACAGGCGCCACAAGGACCACCAGCACAACGGCGAGTGAGAGCCCGGCAGTCAGTCGTCTGACCATCGACGACATTCTCCCCCACGACCCGGCATCTCGCGCGGATCCCGCCAGGACCCGCCCACCACTACCTACTGCCCGATCAGGGCAATCGAGTTGTTGAGCATGTGCAGCAGGATGCCGGGGACGATCGAGCCCGTGCGCTCGTAGAGCAGCGCCAGGACGAAGCCGAAGAAGATCAGCGGCGGCACGGCGGTCACCCCGGTGAGCGCGTGCAGGGCGCCGAAGATCAGGCCGCTGAGCAGCGCCGCGGCGATCCGCGGCATCCGGGTGCGCAGCCCGCCGAACAGCATTCCCCGGAAGCAGACCTCCTCGCTGACCGGCGCCGCGATCACGATCAGCAGGATCTGCACCGGCAGCGTCCCGAACGATTCGGCGATGTCTTCCTGGTGAGGCGAGCCGAAGATTCCCGCGTAGGCGGCGGCGAAGACGAGGTAGGCGCCGACCGCCGCCAGCATCCACTTCAACGCAGAAGGACGGAACTCCCTCACACCCAAGCGCTTCAACGCCTGACCGACGGTGGAAGCGCCCCAGCGGGCCGCAACGGCCATCGGGACCAACAGGAATCCCAGCGCCGTCGCCAGCTGCACCACCGCATTGGCGGCAGAGTTGAGGTCCCCGTTCGTCGGGTTGTCGATGATCACAGCCGGGATACCGAGCACAATCCCCGCCCCAAGGGCCAGAAGCACTCCCAAAACGGCGGCCCATGGACCCCAGGTCGCATACGGGAAGGACGCCAGTTGCCCCTGACCGGTGGCCTTCCCGGTTAACTTGCCGTCCATGACGCCGCCAGTCTCACATGTCTCGCGGTCCCGGAAGACGCGCCTGCGGTTCCTGCGGCGGCTGATCGTGCTGGTCGTCGGGCTCGTCCTCGCCGGGATCGCGATCGGCCAGTTCACCGAACTGCAGCGCCTCGCCACGGCGATCCTCGCCTCGACCGCGGTGCTGGCCGCGATCGTCGGCTTCGCCGCCCAGCACACGATCGCCAACCTCGTCGCCGGCGTCATGCTCGCCGTCTCCCAGCCCTTCCGGATCGGCGACCGCATCCGCTTCGAGGAAGTCGAAGGCCGCGTCGTCGACATCACCCTCTCCTACACCTACGTCAACCCAGGCGACAACACCGCGGTCGTGATCCCCAACCAGCTCCTGGTCGAGGGCGTCGTCCACAACCTCTCGACCGAGGACACGCAGGGGTGAGGCGGAGGGGCCGGCGGCAGCGGGGCGGGGCCGGCGGGAAGCTCCTCCTCGTCGCCCTCGGCGTCGCCGCCCTGCTGACCGTCGCCGCGGTCGGCGTCGTCTCCTGGGTGCTCGGCATCGCCGCAGACGCGCCCTCGCTGGCCGCCTGCCGGCCCGTGGAGAAGGGCGGCAACTCGACCCTCTACGCCGCCGACGGCAGCAAGCTCGGCGTGATCTCCTCCGAAGAAGCGCACGCGCCGGTCGCGATCGACCGCATCCCGAAGAGCCTCCAGCACGCCACGGTCGCGATCGAGGACCAGCGCTTCTACGAGCACGGCGGCGTCGACCCCGAGGGCATCCTGCGCGCCGCGCTGAAGGACCTCGAAGCCGGCAAGGCGGTCGAGGGCGGCTCGACGATCGACCAACAGCTGGTGCGCAACCTCTGCATCGCCCACCCGGCGCGCACGGTGGAGCGCAAGATCGTCGAGGCGAAGCTGGCGATCGAGTACGCCGAACGCCACTCGCGCCGCGAAATCCTCGGCTCCTACCTGAACACGGCGAGCTACGGGACACTCGACGGGGCGACCGCGATCGGCGCCGGCGCGGCGGCGAAGGTCTACTTCTCGCGCCCGGTCTGGAAGCTCGACCTCGCGCAGGCGGCGCTGCTGGCCGGCCTGCCGCAGGCGCCGACCGACTACAACCCGGTGCTCAACCCGCGGGGCGCTCGCGAGCGCCGCAACGCGGTGCTGGCGAAGATGGCCCAGCAGGGCTGGATCTCGCCGCGGCAGGCGCGGCGGGCGCGGCGGCGCGGCCTCGAGCTCGACCTCGGCCGCGGCTACTTCGCCGAGCGCCAGCCCTACTTCTTCGACTACGTCGAGGGGAAGCTGCTCGAAGCCTACGGCGTGAACACGGTGCGCAAGGGCGGCCTGCGCGTCTACACGACGCTCGATCCGCGCCTCCAGGCGGTCGCCGCGGAAGCGATGCGCTCGGCGCTGCCCTACCCCGAAGACCCGGCCTCCGCGCTGGTCTCGATCGACCCGCGCAGCGGCGGCATCGAGGCGATGGCGACGAGCACCGACTACGCGCACAGCAAGTTCAACCTCGCCGCCCAGGGCCACCGCCAGCCCGGCTCGACCTTCAAGAGCTTCGTCCTGACGACGGCGCTGAAGCAGGGAATCGACCCCTACTCGACCTACTACGACTCCAAGCACCTCGACCTCAACCTGCCGCGGTGGGGCCACTGGGAAGTGAGCACGGCGGACCTGGGCTACCTCGGGCGGATCAACCTGAAGCAGGCGACGGTCGCCTCCGACAACACCGTCTTCGCCCAGCTCGACCTCGACGTCGGCCCCCGCGCGGTCAAGGCGACGGCGAAGTCGATGGGGATCGAAAGCCCGCTCGACGGCATCCCGGCGGAGGGGATCGGCGGCCTGCGGGTCGGCGTCTCGCCGCTGGAGATGGCCGACGCCTACGCGACTCTCGCCGCCGGCGGCATCCACCGCAACCCGGTGGCGATAAGCAAGGTCGTCTTCCCCGGCGGCCGCGTCGGCCGCCCCGAACGGGCCGAACCGCGGCGGGTCGTCTCGGCGCCCGTCGCCTACCAGGTATGGCGCCTGCTGCACGACAACATCGTCGAAGGCACCGGCACCGCCGCCTACACGGGCTGCCCCGGCCAGGGGGGCAAGACGGGCACCACCGACAACTTCACCGACGCCTGGTTCGCCGGCTTCCAGCCCAATCTGGCGACCGTGGTCTGGGTCGGCTACCCGCAGTCGAACGCGATCGAAATGACCAGCGTCCACGGACAGACCGTCTACGGCGGCACCTTCCCGGCCGAGATCTGGCACTCGCTCTACAGCGGAGCGGAAGTGCCGTGCGAGGAGCTCAGCGAACCTGCCCAGCCGATCGGCTGGGCGCCGTTCTACGGCCGCTACACGGCGAGCGCACCGAGCCGCGGCGGCTCCGGCTTCAAGGCCAAGCGGGGCGGCGGCGGGGAAAGCGAAGCCGAACGGCTGGGCAGGCGAAGCGACCGGGGGCTACGACCCCAATGCCTACGCTCCCGGCGTGGGGCAGGAACCGACCCACGTGCCGCCGCCGCCTGAATACGGCGGCGGCGGGGCGGGGGTGGGCGGCGGCGAGAAAGCCGGCGGCGCCGAATGATCCGCCCGCGCAACCGTGGCTGAGCGCCGGGTGCGGCGTCTTACGTGGGGCGCGATCGCCCTGCTCCTCGCCGGCTTCGCGCTCTCCCCCGTCCTCCTCTCCCACGACGTCTACAGCTACGTCGACTACGCGCGGCTGGGAGCCCTGCATGGGCTGAACCCCTACGTCCACCCGCCGGCGGCGGAACCGTTCGACCCGGCCTACGCGCGGGTCACCTGGTTCGACACGGTCAGCGCCTACGGGCCGCTGTTCACCCTCGCCACCTACCCGCTCGCCTGGCTGCCGGTCTGGTGGGCGGTGGCGGCGCTGAAGGGGGCGGCGGCGCTATCGGTCCTCGCCACCGCCGTCATCCTCTCCCGCGTCGCCCCGGTGCGCGGCGTCTCGCCGCTGGGCGCGGCGGCCTTCGTCGCCCTCAACCCGCTCGTCCTGATCCACGTCGTCGGCGGCGCCCACAACGACGGCGTGGCGATGCTGGCGGCGACCGCGGGCGTCGCGGGCGTCCTCACCGACGCCGAGGCCTCGGGCGGCGCCGCCTTCCTCGCCGCCTTCGCCCTCAAGCCCCCGGCGGCCCTGGCCGCCCCCTTCGCCCTGCTGGGCACGCGTTTCCGACTTTTTCCACACCCCAGTGGGGAAAAAGTCGACATCGGCGACGACGGGCGCGCCCTGCTCTGCGATTCCTGCTCGGCGCGGTCGCTCGCCGCCCTGGCAATCGGTGCCGCCGCCTACGCCGCCTTCGGCTTGCACTGGCTGCACGCGCTCGAGCTGATCGGCGCCCACCAGGGGAAGACCACCCACATGAGCGTCCCCACCACCTTCGCCCGCCTCACAGGCCTGGACCCCACCGCGATCCGCACCACGGCCCTCGCCCTATTCGCCGCCGGCTTCCTCTACCTCTTGATCAAGACCTGGCGCGGCATGGACTGGCTCCGCGCCGCAGCCTGGGCCAGCTTCCTCCTCCTAATAGCCACAGCCTGGCTACTTCCCTGGTACCTCATATGGACGCTCCCCCTGGTGGCCCTTTCGAGGGACCGTCCATTGCAGCTCTTAACCCTGTCCCTGACCGCCTACCAACTCCCCGCTCGCATGCCCCTCTGATCCCCGCCCCGCGTTCGCTGTTTGTCGGGCACAAGTCGACAAACAGCGAACGCGGCCCTGAAAACCGATTCGCGAAGGAGGGGGTGGGGTGTCCCCCGGGCCGGCGGATACTCAAAACGGCGATCCAATTGGATCGCCGTTTGTCGGAGCGGGGGACACCCCACCCCCTCCCCTACCGCGCCTATCCTCCCCACCACAGCCCCCCGACCCTCCAGACCTACAAAATCTCGGGCGTGTGGATCGGCGTCTCGCTGGGAGGCGGCGGGCCCTCCGCCTGCTCCTCCGGCGACGGATGGATCACCCCGGTCGGGATCGACCAGCCCTCGCGCCGGCCGAGCGCCGTGACCAGGCCGACGTAGACCAGCTCGACGATCGTCAGCACGCCGCGCACGGCGATCGCGATCAGCGAACCGACCGCGAAGCTGCCGCCGACGGCGCCCTTCACCGCCCAGGCGAAGGCCGCGTCGCGGATGCCGAGGCCGGCCGGAGCGACGAGGGTCAGCAGCGCCGCCACGTAGCCGACCGCCTGCGCCGAGCCGACCGTCAGCACTTCGCCGAAGGTCAGCGGGATCGTCGTCACCGAGCGGGCGACCGAGTACATGCCGAGCGCCACCACCCCCCAGACCAGGAGGTAGTAGAGGAGCAGCGCCAGCACGCCGCGCAGCGAGATCACCGCCGGCAGCGGCTCGCGCCCGAAGGCGCGCAGGGCACGGTTCGCCAGCGGGCCGAAGACGCGCGGGTGCAGGATGAGAACCGCCAGCGGTAGCACCAGCAGCACCGCCCAGCGCAGCGGCTGGCCCTGCAGGTCGGGGTGGTCGATCAGGAAATAGGCGGCGAAGGCGAGCGCCGAGGTGGCGGAGATCGCCTGCTCGTAGACGATGCTGGCGATCGTCACGCGGCGCTCGACCCCGACCCGCTCCGAGAGCAGCACCCGTCCGAGCACGTAGAGGACGCTGCCAGGCACGTAGCGGGCGAGCAGCGGCTGGCCCCAGGCGACCTGCGCCTTGCCGACGCCGATGCGGTAGCCGAGGAAGCGCAGGATAAGGTCCCAGCCGAGGGCGCTGAGCGCGTAGAAGGCGGGCAGGAAGACGAATGCCGGGATCAGCCAGAGAACGTGGAAATGGACGCCCTTGTCCTGAATCTCCGACCACTGGTCGACGACGGTGAGGACGAGGAAGCCGAAGATCAGGATCGCGAGGCCGAGCTGGATCGCCAAGCGGACGCGCTTGCTGCGCGGCGGCCGCGTGCCGAAGCGCGCGCCGGCGTCGCCGAGCCTGTGCAGGAGCGGTTGATCCTCTGCCATTTGCGGGGACCTTAGAGAATGGGTCAGTGGGCGAGTTCGATCTGCTGCGAAAGATCAGGAAGCGGGTGCCGGCGGCGGGGCCGCGGTTGAGGCTCGGCAGCGGCGACGACGCCGCGATCGTCGCGGCGGGCGGGGCCACCGCGACCTCGGTCGACGCGCTGGTCGAGGGCGTGCACTTCAGGCGCGAGTGGAGCAGCCTGGCGCAGATCGGCCACAAGGCTCTGGCGGTCGCCCTCTCGGACCTGGCGGCGATGGGCGCCGAGCCGGGCGAGGCCTATGTCGTCCTCGGGACGCCCCCCGGTCTCGGCGAGGACGGCTGCCTCGAGCTGCTCGACGGGATGGCGGCGCTGGCGGCGCAGACCGGGACGGCGCTGGCGGGCGGCGACGTCACCCGCGCGCCGGTTCTGACGCTGGCGACGACCGTCGTCGGCCACGCGGCGAGCGCCGACGACTTCGTCACCCGCGCCGGCGCCCGGCCCGGCGACGTCGTGGCGGTCACCGGCGAGCTCGGCGGCGCCGCGGCGGGCCTGCTCCTGCTCGAATCCGGCGCCGGGAGCCTCCCACGAGGAGCGCGTTCGCCTTTTGTCGCGCAGAGCGCCACAAACAGCGAACGCGACGCGTCGTTGATCGCGCGGCAGGTCGAACCTCGGCCACGACTCGCGGAGGGACGCGCGCTGGCGGGCGCCGGCGCCACGGCGATGATCGACCTCAGCGACGGGCTCGGCGGCGACGCGGGACACGTCGCCGAGGCCAGCGGCGTCGCCCTCATCATCGACGCCGGCGCGCTGCCGCTCCAGGACGGCGTCGCCGAGGCCGCGGGGGCCGCCGGTCGCGACCCGCTGGCGCTGGCGACCGGCGGCGGCGAAGACTACGAGCTGCTCGTCGCCCTGCCTCCCGGGCGGCTGGACGAGGCGACGGCGGCCGTCGAGGCGCTTGGGGGAGGCTGACGCGGATCGGCGAGGCGGGCGCCGGTTCGGGGGTCGAGATCAGGCTGCCCGGCGGTGGGACTCTGCCCGCGGCCGGATTCGACCAGCTCGGCTGAGCGACGCCCCGGTGAGCAGCGTGCGCACGCCGCGGCGGCGCAGCATCGCCCGCGCGACAAGCGCCGGCGCGGGCCGGTACTCCCCCTTTTCAACAAGACTTTTCAACCATTTCTGCCGCATGACACTCGTCCTATCGACCCCTCGGCGGAGAGCCTTAGTTCTAAGTACTCCCATAAACGTCCAAATAATTCCGCCCATGTGCTCTGCTCCCGGGAAGGCCCAAAGAATCAGATATGGATGGGCCTTCCCTCCCGCGTCCGCCATGGGCGGGTTGGCATTTGGCGGGGGATACCCTTTGTCCATGCCCAACGGGTCTACACGGATATTGCTCGTCGACGACGAGCAATCGGTGCAGACCCTGCTCAGCTACCCGCTGCGCAAGGACGGCTACCACGTCACCTCGGCGCTCGACGGGCGCGAGGCGCTGGAGCGCTTCGCCGAAGCCCGCTTCGACCTCGTGGTGCTCGACCTGATGCTGCCGAAGCTCGACGGGGTAGAGGTCTGCCGCCAGCTGCGCCGCGCCAGCCAGGTGCCGATCATCATGCTGACCGCGAAGGGATCGGAGACCGACAAGGTCGCCGGCCTCGAGGTCGGCGCCGACGACTACATCACCAAGCCCTTCTCGATGCGCGAGTTCCGCAGCCGCGTCAAGGCGGCGCTGCGCCGCTCGCGCATGGCGGTCGAGGCGCGGGACGAAGCGCCGATCGAGCACGCTGAGCTGCGGATCGACCCCGAGCGCCGCCAGGTCACCCTGCGCGACGAGGAGATCGCCGCCACCTACGTCGAGTTCGAGATCCTCAGCGCGCTCGCCCGCTCGCCCGGCAAGGTGCTGAGCCGCGAGACGCTGCTCGAGCACGTCTGGGGCGACTCCGACTACCGCGACCCGCGCACCGTCGACGTCCACATCCGCCATCTGCGAGAGAAGATCGAGGCCGACCCGAAGCAGCCCGAGTACCTGTTCACGGTGCGCGGCGTCGGCTACCGCTTCCGCGAATGAAGCGCCTCCGCCTCACCCCGCTCGGCAACCGGATCACGACCACGGCTCTGTCGATCGGCGTCGGCACCTCGGTCGTCATCTACGTCTGGGTCGTCGCGATCGGCGGCCACGCCGACGCCCGCGAGCCGATCCTCGTCGGCGGCCTGCTCGCCTGCCTGATCGCGCTCGCGCTCGGCTTCTACTCGGCCAAGCTCGTCACCCGTCGCATCAGCCGCATCGAGGACGCCGCCCGCGCCGTCGCCGACGGCGACTTCGCCGTACGCGTCCCGGTCGACTCCAGCGGCCAGCTCGGCCAGCTCGCCCGCACCTTCAACGAGATGCAGCGCCGCCTCGCCGAGCTCGACAGCGCCCGCAAGCAGTTCATCGCCAACGCCTCGCACGAGCTGCGCACCCCCGTCTTCAGCCTCGGCGGCTTCGTCGAGCTGCTCGAGGAAGAGGACCCGAGCCCCGAGGAGCGGGCCGAGTTCGTGCGCACGATGAGGCGGCAGATCGAGCGCCTGACCAAGCTGACCGCCGACCTGCTCAACCTCTCCCAGCTCGACGCGGGCGGGATCGAGATGACGCTCGCCGGGGTCGACCTGGGCACGCTGGCGCGCGAGGCGGCGCGCGAGTTCGGCGCCCGCGCGGAGCTGCGGGGCTCGCGCCTGGAGCTGCGCACCCCAGACCGCCCGGTGATCGCCGTCGGCGACCCCGAGCGGGTGCGCCAGATCGTCCGCATCCTGCTCGACAACGCCCTCACCCACACGCCGGAGGGCACCGGCGTCACCGTGACCATCTACTCCGTCGACCGGCGCGCCGAGCTGACCGTCTCCGACGACGGCACCGGCATCCCGCAGCGCGTGCAGCAGCGGATCTTCGAGCGCTTCTTCACCGCCGACTCGGCCGGCGGCTCGGGGCTGGGCCTGGCGATCGCGCGCGAGCTCGCCCAGCGCATGGACGGACGCATCGCGATCTCCTCCAGCCGCCGCTTCACCGCCTTCACCCTCGACCTGCCGCTGGCCCGCGGCGGCCTGCCGGCGCCGCTCCCCGCCGCTCCCGCAAAGGCATCCGCCTGAGCGGGGCGCTTTACTGACGCTATGCGAAAGAAAGGCGCCCCGACCGCGATCGTGCTGCTCGCGCTGGCGCTGCTCGCCGGCTGCGGCGGCGGCAGCGGCTCGCCGGAAAGCGCCGCCGGGACGGCGGAGAAGACGACGACCCAGGTGGTCGTGCAGACCGCGAGCAAGGGCTTCGACGCCGCCAGGATCTACCGCGAGGCGGCCCCTGGCGTGGTCACGATCCGCTCGATCTTCGACAGCGAAGCCGCCGAAGGCTCCGGCTTCGTGCTCGACCGAGGCGGGCGGATCGTCACCGACGCCCACGTCGTCACCGACGGCAAGGGCGCCGAGCGCAAGGAGGCCAAGGCGGTCTACGTCGAGTTCCCGAACCGCAACGTGCTGCCGGCGAAGGTCCTCGGCTTCGACCCCTTCGCCGACGTCGCCCTGCTCGCCGTGAAGCCGGACGGCTTCCGGCTGCACCCGCTGACCCTCGGCGACGACCGCGACCTGAGCGTCGGCCAGCCCGTCGCGGCGATCGGCAGCCCCTTCGGCGAGCAGCAGTCGCTCTCGGTCGGCGTCGTCTCCGCGACCGACCGATCGGTCCAGTCGCTGACCCAGTTCCAGATCGAGGGCGCGATCCAGACCGACGCCTCGATCAACCCCGGCAACTCGGGCGGGCCGCTGCTCGAAGCCGCGGCCCGCGTGGTAGGCATCAACCAGCAGATCGAGACCAACACCGGAACCGGCGACGGCGTCGGCTTCGCCGTGCCGGTCTCGGCGATCAAGCGCTCGGTCGCCGAGCTCGAGCGCAACGGCAGCGCCGAATACGCCTACATCGGCGTCTCCACCCAGGCGCTTTACCCGCAGCTGGCGGAAAAGCTCGGGCTCGACGCCGCCCACGGCGCCCTGCTCGCCGAAGTCGTCCCCGGCGGGCCGGCCGACGATGCCGGGCTGAAGGGCGGCGACGAAAAGATCCGCTTCCAGGGACTGCCCTACGAAGTCGGCGGCGACACGATCCTCGCCGTCGACGGCAAGCCGGTCGTCCAGCCGGACGACCTCGCCCGCTACATCTCCTCCCGCCGGCCCGGGGAAACGGCGGCGGTCGAGATCCTCCGCAAGGACGGGCAGCGTGAAACGATCGAAGTGACCCTCGGCAAACGCCCGGTCGGCGAACCCGGCGGATAGCCGGGCCTGGCACGCGTCCGGCCGCCGTTGTCTGTAGAAAACGCCGATGCTCCAGGAAGTCGCCCTCGGCCAGAAGTCCCTCGCCGACTACACGCACATCGCCGGCAAGCAGCTGACCGAGCGGATCCGCGAGCTGGCCAAGCCGCTCGAGGGACAGCGGGTGCTCCACGTCAGCGCGACCGCATTCGGCGGCGGCGTCTCGGAGATCCTCTACACGATCGTGCCGCTGATGCGCGACGTCGGCGTCGACGCCCACTGGCACGTGATCTTCGGCAAGGAAGAGTTCTTCAACGCGACCAAGCTGCTGCACAACTCGCTCCAGGGGGCGGAGGAGACGCTGAGCGACGAGCAGTGGGCGGTCTTCGACGAGATCAACGCCACCAACGCCGAGAACCTGCAGGGCGAGTGGGACACGATCATCGTCCACGACCCGCAGCCGATCGGCCTGCGCCGCGGCGCCCGCGAGAAGAGCCGCAACTGGATCTGGCGCTGCCACATCGACCTCTCCGAGCCCAACCCGGCGCCGATCGCCCGCCTGCAGCCGCTGATCGAGGAGTACGACGCGACCGTCTGGCACATGCCCGCCTACGTGCCGAGCGGCATCGACGGCCACAACGGCATCCGCATCGTCCCGCCGGCGATCGACCCGCTCTCGCCGAAGAACATGGCCTTCTCCCCCGACGACGCCGCCTTCGTCTGCCACCAGTTCGGCATCGACGTCGACCGGCCGCTGATCACCCAGGTCTCGCGCTTCGACCCCTGGAAGGACCCGATCGGCGTGATCGACGCCTACCGCGAGGTGACCGCGGCGATGCCCGAGGTGCAGCTCGCCCTGGTCGGCTCGATGGCGACCGACGACCCCGAGGGCTGGGACTTCTTCCAGCAGACGGTCGAATACGCCGACGGCGACGAGGACGTCAAGATCCTCAACAACCTCAACAACGTCGGCGCGATCGAGGTCAACGCCTTCCAGTCGCAGTCCGACGTCTGCCTGCAGAAGTCGATCCGCGAGGGCTTCGGCCTGACCGTCACCGAGGCGCTCTGGAAGGGCCGGCCGACGGTGGCCGGCGATGTCGGCGGCATCCCGCTGCAGATCGAGAACGGGGTCAGCGGCTACCTGGTCTCCTCGCCGAGCGAGTGCGCGCGGCGCTGCCTCGAGGTCCTCGCCGACCCCGAGCTGGGCAAGCGGCTCGGCAAGGCAGGCAAGGAACACGCCCGCCGGGAGTTCCTCTCGCCCCGGCTGCTCAGGGACTGGCTGGAGCTGATCGGCGAACTCGAATAGGTCGCGAGCAGCGGGGGTAGGCTCTGGGGCGATGCCCGAATCCGACGCATTGATCATCGTCTCCAACCGCGGGCCCGCCCAGTTCGAGCGCGGCGAGGACGGGGAGCGGACCGTGCAGCGCGGCGGCGGCGGCCTGGTGACGGCGCTCTCGGGCCTGGTCTCCCACCGCGAGGCGCTCTGGATCGCCTCGGCGATGACCGACGAGGACGTCGCCGTCTCCGAGGAGCGGGGCGGGCCGGTCGACCTGGAGATCGACGGGATCGAGTACCGGGTGCTGCTGGTCGGCAGCGATCCCGCCGCCTACGACGCCTTCTACAACGTGATCGCCAACCCGATCCTCTGGTTCATCCAGCACTACCTCTGGGACCTCTCCAACGCGCCCGACATCCGCCAGGAGGAGCTCGACGCCTGGGACCACGGCTACCAGGCGGTCAACCGCGACATCGCCGCCGCCGTGCTGCGCCAGATCGAGGGGCGCGAGCGGCCGCTGGTGATGCTGCACGACTACCACCTCTACACCGCCCCGGGGATGATCCGGGCCGAGCGCCCCGACGCCTTCCTGCACCACTTCGTCCACATCCCCTGGTCGCAGCCCGACAGCTGGCGGGTGCTGCCGGGGCGGATCCGCGAGGCGATCTTCCGCGGCATGCTCGCCAACGACATCATCGGCTTCCACACCCACTCCTACTGCCTCAACTTCATCCGCTGCTGCGACGAACTGCTCGAAGCCGACGTCGACTACGAGCGCTGCCTGGTGCGCCACGACGGCGGCGAGACGCGGGCGCGCGCCTACCCGCTCTCGATCGACTCCAAGCGGCTGCTGCGCGCCGCCGAGTCGGCCGAGGTCGCCCGCTACGAGCGCAAGGTGCTGGAGCGCCGCCGCGAGCACCTGATCATCCGCGTCGACCGCGCCGACCTCTCGAAGAACGTGCTGCGCGGCTTCACCGCGTTCGACGTCTTCCTCGAGCAGCACCCGGAGTTCCGCGAGAAGGTCACCTTCATCGCCCACCTGCAGCCCTCGCGCCAGGACGTGCCCGAGTACGCCGAGTACCTGGAGAAGATCGAGGCCCTGGTGGCCGTCGTCAACCACAAGCACGGCACCACCGACTGGATGCCGATCGACCTGAAGATCTACGAGAACTTCCCCGAGGCGGTCGCCCGCTACAAGCACTTCGACCTGCTGATGGTCAACTCGATCTTCGACGGGATGAACCTGGTCGCCAAGGAGGCGCCCGCGGTCAACACCCGCAACGGCGTGCTGATGCTCTCCGAGAACACCGGCTCGCACGAGCAGCTGGCCGACTGCGTGCTCTCGGTCAACCCGTTCGACATCCAGGAGCAGGCCGACGCGATCCACCGGGCGCTGACGATGGACCCCGAGGAGCGCCGCGTGCGCGCCGAGCACCTGAAGGAGATCATCTACTCGCGCAACCCCGGCGACTGGGTCGACGACCAGCTGCGCGACATCGACGAGCTGCGGGAGGCGGCTGCCGGCGCTCAGTGAGGCGCGAACTCGGCGGAGCCGTCTTCTGGCGGAGTCGGCGTTTCGATCGGTGTGGGTTCAGGCGGCGGAGGAGGTTCCGGTTCAGGGACGATGGGTTCGGCGGGCGGGTCCTGCCGGGGGGTGGGGGCGCCCGGCTTGGGCTGCGATCTTCTTCGGGCAGAGGGACCTTGCGCCGCATGGGACGGGGCCTTGCCCTCCGAAGACTCCGCCCGGCGCCGTCCACCCCCACCCCCCGTCTCCCGCCCGAGACGCGGTTTCGGCCGACGCTTCGGGACCCCCGGCGGCTGCACCTGCACTCGCGGCAGTCCCACGTCCGGCGGTATCGGCGGAGGCGGGGAGGGCTTCAGCAGGCTCGGCACCAGTTGCAGCGCGACGATGGCGGCAACCAGCACGGCGGCGGCTTTGGCCACCAGCTCCCAGCGGACGCGGAGTCGCATGGTCTCTCTAAGGGCATAGCTTCCGAAGCTCTCCCCCTCTCACTAGCTATAGTGCGACGCCGTTTTGGCCGCAGCACGCGAATATGAGTTGGTTTTGATGCTGGACCCCGCGCAGGGGGCCGCTGAGCGCGATGCTGTCGCCGGCGAGGCGAAGAAGCAGATCGAGGCCGCCGGGACGATGAAGCACGAGAACGCCTGGGGCCTGCGCAAGCTGGCGTACGAGATCAAGCAGCGCAACGAGGCCGACTACCGCTGGTTCCGCTTCGAGGCCCCGACCGAGCTGCTCGAGCAGCTCGACCACAGCCTCAAGGTCGCCGACGGCGTGCTGCGCTTTCGCGTCTTCAAGGTCGACGCCGACACGCCGACGATGGTCCCGCCGGCGACCAGCGCCCCGGGCCCCGGCGCCTCGCGCGAGCGGCCCACCGAGCCGGAGGCTCCCGCGGAGGAGCCCGAGCCCGAGCCGGTGGCTGTGCAAGCCGAGCCTGAGCCGCCCGAGGGCGAGCCCGGCGACGCCGCCGAGCAAGCGTAAGCGGCCTTTTCGCGCAGATTCCGGCTTCGGGGGGGAGAGTTTCGCCGCCTGCGCTCTTAGACTGGGGACTCGACAAACGATCTGAGGAGTGAGAGCCGTGGCGGCTTCGAACATCAACGTGGTGGTCATCACCGGAAACCTGACCCGCGACCCGGAGCTGCGCAGCCTTCCCAGCGGCACCTCCGTCTGCGAGCTGCGCGTGGCGGTCAACAGCCGGCGCAAGGACGGCTCGACCGGCGAATGGGTCGACAAGCCCAACTACTTCGACGTCACCGTCTGGGGCGCGCAGGGCGAGAACTGCGCCAACTACCTGTCCAAGGGCCGCCCGGTGGCGATCGAAGGGCGGCTCGACTGGCGCGAGTGGGAGGCCAAAGACGGCAGCAAGCGGCAGTCGGTGCAGATCATCGCCAACTCGGTCCAGTTCCTCGGCTCGCGCGACGGCGGCGGCAACAGCGGTGGTGGAAACGGCAACGGCTTCACCCCGCAGACCGACACGCCCGCCGACACCTCCGACTACGACGCCGCCCCGGCGGGCGCCGCGGCCAGTGGCGGTGGCGGTGGCGGAGACGACGACATTCCCTTTTAGCTAGCATCCTGGGCCGCCTGTGCCCAGAGACCGAGACAGCTCTACCGCTTCGCCGCGCCGCGGACGCCGTGGCGCGGACCGGGTGCGGCCGCGCAAATACACGCGGATCAACTCCGCGGTGGTCGACTACAAGGACCTCAACCTGCTGCGGCGCTTCCTCTCCGACAAGGGGAAGACGCGCGGCCGCCGCGTGACCGGGCTCTCGCGCAAACACCAGCGGCAGCTCTCGGTGGCGGTGAAAAGAGCGCGCGAGATCGCCCTGCTGCCCTACGTCGGGGAGAGATAGAGCGATGGCGCAGGCGATTCTGCTCGAGGACGTCGAGAGCCTCGGCCAGCGCGGCGAACCGATCGACGTCGCCTCCGGCTACCTGCGCAACTACCTGATCCCCCGCAAGCTCGCCGCCCCGGCCACGGCGGGCGCGCTCGAGCAGGCCCAGCAGCGCCAGGCGGCCACGGAAAGGGCCGAACGCCTGCGCGCGGAGCGCGAAGAGCAGGCCGCCGCGCTGCTCTCCAAAACCGTGCTGACGATCCAGCAGCGCGCCGACGACGGCGGCAAGCTGTTCGGCTCGGTCGGCGCCAAGGAGATCGTCGACGCGATCCGCGAGGCTCGCGACCTGCGCATCGACAAACGCAAAGTGCGCCTCGAGCAGCCGATCCGCGAGATCGGCACCCACATGGTGGAGATCGAGCTCGCCGACGGCAGCCTCGCCGCGGTGAAGACGATCGTCGCCGAGGAGTCCTGAGGATCGGACGCCTGGGCCGCCGCCTCAGGGCGCGGACGCGGTTCGGCTGGGCCCGCTCGGAGCGGGCGACCGTGGGATTGGCGGCTGTCGCGGTGGGCGGCGCCGGCGTCGTCCTCGCCAGCCAGTTCGGGCGCCTGCTGCGCCGGCGCCGGCGCGAGATCGCCGAGCGCGAGCCGCTCGTCGAGGCGGCGCCCGCCGCGGCGCTGGAGACCGTCGGCGTCGCGGTCAGCGGCTACGAGGCGGCGCCGCGCAGCGAGACCGTCCTCTTCAACCTGCTCGCCGGCTTCCTCGGCGCCTTCGCCCTGGTGCGGATCTCGACCTGGGGCATCCGCGACCGCTGGTGGCCGTTCGAGAACGTGCGCGTCGGCGGGCGCCACATCCACCACTTCGTGCCCGGCATCGTGCTCGCCTTCGGCGCCGGCACGGCGGCGCTGCTCAGCGACGACGAGGCGCTCGAAGACCGGCTGGCGGTGGCGATGGGCGCCGGCATGGGGCTGACCTTCGACGAGGCGGCGCTGCTGCTCGACCTGCGCGACGTCTACTGGACCCGCGAGGGGCTGCTGAGCGTGCAGCTCAGCCTCGGCGCGACCGCGATCCTCAGCATCGCGATCCTCACCCGCCGCATCCTGCGCCGCGGCGAGCGGCGGCAGGAGGCGGCGGGCGAAATTCCCCGGGCCTAGCGGGCTTCCCTTTCCCGTGACGCCTGTCCGTGTGGTTACTTAGTCGGATGGCCACCGCCACCCACGTCCCGCCGCAGAACATCGAGGCCGAGGAATCGGTGCTCGGCGCGATGCTGGTCGCCGAGCCGGCGCTGACCCGGGTGATCGACGAGGTCAAGCTGGCGCCCGAGGACTTCTACCTGGAGAAGCACACGGCGATCTTCCAGGCCGCCCACGACCTCTATGCCGCCTCGAAGCCGGTCGACGAGCTCAGCGTCGCCGAGGCGCTGACGCAGAAGGGCGCGATCGAGGAGGCGGGCGGGCGCAACTACGTCGCCGAGCTGGCGGCCAAGGTGCCGGCCGCCGGCAACGCCAAGCACTACGCCGAGATCGTCCAGCAGAACTCGCTGCTGCGGCGGCTGCTCGGCGCCGGCCAGGAGATCCAGGGGTGGGTGCACGAGCGCGAGGGCGAGCCGCGCGAGCTCTCCGAGCGAGCCGAGAAGCTGCTCTTCGAGGTCGCCCACAAAGAGCAGGCGAGCGACTTCCGCATGCTCTCGGAGATCCTCCACGACGAGGTCGACCGGCTCGAGAAGCTCTCGACCGGCGAGACCGAGATGACCGGCACCCCCTCCGGCTTCCGCGACATCGACGCGATCACCGGCGGCTTCCAGCCGGGCAACCTGATCATCGTCGCCGCCCGCCCGGCGATGGGCAAGAGCGCGATCGTCGCCAACATCGCCGAGAACGTCGCCGTGAAGCGGCAGATGCCGGTCGCCTTCTTCTCCCTGGAGATGTCGGAGGTCGAGCTGGCGCAGCGCTTCATCGCCTGCCGGGCGCGGATCTCCGGCGACAAGCTGCGCAAGGGGCAGGTCGCGCAGAAGGACTGGCCCAAGGTGGTGCGAGCCTGCAACGAGCTGGAGGAAGCGCCGCTGTGGTTCGACGACTCCTCCGACCTCGGCCTGCTCGACCTGCGCGCCAAGGCGCGGCGCCTGCACGCACAGGTCCAGGACCAGGGCGGCCTCGGACTGGTGATCGTCGACTACCTTCAGCTGATGCGCGCCGACGACCCGCGCGCCAACCGGGTCGAGCAGGTCGGCCAGATGAGCCGCGGCCTGAAGATCCTCGCCCGCGAGCTCGAGGTGCCGGTGCTGGCGATCTCCCAGCTCTCCCGCGCGCCCGAGCAGCGCCACCCGCCGAAGCCGATGCTCTCCGACCTGCGCGAGTCGGGCTCGATCGAGCAGGACGCCGACGTGGTCGCCTTCCTCTACCGCGAGGACTACTACCGCGATCCCGACGACGAGCCCGACGGGCTGGCCGAGGTGATCGTCGCCAAGCACCGCAACGGGCCGATCGGCACCCCGAAGCTGGTCTTCCTCGACCGCTTCCCCAAATTCGCCGACTACAGCGGCCACGAGCAGCCGGTCGAGCAGCCCGCCGGCGAAGGGCCGCCGCTGGAGGACACGGCCGCCGCGGGGCCTGACTTCTGATGGCGGCGGCGCGGCCGCGCAGCGAGCCGTTCGCCGAGCGCGCCTGCCCGCTCGGCGCCTGCGACGGCTCCGGCTGGATCCTCGGCCCCGAGGACGTCGCCCGTCCCTGCGAGTGCCGCGCCGACCGCCTGAAAAGGGGGCGCGTCCGCGGCGTAGCCTCGGCGATCCCGCCGCGCTACCGCGGCGTCTCCTTCGACCGCCCCCCGGTAAGCGACATGTCGCGCCAAGCGGAAACGAGGGCCGCGGTCGAGAAGGTGCGCGAATTCCTCTCCGAGCTGGACTCGAAGCTTGGGCAGGGCAGGGGTCTCTGGCTATCCGGAGACACCGGAACGGGCAAGACAACCCTCGCGATGCTCGTCTCGAAGGAAGCTCTGGCGCGGGGGCACTCGGTCGCCATCTACTCGCTGCCCAAGCTGCTGGCCCGCATCCGTCGCACCTACGATGAGGAGCCCGACGGGGATTCGTACACCGAGTTCTTCGACCGCCTGATCGCGGTGGACCTCCTCCACATAGACGATTTCGGCGCGGAGAAACGCTCCGACTGGGTCCTGGAGCAGCTCTACTCCTTGGTCAACGAGCGCTACGAAGACGAACGCTCGATCATGCTGACGACCAATCTCACGGTCGACAAGCTGGAGGACCAGATCGGCAGGCGAACGGTCTCACGCCTGACCGAGACCTGCGAGCAGGTGGCCATCTTCGGCGCCGACCGGCGGCTGGAGAAGGCGCCCTACTAGCCAACCAGTCACAATCCCCGCCCGTATGCCTGGAACCGTCATAGTCGGCGCCCAGTGGGGCGACGAGGGCAAGGGCAAGGTCGTCGACCTGCTGGCCGAGCGGGCCGACGCCGTCGTCCGCTTCCAGGGCGGCAACAACGCCGGCCACACGATCGTCCGCGACG
Organism: uncultured Solirubrobacterales bacterium; assembly: GCA_963805475.1. Taxonomy (GTDB): domain Bacteria; phylum Actinomycetota; class Thermoleophilia; order Solirubrobacterales; family 70-9; genus VRUE01. Next base: position 114,001 of record CAWDUO010000010.1, on the reverse strand, counting down.
GCGAGGAGTTCAAGTTCCACCTGATCCCCTCCGGCATCCTCTACCCGGACAAGCTCTGCATGATCGGCAACGGCGTCGTGATCGACCCGCGCATCCTGCTCGGCGAGATCGACGGCCTGAAGCGCCGCGGCGTCGACGTCGGCAACCTGCGGATCTCCGCCAACGCCCACCTGATCATGCCCTACCACGTGCTGCTCGACACGGCCGGCGAGATCAAGCTGGGCAAGCTCTCGATCGGCACGACCCGGCGCGGGATCGGGCCCTGCTACGCCGACAAGGCGCTGCGGCTCGGCATCCGCGTGCAGGACCTGCTCGACGAGAAGATCCTGCGCAAGAAGATCATGGCGGCGCTGGAGCCCAAGCAGCAGGCGTTGCGCGAGCTCTCGGTGCAACGGCGCAAGCTGCGCAAGGAGGCCGGCGAGGGAGCGCGCGAGGGCGCCGAGCGCAGCGCCGCCGAGGCGCCCGACCCGCGCCTGGACCTGCACGCGATGACCGAGGAGTTCGCCGGCTACGGCCACCGGCTCGAGCCCCACATCGCCGACACGGCGAAGCTCTGCTGGGAAGCGCTCGACAACGGCCGCACGGTGCTCTTCGAGGGCGCCCAGGCGACCCTGCTCGACCTCGACCACGGCACCTATCCCTTCGTCACCTCCTCCAACCCGATCGCCGGCGCGGCCACGGTCGGGGCGGGGATCGCCCCGGGCGACATCGACGAGGTCTGGGGCGTGGCCAAGGCCTACGCCACCCGCGTCGGCGCCGGGCCTTTCCCGACCGAGCTGACGGACGCCGCCGGCCGCCACATGCTCGAGCGCGGCCACGAGTACGGGACGACGACCGGGCGCGAGCGACGCTGCGGCTGGATGGACCTGGTCGCCCTGCGCTACGCCGTGCGCCTCAACGGGATGACCGCGCTGACGATCACCAAGCTCGACGTGCTCAGCGGCCTCGACCCGCTGCGCGTAGCCGTGCGCTACCGCTCGCGCGAGGGGGCGGTCTTCGACAGCTTCCCCTACCACCAGTCGATCCTCCACTCGGCCGAGGCGGAGTACGAGGAGCTGCCGGGCTTCGAGGGCGACCTGAGCGCGTGCCGCGCCGAGGCGGATCTGCCGGCCGAGGCGCGCGCCTACCTCGAGTTCGTCGCCGAGCACGCCGGCGTGCCGATCCGCCTGGTCGGCGTCGGCCCCGGCAGGGACGAGGTCGTATGGATCGGCGGAGAACGAGGGGTGCTCTAAAGTTTCCCTGTGGCTTCCGGAAGACGCAGCGCCGTTGAGCGGCTGCCCCGGGGCCGTCACGGGCTGCCGCGGGAGGCGGTGACGGAGTCCCAGCGGCGGCGCATCCTGCAAGCGATGATCGAAGTGGTCGCCGAGCGCGGCTACCCGGAGACCCGCGTCGTCGACGTGATCGGCGTCGCCGGCGTCTCGCGCAAGACCTTCTACGAGCTCTTCGACAGCAAGGAGGACTGCTTCCTCGCCGCCTACGACGTGCTGCTCGGCAACCTGCTGGGCGACACCGCCCGGGGCTTCGAGTCCAAGCCGGGAGCCCCCTGGGCCGAGCGGGTCGCCGCCGGGCTCCGCGAGCTGCTGAAGCACCTCGCGGAGCACCCCGACGAGGGCCGCTTCGCGATCGTCGAGGTGCTCGCCGCCGGGCCGAAGGCGCTGGCCCGCCGCGACGCCGCCCTGCGCCAGTTCACCGGCTTCCTCGACGCCGGGCGGGCGGAGACCTCGGTCGAGCTGCCGGGCATCACCGCGCTCTCGCTCGCCGGCGGCGTCAACGAGCTGCTCTACAGCGAGATCCTGCACGGCGCCTCGGCGCGCCTGCCCGAGCGCCTGCCCGACCTGATGTTCTGGATCACGCTGCCGTTTCTCGGCCCCGAGGGGGCGGCCGCGGAGCGCGAGCGGGCGCGTCCCGCCGCGGGCGAAGGCTGACTGCCCCGACGCCGAGCCGCTCTTTTCGCGCCCCGGGCGGGTTATGAAAAGGCCGGGGCAGGGTAGTTCGGCCACCGGTGGGACAGACACGTCCTTCGACCGGAGCCCGCCCCCGGCCGGCTCCCAAAGGAGAGATATACAGCCATGCGTAGAAACCTCGTCCTGGCGCTCGCCCTCAGCGCGGTGCTCGCGCTCAGTGCCGCCGCCGTCGCCAACGCGACGCAGATCACCCTGCGCGCGGGCAACCTGATCGTCACCTTCGGCGGCAACGTGGCTCCGAAGAAGCTGCCGCGCCACCGCTTCGCGCCGATCTCGGCGAAGATCTTCGGCAAGGTCAAGACCAGCGACGGCACCCACCCGTCGGCCTTCCGCGAAGCGCAGTTCGACATCGACCGCAACGTCCTCGTCAACTCCAGGGGCCTGCCCGTCTGCAAGGCCGGCCAGCTCGAGGCGCGCGACACCAGGGCGGCGAAGCGCGTCTGCGGCAAGACGATCGTCGGGCACGGGGTGGCGCACGCCGAGATCGCCTTCCCCGAACAGGCGCCGATCAAGGTGCCGAGCCCGCTGCTCGTCTTCAACGGCGGCACCCGCGGCGGCACGACGAAGCTGCTGATCCACACCTTCATCACCGTCCCGGTTCCCGCCGCGATCGTCACCCAGGTGACGCTGAAGCGCCAGCACAAGGGCCGCTTCGGCATTCACGGCGTCGCCAAGATCCCGGTGATCGCCGGCGGCAGCGGCTCGGCGCTCGACTTCAGCTTCCAGGTCAAGCGCTACTTCCGCTTCCGCCACCGCAAGCGCAGCGTCCTGATGGCGCGCTGCCCGGACGGCAAGTTCAAGGTGCGGACGACCAAGACCCTGTTCAAGAACGAAGCGCGAATCCCCGGCGTGGCGCCGCAGACGGTGCTCAGAGGGAGTCTGGTCACGCCCTGCAAGCCGGGACGCGGCTAACGGCAACTCAAAGCTCGCCTGCTAGCTTTGAAGCGGGATTAAATGGCTTTTCGACGGCCGCGGCTCGAACGGGCAGGGCCAAAAGGAGAGAAGAGAATGCGTAAGAAGCTGATGCTGGCGCTCGCCGTTACCGCGGTAGCGTCCCTGAGCGTCGCGGCGGTCGCGAGCGCGGTTAGCACGACGCTGCGGGCCGGCGACCTGATCGTCACCTTCGGCGGCACCACCTCGCCGAAGGCGCTGCCGAAGAACAAGTACACGCCGGTGACCACACACATCTTCGGCAAGATCAAGACCAGCGACGGGACTCACCCGTCGGCCTTCAGGGAAACCCAGGTCAACATCGACAAGGACGTGAAGGTCAACGTCAAGGGCTTCCCGGTCTGCAAGGCGGGCCAGCTCGAGGCGCGCGACACCAACGCGGCGAAGAAGGTCTGCGGCAAGGCGATTCTGGGTGAAGGCAAGGCCGACGCGGAGATCGCCTTCCCCGAACAGAAGCCGATCGAGGTGCCGAGCCCGCTGCTGGTCTTCAACGGCGGCGAAAAGGGCGGCAAGGTGACGCTGCTGATCCACACGTTCATCACCGTGCCGGTGCCGGCTGCGATCGTCACCAACGTGACGATCAAGCGCAGCGGCAGCGGGATCAAGTCCGTGGCGAAAATTCCGGTGATCGCCGGCGGCAGCGGCTCCGCGCTTGATTTCAACTTCAAGCTCGGAAAGACCTACAGCTACAAGGGCAAGAAGGTCGGCTACTTCGAAGCCAAATGCCCCGACGGCGTCTTCAAGGTCAGCGTGCCGAAGGTGCTGTTCAAGAACGAAGCGAAGGAACCCGGAGTCGCCGCCCAGACGGTGCTCAAGGGCAGCCTCGCGGTTCCCTGCACGCCGAAGGGCTGAACGCACGGCAATCCCCCGCCTGAGCGGGGCGAGAGAAAGGGCGGCCCCCGGGCCGCCCTTTTTCGTGCTCGGAACTTTGCGCCTATTCGCCGCTCTGTTCGAGCGTGTGCTGGTAGATCGTCGCTGGGCCGCTGCCGTAGATCGGCTCGAACGGCGCCTGCGCTTCGCAGCCCGGGGCGGGGATCGAGGAGGAGTCTTCCTGGTCGGCGAAGGCGTAGTGCTTGAGCCGTTCGTAGAAGTCCTTGGCCAGCGCCGCGTCCCCTTCGGTCCGTTCGCTGAAGGCCGGTTCGTTAGGCGTGTCGGGATCGAGGTGGGCGGTGATCCCGCCGCCGCACTGGGAGGTGTGGAAGTTGAGCAGGCCCCTGGCGAGCCGCGAGGCGTAGCGGGGCTGGCTGTAGGCGCTGTTGCGGTTGGTGGTCGTGCGGGTGTCGTAGGTGGCGAGCGATTCGGGGCCGAGCGGGCCGAGCAGGCGCAGGTAGTGGATCTGTTCGCCCTGCGGGCTGAGGTGGACGGCGTTGGTCGCGGCCGCGGCGTTGCCGAACAGCGAGGTGACCTCGTTCCTGTAGAGGCCGAGCCCGCTGAGGATCGGGTTGAGGTTGCGCAGGAACGGGTCCAGCGCCCGCAGCAGCACCGGGAAGTCGGCGCGCAGGAACTTGCGCAGCGAGCCGAGCCCGCTGGGGGCGCGGTCGATCACCGGTTCCAGCCCTTCGAACAGCCCCTTGGCCTGCGGCGCCAGGCGCGAGAAGGCGATCAGCGTCGGCGAGAGCTGCTTGGCGGCGGGCACGAGCTGGCGGAACAGCGGATCGGCGTTGAGGGCGAACGTCTTCAGGCGGTTGAAGGTGAGGCGCTGCTCGTCCTCGAAGGTCGGGAAGGCGCGGAACAGCGCTTCGATGTCGCGATCGCGCGCCGCGGTGGTGCTGAAGACGGCGTTCGAGTTGCGGATCAAGCTCGCCAGCTGGCCTTCGCGGCCGCGTAGCGCGCTGAGCGCCGTGGTGCCGTTGCGGAACAGCTGGTGCACGGCGAGCCGCTGCGTGTCGAGCAGGCGGAAGAGGCGGTTGAATTCGCTGAAGAAGGGGTTGAATTCGGCGAACGCGGTCGAGAGCGAGCCGCCCTGGCCGGCGATCGCCGTGGCGCCTTCCTGCATCCATTCCTGGAACGCGCGGCGGGTCGGCTCGTTGAAGGTGCGGAAGATCTCGTCGAGCTGCACCGATTCGGCGACGTTGGCCCTGGGCAGGGCGGCGCCGTCGTGCAGCGTCGGCCCCTTGCGATCGCCCGGGGTGAGTTCGACGTAGGTCTCGCCGAGCAGCGTCTTGGTGCGCAGGATCGCCCGTGTGCCGATGGGCAGCGGCGCGTACTTGTCGTCGATGTCGACCGTCGCCTGCGCCTGCTTGCCGTCGGGCGACTCTTCGATCGACTGCACTTTGCCAACCGAGACGCCGGAGATGCGCACGTCGGACTGTTCGGCGAGCTGGGTCGCCTCCTGGAAGGGAATCTTGACCTCGTACGGGCGCGCCTTGAACGGGGTCGGCCCGCCGAAGGTGATCCAGAGGAAGAGCAGGATGCCGAAACACGACAGGGCGAAGCCGGCGATCACGAGAAGCTGGGCTGTGCTGGGGGCTTTCTTGCTCATTCTCCGGTTTCCGGTCCGCAGGAGACGTTTGGCAGGTTCGGGTCGGCGGGGATGGGAGGCAGTTCCTTGGGAGCCGGGATGCGGACGCCCTGTAGCAGCGTCCTCAGGTACGGCTTCAACTGCTGCAGGCTGCCGTCGGGGAGTTTGCGCGGCTGGGTCAGGCTGTAGGCGAGGTAGGAGCCGTTGCAGGAGAGCGAGGCGACCGCCCTGGCGACCGGGCCGCCGCCGTCGGCGAGGTTGAAGCTCGCGTTGATGTCGTGGTTCACCCAGGGCAGGTAGAAGAGGAAGCTCTGCCTGCTGCCCTTCGGCTTGTAGGCGAGCTCGTTGAGGAAGCTGTTGAAGGCGCCCAGCGAGGCGCCGAATTCGCTCACCGACGTGTGGAAGCCGGGCGCGGCTTCGTTGAGGTGGGTCAGCACCGGGCGCACCTGGCGGGTGAACGGGCGGACCTGGTCGCGGATCGGCCCGGTGGTCTGTCTGAAGAACTGTTCGTTCGCCTTGAACGCCGGCACCGAGGCCTGCGCCTGCGGGATCAGGCCGAGCAGCGCCGGGCGCGTAGCTTCGGAGAAGCGGTTCGAGGCGGCGAGCGCCGAGCGCAGCGCGGTCAGCGTGGAGGGGAATTCGCGCAGCGTTTCCTGGATCGCGTCCTGCTGGTTGGCGAAGTTGCCGAGCGCGTCCTTGGAGGAGGTGACGAAGCGTTCGATCTCGGCGTCGTGGCGGCCCAGCTCGGTCGTCAGCAGGCCGAAGTCGTGGATCGTGCGGGCCAGCGCGACGCGGCGCTGGGCGACCGCGCGGTTGAGCTTGGCGATGTAGTGGGCAAAGGGCTGGAAGCGGCGGAAGGCGTTGCCGAGCTGGCGGCCGCGGCCGCCGATCCCCTGGGCGCCGCCGGCGAGGAGGAGCTGCAGGTAGCGCTGCGTGTCGGTGTCGAACTGGGCGAGGAAGGATTCGAACTGGATGCTCGGTTCGGTCCGGGAGAGCGGGAAGCGGTAGCCGTCTTCGACCGGCTTGCCGCCGCTGCCGGGGGAGATCTCGACCGTCATGTCGTTGAGGTTGGTTTTCGGCCGCAGCAGCAGCGTCGCGTCGGGGTGGATCAGCGGCATATACCGGGGCTCGATCTGCATGCCGACGACGGCATGCCCGTCTTCGAGGTCGACCGATTCGATCTTGCCGACCTGGATGCCGGCGATCACGACCGCCTGGCCCTGCCCCGGCGTCACCGCCTGGGCGTCGCTGAAGTCGGCCGAGACGTGGTCGAATTCTTCGCCGGCGAAGGGGACCCAGGCGGGAAGCGAGGCGTTCTGCTGGGTGAAGATCCACAGCGTCATCACGATCGCGGCCACGGTCAGGAGCGCGATCGCGATCGTGTCCTTGCCGCGCCCGCGGGACTGCCGCACGAGCGAGGTGCGGAAGTGCCGCCAGCGGCTCACGTGGGGCTCGCGCTCGGTCATGGACTCGCCACCGTGAACTGGGCCGGGCCGACCTGGCCGAGCCCGCCGTTGACGTCGGGGACGGGCTGGGTCGAGCAGCGCACTTCCGGCTTCTTCGGCGGCCGGCCGCCGAGCTGGGGCTGGATCCCGGCGGGCGCTTCGACCACGTGCGCCCAGTCCTGTTTGTCCGTGGTCAGGTTGCCCCCCGGGTTTTCGAGCTTGACCAGCGTGCCGCCGCCGCCGGGCTGGACCTTGAGGTAGGGGCCGTTGCCGTCGAAGTTCTGGCCCCAGCCGGAGAAATCGGCCAGGTAGTAGAAGAACTCGCGGTAGTTGGGGCCGGTTTCGAAGCGGTCGTGGATCGTCTCGTTGCCGGTCGGCACGAAGACCTTGCTCGTGCAGAGGCTGATCCGGTTGATCTGCGGGATCGTGCTCGCCGCGCCCGCCTGGGTGGCGCGGGTGAGCGGCGGGGTCGATTCCTCCAGCAGCCTGGCGGCCCCACCGCCCTCTTTGCCCGAGAGCAGCGGCCGGGCCTGCGCCAGCCAGGGACGGCCCGCCGCGATCAGCCCCGGCAGCTCGGCGACGGCGGGGCGGAACTCGATCGCCCAGGCGCGCAGCGGCGGCAGCGTGCGGTTGAGGTTGACGAGGGACCTGCGGCCCACCGCCAGCGTCGGCGCCAGCCGCTGCACCGTTGTCGCGAGGTTCCGAGACTGCGCCGCCAGCGCCCCGGTGAAGATGTCGAAGTTGACGATCAGCCCCTGCAGGTCGGCCTCGCGCCGGGCGAAGGCGCCGAAGGTCCGGCCGGCGCCCGCCACCATGCGCGAGAGGTCGCCCGGGCTGGTGCCGAGGAAGGCGTTGGTCACCTGGGCGCTGTAGCGGCCGGCTTCGCCGCCGTATTTGAGCGCCCCGTTGAGCCCTTCGGCGCCGCTCTTTCCTTTCACCTCGGGCAGCTGGGTGGCGTCTTCGGCCGCCGTCGGCTTGTGAGTCAACGCTTCCCCGTAGCTCTCCAGCAGGCGGCTGAGGTCGGCCCGCACGGGCGACTGCAGCGAGGTCAGGATCTGGTCGAGCTGCAGCGCGGTCGAGGTGCGGCTGACCGGGATCGTCCCGCCGCTGTCGAATTCCGGCGCGCTCGGGCTGCCGGGCTTGAGGTCGATGAAGAAGTTGCCCTCGAGAAAGATGCGGGGCTTGATCTCCGCGTAGGCGTCGTCGTGGATCGGCCGGCCCTTGCCTTCGACGTTAAAGGTGACCTTGGTGTTGTCGCCGTCGCGACCGACCGAGATCACTTTGCCGACGTCGACGCCGGCGATCCGCACCGGCGAGTTGGTCGAGATGTTGACCCCGTTGGAGAAGGTGGCGTTGAGCGTGTAGCCGTAGCCGGTGAAGGGGACGTGTTTGGTGAAGGCCAGGTAGGGGCCGACCGTGAAGACGAGGATGAAGACGATCGCGATCGTCGCGTTGCTCGGCCGCCACTTGATGCGGGCGTCCGTCGCCCCGGCCCTCGTGTCGCGCTCCGGCAAGCGTCCCATTCTCAGCCTTCTCCCCTGGTCGTCTTCGCCCACAGGCTCGGTGAGTGGCCGATCACCGTCTGGCCCGGCGCGTAGTGCTCGTTGCCGGCTTCGCAGACGCCGCCCTGCCCGGTCTTCGGGTAGGGGTTGAAGTGGAGGTGGTTCTTGCCGCTGGGGCCGTTCGCCGGCGCCGAGGAGGGCTGCGACTCGGCGTTGGGGCCGTCGGGGGCCTCGAAGGTGATCGCGCTCAGCCAGTTGGCTTTGCCGTTCGATTCGCTGAAGGCGTCGGCGAGGTTGGTCGCGGCGATGCTGAGGTACTGGCAGGTGACCTGCGCCGGGGCGATGTGCTCGATCGCCGGGGCGAGGACTTCGTTGGTGTCGATCAGCAGGTCGAGCCCGTTGAAGACGCCGTCCTCGTTCTGGAAGTCGAGCAGCGCTTCCGCCGTCGGCGTCAGCTGCGCGTACAGCCGCGGCGAGCGGTTGAGCGCCGGGATGCCGGCGCGCAGGGCCGCGTTTATCGTCGGCGAGGTCTCGCCCAGCGCCTTGGCGCCGGGCTTGAAGGCGGTGAAGAAGCGGCCCGCGTCGCGGAAGAAGGGGCGCAGGGCGGGCAGGTCGGCGGTCAGCGAGTCGAGCGTCGGCGGGCCTTTGACGATCGTTTCCTGGATGTAGGGGCGGGAGACGCGGGCGAAGGCGGCGAAGGTGCGGTCAAGGGCGACGAACATGCTCGCCTGCTGCTCGGCGACCGGGGCGACGGTGGCGGAGAGAGCCTCCAGCGCTTCCCAGAAGGGCCCGAAGCGGGTGCCCGGCGCGACCAGCGTGCGCAGCACCGGCTGGCTGCTTTCGGTCAGTTCGCGGAGGCTGCCGAGGGCAGCGTTGATCTGCGGGCCGCGGCCGGCGAAGGCGTTGCCGAAGCCGGCGTTGTTGCGCTGGATCGCGGTGCGGGTCTTCGCGTCGAACATGTCGAAGAACTGGTCGATGTCGACCGGTTCGGGCCGCGCCGCCGCGAGCGGGATCGTTCCGCCCGCCTTCAGGCCGCGCGAGGAGTCGCCGGGGACGATCTGCAGGTACTTGAGGCCGAGCGGCGATTTGGGGCGGATGATCATCGTCGAGTTCGCCGGGATCGGTTCGGCGCTCTTGTTGAGGCTGAGGCTGAGTTCGGCGACGACGCGGCCGCTGGGCAGCTGGACCGGCGTTACTTCCTTAACCACGCCGACTCGCGAGCCGCCGATCCGCACCTCGTTGTTGTCGACCAGCGCGTCGGCGTTCGGCACCCGCGCCTTGAGGTCGTAGGTGGAGACGAAGGGCAGGCCGTTGTTGGCGTTGTAGGCGAGGAAGACGGCGACGACCACGACCAGCACGGTCACCGCCCCGACGATCGCCGGGCTGCTCGCCACCCCCTGTATGCCGCCGCGGTTCCTCATCACAAATTTTCGCGCTCCGCTCCCGGCGCAGAGAACCAGATATGCATGCTTGGTCGCTCCGCGCTCATGGCCCCAGCAGATAGTCGAGGAGTGCGCGCTGGGAGGAGGTCGTCGCCTTCGCCTTCGCGCCGAGCCCTTCGCTTTCGCCGAGGCCGGGCGAGGGGGGCGCCGGGGCGGGCTTCGCCTGGCCCGGCGCCACCGCTCGCGGTTCGACCGGGGCGACGCCGGTCGAGGTGCCGCCGCTCTGCGCGCTGAGCGTTTCCTGCAGGCGCTCGTAGAGGCGGATCGCGTCGGACTCCGAGGCGGTCGAGCTGGAGCCCGGCCCGTTGAAGTTGGCCGAGCAGCCGGTGGTCGGCGCCGTGACGTAGTCGATGCAGTTGGTCAGCGCGGTGAGGCTGCGTGTGAAGTGGCCGTACTGGTCGAATTCGTTGTTCGCGCCGGCGCTGTTGTAGATCAGGTCGGCGAGCCCGTCGAAGCCCTTGTGTTCGCGCGTGCTGACCAGGAATTCGGCCAGTTCGGAGACCGGCGTCGCGCCGCTGAGGCCGAGGTCGCGGAGCTTCCGCACGACCGGGTCGGCGGCGTGGATCTTCGGCCCAGCGGTTTCGCCGTTGGCGCCGAGCGACTTCAGCGAGACGGTCGAGGCGGCCGAGAACGGGGTCAGCGCCCGCGTCGCCTGGGTCAGCGCCGGCGCCGCCTTGGCCAGCGATTCGGAGACCGGCGTGCCGGCCTTGGAAAAGTATTCGAAGCTCGCCATCGTCCGGCGCAGCTCACGCAGGAAGGCGGGGAACTTGCGCAGAGAGGCTTCGACGTCGGCGCCCTTTTCGGCGCTCGCCTGCCCGGCGGCGCCGGCGTTGGCGAAGAAGCCGGCGACGCTGCGGCGCTCACGCGAGAGCGGGCCGAGGATCCGTTCGGAGTCGGCGGCGAGCTGGGCCAGTTCGTCGCGCTGCGCGTTGAGGATGCCGAAGACGCGGTCGACGTCGCGCAGCACCGGGTTGGCGCGCTTGACCACTTCTTCGACGTCGGCGCCGCGCCCGGCGAAGCTGGCGCCGAGTTCGTTGAGGATCAGGCGGAAGCGCTGCACGTAGGTGAGCTGGTTGATGTTGTTGATCAGGTCGGGGTCGACGCTGGTGCTGTTGTTCTCGAACGGCAGCAGATACTGGCCGGCGCCCGGTTCGCCCGCGGCGATCTTCTTCAACGGCGGCGCCGGCTTCGAGCCCGGCGCGCGCGGCAGCGTCGGGTTGCAGTCGACGAACTTCTCGCCGATCAGCGACTGCGGCCGGATCAGGCAGGAGGCGTCGCTGCGGAAGTCCTGGAAGCCAGGGTCGATGATCTTCATCGCGATCACCGCTTTGCCCGGCACGGCGATCGGCTTGCCGTTCTTGTAGCCGTCGACCTCGCCCGGCATCGTCACGCCCACCGACTCGATTTCGCCCACGTTGGCCCCCGCGACCCGCACCTCCTCGCCGGAGACCATGAAGCCGCCGCTGTCGAAGATGCCGCGCACGACGTAGCCGCCCCCGCCGCCCCCGCCGGAGGCCAGCAGGACGACGACGATCGCCGCCACGACGACGATCCCGCCCGCGATCAGCCATTTGGTCCCCCGCCTCATGGCCCACCTGGCGGCGCGTCCGCCGGGTTGCATTCCGATGAGCTCACGCCCGAGCCGGAGAAGGGCGGGCTGACGAAGGGATTGGAGCCGTCGGCGGCGGACTGGGTGCCGCCGCCCGGGCACGGCCGCCGCACGCCGGCCGAGCCTCCGTAGGCGTTGTACTGTTCGCTCGGCTTGATCGGTTCGAGCTCGCCTTCCCCGTTGCGCTTGAAGATGTTGAAGGCGAGCTGGGCGCGGGCGTAGTGGCCGTTGCCGTCGTAGTAGCCGGTGATCTGGCCGAGCTTGCCGAAGCCGTTGAAGATGTCCGGCGTGTAGCTGCGGGCGAAGTTCAGGGTCGGCTGGAACGCTTCGATGCCCTGCTCGGCGTGCGGGAAGGCCTTGGCCGAGCGTTCCTGCACCAGCGGGAAGAGGGCGAGCGCTTCCGCGGTGTCGTTGGCGAAGCCCTTGCGGGCGGCGCTGAGGCGCAGGTTCTTGAAAACCGGCACCGCTTTCGAGAGCACGGGGCGCAGTTCGGCGAGGAACGGCGCCAGGTTCTTCGTCGCCGGCTTCGCCGTTTCGACCAGCGGATCGAGGTCGTCGAGCGCGGCGCGCAGGTTGACGAAGGTGGTGTTCGCCTGGCGCATGAACGGCGGCAGCTCGCGCAGCGTCTGGTCCAGGGCCCGGTTCTGGCTGGCGATCGCGCCGAACGCGGTGCTGGCGTGGGAGATTGCGCTGGAGAGCTGCTCGCCGCGCGAGGCGACGACGGTCGAGAGCTTGCTCGAGCTGACGACGAAGCGTTCGAGCAGGTGCTGGTCGGAGTTCAGTTCGCCGACGAAGGCGTTGGTCCGGTTGAGCGCCGGGCCGAAGTACTTGAAGGTCTCGTTCGCGCCGGCGCCGCGATCGCGGAACTGCGCCGCGTTGCCGCGCACGAACTGGCCGAGGGCGCGGCGGACCGGGTTCGGGAAGGTGTTGAAGAACTGGTCGAGGTCGACCTCGGTCGTGGTCGAGCCGAGCCCCAGCGTCGCCCCTTCTTCGAGCGGCGGGCTGCTGTTCGGCCCCGGGCTGATCGAGATGTAGTGGTTGGCGACGCCGGAGAGCGAGGTGGCGCGGATCGTCGCCGTGCTGCCCTCGTGCAGCTCCTGTTCTGAGCTGATCTCGATTTCCGCCAGGTTGTCGTCGGTCAGCGAGATGCTTTCCACCGAGCCGACCGCCTGGCCGCCGATCAGGACCTGGTTGTCGGGCACGAGCTGCGCGGCATTCTGGAAGATCAGCTTGTACTTGTGCCCGCCGCCGCCGCTGAAGACGACGACGGCGAGGGCGAGGGCGACGATGGCCAGCCCGGCTATCGTCGCGATCCGCGCGGGCGTGGTCCCCCGAGCATTCGCCGGTCCCTTCTCCTCGCCTGACTCATTGGCAGCCACGGATCGTCGCTCGAGCTTTCCCCCGCCTCCATACAGAGGAATAGCGGCCGAATCGTATCCGAGCGGTCAGCCGCCACGGGCGCGAGCGCGCCTGGCTTAACTCGAAGTCAACGCGTTGCGGACCGCGCCGGGATTCAACCGCTCAGACGTTGAGCCTGGGCAGGATCCGCGCCAGCGGCCGCGGCAGCCACCAGACGCGGTCGCCGATCAGCAGCATCAGCGCCGGCAGCAGGACGATGCGGACGACCGTCGCGTCGAGCAGCACGGCGACGGTCAGCCCGACCCCGAGCTGGCTGACCGTGGCGATCGAGGCGCCGGCGAAGGCGACGAAGACGGCCATCATGATCGCCGCCGCCCCGGTGATCACACGCGCCGTGCGCTGCAGGCCGAACTCGATCGCGGCGGCGTTGTCGCCGTGGCGGTCGTAGTGCTCGCGCATCCGCACCAGCAGGAAGACCGCGTAGTCGATCGAGAGGCCGAAGACGACGCCGAAGATCGCCGTCGCGCCGACCGCGTCGACGTAGGTGTGACCGCCCAGCGGCCAGTCTTCGGGCAGGTTGAAGAGCAGCGTGAGGACGCCGAAGGCGACGGCGACCGTGGCCAGGTTGAGGCCGACCGCGATCGCCGCCAGCGGCAGCGCCCGCAGGACGAGGACGAGGACGAGGAAGGTGGCGAGGGCGATCGCCGCGATCACGTAGGGGATCCGCGCCCGCGTGACGCGGCTGTAGTCGTTGAGCGTGGCGGCGCCGCCGGCGACGCCGGTGCGCAGGCCCGCTTCGCGCCCGAGCGCCGCCGCGCGGCGGTCGAGCCGCCTGTTCAGCGCCCGCGAGCCGGGCGAGTTGAAGGTGTAGCGCGGGATCACGAGGATCGCCGCGGCCTGGCCGCCGCCGTTCAGGTCGACCACTTCCCCGGCCCGCTCGCGGGTGCGCGGGCGGGCGCCGTCGAGCGCGGAGAGGACGAAGTAGCCGGAGTCGAAGATCCCGGGCGTGGCGCGCTGCACGCGGCGCGCCTTGCGCTTCAGCGAGGCCGTGCTCGAGAGCACCTGCACGGTCGCGCGACGCAGCCCCGACTGCAGCGGGTAGGACTGGCTGTAGCCCCGGGAGAGGCCTTCTTCCAGGGTCCGGGCGCCGGCGCGCAGCCTGGTCAGCCCGCCCGCCAGCGCGGTGGCGCCGGCCCCCAGCCGGGCGACGCCGCTCTGCAGCCCGGTGGCGGCGCGGGCGAGGCGGGCCGAGCCGTGGGCGAGCCGCTTGCCCGCCCCTTCGAGCTTCTGCAGCCCGTCGGAGAGGCGTTTGGCGCCGTTGCTGAGCTTCTTGATCAGGGCGACCCCGGAGACGAGCCAGTCGGTCACCTCCTTCGCTTCTTCGGCGTCCTCGGTCAGCGTCGACTCCAGCGACGCCAGTCCGCCCGGCAGCACGCTCGCCGCGCTCAGCCCAGCCCGCACCGCGTCCAGGGCCGCCCCGTACTCGGCGTCGCTCCTGCCGGTGGTCATCCCTTCGAGCGCCGCGAGCGCCGCCTTCAGCTGCGCTTCGGCTTCTTCGGCGGGCGGCTCGAGGCCCGGCACCGTCTGCTTGGAGACCTGGTTGAGCGACTTCTGCAGGCGGCGCGAGCGGGTCAGCGCGTTGCGATTCAGGTTCGGGACCAGGCTCTGCAGCGCGAACTTGACGTTGAGCCCGGCAATCGCGGCCTGGTGCTGGGCGCCGGCGAGGCGGCGGGCGCCGTCGGCGAAGGTGTGCAGCGCGGCCACCGCGCGTTCGCTGCCGGATTCCGCCTGCGCCAGGCCGGCGGCGAGCGCCGCGGCGCCTTCTTCGGCCTTGCCCGATCCCTCGGCCAGCAGGCCGGCGCCGTAGCTCGCCCTGGCGATCCCGCCGCGCAGCTGGGCGACGCCCGCCGCGGCGCGGCCGAGGTTGCGCCCCAGCCGGCCGAGCTGGGCCAGCGGCCCGGTTTCGCCGCCGCCGGCGAGCAGGGCGCTCGCCTGGCGCAGCGGCGCGACCGCCCTGGAGACCTGCGCCGGGCCGGCGACGGCCTGCACGCCGGGCAGCGCCGCGATCCGATGCTGCCAGCGACTCAGCGCCGCCAGCCGGTGCGGTTCGGTCACCGTCCCCCGGTCGGCGACCGCGACGACCGTGAACGGGGCGTCGTAGCCGGGGCCGATCGAGCGGTCGATCAGTTCGAAGTCCTTGCGCACGGGATCGTTGTGGGCGAGCTGGGTCTGGCTCGGCGGCCCGGTCTTGAGGCCGAGCGCCGGCGTCGCCAGGACCAGCACGACGAACCCGATCGCGAGCGCCACGGGGGCCGGGCGGCGCAGCGCGGCGTGGACCAACCTCATCAGGCGCGAGTCGCCCTCGCTCGGCGCCGGGCCGATCCGCCAGCGGTCGACGTTGGAGCCCAGCAGCGCCAGGACCGGCGGGCCGACCACCGTGGCGACCAGGACGCTGAGCGCGACGACGAGCAGCAGCGTCGCCGCCAGCGAGCCCAGCAGCGAGCCGGGCACGATGAAGAAGGCGACCAGCATCGAGAGCATCAGCGTGCTGCCGGCGAAGACCGTGGTGCGCCCGGCGGTGCGCCGGGTCGCCCGGGCGGCCTCGCGGGGCGCCGCCCCGGTGGCGAGCTCCTCGCGGAAGCGCGAGACCATCAGCAGCGCGTAGTCGACCCCCAGCGCCAGGCCCATCATCGTGCAGACCGTCAGCGCGAAGGCGTCGACGCTGAACCAGTTGGTCGCGATCGCCAGCAGCCCGCGCGAGCCGATCACGGTGATCCCGCCGAAGGCCAGCGGGATCGCGGCGGCGAGCGGCGAGCGGAAGACGAGCAGCAGGACGATCAGCAGGATCGGCAGCGCGATCAGCTCGCCGCGCTCGGTGGCGGAGATCGAGTCTTCCTGGATCGCCCGCGAGAGGGTCGCGTAGCCGGTCTGGGTCCAGCGCACCGGCGGCTCGACGTTCGCCGCCAGGATCCCGTTCAGCTCGGGAACGGTCCCGTTGACCGCCTCGTCGATGCCGACGTGGAAGTCGGCGATCACGATCGCCCGGCGCGGCCCGGGGCGCAGCCGCTGCACCGTGCCGCGGTCCCATGGCGAGAGCGTGGTCACGTCGGGGCCGCTGCGACGCAGGGCGCGGACCAGCCGCGGCCCCTGCCGGTCGAGCTGCTTCGCCGGCCCGCGCAGCAGGATCACGAAGGGGGCGCTTTCGCCGAAATGTTCGCGCAGCAGCCGATTGGCCCGGGCCGATTCGGTGCCGGGGATTTCGAGGCTGGTCGGGCTGAGCTTGCTCTCTACGCCCGCCCCGAGGATCCCCAGCACGACGAGCGCCGCCAGCGCGACAGCGAGCACACCCCTCCCGCTCCCCCTGCTCCTCCACGAGGCCACCGTGCTAGTTTGGCGATTGGGGAACACGGAGGGGGCCCCTGAATGCGGAAGACTCTGTTAAGAACGCTGGTCGCGCTGGCGCTCGTCGGCCTGGTGGGCGCGGGCGCCGCCGAGGCGATCAAGCTGCGGATCGGCAACATCGTCATCGTCGGCGACGGCGGCTTCACGCCGCGCACGCTGCCGAAGAACGAAAACGCGCCGATCAAGCTGTTCGGCCACGCCACCTTCAAGACGGTCGACGGCACCCGGCCCTCGCCGCTGCGCACGCTGACGCTCGAATTCGACAAGCACGGCGCGGTCGAGACGCGCGGGCTGCCGAAATGCAGCAGGGGTCGCCTCATCGCGACGACGACCAAGCAGGCGCGCAAGCTCTGCCCGGGCGCGATCGTCGGGACCGGCTTCGGCACCGGCGTGGTCGAGCTGCCCGAACAGCGGCCGATCAAGGTCTCCTCGCCGCTGACCCTGTTCAACGGGCCGGTCGTGCACGGCAACCCGAGCGTGATCGGCCACGCCCACATCGACTACCCGGGGCCGACCACATACCTCGTCCTGGTCGAGATCCAAAAGGTCCACCACGGCCGCTACGGCTTCAAGACCGTCGCCGAATTCCCCAAAATCGTCAACGGCTACGGCTCGCCAACCGGCGGCCACCTGACGATCGGCCGCGAATGGAACTGGCACGGCAAGCGGCTCAGCTACGCCAACGCCCGCTGCGCCGACGGCCGCCTGCAGGCGAAGGCCGAGTTCAGCTTCGAAGACGGCAGCTTCGTGCAGGGAACCATTTTTAAACCCTGCAAGATCCGGTGACCCCTGGATCAAAATGATCGCGGCCTGACGCGGGCGCTGACCCTGCGCATGGCCGCGCCTCCCCGACTCCCACGTAGCGCTGCTACGCGGGAGTCGTCTCGTCACGCCCCTGCTTGGTCATCGCCCACCTCAGTCTCGCGCTAATTTTGATCCAGGGGTCATGAAAAAGAAAATTTCATTTCTGATGATTTTGGGGGTGGTGGTTGCATCTTCTGCCAGCGCGGCTACGGTGCGGGTTGGAACCCTGGTGTTGCATGCGGACGGGGGGTTTGAGCCGCGGGTGTTGCCGAAACGGGAATTCGCGCCGATCCGCTTTCAGGGGTACGGGCAGATCCAGGAGACGAACGGGTCGGTGCCGCCGCCGCTTCAGCGAGTCGTGCTCGAATTCGACCACGACGGCCGCCTGACCGCCGCCGGGCTGCCGGTCTGCCAGCAGAGCAGGTTGGAGGGGGCGACGACGGCCCAGGCGCGCAGGCGCTGCCGCGGAGCGATCGTCGGCACGGGCCACGTCGCCGCCGCGGTGACGCTCGCCGGGCTGGCGCGCTTCGACCTGAAGGTGCCGCTGACGCTCTTCAACGGGCCGCGCAGCCACGGCAGCCCGACCGTCCTCGGACAGGCCCGGGCGCCGTTCCCGCTCTCGGAGACCTACGTCATCGTCGCCCCGGTCGAACGCGTCCACCACGGCGTCTACGGCTACCGCAGCGAATTCACCGTCCCCCCGATCGCCGGAGGCCTCGGCTCCCTGACCCGCATCGACGCGAAGGTCGGCCGCCGCTACAGCTTCCACGGCCGCGGGCTCAGCTTCGTCTCGGCGCGCTGCTCGGACTACATCCTCCAAACCCGCGGCGCCTTCTACTTCGGCGACGGCACGGTGATCTACGGCAGCGTCTTCAAAGCCTGCACGCCACGTCCCTGACCTGCCGCCGCGCCGAAGTGGGCCGTGCAGGGATCGAACCTGCGACCTTGAGATTAAGAGTCTCCTGCTCTACCAGCTGAGCTAACGGCCCGGGATCGGCAGTATAGGAAGCCCGCGGCGCTAGCCGCCGCCCACGGAGGAGCCGCCGAAGCCGCTGAACGGGTTTTCGAGGCTTTCCTTGCCTTTTTCCCTTTCGAATTTCGCGACTTCCTTCTTCTGCTTGGCGAACTGCTTGCCGCGCTTGCGGTATTCGGCGAGCTGGTTTTCGACGCCCTTGGCTTCCGTCTTCGAGCCGGCCTTCGCCGCCGCCTGCTTGGTCGCCTCCTCGCCGGCCGCGAAGTCGCCGGCGAAGTACTCGTAGATCGCCAGGGTGCTGAGCGAGTTGAGGCTGGGGCGCTGCTGGGCCGCGATCCGCTGGGCCGCGGCGGCGCTGGCGACGTTTTCCGACGCTTCGCCGACGGTCGCGCTGCCTTCGGCCTGGCGGAAGTAGCTGGAGGCGACGAGCTGGGCGCCGATCGGGTTCGGTTCGTCGCCCGCCTGCTTCAGGTAGCGGCTCCAGGCATGCTCGGCGAGCGCGAAGTCTTCCTTCGCTTCCACCGTGATCGTCGGCGCTTCGGCCGTTGCGCTCTGTTCGATCTCGGCGTTGGCGGCGTTGATCCGGGCGCGGGTCAGCGAGAGCAGCAGCTGCTCGTCCTGCGGGCTCCTGGCCAGCCGCCGTTCGATCCGTTCGGCCTGTTCGTGCAGCGCCTTGGCGGCGCTGCTCGTCGAGCTCGAGTTGCCGATCAGGTTGGCGATGTTGAAGGGGCCGACGACGAGGAAGAGGCTCGCCCCCATCAGCAGGGCGAGGATCGCGTAGACGACCCGGATGACGTGTTTGCGCCGCCCGCGGGTGTCGAAGAGCATTCGCCGCTCACCGCTAGCTGACATCGCTTCCTATCTCTCCTGCGTAGACGGTCTGGCCGTTCCCCCTGCCGCCTTCGGCTGGCCGAAGGCGCGAGCCAGCAAGATACTCAACTCGTACAGGGCGAGCAGGGGGACCATCTCGATCAGCATCGAGACCGGGTCGACGCCGGGCAGCGCCGCGGCGACGATCGCGATCGCCAGGTACGCGTAGCGCCGGTTGGCGCTGAGCTGGCGGACGCTGACGATGCCGAGCCGGGTGACCGCGAGGATCGCCAGCGGCAGCTGGAAGACGATGCCGCCGGCGAGCATCGTCATCGAGAAGAAGCCGTAGTAGTCGCGGGCGCGCACCTGGACGTTGAACTGGCTTTCGTTGAAGCCGAGCAGGAAGTGGACGGCGGCGGGCATGACGACGAAGTAGGCGAAGGCGACGCCGGTCAGGAAGAGCAGCGGCGCCAGCAGCATGATCGGCAGCGCGACCCGGCGCTCGGCCTCGCTGAAGGCCGGCAGGACGAAGGCGTAGGCCTGGTAGATCAGGACCGGCAGCGAGAGGACGATCGCGCCGTAGGCGGCGACGGTCAGCGTCGTCGTGAACGGCTCGGTGACGCCGAAGGTGATCAGCTTCTTGTGCGCGCTCGGCAGCGGCCAGGAGGCGACTTCGAGCAGCAGGTGGCTCTGCCAGAAGCAGAGGGCCAGGGCGACGGCGAAGGCCGCGGCGCAGATGATCAGGCGGTGGCGGAGCTCGTCGAGGTGCTCGACCAGGCTGAGCCTGTCCTCATGCGAGACGGGCCTAACTCGGCGGCGGGGCATCCACCTGCTTGGGCGGGGGATCCGCCTGCCTCGTGGGCTGCCTCGGCGGCTCCTCGTCCTCGATCTCGCCCGTGACCGAGCCTTTGAACTCGCGGATGCCCTTGCCCAGCGAGCGGCCGAGCTCCGGCAGGCGCTTGGGGCCGAAGACGATCAG
The DNA here is from genome assembly GCA_963805475.1 of uncultured Solirubrobacterales bacterium. Classification (GTDB taxonomy): domain Bacteria; phylum Actinomycetota; class Thermoleophilia; order Solirubrobacterales; family 70-9; genus VRUE01. The sequence continues at coordinate 94,300 of CAWDUO010000010.1, read as the reverse complement.
GGCGATGATCAGGACGACCACGATCTCCAGGGGGCCGATGTTTCCGAGCATCGCCCCATGGTAGCGGTCGCCGAGTGGCGCCGAACCGCGCCGGATCGATCGCGTCGCCTACCCGATTCTGGGTTTTTCGGAGATCTCCGCGGAAAAGTGCGGATAAAAACGCGCTCTCGTGTGTTCGATAGTCAGAGCATGCACAAAGCGGGCCGCACAACGACGAGGACTGAGGCGGGGCTTCACGTCTGTCCGGAGTGCGGCTCCATGCTCGTGCAGCCGACCCGCTGGGAGCAGACCGCGAAGCGCGGCCACTGGCACCTCTGGCGCCGCTGTCCCGAGTGCGAGTGGCGCTGCGACGGCGTCCACGGCGAGCGCGAGATCGACGCCTTCGACGAAGTGCTCGACGACGGCTCCGAGGAGCTGGCGGGCGAGCTGCATGAATTCGAGCGCGAGCGCATGCGCGAGATCGCCGAGGTCTTCGTGGCGGCGCTGGCGGCGGATCTGATCACCGCCGATGATTTTGCCTAACCGCATATGGCGGACGGGCAAAATCGGCCCTGTCCATATCTGATTCTCCAGGGCCGATTTTGCCCGGAGCACATGGGCGTTTATCAGGGGTATTCGGGTAGGGGCTCCACCTAACTTTTTTGAGAACGTCGCCCGGCCCTCCGAGATCGGTGGCGCCAAAAAAGTACAAGACGTTCCGCCCCTACCCGAATACCCCTTATGAGTAGCGCTGTACTACTCCGTCGGCGACCAAATCGAGGAGGCGGCGCCGGTCAGGGTTGAGACGCGAGAGCTGGTGTTTTCCTTCTGCGACCAGGTCTAGCGCTCGGGATCGGACTTGGGTTAGAGCTTGTGTTTCCTCTATGCGGTTGCAGAGGTTCTCCGCGGCCGCGGCGTCCAGGGAGCGTAGGTCGATCTTACGGAGATCGGGGTTGCGTTGGAGAGCGAGGATGAGGGGGAGGGTTACTGTGCCGTCGAGGAGGTCGGTGCCGCGGGCCTTGCCGGTGCGCTCGGGCGGACCGGAGACGTCGAGCACGTCGTCGAGCAGCTGGAAGGCGAGCCCGATCGCGGCGCCGAATGCGCCCAGCGCGTCGCTCTCGTCGCTCGGCCCGCTGCCGGCGCCGAGCCGGCAGGCGCACTCGAACAGCGCCGCCGTCTTCAGCCGGCAGCGCTCCAGGTATCGCTCCTCGCTCACGCCGACGTCGTAGGCATCCCGCCGCTGCGCCAGCTCCCCCCGCGCGAGGGAGACGGAGGCCGTTGCGAGCAGCTCGATCGAGCGCCGGTCGCCGGCGGCGGCGAGCAGGGCGAAGGCGCGCGAGAAGAGCAGGTCGCCGGCGGCGGTCGCCCGCTCGGCGCCGGCGGTCGCCGCCACGGTCGGGCGGCCGCGGCGCAGCGGCGCGGCGTCGAGCACGTCGTCGTGGACCAGAGTCGCCATGTGGATCAGCTCGATCGCCGCCGCCGCCCGCACCGCCTCCTCACCGGCCTTTTCGCCGGCGCAGAGCAGCACCAGCATCGGCCGCAACCGCTTGCCGCCGGCCTCCAGCGTCATCGCCGCGTCCGCGGCAAGCGCTTCGCCGAAACCGGTCCCCTGCTCGCGCAGCATCCGCTCGACCTCTCCCATCCGCGCCGGCAGCCAGCGGCTCGATGCGTCGAGCACCGCCGTGACCGGCGGCGGCACGGCCGAGTGGCGGGTCACTCCCGGGCGCCGGTGTGGATGGTGACGATTCCCCCCGCCAGGATTCTGTACCGGATTCGCCTGAGACCGGCCGCGTCCATCTTCTCCGCCAAACCGCGTGGGCCGGGGAACGTCTTCAGCGACTCGGTCAGGTAGGCATAGGCCTCCGGATTGTCCGAAAGGCGGCCGAGGACCGGAGCAAGTCGATCGAACCAGAGCGAGTAGAAAGTTGAGAAAGGCGGCCGAGTTGGCCTGGTGAACTCAAGAATCATGAGCTTGCCGCCAGGCTTGAGCACACGAGCCATCTCGCGAAGCCCTTTGTCCCAGTCGGCGAAGTTGCGAAGACCGAAACCAACCGTAACTACATCGAAGCGATCGTCGTCGTAGGGCAGGCTAAGAGCATCGGCCCACTCGAAACGAACGCCGTCGACCCCTCGCCGCTTCGCCTTCTCCCGCGCCAAGTCCAACATCGGCTCAGAAAAGTCGCTGCCGATCACATGGCCATCGGCGGGGATCCGCCCGGCCAGCTCGAAGGTCAGGTCACCGGTTCCACAGCAGACATCGAGGATCGAAGCCCCCAGCGGCGGCGCGACGATATCGACCGCCCGCTCTCGCCAGCGGTGATGAAGGCCAGCGCTCATCAGCGAGTTCAGCAGGTCGTATCGACCCGCCACACGGTCGAACATGCCTTGAACCTGCTGGGAGAAGTCGGCTGACTGCCGCTGCGGCTGCGCGGTGTCCGTCATCGGACCAGTGTGCCGAACTAGTCGAGCGAGGACAAGAAGTCGGCGAGCTCGTTGAGCTTCTTCGGCGGCAGGTCCCTGAACGACGGCATGATGCTCGGGCCGATCTCGACCGAGCGGACGATCGCGGCGCGCGGGATGCGCTGGGCGATGTGGGTCAGTTCGGGCCCGGGCCCGTTGTTGCCGTTCTCGCCGAGCTTGTGGCAGGCGAGGCAGCCGGCGCCGGCCACGACCTCCTTGCCGGCCTCGTACTGGGGGGCGACCTTCATGTCGATCTGGGTCGGCGAGCCGGCGACCGCGCCGGCGTAGGTCAGGTAGGACATCGCGGCGATCGTCAGGATGCCCGCGGTGGTCGCGATCGGCCGCCGCGCCGGGTTGCGCTCCGGCCCCCGGTCGTAGAACGGCAGCAGGAGCAGCAGCACCATGCAGATCGTCGGGATCCCGATCGTCGCGATCGGGACCAGCTCCGGCGGTTTGAGCACGCGCAGGAGCTCGAAGAGGAAGAAGAAGTACCACTCGGGGCGGGGCACGTACGTGGTCGAGGTCGGGTCCGCCTTCGGGCCCTGCTCGGCGCCGAAGATGATCGACATGGCGATGATCACGCCGACGACGAGCAGCGCCATCGCCGAGTCCTTGAGCACCGCGTAGGGGAAGAAGGGCTTGCCCTTCTTCTTCAGCAGCTCGTACTCCTCGAGGTATGCCTGCTTGTCGGCGGGCTTCATGCGCTCGGCCCCGCTCCGTTGCCGTTGCCCTCGACGCCCGCCTGGAGCGGCGCGAGCGGCTCGGCGACTTTCGGCTTCTTCGCGTGCAGCCAGGGCGGCGCCGTCGTCCCGAGCTTGACCACCAGGTACATGTGGGCGCCGATCAAGGCGATGATCGCGCCGGGCACGAGCAGCATGTGGATCGCGTAGAAGCGCGAGAGCGTCGTCGCCCCCAGCTCCGGCCCGGCGCGCAGGAAGTCGCTCAGATAGGGGCCGACGACCGGGCCCGTGCCGTTGATGTTGATGCCGACGACCGAGGCCCAGAAGGAGCGCTGGTCGAAGGGCAGCAGGTAGCCGGTGAAGGCCATCGTCATCGTCAGGATCAGCAGCACTACGCCGATCACCCAGTTGAGCTCGCGCGGGTACTTGTAGGCGCCGAAGAAGAAGGTCCTGCCCATGTGCAGGAAGACCAGGATCACCATCACGCTGGAGCCCCACTTGTGCATCCCGTGCACGAACTGGCCGAGGAAGACGTCGTTGTTGATGTGGGCGATCGAGGCGTAGGCCTGCGTGGTCGAGGGCGTGTAGAACATCGCCAGGAAGACGCCGGTCGTCGCCTGCACGATGAAGGCGAAGAGCGTCGCCGAGCCGAGCGTGTAGAACCAGTTGGTCCCCTTCGGCACCTTGCGGAAGAGCATCCCGGTGAGGAAGCCGCTGGCGGCGGTGCGCTGGTCGACCCAGGCGAGCACGTCGGAGGGGGCTTGCTTCGCCTGCTCGCCGAGCCGAGCCGCGTCGGAGGGCCGCTCGGGCGCCGACGTCTTCAGGTCGGCCGGCGCCGGTCCCTTGGGGCCGTCGCTCTCGCCGGGCTTGGCCGGCCTGCGCAGCGGGGCGGGTATGAGCGAGTCGAGTTTCATCGTCGGCTAGACCTCAGCCTCCGCTCGGCGGTGGGAAGGTGGACGGGCGCGGCGGGTAGAGGTATTCCCAGACCCCGCCGGTGAACTCGCCCGGGTCGCGGGCGCGCACCGGTTCGAGCTGGTTGGTGACGCTGTAGCGCGGGCCGAGCTCGACCTGGCCGCCCCGGACGCGGGCCTGGAAGTGGTCCAGCGGCCGCACCGGCGGACCGCCGATCCGCTTGCCCTGGAAGTCGTAGACGCCGCCGTGGCAGGGGCAGATGAAGTTGCCCGCCGCCTCGACGAAGCGAACCGGGCAGCCGAGGTGGGCGCAGCGGTTGGAGACGGCGACGATCTGCCCCGGCTTTTCGCCCAGCTGCTTGGAGCTCTTGCGCACGTAGGCGGTGACCTTGCCGGCGTCGCCGATCCCCGGCGTTTCGGTGAAGACGACCTGGCGGTAGGTGTCCTCGACGAAGTCGTCGACGCGGCCGACCGCCTCCCAGCGTTCCTTGCCGCGGTGGAAGATCGGGGCGATCGCGAAGCCGACCGCGGGCAGGACGATCGCCGCGCCGGCGACGCCGCCCAGGCCCTGGGCGGCGACCGTGAAGGCGCGACGGCGGGTCATCGACTCGCCCTCGAAGTAGCCGGGCGGGTCGGGTTGCGGCCGCTCCGCCGGGCGCTCGCCCGCGGCTCCGTTTCGCTTGTCTGCCTGGTCAGCCAACTGCGGCCGAGCAGTTTATTGGCTCGGCCGTCCGTTAGCTTTGCTCGCGTGACGCTGCGTCATCCGGGGAGGGTGCTGGCCATCGCGATCGTCGTCATCGCGGCGCTCGCGGTCGTCGGCCGGGGGGTCGAGGGCCAGCTGCGGCCGACCTCGCTCAGCGTCCCCGGCACCGACTCGGGGCGCGCCGGCGCGCTCGTGCATCGCTACTTCGGCGACTCCGCCCCGTTCGCGATCCTCCTCCAGGGGCCGCCGCGCGCCCTCGATCGCCAGGGCCCGGCGCTGATCCGGACGCTGCGCTCCGACCGAAAGGTCACCACGATCTCGCCCTGGGACCGCGGCAGCGTCGGCAACCTGCGGCCGGGACCGCGCAAGGCGCTGATCCTGGTCGACTTTCACACCAGCGCCGACGAAGCCGTGAAGACGACGGTCCCCTACCTCGACCGCACCCTGGAAGAGCGGATCTCCGCGCCGGTGACGGCGGCCGAGACCGGCTATGCCAGCCTCTCCCGGGCGCTGACCGACGAAGCGGTGCACTCGACCGACATGGCCGAGCTGATCGCGATCCCCTTCCTGCTGCTCGTCCTGCTGCTCGTCTTCCGCTCGCCGGTCGCCGCGGCGATCCCGCTCCTCTTCGGAGGGATCGCCGTGATCTCCTCGCGCGGCGTGCTGGCGATCGCCGCCCACTGGATCGCGATCGACGGCTTCGCCCTCACCGTCTGCTCGATGATGGGCCTCGCCCTGGGGGTGGACTACGCCCTGCTGATGGTCTCGCGCTTCCGCGAGGAGCTCGACGCCGGGGCCGAGCCGCTGGAGGCTGCGCGGATGACGCGGCGCACGGCCGGGCGGACGACGGCCTTCGCCGGGTCGACCCTCTTCCTGGCGATGCTGGTGACGCTGTTCGTGATGCCGGGGAACCTGCTGCTCTCGCTGGCGGGGACGGCGATCGTCGTCACCGCGATCAGCGTCCTCGTCGCCGGCCTCCTCGGCCCGGCGCTGCTGGTCCTGGTCGGCCGCAACGTCGACCGCTGGCGGATCGGCGGCGAAGGGCGCGGCGAGGGGCTGATGGCGCTAGTGCGCGGCGCGCTCCGCCGGCCGCTGGTCGCGGCGCTGCTGATCGGCGCCGTCGTCCTCGTCCTGGCCGCCCCCGTGCTGGCGCTGAAGACCGGGCCGCCGAGCGCCCAGCAGCTGCCGGCCTCCAACCAGGCGCGCAAGGAAGCCGAGTTGATCGCCGGCGCGATCGGGCCGGGCTGGGAAGCCCCCTTCGTGCTCGTCGCGGTCTCGGACAAGGGCCCGATCACCGATCACCGAACCCTCGCGGCGCTGACCCGCTGGCAGCGGCGGATCGCCGCCGACCCCGGCGTGCAGGCAGTGATCGGCCCGGCGCAGATCCGCAGGCGGGTGAAGCCGCTGCAGAAGACCGGCAACGACCTGCTCGCCGGGCGCGGCGAAGCCGATCCCGAACAGCTGACGACGCTGGGCAAGAAGCTCGGGGTGGCGGCGAGCGGGGTGCGCCAGCTGCGCTCGGGGATCTCGAAGGCCAGCTACGGCGCCGGCCTGCTCGCCGCCGGCACCGGCCGGGCCGGCGGCGGCGCGCAGCAGCTCGAAGGCGGGATCTCGAAGCTCGCCTCCGGCGCCTCGAAGGCGGCGGGCGCGCTGGGCAAGCTGGCGAGCGGCTCGGGCAAGCTGGCGGAAGGCCAGCGCACCGCCGAGGTCGGCGCCTACTCGGTGCAGAGCGGCTCCGAAAGCCTGCTCGGCACGGTCAGGGACAGGGGGCTGGAAGAGGCGCGGTCGCTGCGCGCCGAACTGAAGAAGAAGGCAGCCACCAACCCCAGCCTCGGGCCGCAGCTGCGCGAAGCCGAACACCTGGTCGAAGCGATGGCGATCGCCCGCAACGACGCCCAGCGGCTGAGCGGCGAAGCGGCGCGGCTGCACGACGGGCAGGAAAAGCTGGTCGGCGGCACGGCGAAGCTGCACGAAGGCGCGCGCAAGCTCGCCGGCGCGACCGGCCAGCTGCCGCCGGCCCTGAACAGGCTCGAAGGCGGCGCCTCGCAGCTCGCCGACGGGCTCGGCCGGCTGCAGGGCGGCGCCGACACGCTCGAAGCGAAGCTGGCGGAAGGGTTCCAGCGCTCGCGCCCGCTGCAGACGAACCTGCGCAAGGGGCACGTCGAAGTCTCGGTCAGCGCGGCGAAGGTCAACGACAAGGTCGACCGCCTGCGGCGCAGCTCGCCCGGCATCTTCGATTCCGGCTACTTCGTCCTCTCCAGCCTCGACGGCGCGCCGCCGCGGGAACGCAAGCGGGTCGGCGGGATCGTCGACCTCGAAAACGGCCAGGCGGCGCAGATGATCGTGATCCCCCGCTACACCTTCAACACCCCCGGCTCGACCGCGCTCAACGAGCGGCTGAAGCGCGACGCCGCCGACCTGGCGGCCGTCACCGGGACGACGACCGGGGTCACCGGCGCGGCGGCCGAACTGATCGACTACACGAACGTCATCGGCGAACGGATGCCGGTGCTGATCGCGGTGATCACCCTGGCGACCTTCCTGATCCTGGTCGCGATCCTGCGGGCGGTGCTGCTGGCGGCGATCGCGGTGGCGCTGAACCTGGTCACGGTGGCGGTCGCCTTCGGCGTGCTGACGCTGCTCTTCGACGTGCCCGCGGGCTGGCCGCTGGGCGGGCACACCTACGTCGACGCGATCGGCGCGGCCGGGATCTTCGGGATCGTCTTCGGCCTCTCGATCGACTACGCCGTCTTCCTCTTGATGCGGATGCGCGAGCACTACGAGAACAGCCCCTCGAACGAGGAGGCGATCCTCTTCGGGCTGGAGAAGACGGCGCGGGTGATCACCGGCGCGGCGGCGATCATGACCGCGGTCTTCGTCGCCTTCGCCGGCGCCGACGTCGCCACGGTCAGCCAGCTGGGCACCGGCCTGGCGGTCGCGGTGGTGCTCGACGCGACCGTCGTCCGCATCGTCCTGCTGCCGGCGCTGATGCTGCTGCTCGGCGACCGGGTCTGGTGGCTGCCGCGTCCGCTGGAGAGAATTCTGCCGCGGATCGATCTTCACGGCTCTCGCGCGGGTTAGTATCCGGTACATGGGAGGGAACGCGAGGAATCTCTGCTTGGCCCTGGTCGTGGCGCTGCTGGCGGCGGTCCCCGCCGCGCTCGCCGCGGAAGGCGAAATCACCAGGCCGGAATACGTCGCCAAGGTCGAGCCGATCTGCGCCGCCAACAGCAGGGCGAACTCGAAGATCCTCAAGGGCGTCAAGGGGCAGGTCCAGAAGGGACAGCTGAAGCCGGCGGGGGTGCGCTTCATCCGCGCCTCGGGCGTGCTCAACCGCTCGACCCGCCAGATCGCCGCGGTGCCGCAGCCGGCGGCCGACGCGGCGAAGCTGGGCAAGTGGATCGGCTACCTGAAGAACGAGGGGACGTTCCTGCGGCTGATCGGCAAGTCGCTGAAGTCCGGCAACAAGTACAAGGCGCAGAAGCTGGCGGTGAAGCTGAACAAGAACAACAACCAGGCGAACAACACCGTGATCAGCTTCGGCTTCCACGAATGCCGGATCGAATCCTCCAGGTTCCTGTAGGGGACATCCCGGCAGGGCCTCCACTTAACTTTTTTGAGTTGCGGTGGCGGTCGTCCGAGAACCGCGGCGCCAAAAAAGTACAAGACGTTCCGGCCCTACCGGGATGTCCCTTCACGGAGGGTTTGCTCTGCTCCTCGCCAATGGACCGGGAGCTCAGGCTCGCGGCCTTCGCTGTGGAATTGGGCGCTGGTGCTGATGAGGTCGGCTAAGAGCTGTACTGAATGAGTGTCGCCGAGGGATGCCAAACGCTCGATGCCTAGGGCATATAGATAGTCGCCTGCGAGGAGGGCGAGGTCGCTGTCGTGGCCCGAGAGCAGGCGGGAGTCGGCGTAGTGGAGGAGGTAGCCCTCGCGGACGGACTCGAGTACGTAGGCGTAGTCGAGCGGTAGATCGGCGGCGGCCGAATCCACCTGGTCGACTACGTGCGGCGAGATCGGGGTGTCCTCGTCCCGCAGCTGCGCCGCCAACCTCGCCAGGGCGTCGCTCATGAGAGCGCCTCGTCGAGGGCTTCGGCGGCGGCTTCGAGGGTGCGGTCGATCGCGGCCTCGTCGTGGGCGAGCGAGACGAACCAGGCCTCGAACTGGGAGGGCGGCGGGTAGACGCCGCGGGCGAGCAGCGCGCGGCAGAAGCGGGCGTGGGCGTCGAGGTCGCAGGCCGAGGCGGCGGCGAAGTCGCTCACCGGCTCGGCGCTGAAGAAGAGGGTGAGCAGGCCCGGCGCCGAGGCGACCTGGAGGGGGCGATCGGCGGCGAGCTCGCGCAGCCCCGCTGCGAGCCGATCGGTGAGGGAGGCGAGGCGCGCGTAGGCGGTCTCGTCGAGCCGGCGCAGCGTCGCCAGGCCCGCCGCCGCCGCCAGCGGGTTGCCCGAGAGCGTCCCCGCCTGGTAGACGTCGCCGGCCGGCGCGATCCGCTCCATCGTCGCCGCCGGGCCGCCGAAGGCGGCGGCGGGCAGGCCGCCGCCGAGCACCTTGCCCATCACGGTCAGGTCGGGCTCGACGCCGTAGAGCTGCTGGGCGCCGCCGCGGGCGACGCGGAAGCCGCTGATCACCTCGTCGAAGACGAGCAGGGCGCCGGCCTCGCGGGTCGCCGCGCGAAGGAAGTCGAGGAAGCCCGGCTCGGCGGGGACGACGCCCATGTTGGCCGGCAGCGGCTCGGCGATGACCGCGGCGACCGGGTGCTCGTCGAGGGCGCGGGCGACCGCCTCGCGGTCGTTCCAGGGCACGACGACGGTGCCGGCGGTCTGCGCCGCGCTGCACGCCGGGGCTGGCCGGGATCGCCAGCGTCGCCAGGCCGGAGCCGGCCTCGGCGAGCAGGCCGTCGGAGTGGCCGTGGTAGGCGCCGGCGAACTTGACCGCGACCTCGCGGCCGGTGACCGCGCGGGCGAGGCGCACGGCGCTCATCGCCGCCTCGGTGCCGGAGCTGGTCATCCGCAGCATCTCGACCGAGGGGACGCGGGCGGCGACCTCCTCGGCCAGCTCGACCTCGGCCTCGGTGGCGGCGCCGTAGCTGGTGCCGCGGGCCGCCGCCTCGCTGACCGCGACGACGACCTCGGGGTCGGCGTGGCCGAGGATCAGCGGGCCCCACGAGCAGACCCAGTCGACGTAGCGGGCGCCGTCGACGTCGACCAGCTCGCAGCCCTCGCCGCGCTCGACGAAGACCGGCTCGCGCCCGATCTGCCGCATCGCCCGGACCGGCGAGTTAACCCCTCCCGGCAGCACCCTCGTCGCTCGCCGATACAGCTCGGCGGAGCGCTCGTGACTAGGAATGCTCTTCCTCCCAGCGCCGGTAGTCCTCGGTGAAGTAGTGCAGGCGGATCTTCTTGTACTCGGTCGAGGAGTAGAGGGTGGCGCGGCCGTCCGGGCCGATCCCGCACTCGGCGGCGATCGAGTCGAGGATCGCGTCGCACTCCTGCTTCGAGCGGCCGTGGGCCATCGTGAAGACGCTGTAGGGCCAGTCCGCGTAGGTGGGGCGCTGGTAGCAGTGGGAGATGCCGCGGAAGGAGGCCATCCGCCGGCCGGTCTCCATGATCTCCTCCTCGGGCACCTTCCAGACGCCCATCCCGTTGGCCGAGAAGCCGGCGCGGCGGTGGAAGAGGATCGCGGCGACGCGGCGCAGCAGCTTGCGCTCGACCATCCCGCGCAAGCGCTCCAGCAGCTCCTCGGTCGCGACCCCCAACTCGGCCGCGGCCTCGTCGTAGGGCCGCTCGACCGCCTCCATCGGCCCCTGCAGCGCGCGGATCGTCGCGACGTCGGTCTCGTCGTAGGGCTGGCGCTCCAGCTCGCGAGGCGGCGCCGCCTCAACCGCGGCGGCGAGCGCCTCGGTCCCCTTCTCCATCTCCAGGTTCATGTTGATCTTGAACAGGGTCAGGGTGGGCAGCTGGCGCATCGACTCGGCGCCGGTCTCGCGCATCAGCGCCTCCAGCGTCCCCGCCATCCCCAGCTCGGAGTCGGGCGGCACGGCGATCGTGAACCAGAGGTTGAAGTCGTGCGTGCGCAGGTAGTTGTGCGAGACCCCCGGGTGCGCGTTGACCGCGGCGGCGGCCCGCTGCGGGTGCTCGGCGTCGACTTTCGCCGCGACCAGCATCGACTCGTAGCCGAGCGCGCGGGTGTCGAAGATCGGCGTGATCTCGCGGATGATCCGGCCCTCGAGCAGGCGCCGGGTCCGGGCGAGCACGTCGTCCAGCTCCAGCTCGGCCTCGGATGCGACCAGGGCGAACGGCTCGGGGTCGAGCGGGAAGCTCGACTGGAGCAGGTTCATCAGCCGCTTGTCGGTCTCGTCCAGCGGGATCGCGCTGCCGTCTTTGCGGCTGCGCGCCTTCGACTGTGGCATTTTCACCGGAGCCAACCTGCGGCCTCCTTCGCGTAATAGGTGACGATCGCGTCGGCGCCGGCGCGGCGAATCGAGAGCAGCGTCTCGAGCACCGCGGGGCGCTCGTCGATCCAGCCGTTGGCGGCGGCCGCCTTCAGCATCGAGTACTCGCCCGAGACATGGTAGGCGGCGAGCGGCGCCCCGGTCTCCTGCTTGACCCGGCGCACCACGTCGAGGTAGGGGGTCGCCGGCTTGACCATCAGCATGTCCGCCCCCTCGTCGAGGTCGAGTCGCGCCTCGCGCACCGCTTCGGCGGCGTTCGCCGGGTCCATCTGGTAGCCGCGCCGGTCGCCGAACTCGGGCGTCGAGGAGGCGGCGTCGCGGAAGGGCCCGTAGAAGGCCGAGGCGTACTTCGCGCTGTAGGCGACGATCGGCGTGCCCGCGTGGCCCTCCTCGTCGAGCTGGTGGCGGATCGAGCCGATGCGCCCGTCCATCATGTCGCTCGGCGCGACCGCGTCGGCGCCGGCCTCGGCGTGGGAGATCGCGGTTTTCGCCAGCAGCTCGACCGTCAGGTCGTTGTCGACCTCGCCGTCGCGGACGAAGCCGCAGTGGCCGTGCGAGGTGTACTCGCAGAGGCAGACGTCGGTGACCACCGTCAGCTCCGGGTGGGCCTCCTTCAACGCCCGCACCGCCATCTGCACGACGCCCTCGTCGTCGTAGGCGCCCGAGCCGGTCTCGTCCTTGCTCGCCGGGACGCCGAAGAGCAGGATCGCGCCGACCCCGGCGGCGGCGATCTCGGTCGCCTCGGCGACCAGCTCGGAGATCGAGAAGCGCTCGATCCCGGGCATCGAGGGGACCTCCTCGCGCACACCCTCGCCGGCGACGACGAAGGCCGGCTGGATCAGGTGGGCCGGCGACAGCTCGGTCTCGCGGACGAGGCCGCGCAGGGTCTCGGTGCGGCGCAGCCGCCGCATGCGGGTGCTGGGGAACTGCATTCAGGGGAGTTTAGGGAGGTGGTTGGGGAGGGACGGGGACACCCCCGCCCCGCAAATGACGGCCTAATTAGGCCGTCATTTTGAGTATCCGCCGGTTCGGGGGTGTCCCCGTCCCTCCCTTATCGGCCAGTAGCGTTCTCCCCCGTGGAAGCTCGGGGGCTGGTCAAGCACTATGGGGAGCGCGAAGCTCTGCGGGGGGTCGATTTCGCGGCCCAGCCCGGGGAGCTTGTAGCTGTAATTGGCCCCAACGGGGCTGGCAAGACGACGCTGCTGTCGATTCTGGCTGGGACTTTGAAGCCCGATGCGGGGACGATCGAGTCGCCGAACGGGGATGTGGGCTGGGTGCCGCAGCAGGCCGCGCTGTACCGGCGGTTGACCGTGGAGGAGAACCTGCTGCTCTTTGCTCGGTTGGAGAAGCGCGAGTCTCCCCACGACGCCGTCGAGGAGATGCTGGAGCTGACCGGGCTCGGGGCGCGGCGCGGGGAGCTGGTGGCGCGACTCTCGGGCGGCAATCAGCAGCGGGTCAACATCGCGATCGGACTGCTGGCGCGGCCGGCGGCGCTGCTGCTCGACGAGCCGAGCGTGGGGTTGGACCCGCGGCAGCGGGCGCGGCTTTGGGAGTTCATCGGGGGCCTCGCCGGGCAGGGGACGAGCGTCGTCTTCTCCACCCACGACATCCAGGAGGCCGAGCGGTACGGGGGGCGGCTGTTGGTGCTGGCCGATGGCGAGGCGCTCTTCGACGGCTCGGCGGCGCAGCTGCGCGAGACCGTTCGTGCCGGGGCGCCCACGGCGGCCGAAGGCGACTTCGAGACCGCCTTCGTCAGCTTCCTTCAGAGCCGGGGACACTGATGCGCTGGCTCTTGCTCAAGGACCTGCGGATCCTGCGGCGGTCTCCCCTCCAAGCCGTGCTGCTCGTCGCCTACCCGATCCTGATCGCCTTGCTGATCGGCTTCGCGATCTCGCGCGAACCGGGCAAGCCGCGCGTCGCCTTCCTCAACGAGATCCCGGCCGGCGCGCGGATCGCCGGCGGCGAAGGCAAGCTGCCGGCGGTCGGGGTGAACGAGCGCATCTGCAAGCAGGTCGAGTGCGTCGAGGTCGGCAGCCGCGCCGAAGCCGAGGCGAAGGTGCGCGAAGGCGACGTGCTGGCGGCGCTGATCCTCCCCGCCGACCTGATCGACCGGCTCAACTCGCTCTCCACGCTGAACCCGGAAACGCCGCAGGTCGAGGTGATCGTCAACGAGGAGAACCCGCTCAAGGCACAGGCGGTCGACGACCGGATCACGGCGCTGCTGGCGCGGGCCAACCTGTTCATCGCCCGCCAGATCGCCGCGGAAGGCGGACGCTACCTGAACCTGATCGTCGACGGGGGAAGCTTCGAGGTGCTCGGCCAGCCGGTGGAGATCCTGGGGCTGCGCGCGACCGCCTCGATCCTCGAATCGCTGCGCTCCGGCGTGCCGCCCTCGATGCGCCCCGAGCTCGACCGGGTGATCCGCTTCGCCACCCTCGCCCGCGACAACCTCGACATCGCCGCGCCGCTGATCGACCGTCTCGCCCAGCCGATCGCGGTCGACAAGCGCTCGGTCAGCGCCCCGACGCCGCCGCTGGAAATCTTCGCGATCGCCGTCGCGGCGACCCTGACCCTGACCTTCGTCGTCCTGCTCCTGGTCGCCGGCTCGCTCGCCTTGGAGCGCGAGGAGGGCACCTTCGCCCGCCTCACCGGCGGGCTCGTCTCGCGCTCGGCGCTGCTGGCCGAGAAGATCGGCCTGGGGGTGACGGTCGGCCTGATCGTCACCCTGCTGATGCTGGCCGGGGTGCAGATCTTCAGCGGCCTCGATTGGAGCCGCTTCGGCCTCTGGCTGGCGGCGATCCTGCTCGGCGGCGCCGGCTTCGCCGCGGCCGGGGCGGCCCTCGGGGCGGCGGCGCGAGACGTGCGCGCCGTCTCGCTGCTCGCCTTCATGATCGCCCTGCCGGTCGCGCTGCTCTCGCTCGTCCCCTCGGGCGCCGTCGGCGCCGGCCTCTACGACGTGATCCGCGTCGTCACGGCGCTCTTCCCCTTCAAGCCGGCGCTGGAAGCGATGACGAGCGCGCTCGACTCCGCCGGCCCCGGCATCGGCTCCCCCCTCCTCCACCTGGCGATCCTCACGATCGCCTACGCCGCCCTGGCCCGCCTCGCCCTGCGCCGCTTCGCCTCTGTTTGAGCGGCCCGGTTAGGGTCCCTGCATGAAGGTCCTCTTCATCGGCGACGTGGTCGGCGGGCCGGGGAGGCGTGGGCTGGCGGCGGCGATGCCGGGGCTGCGCGAGCGGCACTCGCCGGACCTCGTGATCGTCAACGGCGAGAACTCCGCCGGCGGGATGGGGATCACGGAGAAGACCGCGAAGACGATCTTCGACGCGGGCTGCGACGTGATCACCACCGGCAACCACGTCTACCGCCACCGCGAGGCCTACGAGTTCCTCGATCGCGCCGAGCGGGTGATCCGGCCGGCCAACTACCCCCACGCCAACCCGGGCCGCGGCCACGTCGTGGTCGAGGCCGCCGGCATGCGGGTCGGCGTGATCAACCTCAGCGGGGCCGAGGGCCTGAAGGTCGCCCGCCTGCCCTTCCACGAGGTCGACGCGATCCTCGAGCGGATCGAGGCCGACGCCGTCCTCGTCGACTTCCACGCCGAGATGACCAGCGAGAAGGTCGCCATGGGCTGGCACCTCGACGGCCGCGCCGCCGCGGTGCTCGGCACCCACACCCACGTGCCGACGGCGGACGCGCGCGTTCTCCCGGGCGGCACCGCCTACATCTCCGACGTCGGCATGACCGGCTCGCGCACCAGCGTCCTCGGCGTCAAGCCGGAGCAGGTGCTGCAGCGCTTCCTCACCCAGATGCCGGTCAAGTTCGAGACGGCCACCGAGGACGTCTGGGTGATGGGCGCGGTGGTCGACGTCAACGACCGAGGTCTGGCCGACTCGATCGAGCCGGTGCTGGTGGCGGCGCCTACTTCGTCTTCTTAGCGGGGGAGGAGGGTGGGGTGCCTCTCGCCCCGACAAACGACGGCCTAATTAGGCCGTCGTTTTGAGTATCCGCCGGTTCGAGAGGCACCCCACCCTCCTCTGACGAAAGCGCTACCAGCAGAAGGGGAAAGAACCAGACGATGTAGAGGTAGAACCAGTGATGAGCTGTCAGCTGCAGCATGATCAACAGCGCCGCACTAAGAGCTGAAAGCTGCTGGAGAGACTTATGGCGCGGCCGTATGGCGAAACCAGCCGCCATCAGAGCGCTGACAGCTAAAAGCAAATAGCGGAGCGGCTCCAACCCTGCGACCTGTCCCCAGATGCTAAAGGGTGAGTTTCGATTCGCCTGATACGCGATCGTACGCTCGTAGACAGTGTGTAAGCCGGGGTCGATCGCCGGCCACACGAGCAGCACCGCCACCGTAAGTAGAAAGGCGACTACAAACACCGCTACACCCGCGGGAGCGGACCCGCGGCCGGAACGGTAAGTAGCAAGCATAGGAACCAGTACGACAGGCGCGAACTTGGTGAGAGCTGCCAGCGCGGCGAACCCACCCCGGGCCGCCGGCCGCGCGGCGGCCAGGAGGACGGCTATGAGCAGGGCCGCCACCAGCGTGTCGTTGGAGTTCGACTCCAGCGCGTAGGCCGTGTACGGGTAGGCGGCCCAGCCGAAGGCGAGGGTGGCGGCCAGCTTGCGGCCCGCCGGGCCGGGGCGGATGCGCAGGCCGAGCCAGATCAGCAGCGCGAAGGAGAGCAAGTCGAAGGCCACGGCGGCGCCGTGGGCGGCGGGCAGGTCGTCCCACTTGCCGCTCCAGGGCCAGATCCGCTCGAAGGGGACGTAGGCGAGGTAGCTGACCGGGCCGTAGGTGTCCCCCTGCGAGACGTCGGAGGGGAAGTTGTCGTAGAGCGGTTCGCCGTGCGCGATCCGGTCGGCGCCGACGACGCCCGCGTAGCCGACGTCGATCACTCCCGAGTCGGCCATGTCGAGGCCCACCCGAAAGCCCATGAGGAAGAGCGCCGCGACGAGCAGCCAGCTCGCCCGCCACACCGGCCGCACCCCCTCGCCCGCGCCGCGCAGGCCGATCCACAGCGCCCGTCCCAGCAGGTACAGCAGCACCGGGTAGACCAGCGGCACCGAGACGCCGATTTCGCCGCGGTTGAACCAGATGTGGGAGATGCCGAAGCCGAGCAGCACCAACAGGTCGAGATTGGCCACCCTCCAGGGGCGTCGCCAGTCGACCAGGCCGAGCAGGAACAGCGCGCACAGCGGCAGGAAGACGTAGGGGGCGTTGAGCTTGTGGCCGAACTGGCCTTCGTATCCGCGCGCCATCTCCCAGGTCGCCTGGTAGCCGTGCCAGACCGTCTGGGCGGTCGTCATGGAGTCCCCCGTCCGCCCCCCGCGCCCAGGAAGTGCTCCAGCACGATCGGGGCGACGTCGCGCAGCGCCCACTGCCGACGGGAACGCGGGTCGTCGGGCCCGCAGCCGACGAACAGCAACGGCCCCAGCGAGTCGCCGGCGCGCAGCGAGCCGTGGCTGCCGCCCCCGGCGTGGCTGACCCCGCCCCAGTCGACCGCCTCGTAGCCGGGGGCGAGCGAGACGACGAGGTCGCCGGCGTGCGGCGCGCCGACGGCGGCGTGGACGCGGCCCAGCGCGTCCGGATACTCGTCGCTGCGAAAGACGCGTCCCTCGATCGTCGCCTCCAGCACGCCGAGCTCCCCCTCGACGTCCCAGCGCTCCCCGCGCAGATCGGAGAGCCGCCTGCCGCGCCGGAAGCGCAGCTCCGCGCCGCCGCGTTCGACCACCGCGTCGTCTCCGTCCCGCCGGCAGACCAGCTCGACGCCCTCGATCTCCCCCAGCCGCCGCCGCACCTCCTCGGGCTGGGCGCGCTCGCCCTCCCCCGGCAGCACGTAGACGTGGGCGGCCCTGCCGGTCGGGCTGACCGCCAGCTGCGCCAGCTCCGGCCTGTCGTCCGACGGAGCGAGCACGGTCCACTCGCGGCCGAGCACCTCGGCGAGCGGCAGGCCGCGGTCGACCGGCGTCTGCGCGTGGTCGGCGAGCAGGATGACGGCGTGCTCGGCGAGGAAGCGGCGCAGGCCGCCGCCCGCCTCGACCAGCTCGGCGAAGCACTCGTCGGCCTTGGCGATCGACTCGACGCTGGCCTCGGGCCCGAAGCGGTGCGAGTAGTTGTCGTTGTCGGGCAGCGATAGCAGCAGGAAGTCGTAGGCGTCCGCGCGCTCCAGCTCGGCGGCGCAGCAGGCCGAGTAGGGATCGCGGCCGCCGGGGATCGAGGTCGACTTGCAGGGCACCTCGCGGCTCGCGTATAGGTCGCCGTAGAACAGCTCGCCCGGCCCCCAGGTGTGGTGGCGGAACTTCAGCCGCGTCGTCTCCACCGCGCGGCGCAGCAGCCCCTCGAGCGAGACCTCGTGCCGGTGACGCCCGCGGTAGATCAGGAACGGCGTGCAAGCGGTCCGCGCGCCGGCGTCGTCGAGCCGCTCGAACAGGGTCTCGGCCGCGGGGTTGAGATGGGCGAGGTTCATGTTGTAGACGAGGTCGTAGAGGGCGCGGAAGATCCCGACTGTCCGCGTCGCCTCCAGCGAGGAGCCGTACTCGACGTAGCGGCGCTCCAGCCGGTGGAACCAGTTCATGCCGCTGATCCAGTGACGGTCGGCGGCGACGCCCGTGACCATCTCGGCGCAGGCGACCGGCGTCACCGAGGGAAAGCTGGAGACGCAGTCGGGAATCAGCGTCCCCCGCTCGAGCAGCGCGGCGAAGGTCGGCGCCCGCCCCTCGGCCACCGCCCGTTCGAGCATGTCGGTGCGCAGCGAGTCGACGTAGACAAGGACGAGTTTCCTGGCCACCGCTCTGATTCTGAACATCAGGCGGCAAAGCCGCCCCCGGACGCGGGAGCAGAGGAGGCGGCGTTTTATTCAGCGAAGCACGCGCAGCCCGGCGTGTTTGCGCTGCGCGCGGCGGTGGCGGGCTACGCCGAGCCACACCAGGGCGACGATGACCAGCAGGGTCAGCACCGGCAGGAGCAGCGCCGCGGCGACCACGACCAGTGCGGCGAGCGAGACGATGAAGCCCAGCGCTCCCCCGCCGCCCCCCTCACGGCGGCCGGCGCCGCTGACCACGTCGCTGATCACCAGGCAACCGAGCACCGCGCCGACGGCGCCGAAGATCGCCCCGATCAGGTTGTCGAGGTCGGCCGCGCCGGCGAGCAGGAAGCCGACGACCAGGCCGATGACCGCCGCGAGCAGGGTCATCCGTCCGCGGGCGGAGCCGTGCGTGCCGGTGGCGCCGGCGAGCATGCCGATCGCGATGCCGATGCCGAGCTCGAGCCCGGCTCCTTCGAGGAAGCTCACGCGGAAAACCTACACTCCAGGGATGGAAGAGACGCCGCCCCGGCGCCGCGCCCACACCAGCAGCCGCGACCTCGAGCGCTACGCCGGGCTGTTCGCCGCGCGCACCGGGGTGATGCGCTCCTCGGCGATGCGCGACCTGATGGCGGTCACGGCGCGGCCCGAGGTGATCTCGCTGGCCGGCGGCCTGCCCGACACCTCGACCTTCCCGGCCGCCACCTTCGCCGCCCAGATGACCCGGATCGCCCAGGAGTCGACGGCGGAGGCTCTCCAGTACGGGCCGACCGAGGGCTTCGCCGAGACCGTCGACTGCATCCTCGAGGTGATGGGCGCCGAGGGCATGCTGCCCGACCCCGACGACGTGATCGTCACCACCGGCGGCCAGCAGGCGATCGACCTGATCTGCAAGACCCTGGTCGACCCGGGCGACGTGGTGATCTGCGAGGCGCCGACCTACCCCGGCGCGGTGCCGGTCTTCTGCAGCTACCAGGCGGAGACGATCCAGATCGAGTGCGATGGCGAGGGGATGCGGATCGACGAGCTGGAAGCGGTGCTGGAGCGGTTGGCGGGCGAGGGGCGCCGGCCCAAATTCGTCTACTCGGTGCCGACCTTCCAGAACCCGGCCGGGGTGACGATGTCGCTGGCGCGCCGGCGGCGCCTGGTCGAGCTGGCGCGCCTGCACGAGCTGCTCGTGGTCGAGGACAACCCCTACGGCCTGCTGCGCTTCGGCGGCGAGCCGCTGCCGCCGCTCTACCAGCTCGACGGCGGCGACTTCGTGATCTACGTCGGCACCCTCTCGAAGATCCTCTCGCCGGGGATCCGGCTGGGCTGGGCCGTGGCGCCGCCGCCGGTGATGGAGAAGATCGTGCTCGGCAAGCAGGCCTCGGACCTCTGCACCTCGACCCTCACCCAGCACTTCGTCCGCGAGTACTTCGGCGAAGGGCGGTGGCGCTCCTACATCGCCGACCTGGTCGAGATCTACCGCCGCCGCCGCGACGTGATGATCGCCGCGCTGCGCGAGCACTTCCCGGCGCAGACGAGCTGGACCGAACCGGAAGGCGGCCTGTTCATCTGGGCGACCCTGCCCGACTACATCGACACGACCGACCTGCTGGCCAAGGCGCTGCGCGAGGACGTCGCCTTCGTCCCCGGCCAGTCGGCTTTCGTCGACGAAAGCCGCGGCCGCAACTCGATGCGCCTCAACTTCTCCGGCGTGAGCGAGGACCAAATCCGCGAGGGCATCCGCCGGATCGGCAAAGTGATCTCCGAGCAAGTCGGCCTGTACTCCGCCCTCACCGGTGAACACGGAACGCCTCAGGCGCCCGAGGCGGCGGGGGCGAAGTCAAGGGACGATCAAACCGGCGGGGACGTGCTTCCCTTCCGCAAGACCGGGGACGGCGCCGCGTGAAGGTCGCCGTCCTCAAGGGCGGCCGCTCGCTCGAGCGCGGCGTCTCGCTGCGCTCCGGGGCGCGGGTCGAGGACGCGCTCGGGCGGCTCGGCCATGAGGTCGTGCCGATCGACGCCGGCGCCGACCTGGTCGGCCGGCTCGCCGCTTCGCGCCCCGACGTCGTCTTCGTCGCCATGCACGGACCGGGCGGCGAGGACGGCACGGTGCAGGAGCTGCTCGAGATTCTCGGCCTGCCCTTCACCGGCCCCGGCGTCGCCGCCTGCGCGCGCTGCATGGACAAGGTCCTCGCCAAGCACGAGCTGCGCGCCGCCGGCGTGCCGACCCCCGACTGGTTCGCCTTCAACGAGACCGCCTTCCGCGAGCTCGGCGCGGCCGAGGCGCTCGGCGAGCTCGAGCGGCGGCTCGGCTTTCCGCTCGTGGTCAAGCCCAGCCGCGGCGGCTCGGCGCTCGGCGTCAAGTTCGCCGCCGCCCGGGACGACGTCCCCGCGGCGCTGGTCTCTGCCTTCAGCTACGACGACCGCGTCCTGCTGGAGCGTTTCGCCGAGGGGCGCGAGCTGGCGGTCGGCGTGCTCGGCGGCGAGGCGCTGCCGGTCGTCGAGGCGATTCCCGGAGAAGGCGACCGCTACGACTTCGAGGCCCGCTACGAGATCGGCCGCACCGAGTTCGCCTGCCCGGCCGAGCTGGGAGAGGGGGACGCGGCCGCGGTCGAGGAGGCGGCGCTCGGCGCCTACGAGGCGCTCGGCTGCGCCGGCTTCTCCCGCGTCGACCTGATCCTCGGCGGCGACGGCCCGCGGGTGCTCGAGGTCAACGCGATCCCCGGCCTCACCGACACCAGCCTCCTCCCCCAGGCCGCCGAGGCGGCGGGGATGTCGTTCGAGCAGCTGGTCGAACGGATCCTCGACCTCGCGCTGAAGCCGGCTGCCGCCTAGGAGTCGCCCTCGAGGAAGTCCTCGGGCGATACCTCGTCGAGGAACTCTTTGAACTTGTCGACGACCTCCTCGGTGTCCTCGACCTCGTGCTCGAACTCGATCGCCGACTCCTCGATCACCTCCTCGGCCGCGAAGATCGGCGCCGAGACGCGCACCGCGAGGGCGAGGGCGTCGGAGGGGCGAGAGTCGATCTCCAGCTCCGAGCCGTCGATCGAAACCGTGATCGAGGCGTAGAAGGTGTTGTCGCGCAGCTCCGTCACCGAGACCCGCACGCACTTGGCGTCGAGCTGCTCGAGCACGTCGGAGAGCAGGTCGTGCGTCATCGGCCGCGGCGTCGAGGCGCCCTGGAGCTTCATCAGGATCGCCGCGGCCTCGGGGTGGCCGATCCAGATAGGCAGGAACTGGTTGCCGTCGACCGTCTTCAGCAAGACGATCGGCTGCTTGCCGACCATGTCGAAGCTGACCCCGTAGATCTGCATCTGCTGCAAGTGGGCGATCCTGGATTCGAACCAGGGACCTCGTCCTTATCAGAGACGCGCTCTAACCAACTGAGCTAATCGCCCGAGCCCCGGCCGATGATAGCGGCCAGGGTATGGGCCTCGTCGAGGCCGGGGAGGCGGATCTCGACCGCCACCTCCCCCCCGCGCGGCCGCACCCGGACCTCGTGGCCGAGCGCCGCTTCGAGCTTGTCGGCGGCCTCGCGGATCGCCGCCGCCTCCTCGGCGCTGAGCCTCGCGCCGCCGCCCTTGCGGGCTTTTGGCTGGCCAGCCAGCTTGACCCTGTTCTCGGTCTCTCGCACCGACCAGCCGCCGCGCGCGGCGTCGCGGGCGAGGCGGCGTCGCGCGTCGTTGCCGGAGGCGGCGAGCAGGGCGCGGCCGTGGCCCTCGCTGAGCTCGCCCGACTCGAGCAGCTCGAGCGCCTCGTCGGGCAGGTCGAGCAGGCGGATCAGGTTGGAGACGGCGGGCCGACTGCGGCCGATGCGCCGCGCGAGATCCTCTTTGGAGAGCCCCAGGTCCTCGACCAGGGCCGCGCAGGCGCGCGCCTCCTCGACCGGGTTGAGGTCCTCGCGGACCATGTTCTCGATCAGCGCCACCTCGAGCCGCTCGGTCCGCTCGGAGTCGCGCACCACCGCCGGCACCTTCTCCAGGCCCGCCTGCCGGGCGGCGCGCCAGCGGCGCTCGCCCGCGATCAGCTCGTAGCCGCCGTCGTGCAGGGGGCGGACCAGGAGCGGCTGCACGACGCCGCTGCTCTCGATCGATTCGGCGAGCGCGGCGAGCGCCTCGGGGTCGAACTTGGTCCGCGGCTGATTCGGGTTGGGCTCGATCAGGCCGACCGGCAGCTCGCGCAGCTCGCCGACGTCGCCGGCCGGCGCGCTCTCCGGCAGGATCGCCGCCAACCCGCGGCCCATGCCGCGCTTCGCCTTGCCCTTCTTGGCGGCGCCGCTAGCCACGGCGCGTCAGCTCCTTAGCCAGCGCCTCGTAGGCGTCCGCGCCGCGCGAGGACGGCGCGTGCTCGGTCACCGGCAGCCCGTAGCTCGGCGCCTCGGCGACCCTGACGCTGCGCGGTATGACGGTGTCGAAGACCATTTCGGGGAAATGCTCGCGCAGCTCCCGCTCGACGTCCTGGGCGAGGCGCGTGCGCTCGTCGTGCATGGTGATCAACAGACCCGACACGTTCAGCGCCGGGTTGAGCTCGCGGCGGATCATCCCCAGCGTGTCGAGGAACTGGACCAGGCCCTCCAGCGCCAGGTACTCGGCCTGCACCGGCACGATCACGCGGTCGGCGGCGACCAGGGCGTTGACGCTGACCGGCCCCAGCGACGGCGGGCAGTCGAGCATCGTGAAGGCGAAGCGCTCGCGCAGCGGCCCCAGCCGTTCGCGCAGGCGCGTCTCGGAGCCCTCCAGCCGCGGCAGCTCGACCGCGGCGCCGGCGAGGTCGCGGTTGGCAGGCACGACCCAAAGGTTGTCGGGACCGGCGGGGCGCGCCGCCTCGGCCACCGAGACCTCGCCGATCAGGCAGTCGTACGACGAGGGATGGGCGTCGCGGTCGCCGCCCAGCGCCACCGTCGCGTTGCACTGGGGGTCGAGATCGACTAGCAGCGTCTGCGAGCCGGCCGCGGCGACGCAGGCGGTGAGGTTGACCGCGGTGGTCGTCTTGCCAACGCCGCCCTTCTGGTTCGCCACCGCGTAGACAAGGCCCATGGCTGGAGAGACTAGTTGGGCGAGGAGGGTAGGGGGTCATCCCTGGAGGTTCCCAACGGCCGCCTTCGGCGGCCTGCAATTTCGAGCGGCGCCCTGCGGGCGCCGTCTGATCACTCCGCGGTGCCGTGGGGAGGAACTCCAGGGATGACCCCCTACCCTCCTTTGCGTTCAGCCTCTTGGGCGCTTCTTCGCCATGCCGGGACGACGCGGGAGGGCTTTTGGGGTCGGGCCTAGCTTCCGGAGCACGTGGAGGTGGCGGTGTTTGCTGCCGGCCCGGTCGCCGACGTCGAGTGTCTTCTCCAGCTTCATCGAAAGCTGCCGGGATGCGCGGGCGAGCTGCTGCTCCTCGTCGGGGTCGCGTTTGCCCTTCCACGCCACTAGGACGCCGTCCTCGCGGAGGAGAGGAGCTGCCAGCTCAGCCAAGGTCGACAAGCGACCCACGGCGCGTGCTGTCACCGCGTCGTAGGCCTCACGCTTCTCGTCAGCTGCAAGCTCCTCCGACCTGGCGTTGATGACGGTGGCGTTTGGAATCCCGGTAGCTTCAATGGCTCGCCGCATGAACTCGCACTTCCGCCCCACGGACTCGATCAGATCGACGTGAGCTTCAGGTAGAGCGACAGCCAGTACGAGTCCCGGAAACCCAGCTCCAGAGCCGATATCGGCGATCTTGTGAGCCCTCGCAAGCTCCTCTACCTCAAGCCCGGTGAGGCTGTCCGCGACGTGCACCCGCCACGCACGATCGGGCTCGGTCACGGAGCTGACAGACGCCCGCTCCTCCTCCAGCAGCTCAAGGACAAGCGAGATCGTCGCCCGCTGCGCCTCGTTGAGGGAGGGTCCGGGGGACCCCGAAACGTCTTGTACTTTTTCGGCGCCACCCATAGTCGACAGCCAAAACCGCAACTCGAAAAAGTTAAGTGAAGGGGTCCCCCGGACCCTCCCTACTCAGAAACCAAGGGGGCGACGACCACGCACCTCCGCGGCTCGTCCCCTTCGCTAAAGGTCTCAACCCCCGACCGCTCCTTCAGGTGCTCGTGGACCACCCGCCGTTCCTGGGCGCTCATCGGGTCCATCTCGACGCTGACCCCGCGCTCCAGCGCCTGCTCGGCGGCCCGGTCCGCGCGCGCGGTCAGCACCTCCTTGCGCCGCTCGCGGTAGCCGGCGGCGTCGATCACGACCCGCTTGCGATCGCGCAGGCCGCGGAAGGCCGCCTGGAAGCAGAGCAGCTGCAGCGCGTCGATCGTCTGGCCGCGCTTGCCGATCAACAGCCCGTAGTCCTCGTCCCCCACGACCTCGGCCTCGATCCGCTCGTCGCCCTCGCGGATCTCCACATCCCCCTCGAGGTCGAGTTCGTCGAGCACCCCCTCCACAAGCTCCCGAACCCGCTCCGCAGGCTCCTCCGGCCATGTCGTCCCTCCACTCACCCCCCGAACCCTATTCCAGCTTCAACCAAGCCGCATCCCGCCGTAGCCGAGGGAGCTGTCCGGCAGCGTTTCCTCTCCTCCCCCCGAGGAGGGTGGCCGGCCAGGTCGGAGCGAGGAGGTCGGGGAGTCGTCCCTGGAGTTCCTCCCCCGGCACCGCGGAGTGACAAGACGGCGCCCGAAAGGGCGCCGCTCAAAATTGCAGGCCGCCGAAGGCGGCCGTTGGGAATCTCCAGGGACGACTCCCCGACCTCCAGCCTATGACTACCTGCGCCGCTTCTTCTTCTTCGGCGGCGGAGGCGGCGGCTTCGCGGCGGCCACCTCGGCAGGCGTCGGCGCCTGCGGCGCCGGAATCAGCTTCTGGATCGTGTACTGCTGGCCGATCGTCCAGAAGTTGGTCGTGATCCAGTAGAGGACGAGGCCGGCCGGGAAGCTGATGATGAAGGGGACGAAGACGAAGGGCAGGACGAACATCATCGTGCGCTGGCTTTTGTCCGCCGTGACCGCCATCACCATGCCGGAGACGAGCTGGGTGCCGACGTAGAGGATCAGCAGGGCGATCAGTTCGCCGCCGGTCGCCTTGGCGGTCAGGTCGTGGATGAAGAGGAACGACGCTTCGCTGCCGCAGTGGCCCGCTTCGCAGCCGATGTCGGCCGGGAGCTCGTTGCGCAGCACGTGGAAGAGCGTGATGAAGACCGGCAGCTGCGCGATCAGCGGGATGCAGGAGGCGAAGGGGTTGACTTTGTTCTCTTTGTAGAACGCCATCATCTCCTGCTGCATCCGCTGCTGGTCGTTCTTGTACTTCTCTTTGAGCTCCTTCAGCTGCGGCTGCAGGGCCTGCAGCGCCCGCATCCCCTTCAGCGATTTGTAGGTCAGCGGGATCAGGACCGCCCGCGTGCAGATCGTCAGCGCGATGATCGCGCCGCCCCAGCTGAGGCCGACGCTGTCGTGGAAGAACTTGAGGACGCTGTTGGCGACGTCGACCAGCGGCTGCAGGATGTCGGCGGCGGGGATCACGTGTGCGCTCCGCGGTGGCGGTGGTGCTCGCTCGGGTCGACCGGGCCGACCCGCATGGTGAAGCGGTCCGGCACGGGGTCGAAGCCGCCGTGGCTGAGCGGGTTGCAGCGCAGCAGGCGCCAGGCGGCGAGCAGCAGGCCGCGCGGGCCGAAGCGGCGGATCGACTCGGCGGCGTAGGCCGAACAGGTCGGCTCGTAGCGGCAGCGACGGGGCAGCGCCGGCGAGACCCAGCGCTGGTAGGCGGAAACCGGGGCGAGCAGAGCCCGTTTCACGTGGAACGCTCCCCCGGCGAGGTGTGGGCGAGCGCCTCTTCGAGGTTGGCGCGCACGCCGGCGGCGCCCTCGCGCTCGATCAGGCCGCCGATTTCCGGGCGGGCGACGGCGACGAAGTCGTGGCCCTCGGGCAGGCGGTCGGCGAGCTCCCAGAACGCCTCGCGCAGGGTGCGCTTGACCTTGTTGCGGTCGACCGAGCCGCCGACCTTGCGGCTCACGGAGACGCCGAGACGGCTATCGGCGGTCTCCTCGTTCTTGCGGGGGAAGCTGTAGAGCACGAGATAGCGGGTGGCGTGCGAGGCGCCGTCGCGATAGACGCGGTCGAACTCGCCGCTGCGCGAGAGGCGCCGTCGCTT
This sequence comes from uncultured Solirubrobacterales bacterium, assembly GCA_963805475.1. Lineage (GTDB taxonomy): Bacteria > Actinomycetota > Thermoleophilia > Solirubrobacterales > 70-9 > VRUE01. The sequence goes on along the minus strand of CAWDUO010000010.1, from coordinate 68,220 downwards.
CGGCTTCGGCATGCCTACGGAGTCAGTCGCTTCCGGCCTTTGCTGCGCCGACGCTTGAGGATCGCGCGTCCGCCGCGCGTCCGCATACGCGCCCGGAAGCCGTGCGTCTTCGCCCGCTTTCGCTTCTTCGGCTGGTAGGTGCGCTTCATTGGCCGTCGCAGTATACGGACGAGGCGGGCACGCCGATCCGCCGCGCCGAAATCATTTCCCCGGCATTTGCGGGGCGCTTCGAATCGTGCCTGGTGGGCGCCGCTATCGTCGCTCGACTGTGCCCGCAAACCCGCCCGGACAGAACCTCGACCCGCTCTGGGAAGAGGTGCGCGAGCAGCTCCTCCGCGCGGTCCCTCGCTCGACATTCGAGATCTGGCTGGAGCGCCTGCGCCCCGTCGGCGTACAGGGGACGACGCTCTACCTGAACGCGCCGGACGGCATCCGGACCTGGGTCGAGCGCCGCTACAGCGCTCTGCTGCGCGAAGCGCTGGCGGCGGCCGGATCGCCGCTGACGGAGGTCGCCTTCGCCGCGCCGGGGGAGGGCGGCGAGAGCGCCGACGCCGCGCCCACGGCCGCGGATGAGGCGAACCCCAGCTACACCTTCGAGCGCTTCGTCATCGGCGAGGGCAACCGGGCCGCCCACGCCGCCGCCCTGGCGGTCGCCGAGAGCCCCTCGGAGGCCTACAACCCGCTCTTCCTGCACGGGCCGCCCGGCCTCGGCAAGACCCACCTGCTCGGCGCCGTCGCCAACTACCTGCGCATCAACGCTCCCGCCCTCAGCGTCCGCTATACGACCGCCGAGAGCTTCACCAACGAGTTCGTCGGCGCGCTGCGCTCCAGCGGCGCCGAGCGGTTCAAGGCCCGCTACCGCGACCTCGACGTGCTGCTGGTCGACGACGTCCAGTTCCTGCAGGGCAAGCAGCACACCGAAGAGGAGTTCTTCCACACATTCAACGCCCTGTACGAGGGCGGCAGCCAGCTCGTCCTCTCCGCCGACCGCCTGCCGAGCGAGCTCTCCACGCTCGAGACCCGCCTCCGCGACCGCTTCGAGTGGGGGTTGGCGATCCCGGTCGAACCGCCGGACCTCCCCACCCGCCTCATCGTGCTGCGCCGCCTCGCCCGCGAGGCCGGCCTGGAGACCGACGACCACGACGCGCTCTCCGAGCTCGCTCGCCGCATCGACGCCAACGTGCGGCGCCTGCACGGCGCCTTGACCAGGGTGATCGCGCACGCCTCGCTCACCGCCAAGCCGCTCAGCCCGGAGCTGATCGCCGAGCTGATCCCCCACCGCGGGCAGCCGAGCGGGCCGACCACGGTCGAGCGGATACAGCAGTGCGTCTCCGTCGCCTTCGGCATCTCGCGCGCCGAGCTGGTCGGCGGCAGCCGCGCCGCCACTCCGCTGCGCGCGCGGCAGGTCGCGATCCTGCTGACACGCGAGACGACCGACCTCTCGCTGCCCGAGATCGGCCGCCTCTACGGCGGCCGCGACCACTCCACCGTGCTCAACTCGCTGCGCAAGATGGAGACCGCGCTGGGCGCCGACGGCGACCTGGCCCGCCAGGTCGCCGAGCTGCGCGGCGTTATCAACAGCCCCTCCGCCGAGCCGTCTTGACAGCCGCCGCCGCTGCAAGAATCAACGCCTTTCCACAGATCCCTCCACAGGCTTGAAACCGCACGGCCATGCAGAAACGCGGCGACTCTGGCAGTTTCCACAAGCGCTAACCCAACTTAAGAGGACGATAGTCATTTGAAGCTGACCACCAAACGAACCGAGCTCGTCGCCAAGCTCTCGATCGTCTCACGGGCGGTTTCCACCCGCGCCGCGACCCAGGCCCTGTCGGGGATCCTGCTCGGCGCGACGGAGGGCGTGGTCGCGCTGAGCGCCACCGACAGCGAGGTTGGCCTGCGCACCGGCATGGATGCCGACGTCTCCGGCGAGGGGACGGCGCTGCTGCCCGGCCGGCTGCTCGCCGAGCTGGCCCGCTCGCTGGCCGGCGAGAGCGTCGAGATCGAGCTGCGCGAGGCCGAGCGCGATGTCGAGATTCGCAGCGGCGGCTCCAGCTTTCACCTTCGCACGCTTCCGGCGGAGGACTTCCCGCAGCTGCCGGCGGAGGGCGAGGAGCCGTTGCGGATCCCAGCGGCGGCCCTTGCCGAGACGATCGAGCTGGTGGCCCCCGCCGCCTCACGCGACGACATGCGCCCCGTGCTCACCGGCGTCCTCGTCACCGCCGCCGGCCAGGAGATGACGATGGTCGCGACGGACTCCTACCGGCTGGCGGTCAAGCGGACCGAGTTGGAGAGCCCGATCGGCGGCGAGCTCGAGGCGAACGTCCCGGCCAAGGCGCTGCGCGAGCTCGCCCGCCTGGTGGGCGCCGACGAAGTCGAGCAGGTGGACGTCAGCCTGCTGCCCAACCAGGCCCTCTTCAGGGCAGGGCCGATCCTCCTCAACACGAGGCTGATCGACGGGCAGTTCCCCAACTTTCGACAGCTGCTGCCGGAGTCCTACGAGCACGACGTGCGGCTGCCGCGCGAGGAATTCCTCGACGTCACTCGCCGCGTCAGCCAGCTGGCGCAGCGCAACGCGCCGCTGCGGCTCGCCTTCTCGCAGGGCGAGCTCGAGATCTCCGCGTCGACGCCCGACGTCGGCGACGCGGAGGAGACGATGCCGGCGGCGTTCGACGGCGAGCCGCTGGAGATCGGCTTCAACCCGGAGTTCCTCCGCGACGGCATCGAGAGCGTCGCGGGCGACGAGGTGATGCTGCGCCTGATCTCACCGCTGCGGCCGGGGCTGCTGCAGCCGGTCGACAGCGAAGACTTCCGCTACCTGGTGATGCCGATCCGGCTCAACGTGTGAGGATGCCCGCGGGACCGGGCAGCTAGTGCTGGTCGCCGCCGTCGAAGCGCGGCCGCTGCGCAGCCTCGACGGGCTGCGGGTCGAGCTGGACGACGGCCTGGTCAGCCTGATCGGCCCCAACGGCGCCGGCAAGACCAACCTCCTCGAGGCGCTCTACTTCGCCCTCACCGGGCGCTCCTTCCGCACCTCGGACCGGCGCGAGCTGATCCCGTTCGGCGGCAGCCTCGCGCGGGCGGAGGCCGTCGTCCGCGACGCGGACGGGATCGAGCGCCGCCTGCTCGCCTCGGTCAGTCGCGGCGAGGGCCGCCGCCACCTGCTCGACGGCAGCCCGGCCGAGCCCGCCGAGATCGCCCGTCGCCGCCCGCCCGTCGCCGTCTTCTCGCCCGACCGCCTGGCGTTGGTCAAGGGCCCGCCGGGCGAGCGCCGCGCCCACCTCGACGCCTACGTCGCCGCCCGCTGGCCCTCGCGGGCGGCGCTGCGGCAGCGTTACGGCCAGGCGCTGGCGCAGCGCAACGCCCTGCTGGCGCGCCTCGCCGCCGGCGCGGGAGGGGGGGATCTCGACGTCTGGGACCAGGCGCTGGCCGAACGCGCCGCGGAGCTGGTGGCTGCCCGCGCCGAGGCCGCCGCGGAGCTCGCCGCCCCCTTCACCGCCGCCGCGGCGGACCTCGGCCTGCCGGGGGACGCGGCGCTCGAGTACGCGCCCCGGGCGGGGGGGTCGGCCGAGCAGATCCTCGCCGGGCTGGCTGAGCGCCGCGAGGCGGACCTGCGCCTCGGCCGCACCTCATGGGGGCCTCACCTGGACGAGCTGAAGATCGAGCTCGCGGACAGGTCGCTGCGCCGCTACGGCTCCCAGGGCCAGCAGCGCACCGCTCTGCTGGCGCTGCTCTTCGCCGAGCGCGAGGCGCTGCTCGCCGCGCACCGGGTGGCGCCCCTGCTGCTGCTCGACGACGTGATGAGCGAGCTCGACCCGCCGCGGCGCGAGCGCCTGGTCGAGCGCCTCCTCGCCGGCGGCCAGGCGCTGATCGCCGCCGCCGACGAGGACTCGGTCCCGCCCGCCGCCCGCCGCCGCGTCGTGAGGATGCCCTTCGATGTCGTGCGGTGCTCCGCAGCGGCATGAGCGGCCGGCGAGCTCCCCGCCCTGCCGCCGACGCCTTCCGCGCGGCGCTCGAGCGGGCGGCGCCGCGGACCGGCCTGGCGGCGGCGCAGTCGGTCTGGGCCGAGCTGGTCGGCGTGCGCGTCGCGGCGGTCTCCGAGCCGGTCGCCGAGCGCGCCGGAGAGCTCACCGTCGCCTGCGCCGACGCCGTCTGGGCGGAGGAGCTCGACCTGATGCAGGGGCGCCTGCTCGAGGGCCTGCGCGAGCGCCTCGGCGAGGCCGCGCCGCGGAGTCTGCGCTTCCGTGTGGAAGGTGACTGAAAGCCGTCGCATTTTACCCTTATTTGCAGGCATTTCTTAACTCTGGGACGGATCTTCCGGGGGGCCGAACTGGTATCCTTATGTCAACTCGACTGTTTGCCCCGACCGGGGCGCGCCACGGCGCCGCGCGGTCGGGGTTTTCTTTGAGTCGACGAGATCCGGAAGGAACCTGTTCACTTGCCTGAAGAGAAGAAGAGCGGCGCGGGGGCGAAAGCCCAGGAGGGCTCCTACGGGGCCGAGGACATCACCGTCCTCGAGGGCCTCGAAGCCGTTCGCAAGCGGCCCGGCATGTACATCGGCTCGACCGGGCCGCGCGGCCTGCACCACCTCGTCTACGAGGTCGTCGACAACTCTGTCGACGAGGCGATCGCCGGGCACTGCGACGAGGTGCGCGTCGTCCTCCACCCCGACGACAGCTGCACCGTCACCGACGACGGGCGCGGCATCCCGGTGGGGACGATGGAGAAGGAGGGCCGGCCGGCGGCCGAGGTCGTCCTCACCGTCCTCCACGCGGGGGGCAAGTTCGGCGACGGCGGCGGCTACAAGGTGTCGGGCGGCCTGCACGGCGTCGGCGTCTCCGTCGTCAACGCGCTCTCCGAGCGCCTGCACCTCGAAATCCAAACCGACGGCCATGTCTGGACGCAGGACTACGAGCGCGGCAAACCGCAGGCCGACCTCGCCAAAGGGGCGGCGAGCAAGGACCACGGGACGACGATCACCTTCCAGCCCGACCCGGAGGTCTTCGAGGAGGTCGAGTTCGACTTCCAGACCCTGGCCGAGCGCCTGCGCGAGACCGCCTTCCTCACCCGCGGCCTGAAGATCGAGCTGGTCGACGAGCGCGGCCAGACCAACAGCGTCGCCTTCCAGTACGACGGCGGGATCGAGGACTTCGTCCGCCACCTCAACGAGAACAAGGAGACGCTGCACCGCAAGACGATCTTCTTCGAGGGCGAGGAGGACGATGGCCAGGTCGAGGTGGCGATGCAGTGGAACAGCTCCTACCAGGAGTCGATCTTCAGCTTCGCCAACAACATCAACACCCACGAGGGCGGTTCCCACCTCTCCGGCTTCCGCGCCGCGCTGACGCGCACGCTCAACGCCTACGCCCGCGGCAAAGGGCTGCTCAAAGAGAAAGACCCGAACCTCGGCGGCGAGGACGTGCGCGAGGGGCTGACCGCGGTGATCTCGGTGAAGCTGCACGACCCGCAGTTCGAGGGCCAGACGAAGACCAAACTCGGCAACCCGCCGATCAAAGGCCTGGTCGAGGAGACGGTCAACCGCAAGCTGGCCGAGTTCCTCGAGGAGAACCCGGGCGACGCGCGGCGCATCATCACCAAGGCGATCGACGCCTCGCGCGCCCGCGACGCGGCGCGCAAAGCGCGCGACCTGACGCGGCGCAAGTCGGCGCTGGAGAACTCGACCCTGCCGGGCAAGCTCGCCGACTGCACGGTCAAGGACCCGCGCGACGCGGAGCTGTTCGTGGTCGAGGGCGACTCCGCCGGCGGCTCGGCCAAGCAGGCGCGCGACCGCTCGACTCAGGCGGTGCTGCCGCTGCGCGGCAAGATCATCAACGTCGAGAAGAGCCGCATCGACAAGGTGCTCGCCAACAACGAGGTGCAGGCGCTGATCACCGCGATCGGCACCGGCGTGCACGAGGAGTTCAACCTCGAGGACGCCAGGTACCACAAGATCGTGATGGCGACCGACGCCGACGTCGACGGCGCCCACATCCGCACCCTGGTCCTCACCTTCCTCTACCGGCAGATGCCGGAGCTGATCGACGCCGGCTACGTCTACATCGCCAAACCGCCGCTCTACCGGGTCAAGCAGGGCAACCAGGAGACCTACCTGGAGCGCGAGCCCGAACTCGAGGAGCTGCTGCTGCGCGACAAGCTCGAGGAGATCGAGGTCGCCGATGTCAACGGCAAGGCGACGAAGCTGAGCAAAAGCCGCTGGCAGAGCTATGTGCGGCGGGCGAAAGAGTACGAGGGGTGGGGATCGTCGCTGCAGGCCGAGTTCGGCCACGAGACCGTGCGCTTCCTCGAGGAGTCGAGCCTGCTCGACGAAGAGGCGGCGACGCTCGCCTCGGCGCGCAAGGTGCTCGGCGCCGCTCAGGACGAGGGCGAGCCCTACGAGACCGAGTTGGTCGAGGACTCCGAGCGGGGGCTGCTGGTCAAGGCGGTCGAACGCAAGAGCGGCCTCGCCCGCACCCATCGCCTGCCGCGCGAGCTGTTCGAGCACCACGACTACCGGAAATTCACCGAAGTCCACGCGGCGCTGCTGAAGCAGGTCGGCAGACCGCCGTTCGAGGTGCGCTACGCCGGGCGGACCAAAGAGGCGCTCTCCTTCCAGGCGCTGCGCCCGGCGGTGCTCGAGCTCGCCCGGCACGGCGTCCAGCTGACCCGCTTCAAGGGACTGGGCGAGATGAACGCGGACCAGCTGCGCGAGACCACGATGGACCCGGCGACCCGCACGCTCGCCCGCGTCACGCTCGAAGACGCGACCGCCGCCGACCAGATCTTCTCGATGCTGATGGGCGACCAGGTCGCCCCGCGGCGCGACTTCATCGAGAGCAATGCAAAGGAAGTTAGGTTCTTGGATGTCTAGAACGACTCCGAAAACCAAGCAGGTCGGGGGACGAGGACCCCGAGATGCGCCGGTTTGCAGGAGCCGCGCCTAATGGCATTGGAGGCCTTGACCGGGCGGATCGAGGAGCGCGAGCTCGAGAAGGAGATGCGCTCGTCCTACCTCGACTACGCGATGAGCGTGATCGTCGGCCGGGCGCTGCCGGACGTGCGCGACGGGCTCAAGCCTGTCCACCGCCGCGTGCTCTACGCGATGCACGACATCGGGCTGCAGCCCACCCGCGCCTACCGCAAGTGCGCCTTCATCGTCGGCGAGGTGATGGGCAAGTACCACCCGCACGGCGACTCGGCGATCTACGACACGCTTGTCCGCATGGCTCAGGAGTTCTCCCTGCGCTACACGCTGGTCGATGGCCAGGGCAACTTCGGCTCGATCGACGATGACCCGGCAGCCGCCATGAGGTACTGCGTCGTCGCCGACACGCGAGTGGCGACGACGCACGGCACCGTGCGCATCGACTCTCTTGCCCAAGGTCTGGAACCGAACTCGGACAATGACGTCGACCTCGAGGTGCTCGATCGCCTCGGGCGACCCGTCCACGCGTCGAAGCTCTTCCACTCGGGCGACCACCCGACCCTGCGCCTGCGCACCGCCCAGGGCCATGAGCTGACCGGCACCCACAACCATCCTCTTCTCTGCCTGGTCGACATGGAGGGCGTGCCCCTCCTCCTCTGGAAGCTCCTGGAGGAGATCAAACCCGGCGATCGCGTACTCGTCTCGCGCACGCCGCAGGACTTGGAAGCAAGCTCGCTGGATCTCGATCAAGCGGACGCTCAGCTCGCGCTGCTTGCCGGGGCCTTTGTCTCCGAGGGGTGGATAAGCGAGAAGCGCGCCGGTTTCAACAATGTCGACGAGGAGTTCTTCGACGCTGTTTTGGCGGCGTACGACGCGGTGGTGGGCGGTCGGCGCTATGTGGCTTCTCGACGCATCGCTTCTGGAAGCGTGCTGCGTGAGCTCGATGTCCAGAATCTCGACGCGTTGCATGAGAGCCCTCTTGGGTCGATCACCGGCAAGGCAAGCGCTAAGCGGGTGCCGGAGTTCGTCTGGCGTTCAAACGGCGCGTTCAAGCGCGCCTTTCTGCGGGCGCTGTTCACGGGGGACGGCTCGTCTTCGCTGCTGCCCCGCCGATCGATCCAGGTGTCGTACTCCACCTACAGCGAACAGCTTTCGCGCGACGTGCAGCTGTTGCTGCTGGAGAGCGGCGTCGTCTCGCGAATCTGCCGCTATGAGAAGGGTGAGTTCAAGGTCGTGATCAGCAACCGGCGCGACGCCCGCCTCTTCGCACGGCACGTTGGCTTCATCGGCCTCAAGCAGGACAAGCTGGTGCGGGATCTCGCGACCGTCCCGGAGTCGAGCCGGTCGCTTAGCCACGATCACGTTCCCTACGTCGCCGACTACATCCGTTCCGACTGCGGCTCGCGGTGGACCGAGCGTGACTGGCTGCACCGGCATAACGTCGATCGGATCGAGCGCTGGGAGCAGGGCGGCACGGCGATCATGGAGCGGATCGAGTCGGCTGAGGTCCGCCGGGTGGTCAAGCCGTTGGTCACGGGCGATTTCTTCTACGCAGAGGTCGAGTCGGTGCGGGACGCCGGCGTCCAGGCCGTGTACTCGATCAAGGTGGACAGCGAAGATCACTCCTTCCTGACCAACGGCTTCGTCAGCCACAACACCGAGGCGCGGCTCGGGCGGCTGGCTACGGAGCTGCTGCGGGACATCGATGCGGACACGGTCGACTTCGCCCCCAACTACGACGAATCGACCCAGGAGCCGGCGATCCTGCCGTCGCGCTTCCCCAACCTGCTGGTCAACGGCTCGTCGGGGATCGCGGTCGGGATGGCGACCAACATCCCGCCGCACAACCTGCGCGAGGTCGCCGCCGCGGTTGCCGCCTACATCGACGACCCGGCGATCGACCTCGCGGGGCTGATGGAGCACGTCAAGGGCCCGGACTTCCCCGGCGGCGGGATCATGAGCGCCGAGGGGATCCGCGACGCCTACGCGTCGGGCCGCGGCTCGGTCAGGGTGCGCGCCCGCGCCCACGTCGAGCCGCTGAAGGGCGGCAAGGACGCGATCGTCGTCACCGAGCTGCCGTTCACGGTCAAGAAGGGCGGCGAAAACGGCCTGATCGCGAAGATCGCCGATCTCGTCCGCGACAAGAAGCTGGAGGGGATCTCCGACCTGCGCGACGAGACCGACCGCTCCGGCATGCGGCTCGTGATCGAGCTGAAGCGCGGCGGCCAGCCGGCCAAGGTCGTGCTCAACAACCTCTACAAGAAAACGGCGATGCAGACCAGCTTCGGGATCAACATGGTCGCGCTGGTCGACGGCGTGCCGCGCACCCTGAGCCTGCTCGAGCTGGTCAAGCACTACGTCGACCACCAGCGCGAGGTCGTCACCCGCCGCACCCAGCACGAACTGCGCCGCGCCGAGGCCCGCGCCCACATCCTCGAGGGGCTGCTGATCGCGCTCGACAACCTCGACGCCGTGATCAAATTGATCCGCGGCTCCAAGGACCCCGATACCGCCCGCGACGGCCTGATCTCCCAGTTCGAGCTCTCGCGCGAGCAGGCGCAGGCGATCCTCGACATGCGCCTCCAGCGCCTCACCGCTCTGGAGGCCGACAAGGTCCGCGCCGAGCACGCCGACCTGGTCGAGCGGATCGGCGAGCTGCGCGCGATCCTCGGCGACGAGGCGAGGGTGTTCGGCCTGGTCAAGGAGGAGCTGGCCGAGATCGTCGGCTCCTATGGCGACGAGCGGCGCACCGAGATCGCCCACTTCGAGGGCGACGTCGGGATCGAGGAGATGATCGCCGAGCAGCAGATGGTGGTCTCGCTGACCGCCTCGGGCTACGTCAAGCGGCTGCCGGTGGCCACCTACCGCCAGCAGCGCCGCGGCGGCGTCGGCGTGATGGGGATGAACCTCAAAGAGGACGACTACATCGCCCACCTGCACATCTGCTCGACCCACGACTACCTGCTCTTCTTCACCAACCGGGGCAAGGTCTACCGGCTCAAGGTCTACGAGCTGCCGGAGGGCTCGCGCACCTCGAAAGGCAGCTCGCTCAACAACCTGCTGCCGCTGCGCGAAGGCGAGCGGGTGATGGCGGTGATCCCGACCCGCGACTTCAAGGAGAACAAGTACCTGGCGTTCGCCACGGCGAAGGGGCAGATCAAGAAGACCGAGTTCCTCGACTACAACACCCCGATCCGCGCCGACGGGATCATCGCGATCAAGATCCGCGAGGGCGACGAGCTGGTCGGGGTGCGGCTGACCTCGGGCTCCGACGACCTGCTGATGGTCTCCAAGTCGGGCCACGCGGTGCGCTTCTCGGAGTCCGCCGCGCGCCCGATGGGCCGGGTCGCCTCCGGCGTCAAGGGGATGAACGTCGCCGGCAAGATCGACGGCAAGGAGAACCGGGTGCTGGCGATGGACGTCGCCCGCGACGACACCGAGCTCTTCGTCGTCACCGAGAACGGCTACGGCAAGCGCACCTCGATCGCCGAGTACCCGGTCAAGGGGCGCGGCGGCAAAGGCGTGCTGACGGCGAAGCTGACCGAGAAGAAGGGCGGCCTCGCCGGTGCGATGGTCGTCCGCGAGCACCAGGACCTGCTCTTCATCTCCCAGCTGGGCATGGTCCAGCGCACCGAAGCCGGCGGCATCTCGCTGATGGGCCGCGCGACCCAGGGCGTCCGCGTGATGAACATCAAGGACGACGACCGAGTGAGCGCCGTGGCCTTGGTCGTGGAGAGCGAGGAGACGGCACCGACCGAAGACGCGCCGCAGCAGGACGAATTAGGCGGCGACGGGTAAGTATTGCTGCCAGGTTGCCGGGACGTTTGGACTGGCGACTTGGATGAAGATGCTCGGGCCTGGCGCCTTCGGCGTGTTCTTCGGGTGCATCTGGATCTCGTGGGGGAGGCGGTTGCCCTTGCGCCGGTTGCAGCTCGCGCAGGCCGCGACGATGTTGCCCCAGACCGATTTGCCGCCACGGCTGCGCGGGATCACGTGGTCGACCGTCAGCCCCGACTTGGTCGAGCCGCAGTACTGACAGGTCCATGAATCGCGAGCCAGGACAGCTCGCCGGGTGATCTTGCGCCGGTGCGCCTCGCGCGGCACCTTCACGTAGCTGACCAGGCGGATCACGTCGGGCCGCTCCATCGTCATCCGCTCGGAGTGGATCGCCCCCTCACGTCGCTCCAGCAGCTCCGCTTTCTCCTTCAGCAGAAGCACAGCAGCTCTCCTCAACGTGCAGACGTTGATCGGCTCATACGTCGCATTGAGTACGAGCACACGTGCCATAGCTCGGAAATTCTACGCAGCCGCCGGAGGGAGAAGGGCAGGGTGCCCCCCGAACCGGCGGATACTCAAAACGGCGATCTAATTAGATCGCCGTTTGTCGGGGCGGGGGGCACCCTGCCCTTCTCCCTCGCCAATGGGGTAGGAGCCCAGGATCCGCACGTTCTCGGCCTTCGCCCGCAGAGCCTCCAACGCCGCCGCGACCGGCTCGTCCCCGAGGCCTCCTTCGAGGTCGCAGAAGAACATGTAGCGGCCGAGGCCCTGGCGCAGGGGACGGGACTCGATGCGGCTGAGGTTGACGCCGCGCTCGGAGAACTCGCGCAGCGCGTCGACCAGGGCGCCCGGGTGGTCGGCGCCCAGCTCGGAGAAGACCAGCGAGGTGCGGCGCGGGCCCTCCGCCCCCGTCTCGGTCCCCGCCGGCGCGATCCAGACGAAGCGGGTGACGTTGTCGGCCCCGTCCTCGATCCCCTCGCGCAGCACCACGCAGCCGTAGAGCTCGGCGGCGGCGCGGGCGCCGATCGCCGCCCAGGGGCGCACCGACTCGCCGACCATCCGCACCGCCTCGGCCGTGCTGCTGACGCTGCGCCGTTCGACCCCCGGCAGATGCTCGCGCAGGAAGCCGGCGCACTGGCCGAGCGGCTGGGGGTGGGAGAGGATCGCGTCGACGTCCTCCAGCCCGACTCCCTCGCGGACGATCAGGTGCGCGTGCACCCGGAAGTCGTGCTCGCCGACGATCGTCACGTTCTCGGTCTCCAGGGCGAGCGTGTCGAGCGTGCTCCGCACGGAGCCCTCGATCGAGTTCTCGAACGGCACGAAGGCCCGCTCCGCCTCGCCCCGCTCGACCGCGAGGATCGCGTCGTGCACGGTGGGGGTGCGGAGCAGCTCCATTCCCTCTCCGTCGGAGGCCGCCTCGCGCAGCGCGTCTTCGGTGAAGGTCCCCGCGGGCCCGAGGAACGAGACCCTCATCTAGGCCTCATTCGAACAGGACCGTGTACGTCGCTTCGTTGTTTTCGGAGACTTCCTCGCCCGGCACCGGTTCGGCTTCGACTTCGAGCGTCGCTTCGCCTTTCGGCGCCGGCGTCAGGGGGATCGTCGCCGTTTCGGTCGCGCCCGCTTCGATGCTGCTGATCTGCCCGGTCAGGGTGTTCCCGTTGACGGTGACCGAGACCGTGATCCCGTTCTCGGTCGATTCGCCCTGGTTCTGCACCTGCACTTCGACTTCCGGCGTTTCCCCGGCGCTCACCGTCGTCGCTTCTTCGCTCGACAGCGGCGTCCCCTCGATGCTGGTGCCGATCAGCCCCAGCCCGTGCACGCCGGGGGTCGCCGCGCCGCCGCTCGAGCCGTTGACCGAGCCGAGGGCCGCGCTGACCGCGCTTTCGTCCAGCCACTTGGTCCCTTCGGGGACGAATTCGCTCTTCGGCACGTCGTCGCTTTCGATCCCATTGTCGGCGAGCGCCCCGTTTATTTCCGGCCGCGCGACTTCCGCGTAGACGACGTCGCTCGCCGCCAACACGCCCATCTGCTTGGCGATCGCTTCGGTCGCCTTCTTCGCGCCGACGTCGCCCAGCGCCGTGCTCATCTTTGCGGCGATTTCGGTCATCGCCGCGCCGCGCAGCTCGTAGACCAGCTCGAGTGAGCGCTGCGCGCTGCCCATGTCCCCAGGCGCGTCGAGCGAGTCGATCCGCGCGGCGTAGTTGTCCATCGCGCTGCGGTCGGCGTTGACCTCGGCGACGAACTCGGTGACCGAGAGCTTGCCCGGGTCCGAGAGCTTGCCGAAGAACGACTTGCTCGTCTGCTGGGTCTCCTGCACGATCTGCGTCACGTTGCCGGCGTAGTCGCTGAGCGCGCGGTGCTTGCGGGCGTCGAGGCAGCCGCGCACGCCGAGCACGATCAGGATCAGGACCAGCAGCCCGGCGCCGAGCGCCAGGCCGCGCCTGATCAGGATCTGCTGCCGTTGGGTACGGCGTGGCGGGCGCGCTCGGCGGCCCGGCCGGGTTGCGGGGGAATCCTCCAAGAAGCAGGGAGTATGTCGCAGGAGGAAGCGGATTTGCGGCGAACTCGGAGGAGTCTTGGTCGGCTCCCTGGTTCTCAACCGCTTTCTGATCGAGCGCCGCATCGGCAGCGGCGGCTTCGGCGTCGTCTACGAGGCCTGGGACGGGCGGCTCGAGCGCACCGTCGCGGTCAAGGCGATCGAGTCGAGCGGCGAGGCCGGAAGGAGGGTGCTGCGCGAGGCGCAGGCGGCGGCGCGGCTCAACCACCCGGGCATCGTGACGCTCTACGAGATGGGCGAGGAGGACGGCAACGCGCTGCTCGTCACCGAGCTGATCGAGGGCTCGACGCTCGCCCACCTGGCCGGCGAGGGGACGCTCAGCGACCGCGAGATCGGCGAGATCGGCGCCGACCTCTGCGAGGCTCTCGACCACGCTCACTCGCGCGGCGTCGTGCACCGCGACATCAAGCCGCACAATGTCGTCGTCGCCCCGGAGGGCGAGTTTCGCGCCAAGCTGATGGACTTCGGCATCGCCCGCCTCGCCGACGGCGCCTCGCTGACCGCTCCGGGCGACGTCGTCGGCACCCTCGCCTACATGTCCCCCGAGCAGGCCGAGGGACGCGCCGCCGGCCCGGAGGCCGACGTCTACTCGCTCGCCCTCACCCTGTACGAGTGCTGGGGCGGCGAGAACCCGAACCTGCGCGCCACCCCCGCCGCGACGGCGCGGGCGATCGGCGACAGGCACCGGCCGCTGCGCCGCCTGCGCCCCGACCTGCCGCGCGAGCTCTCCGACACGGTCGACGCGGCGCTCAGCCGCCGTCCCGCCCACCGCCCGAGCCTCGAGCAGCTGGGCGCCGCGATCGAGGACTCGCTCGACCAGCTCGCCGACGACCTCCCCGCGGCGCGCGCGCCGCTGCGCCTGCGCGCCGCCGGCCTCGCCGCCGCGGCGACGCTCGGCGCCTGGCTCGCCCTCGGCCACGGGGTCGTGTTCCCCTAGCCGCGCAACCGGCCCTCTAGGATTTCCCGATCGGCGTCCTGCGCAACCTCGAGAGTCGGATCGAAGGCCTCGTCGAGGGGGTGTTCAGCCGCGCCTTCAGCTCCGAGGTGCAGCCGGTCGAACTGGCGCGCAAGCTGGCCAAGGAGATGGACGCCCACAAGACCGCCGGCATCGCCCGCGTCTACGTCCCCAACGAGTACACGGTCTTCCTCTCCGGCAAGGACCGCGGCCGCCTGGAGGGGTACGAGCGCTCGCTCGAGCAGGAGCTCTCCGGCTACCTGCTCGAGCACGCGCGGCGGCGCGGCTACGACCTGCTGACCCGGCCGACCGTCGCCTTCGAGACCGACGAGCGGCTGCGCCTCGGCGAGTTCGGCATCCAGCCGCGGATGGTCAAGCCTCCCGCCCACGAGGGCGAGGCGCCGAGCCAGGGCGAGGAGGGCCACACGATGGTCTACTCGGCCGTGCGCGAGTCCCCGGCCAAAGCGGCCGAGCCGCCGTCCCACCGCGCCGAAGTCGCCGGCCGCGCGATCGTCACCGTCGACGACCGCCGCTACGTGCTCGACGGCGAGCGCTCGACGATCGGCCGCTCGCGCGACGCCGACTGCGTCCTGCGCGACCCCAACGTCTCCCGCCATCACGCCGAGCTGCGGCGCTCGCCGCGCGGCGAGTGGACGATCGCCGACCTCGGCTCGACCAACGGGATCAAGGTCAACGGCCGCCGCGTCGGCTCGACCCGGCTGAAGTCCGGCGACCAGGTCACCCTGGGCACGACGACTTTCCGCTTCGACGTCGAGAGCTAGCGCCTCAGTTGGCTCTAGGGTGCCGGGGGTGGACTACGAACCGATCAGTGTGGCGCTGAAGTTCGGCTTTCTCGCCGTCCTCTACCTGTTCCTGCTCTGGGTCGCGCGCAGCGCGCTGAAGGACCTGCGGCGCACGGTCTCGCCGGCGCCCGACGCCACCGGCTTCCACCCGGTGCCGGCCTACGAGGGCGCGGCGGCGGGCGGCGGCGACGCTTGGCTGGTCGCTCTGCGCGGCGGCGGCCTGCGCGAGGGCGAGCGCTTCGACCTGATCGGCGGCCTCTCGATCGGCCGCTCGCAGGAGGCCGACCTGCGGATCGAGGACCGCTACGCCTCCGGCCTGCACGCGAGGATCTTCTCGCGTGAGGGCCGCGCCTACGTCGAAGACATGAGCTCCACCAACGGCACCCTGCTGAACGAAGCCGAGCTGCACGGCGACGCGGAGCTGGTCGACGGCGACGTGATCCGCATCGGCGACACCGAGTTCAAGTTCGAGGCAGGGGGGACCTAGTTGCTGCGCGTCGACGACCAGGCCTTCCGCACCGACACCGGGCGGCAGCGCAGCGAGAACGAGGACTCGCTCTTCGTCCGCGCGCCGATCTTCGTCGTCGCCGACGGGATGGGCGGGGCGCAGGCCGGCGAGGTCGCCTCGAAGGCCGCCGCCGAGGCCTTCGACCGCGACCTGCCCGAGGCGCCGCCGGAGAGCTTCCTGCGGGAGACGATCGAGGAGGCCAACCGCCGCATCCACGAGCTCGCCCGCGCCGACCCCTCGCGGGCGGGGATGGGGACGACGATCACCGCCGCGATCGTCGACGCCCGCGCCGAAGAGGTCGCCGTCGGCCACGTCGGCGACAGCCGCGCCTACCGCCTGCGGCGCGGCCGGCTCGAGCAGCTGACCCGCGACCACTCGCTGGTCGAGGAGATGCGGCGCAAGGGCCAGATCACCGACGCCCAGGCGGAGGACCACCCGCAGCGCTCGATCATCACCCGCGCGCTCGGCCCCGAGCCCGAGGTCGAGGTCGACCTCCAGACAGTGCCCGCCGCCCCGGGCGACGTCTTCCTGCTCTGCTCCGACGGGCTGACGACGATGGTCGGCGAGCAGCGCATCGCCGCCGTCCTCGCCGACGCCGGCTCGATGCGCGAGGCCGTGCGGACGCTGGTCGACGAAGCCAACGCCGCCGGCGGCCGCGACAACGTCACCGCGCTCGCCTTCCGACTCGCCGACGCCGCCGCACCGCTCGGCGAGCGGCCTGAGGACGCGACCCTGGTCGGGGCGGCCGCCGAGCAGGCCGGCCTGACCGCGACCGAGGTGCGCCGCCGCGCCGCCGCGGACGCCGCGCGCAAGCGGCGCGAGCAGCTCGCCGGCAGGCGCCCGCGCCGCGGCTTGCGCACGGCGGCCAAGGTCCTCGCCGTCGCCGCGCTGCTGGCGGCGATCGCCTTCGGCGCCTGGTACGGCAACCGCCAGGCCTGGTTTCTCGCCAGCGACGAAGGCGGCCGCGTCGCCCTCTACCGCGGCCTGCCCTATGAGCTGCCCTTCGGGATCGAGCTCTACGAAGAGCGCTACGCGAGCCCGGTGCAGACCGCGGCGCTGAACCGCAAGCGGCGCGAAGCGGTCGCCGGTCACGACGTGCGCTCGCAGTCCGACGCCGTTTCGCTGATCGAAGACATCGAACGCAGCCAGGGGGTGCCGTGAGCATCGGGGCCGGATTGCGCTCGCCGGCGCGCAACCGCGAGCTGCTGGCCCTGATCCCGGTCGCGCTGCTGCTCAGCGCCGGCTTCGCCGCGGTCTTCGCGCAGGAGAACGCCCGTCACGGCAACCTCAGCCTCGTCTACGGCGCCTACTTCCTCGCCGTCTGCGTCGCCACCCACGTCTACCTGCGCCTGCGCCTGCCCGACGCCGATCCCTACCTCTTCCCGCTGGTCGCCCTGCTCACCGCCTTCGGCCTGGTGATGGTCTACCGGATCGACGCCGGCCTCGCCCGCGACCAGGCCAACTGGTTCGTCCTCGGCCTCGTCCTCTTCGCGCTGACGATCCACTTCCTGCGCGACTACGACGTGCTCGAGCGCTACCGCTACACGATCGCCGCGGTCGGCCTGCTGCTGCTGCTGGCGCCGCGGGTGCCGGGGATCGGCCAACAGGTCAACGGCGCCTACCTCGGGGTGAAGCTCGGCCCGCTCGCCTTCCAGCCGGCCGAGTTTTCGAAGATCTGCCTCGTCGTATTCCTCGCCAGCTACCTGCGCGAGCACCGCGAGGTGCTGATCGTCGGCGCGCGCCGGGTGCTCGGCGTCACCCTGCCGCCGCTCAAGCACCTCGGCCCGCTGCTGGTCGTCTGGGGCGCGTCGATGCTGATGCTGGTCTTCATCCGCGACCTCGGCAGCTCGCTGATGTTCTTCGCCGCTTTCCTCGCGCTGATCTACGTGGCGACCGGGCGCTTCTCCTTCGTCGTCATCGGCACGGCGCTGTTCCTGCTCGGCGCCTGGTTCTTCGCCGAAACCGTGCCCCACGTCCACGACCGGGTCGAGATCTGGCTCAACCCCTACCACGACCCGGCCGGCAACGGCTACCAGATCCTCCAGTCGATCTTCGCCCAGGCCGACGGCGGCCTCTTCGGCAAGGGCTTCGGCCAGGCGCTGATCACGATCCCCGGCACCCACAACGCGCTGCTGCCGGCGGCGCAGACCGACACGATCTACTCGCTGATCGTCGACGAGCTCGGCCTCTTCGGCGCCGCCGCGGTGATCCTGATCTACCTGCTGATCGCGGCGCGCGGCTTCAAGGTCGCCCTGCTTGCCGACGACGGCTTCTCGAAGCTGCTCGCCACCGGCCTCACCGCGGTCTTCGCGATCCAGGCCTTCGTGATCGTCGGCGGCGTCACCCGGGTGATCCCGCTGACCGGCGTCACCCTGCCCTTCATCAGCTACGGCGGCAGTTCGATCGTCGCCAACTTCGTCCTGCTGGCGCTGCTGCTGCTGATCTCCGACCGGGCGCGGCGTGAGGCGGTAACTCGGTGAATCGGCAGATCGTCCAGCTCTTCGGCCTCGTCCTCGTGCTCTTCGCGGTGCTGATCGGCTTCACCTCCTACTGGGCGGTCTTCGACGCCAAGTCGTTGAAGGGCAAGGAAGCCAACGCCCGGCCGCTGCTCGAGCAGCAGCAGATCAGGCGCGGGCGGATCCTCGCCGCCGACGGCACGGTGCTGGCCAAGTCGGTCGCCAAGGGTCACGGAGCGGGCAGGCGATACGTGCGGCGCTACCCGCGCGGGTCCCTCTACGGCCACCCTGTCGGCTACAGCTTCGCGCGCCAGGGCGACAGCGAGTTCGAGAAGTCCCACAACGACGAGCTGATCGGCGCGGAATCGGAATTCGGCTCGATCTTCGAGCAGCTCACCGGCCGCAGCCAGGAAGGCGACGACCTCGTCACCAACATCGACCCCGCGGCCCAGGCGACGGCGATGGCGGCCCTGCGCGAACAGGGCTTCGGCGCCGTGGTCGCGATCGAGCCCGCCAGCGGCAGGGTCGAGGCACTCGTCTCCAACCCGCCCTACGACCCCAACCGGATTCCCTACGAACTCTCCAAGTTCAACCGCAACACGCTGGAAACGCCGCTGCTCGACCGCGCCACGCAGGGCCTCAAGCCGCCCGGCTCGACCTTCAAGGTGGTGACCGCGGCGGCCGGGCTCGACAGCGGCCTGATCACTCCCGAAACCGCCTTCTCCGCGCCCTCGCCGCTGGTGGTCGAAACGCGGCCGCTGGAAAACGACTTCAACCAGAGCTTCGGCCCGATCGCGCTGGGCACGGCGCTGACCAACTCGGTCAACACCTGGTTCGCCCAGCTCGGCCAGAAACTCGGCCAGGGCACCCTGTTCGAATACATGGACCGCTTCGGCTTCAATGCGACCCCGCCGATCGACCTGCCAAGCGACCAGGTCTACAAGAGCGGCGTCTTCGAAGGCAACGAACTGCTCGGCCCCAGCGACCCGGTCGATGTCGCGCGCGTCGCGATGGGCCAGGAGCGGCTGCTGGTGACGCCGCTGCAGATGGCCGAGGTGGCGGCCGCGGTGGCCAACGGCGGCGTCCTGATGAAGCCGCAGATCTGGAGCCGCGTGGTCGACCCCGACGGCCGCGTGACCAGGCGACTGGAACCGTCCGCCTACAGCAGGCCGATCGACGCCAAGACCGCGGAAGAGCTGACCACGGCGATGGAAGGGGTGGTCAGCGAAGGCACCGGCGCGAACGCGGCGATCCCCGGCGTGCCGGTGGCGGGCAAGACGGGCACGGCGGAAACCCCGGGCAACGAATCCTGCGGCGGCGGCGAAGCGGAGAACCAGGCCTGGTTCGTCGGTTTCGCTCCGGCGGACGAACCCAAGGTGGCGATCGCGGCGACAGTCGAATGCACCGAACGCTTCGGCAACGACGCGGCGGCGCCGATCTTCCGCGCCGTGGCCGAATCGATCCTCGAAAGCGAAGGGAGCTGAGCATGTCGGCGGAAGTCGGCGAAGGGAGCGTCATCGACGGGAGGTACCGGCTGCTGCGCCGGCTCGGCTCGGGCGGCATGGCGGATGTCTGGCTGGCCGAGGACCCGCACCTGCACCGCCGCCTGGCGCTCAAGGTCCTGCACCGCCGCTTCGCCCAGGACCGCGAGTTCGTCGAGCGCTTCGAACGGGAGGCCGAGGCGGCCGCCGGCCTCTCGCACCCCAACGTCGTCGCCGTCTTCGACCGCGGCGACGTCGACGGCACCCACTACATCGCGATGCAGCTGCTCGAGGGGCGGACGCTGAAGGAGCTGATCGACCAGGGGCTGACGACGGAGCAGTCGGTCAGCCTGATCCGCCAGGTGCTGGAGGGCGCCGGATACGCCCACCGCCACGGCGTCGTCCACCGCGACCTGAAGCCGCAGAACGTGATCGTCGACGACGAGGGCAAGGCGACGGTGACCGATTTCGGCATCGCCCGCGCCGGCGCCTCGGAGATCACCCAAGCGGGCTCGGTGATGGGGACGCCGCACTACCTCTCGCCCGAGCAGGCCCAGGGCCAGGCGGTGACCGCCGTCTCCGACCTCTACTCGGTCGGCGTGATGCTCTACGAGGCGCTCGCGGGCCGGGTCCCGTTCGAGGCCGAGTCGGCGGTGGCGATCGCGATGAAACAGGTCTCGCACACGCCGCAGCGTCCGAGCTCGATCAACCCCGCGGTCAGCCCGGCGCTCGACGCGGTCGTGATGCGGGCGCTGGAGAAGGACCCCGGGCAGCGCTTCCAGAGCGCCGAGGCGTTCATCGCCGCGCTCGACGCGGCGGGGCGCGAACCGGGCGCGAGCGGCGGCACCGCGGCCTTCGCGCCGCTGCCGCCGCCGGTCCTCGCGGCCGATGAGGCCGCCGGCGCGGAGGAGGACCCCGAGGAGGCGCGGCGGCGAAGGCGGCGGCGCATCTGGTGGGCGCTGGCGGCGATCGCCGTGCTGATCGGCGCCCTGGTCGGCTTCTCGCTCACCCGCGACACGACGACTGAGGTCCCGGGGGTGACCGGCAACCAGCTCGGCGTGGCGATCGCGCTGCTCGAACAGAACGGCTTCAAGGTCGGCGAGGTCGCCCGCGTGCGGCGCAACGTCGCCACCAACACGGTGCTCGAGCAGGACCCGCCGCAGGGCAAGGCCTCGCTCGACTGCGCCTTCCTCAGCTGGTTCTGCTCGAAGCCGAAGGTGGCGCTGACGGTCAGCGCCGGCCCGGGCAGCGCCAAGGTGCCGGGCGGGCTGGCGGGGGCGCCGGCCGAAGAAGCCGTCGAAGCCGTCGAAGAAGCGGGCTTCCAGCCGCGCGTCGAACGGGTCAGCTCCGAAGCGGTGGAAGAAGGCGCGGTGATCCGCACCGAACCCGCGGGGGGCAGCACGGCGACGCGCGGCTCGACCGTCCTGCTCGTCGTCTCCAAGGGGCGGAAGCTGGCCAAGGTGCCGGTCCTGGTCGGCACGCAACGCTCGGTCGCCGTGCAGCAGATCCGCGGCCACGGCTTCAGCCCGAGCGTCGAAGAAGAAGAAAGCGCCAAGCCGGCCGGCGAGGTGATCCGCCAGTCGCCGAGCGCCGGCACCCAGCTGCCCGCCGGCTCGACCGTCGGCATCGTCGTCTCGGCGGGCGTCGAAGAGGCGAAGGTGCCGAACGTGATCGGAAAGGAAAGGCGCGAAGCGGTCGAAGCGCTGCGCGAAGCCGGCCTCGAACCGGCCGTGCGCGAAGAAGAAACCGAAGTGGCGCAGCAGATCGGCCGCGTGCTCGACCAGTTCCCGCCGCCGGGCTCGGAAGTCGAACCGGGCTCGCAGGTGGCGATCGCGGTCGGCAAGCGGGCGGCGGAAGGCGAAGCGACCGAATGAGGGTCGCGGTCCTCGGCGGCGGGCGCTCCTCCGAGCACGAGGTCTCGCTGCGCTCCGCCGCCGCGGTCGCGCGCGGGCTGGAGGAGGCCGGCCACGAGGCGCTGCCGGTGACGATCGCCCGCGACGGCGCCTGGAGCTTCCGCGGCGCCCCGGTCGAGCTGGCGCCGGCCGGCGGCTTGTTCGGCGCCGACGTCGCCTTCCCCGCCCTGCACGGCCCGTTCGGCGAGGACGGCAGCGTGCAGGGGGTGCTCGAGTGGCTCGACGTTCCCTACGTCGGCTCCGACGTGCTCGCTTCCGCGGTCTGCATGGACAAGCTGACGCTGAAGCGCCTCTTCGCCGATGCCGGCCTGCCGCAGGTCGAGTTCGCCGCCGCCGGCGAGCCCGGCTGGCGCGAGCGCTGCGCGGCGATCGGCCTGCCGCTATGGGTGAAGCCCTCGCGGCTCGGCTCGAGCGTCGGCATCAGCAGGGTCGAGGGCTTGGGCGAGGAGCTCGACCGCGCGGTCGAGCTTGCACGCCGACACGACCCGCGCGTGATCGTCGAGGCGCACGCCGCCGGACGCGAGGTCGAGTGCTCGCTGCTCGGCAACGAGAACGTCGAGGCCTCCCCGCCGGGCGAGGTGATCGCCCACGGCGAGTGGTACGACTACGAGACCAAGTACCGCGAGGGCGGCATCGAGCTGATCGTCCCCGCGCCGCTCGACCCCGGACAGACGGAGCGCCTGCGCGAGCTGGCAACCCTGGCCTTCCGCCTCGGCGGCTGCGCCGGCCTCGCCCGCTGCGACTTCTTCGTCGAGCCCGGCGGCGAGATCCTCGTCAACGAGCTGAACACGATGCCCGGCTTCACCGAGACCAGCGTCTACGCCAAGCTATGGGAGGCCGGCGGCCTCCCATACCCAGCCCTCTGCGACCGCCTAGTCAACCTGGCGATCGACCGCCACACCAAGTCCCGCTCCCACGAGTTCTAGCTGTTCCGGTTCACCGGAACCGGACGTCCCAAGGCGGTTCCGCGGGGCCGTGGCTTGCGGTCCGCTCTTGATTTCTATTCGAACCGTGCATGTACTTAGTCATATAACGGACACACAATTACGCTGGATTGCCCACATCTCCGTGCACGGGGGCAGCCGGCAGCCCGCCTTCATGCGAAATGGATCGATGCCATCCCGCCAAGGTGCCCCCTTCTCGCGAAAGGCGAGCGCTCGAACTGAGTTCAGGAGCTTCGGAGCTGCATCTGGAGCGACCAACCTCCCCTGCTGGACTACTTGATACTAGGTATGATACAAACCCAGTCGTGGGTAAGATCAGAAATCTCGATGGCTTTCGGCGGGCGCTTAAGGCACTGGGGTGGATGGCGTTCGGCTACGCCCTGCTCGTGTGGCTGGGCGCAGGGGGCGCCGGCGCGGAGGAAGCGGCAGCGGCATCCTTCGAGGCGCACGGCAGTGTCGAACAGGTCTACGCGACGGGACTGGACCCCGGCGCCGCGGTGTCCCTTTACGACAATGGGGGCCAGGAGATCGGGACGAGGAGCGCCAACGACCTCGGCGGGGCTCTCTTTCGCAATGTGGCTCCGGGCAGCGGCTATCGCGTCGGTCTTGCCGGGGGGGAGATGTCCGAACCCCTCCAGGTCCTGACGACGGCGTCCGCGCCGCCCAGCACCGGGTTCTACAGCCAGTCGATCCCGGAAAGTGGATACGGGTATCTCACGACGCGCGACGGCACCAAGCTGTCGATCGACGTCCATCCGCCCGAGGACGTGACGCACGTCCTGCCTGGGGTTGAACTCCCGCCGATCCCCGCCGGTCCCACGCCGACCTTGATCGAGTACTCCGGCTACGGGTACGCCAACCCGGCCGGGCCCGAAAACGGGATCTCGATCATCGCCAACCTGATGGGCTTCACGGTCGTCGACGTCAACATGCGTGGCACCGGCTGCTCGGGCGGCGCCTACGATTTCTTCGAGCCGCTGCAGAACCTCGACGGCTACGACGTCGTCGAGACGATCGCCCACCAGCCGTGGGTGCTGCACAACGAAGTCGGGATGATGGGGATCTCCTACGGCGGGATCAGCCAGCTTTTCACCGCCGCCACCCGGCCGCCGGACCTGGCCGCGATCTCGCCGCTGTCGGTGATCGACAACACCCAGACGACGCTCTACCCCGGCGGCATCCTCAACACCGGCTTCGCGCTCGAATGGGCCAAGGAGCGGGTCCACGATGCCGAAGCGGCGTCTCCAACCACGGGCCAGGCATGGGCCTACCAGCGCATCCAGGAAGGCGACCAGACCTGCGCGGATAACCAGGCGCTGCACCCGGAGGCGGTCGATCTGCTCAAGAAGATCGACGAAAACGACCACTACGACCCAGAGGTCGCCGACCCCCTCTCCCCAGTCACATTCGTCGACAAGATCGACGTGCCCACCTTCATGGCCTGCCAGTGGACCGACGAGCAGACCGGCGGGCACTGCCCGACCCTCGCCGAGCACTTCACCGGCACGCCGCGCAAGTGGTTCACCTTCACCAACGGCACCCACGTCGACTCGCTGGACCCGGTGACGTTCAACCACTGGTACGACTTTCTCCAGCTCTACGTCGCGAAGCGGCCGCCGATCCTCGCCTCAGCGGCGATGCAGGCCGCCGCGCCGGTGATCTACGAAGAAGCGATGGGAATACAGGGCGTCACGCTGCCCCCGGATCCCGTCCAGCTGCAGCCGACCTATGAACTGGCGCTGTCCGCCTACGAAGACCTAAAACCGATCAGCGTCCTGTTCGACAGCGGCGCCGGCGGCCTCTCCGCGGGCCAGCCCTACCCCAGCTTCGAAGAGTCCTTCGACGAATTCCCGGTTGCCGGAACCGAAGCCAAGGCCTGGTACCTCTCGCCGAACGGCAGCCTTAGCGGTGAGGCGCCGGCCGATCTCCACGCCGATGGGTTCACCTGGGACGCCCACGCTCTACCTGCCACCGACTTCACCGGCGACACCGGCTCGGGCTCCGAAGGCCTCTGGACCGCCACCCCCAACTACGAATGGATGCAGAGCCCGCCCGACAGCGCCGTCTCCTACCTCAGCGATCCACTGCCCGGCGACACGACCGTAATCGGCGCCGGCGCCGTCAACCTTTGGGTCCGCTCCTCGACCCCCAACGTAGACCTGCAGGCGACGATCAGCGAGGTCCGGCCAGACGGCAAAGAGACCTTCGTGCAGAACGGGTGGGTGCGAGGGATCGCGCGCAAGCTCGACCCCGAAAAGAGCACCCCGCTCGAGCCGGTTCTGAGCCTGCGGGAGTCCGACTTCTCCCCGCTTCCCTCCAACCGCTTCGTCGAGCTCACCATCCCGCTCTACTACGAGGGCCATGCCTACCGCGCCGGCTCCCGGATCCGGGTCACGATCGCCGCGCCCAACGGCACCCAGCCGATCTGGGCCTTCGCGCAGACGCAGCCCGAAGCCAGCGCGGAAGTCGCGATCGCCTATGGCAAAGACATGCCCTCGCACCTCCTGCTTCCCGTCGTGTCCGGGACGCCCGTGCCAAGCGACCTACCGCCCTGCCCGGGCCTAAGGGGAGAGCCGTGCCGCGACTACCAGCCCTACGCGAACCGCTCGGTCAACCCAGAGCCCCCAGCCTCCACCGGCGAGCCACCGACACATCACGGCGAGCCCCCAGCGCAAGGTGGCCCCTTACCGAGCCATACAGTCGCCGAAGGCCCAGTGCAGCATCACAGGCGCGCGGCGAAGTGCCGCAGGCGCCACGGCAAGCGGCGCCACGGCAAGCGGCGCCACGGCAAGCGGCGCCACGGCAAGCGTCGCCACGGCAAGCGGCGCCACAAACACGGCAGGCGCGGTTGCAGCCACAAGCTCGCCACGTCTACTAACTGAACTCGATCTGCCCATGGCGTGATGTCGAAGCCACCGGGCTCACTGAGGTTGAGCAGCACCGCCCGGGCATCGTGCAGCAGAGTGAAGACCCGCACCGGGCCGTCGGCCGGTTTACCCTTCGAGGTCGGGCATCAGGCGGCCGACAAGGGCGCACAGCTCGCCCGCTATGAAAACGCCCGAAGCGGTAGCGGAGCCGACATTCGCTGACGCGCTCGCAACCACGCGAGAGCAGTTGTGTCAGGATCGCCGCATGGCAGATAAATCGGTCGCGGACCAACTCCGCGAGCTCGGCGTGAAAAATGCAAATGTCCTCGTGCGAATGGCCGAGCGCGGCCAGCTCCTCGCCCTGAGGTGCGAGATGCCACAGTGCTACCACCACAAAGGGCGCGGCGCTTTCGATCCGGTCGGGACCCCGGGCAACAAGTGGACGCCCTCGCGCGACCACTACCCGAGGCTCAAATCGGATGGCGGTAGGTTCCTCGCCGAGAACGTTCGACTCTCCCACTCTTGGTGCAACAAGCGGGACTGGGGCTGGCGGGCGCAAGTCCGGACGCAACTCGCGAAGGGAAAGTCCCTCGCCGACATCGCCGAGTTCCTGAACCGCAAGGGTGTTCCCCCCGCACACGGCACGAACCGATGGACGGCCGCCATGGTGCGCAAGGCCTACGTGTCCTAGTCCGGGTTCGGCGCTGGGTGCCGCTTCGCGCGATTTGCGAGCGCCTGCTGACCTCGCGCCGAGACGCCCGCAACGGACGAGTTGCGAGCGCATCCGACTCCGAGCCTCAGGCGGTCGTGCATCGCGCGAAGGAGCAGCGGCTCCGCGTGGCCGCACGGCTTCCCGTCGTCAGGCAAGGTAGAGCGCGATGCGATGAGTTTCGACGCGTCTCCCGGTCATAGGAGCACCAAAACCGAAGAAAGGACATGACTTGTGGGCAAGCTGATCTACTCGATGAGCGTCTCGCTCGACGGCTACATCGCCGGGCCGGACGGGAGGTTCGACTGGTCGGTGCCCAGCCAGGAGCTCCACCGCTTCCACAACGAGCGGGCCCGCGAGCTCGGCTGCCACCTGCTCGGCCGGAACCTCTACGAAACGATGGTCTACTGGGAGACGGCCGACCAAGACCCGGAACTTGGTGCGGTCGAGCGCGAGTTCGCGGGCATCTGGCAAGAGCTTCCAAAGGTCGTCTTCTCGACGACGCTCGAGGAGGTCGAGGGCAACACGCGGCTGGTGCGGGACGGCGTCGTCGAGGAGGTCGAGCGCCTGAAGGCGGAGGAGAGAGGGGACCTGGGGGTCGGCGGAGCCGGGCTGGCCGCGGCCCTGATCAGGGCCGGCCTGGTCGACGAGTTTCAGCCGTTCGTCCACCCGGTGGTTGTCGGCGGCGGCACGCCGTTCCTCCCCGACCTGGAGGAGACGCTCGACTTGGAGCTGGTCGAGACCCGGACCTTCGGCTCGCGGGTCGTCGCCATGCGCTACCAGCGGTCCCGGTGAGAATGAGCCAGCCAGGCTGACGAGCGGCCACCCCGGAACCGTGTCGGGTCTGGCGAGGGATCGCCAGCACTTCTGCTCCCGCGTGGAACGGATTGTCGAGTCGCAGTAGTCGGAGCGTCCTCTACGGGCCCTCTCGGGCCATTTCAACGGCGTGGGCGTGGCGCAGCTGGTGCGGCGCGAAGCGGCGGCGGACACCGGCCCGGCGCGCCAGGCGCCGGAATTGCGTCCGTGCCGCGGCGGCCGACCACGGCCTTCCCGCCGTGGGCCCGCTGACCACGCAGAAAAGCGCGCCAACCGGCAGCTCCATCCTGAGCTTCAGCCAGGGATCGAGCTGTTGCCATCCCCAATCGTCCATCCCAACCTCGCGGCGCTTGCCACCCTTGCCATGGCGGACGAGCATCGCTCCGCGCCGGGGCTCGAGGTCTCCCTCGGAGAGCGCCAAAGCCTCGCTGATCCGAAGACCGGCTCGCCAGAGGACGGCTGCCAGTCCTCGAAAGCGCAGTCCCGCCGGCCTCTCCCCGGCTTGGCGCATTACTGCGGCGTCAAGTTGAGTAACGGAGTACATGTCTCCTCCTCGGATTGGCTTGAGCAGATCGGAGGCACGCGGGATCACTGCCTGATCGCTGAAGAAATGGCAGCGACATGCGATTGGGCTGGGCCCCTCGTCAAGGGAGACCTTTGGCGGCGGGAAGGGCTCGGACCCGCGCCCCGTCCCGGTAGAATGCCGTTATGACCGTCAAGGAACGCCTGCAGCGCGTCGTTTCCGAGATGAGCGAGGAAGAGGCCACCGACGCCCTCGCGCTGGTTGCTGGCGCCCGCGCCGGAGCCACGCCCTCTGACATCTACGGAACGGCCTGGGGGAAGGTGCTCGCCGACGTCGACCCCCAGGCGCTGTCCGTGACTGGCGCACCCACGATCTCAGTCCCGGACGGCATTCCCGACGTTAAGTGAAGTCCGACGAGGTCCTGATCAGGGCCCTCGCGGCTGGCGATCTACCCCTGCTCGACGCCTTTCGCTGCAGCACGGGGGCACCGTGGGAGGACGCGGTCGAGGCGCAGACCCGCGGTCCCCTGCCGCGACGCTACCTGGCCTCGCCGCCGCGCTTCGACGGCAGGATGCTGATTGGAGCCGGCCCAGACGGGAACGTCCTCGTCATCGGCGCCCATCACATCGAGCCGGCCCTTGAGCCCGACGTCGGCTATACGGAGGTCGTGGCGGTCTCCCGGCAAGCCCGCGGCACGCTCGTGCGCTTGCCCGAGGGACGGGAGGTCTCGCTGGGAGAGTTGATGCTCCTTGCGTCGCGCGAAGGGGAAGCGAGAGCATCGCTGTGTTCACTTCGACACCCGTACGGTGTTCTACTGATCACAGCGCCCCTGTCGGCGCCTCCTTTCGCGTGGTTGCGAGCGCGTTGACTGCCAGCGGTAGACGATCGCAAAGGACGATGAGCAGCTATTTACTCCCGCCTTCTGGAGTCGGGAGTCAGGCGGCCGGTCGGGAAGACGGCTGAGCCCGAGGGGTGGCGCTGCGCTTTCGCGAGGGCCGGTAGCGGAGCGCCAGTAGCACGACGATCGGCAGTGCGCTGAGCAGTACCAGGATCGTGAACCAGGCGCTCGCCCCGTCGGTTCCCGAGCCGAGCGAGTGGGCGACCGCGAGCGCATAGACGGCGATCGTGGCCCGGTGCAGGGAGCGCCAGCGGCGGGTGCCGATCCGGCGGCGAACGAAGTAGGTGGGGCCGAGCAGCGCCGCGAGGTAGCCGGCGACGATCCCGAGGCCGACCCACAGCGGCCGGTAGGAGATCGCGAAGGGGAGCGCGATCCCACCGATCCCGGGCCGCAGCCACTTGTCACCCAGAAGCAGGACTCCGTGCAGGCCGATCATCGTCAGCCCGGCGAGCGCCAGATGCTGGTGGACCTTGAGCAGGTCGCGCTTCAGGCCGGGGCGCCGGTAGACGCCGGAGGCCATGAAGAGGCCGAGCGTCACCGAGGCGGCGATCAGGCAAAAGGCGACGATGCCGGCCGAGCGCGAGGCGAGCCACCACGGGTAGTTCGCGGGGTCGGGCTCAGTCACGTTCGCTCTCCGCGCTGCGCTCGCCGGGCTCGGCCGGAGCGGCGCGCTGGGGCGCGGCCTGGGAGTTGACGGGCAGGGGGACCCTCGTCGGGCCCGAGAAGATCGCGTAGGCGGCGAGCACGGCGAGGGCGATCAGCACCATCGCCGCCACGACCCGGGTGGAGCGTCCCTCCCGCGACGAGGCCGCCGCGGTGCTCATGGCTTCGGCGCCGGCGCTCCGGCGCCGGCCGGGGCGGAGGTCGGCGCCGGGGCGGCGCCGGGCGAGCTGCGGGTGACGATCGAGGTCGCCTGCGCAGCCTGGCCCTTGGCGCCCGGCTTGCCGGCGATCTGGATCACCGGTCCGGGGCCGAGCGCCGGGTCCCGGCCGTTGCGGACCTGGATCGCAAGCAGCGTGAGGACGACGAGGAAGAGGCCGAGCGTCGCCGTGATCACGGCCAGCGGGCTCGGGGTCCGCCGCCGCGGCTTCGCCGGCGGCGTGGGCTTGGCGGCGCCCTGTCGGCCCTCTGCGGCGGGGGGGTCGTCGCGCCGGACGGAGCCCTCGTCCACCGCTCAGTCCGCCTCTCCGCAGGCTCGCCAGCCATAGCCGCGGGCGAAGGCCGAGAGCTCGCGGCCGATTTCGTCGGATTGCGCTCTCAGCACCCGCAGGCGCGGCACGTCGACCGCGGCAAGCGCCGCGCGGATCCGCGCCCGCAGGGCGAGCTGGCGCCCGATCGGCTTGAAGACGTTGGCGCGCAGCAGCGCCGCGTCGCCCGGCGGTGGCGGCACCGCTTCGATCCGGCGCAGCTCGGCGACGCCGAGCGCGGTGTCCTCCCCGTAGGCCCTGACCGCGCCCGCGACGTCCGGCGCCTCGCCGGCCCGCTTGCGGGCCCCGGCCCGCTCGGGATCGAAGCGGCGGCAGATGCGGTCGGTGTGGGCGACGTAGGCGCGGCGGCGCGGGTCGGTCACGCGAGCGACCGGGGCGCCGCGCGGAACAGCCGTCGTAGCGCTCGTCGCCGGTACCGGCCCGGCCGAGGTCTCCGTCTCGGTCTCGGCCCGCCGTGTTTCCGCGCCGCAGCCGCTCAGGCCGGCGAGCACCAGCGGCAGGCCGAGGCCGATGAGCAGGAACAGTCGCCCCACGAGTCGTCAATCTAGCCTCGGCAGGCACGCGGGGCATCAGTAGTGGCCCGCCGTTATCTCGGGTTTCCCCGGACTCTCGCTTAGCGCGAAACGCAGGCGCGCTCTGGGGGCTGGCCAAAGGCTCCTTGGGCATGCGGTGGGCTCGAACGCCTTGTCTTGACCGCGTCTCGCCGGTTAGGGTCGGCTGGATGCGGACCCCCCTGACGCCGATCGTCGAACAGGTCGCCGATGGCGTCTGGCGCTACGCCGGGGACGTCAAACACGCGATGAACGTCTACCTGGTCGCCGAGCCCGACGGCAGCGGCGTGTTCGCGTTCGACGCCGGCACCAAGGCGATGGCCAAGGGCCTGCGCGCGGCGGCGGAGGAGCTCGGCGGGCTGACGCGGGTCGTGCTCGGGCACAGCCACGTCGACCATCGCGGCTGCGCGCCGAAGCTCGGCGTGCCGGTCCACTGCCATGAGCTGGAGCGCGCGGACGCCGAAGGGGACGGGGGCGTTCACTACCAGCACCTGCGCCAGATCCCGGTCGCCTACTCCCGCTGGTTCTATCCGGTCGTCTTTCGGATCTGGGACGGCGGCCCGGTCGAGATCGCCGGGACCGTCGCGGAGGGCGACCGGCTGGGGGACTTCGAGGTCGTCCACTTCCCCGGGCACGCTCCCGGCCAGATCGGCCTGTGGCGCGAGCGCGACCGCCTCTGCCTGTGCACGGACACGATCTACCTGACCGATTCGATGCACCCGCTGGGCCACCATCCCGGGATCTATTCGCCGCACCCGATCTTCAACCAGGACTCCGACGCCGCCCTGCAGAGCATCCGCAAGCTCGCCGCGCTGGAACCCGCGGTGGTCGGCGCCGGTCACATGGAGCCGCTGCGCGGCGAGCCCGAGCAGCTGCGTCGCCAGCTGGAGCGGGCCGCTACCCCAGCAGCTTGATGTCGCTGATCTCCACCTGGTAGCGGCCTTCCTGGTCGCGAGCTTCGGAGGCCTTGGTGAACCAGAGCAGGAAGTAGGTGGAGGGCTTGCTGACGCTCAGGTCGATTTCCTGTGTGCTGGAGGCGTCTTCGACTTCGCCGGCCGGTTCGTCCCAGCCGGTTATGTCCGACGGCGGGCCGGCCGGGGCGGCGAAGACCTGGGCGCTCCAGCCGGGGGTGGGGGTGCGGACGATCATCTTGCTCGGCGTCGCCGGTTCGGTGGTCGTCACGTAGACGCCGACCCCCGGGTCGGGCCCGGCCTTCGTCCCGGCGAAGGTGTCGGAGTCGTAGTGCTCGGTTTCCCAGGCGGTCCCGGTGGGGTCGCCGTCGACGGCCAGTTCGACCTTGCTGCCGATCTCTTCACCGTCGCCCTCGGGGTCGTAGTCGGTGGCGCCGGCGATCGTCACGTTGCCGCCCTTGCCCTTGTCGGCGCCGCCGCCCCCTACCCCGCCGCTGGAGATCAGCTGCACGGCGAGGAGCGTCCCGCCGCCGACCAGCAGCAGCAGGACGATCGCCGCCCACGACCAGCGCGCCCGGCCCGAGAGCTTGCGTTGCGGCTCGGGCACCGCCTCCAGCACACTGGTCGCCTCGCCGGTCGTCGTCCCCGCCCGCGCCGCCTCGACCTCCAGCGCCGTCTCCAGGTCGTCGATCATCTCGGCGATGCTCTGGTAGCGCTCCTCGGGGTTCTTCGCCGTCGCCCGCTCGACCACCAGCGCCACCGCCGCCGAGCACTCCGGCCGGCGCCGCTGCACGTCGGGCAGCTCCTCGTTGACGTGTTTCATCGCCACGCCGACCTGGCTGTCGGCGTGGAAGGGGACCTGGCCGACCAGCATCTCGTAGAGCACGACGCCGAGCGAGTAGACGTCCGAGCGCGGGTCGACTCCCTTGCCCATCGCCTGCTCGGGGGCGACGTAGTCGGTCGTGCCCAGCACCCGCCCGGTCGCGGTGACGCCGTCCTGTTCGAGCTGGCGCGAGATCCCGAAGTCGGTCAGCTTCGCCCGCCCCTCCTCGTCGATCAGCACGTTCTGCGGCTTGATGTCGCGGTGCACCATGTTGCGCGCGTGGGCGACGCTGAGACCGCGCGCGACCTCGATCGCGTAGGCGATCGCCTCCTGCGGGTCGAGCGCTCCGACCCGCGCGATCCGCTGCTTCAGCGTCTCGCCCTTGACGTACTCGAAGACGATGTAGGGGTGGCCGCAGTCCTCGCCGGCGTCGATCACCGAGACGACGTTCGGGTGCGAGAGCTTCGCCACCGCGCGCGCCTCCTGGCGGAAGCGCTGCAGCTGGTCGGCCTGCTCGGACATCTCGCGGTGCATCACCTTGACCGCGACCGGCCGGTCGAGCGTCTCGTCGCGCGCCAGGTAGACCGTCGACATCCCGCCGCTGCCCAGCTTCGCCTCCAGCCGGTAGCGGCCGGATAGCACGGTTCCGATCATCGAAGCTTGAGGGCTGTGGGCTCATCGACTGCCCATATTGTCGGCACGGTGTCGATAGAGTTCTCTATCTACCGCCCGCTCCCGCTCCATCGGCGGACTTCTGTCGCCTCGTCGGGCAGTGGCCGCCGCATCGCCTCGGACAGTGGCGCTCGGCTCGTTGCCAAAGCCTCGTCTTCAGCGGGACCACGCAGCAGAAACCACAACCCATATTGAAGACCTCGTGCATCTCCTCGTCCGAGACGCCGCCGCGCTCCTGGATCAGTTCGAAGACCGGCGGCACGGGAATCGGGTCGTCGATCTCGTAGCCGACCCCGGCGGGAGACGCAGCAGGTTCTTCGAAGCCGCCGGAGGTGATGTGGGCGAGGCCGCGCACGTCGACCTCGGACCGCAGCAGCTCGAGCACCGGCTTGACGTAGATCTCGGTCGGCTCGAGCAGCTCCTCGCCGAGCGGGCGGTCCGAGCCGGCCCTCGGGGTCCTGTCGAGCGGCAGCCCCTCGAGCGCCCGACGGGCGAGGGTGTAGCCGTTGGAGTGGATGCCGGAGGAGGGCAGGCCGACGATCGCGTCCCCCACCTGGACCGCCGCGCCGTCGACGATCTCCTCCAGCGCCACCGCGCCGAAGCAGGCGCCCGAGAGGTCGACGCTGCTGACCAGGCTGCCGAGCTGGGCGAGCTCGCCGCCGGGGATCTCGATCCCCGCCAGCTCCGCGCCGCGCGCCAGCCCGATCCCGATCTGCTCGCAGACTGCGGGGTCGGCGCTCGGCACGGCGATGTAGTCGAGCATCGCCAGCGGCTCGGCGCCGACGCAGATCACGTCGTTGACGTTCATCGCCACGCAGTCGATCCCGACCGAGTCCCAGCGCCCGAGCTGCTCGGCGACCAGCAGCTTGGTGCCGACGCCGTCGGTCGAGAGCGCGATCCCCAGCCGCTCGTCGATCCGGATCACGCTGGCGTAGTGGCCGGGCAGCGGCACCTGCCGCGAGGGCCGCCCCAGCTCGATCGCCTCCAGCGCCCGCACCAGCCCGGCGACCGCGGAGTCCGCCGCCCCCTGGTCGACCCCGGCCTGCGCGTAGGCGTCTTCACGTCGACGCCGGCGATTCTGCTCAGTTCTTTCACGGCGTTCCTTATCGCTTGCTGAGGACACATAAGTCGAACAGCGGAACGCCTGAGCTTGTGGAGGACCAGCGGCGGCGAGGGCGGCTCGGTACGCCGCGTAGGGCCAGAGGGCGCGGTCGCGCTCGACCAGGCCGATCAGGCGCTGGGAGGCGAGGGTCGAGGCGAAGGAGGCGCCGACGCCTATGGCCAGGGAGCGGCGCAGGCCGGGGGGGACGCCGCCGCGGCGCAGGCGCTCGCCCTTCAGCGCCGCCGCGCCGACGATGATCGGCAGCGCGATCGTGCGCGAGAGCAGGTTCGCCTGGTCGCGCGAGAAGCGCCGCCAGCGCGCCGCGGCGAGGGTGACGCCGTTGCGCGAGACGCCGGGCGCCAGCGCTGTCGCCTGGGCGAGGCCCAGCGCCAGCCCGTCGGCCGGGGTGGCGTCGCCGCGGCCGCGCTCCTGCGGCCGCCTGTCGGCGGCCAGCATCGCCGCCGCGCCGGCCAGCAGCCCGGCCGCCGTCGCCCTCGGCCCGCCCAGCCGCCGCTCGATCGGCCGCTCCAGCGTGTAGCCGACGACCGCCGCCGGCAGGAAGGAGAGGCCGAGGACGAGCGCCCGCCGGCCGTCGAAGGAGCGCAGCTCCTCGAGGATCGTCCGCCGCTGGCCGATCAGCAGCGCCGCCGCCGCGCCGCCGTGCACCGCGACCTCGAAGCTCTTGCGCACCTCCGGGTCCAGCCGCTCCCAGTCCCAGCCCGCCAGCCAGGGGATCAGCACGATGTGGGCGGAGGAGGAGACGGGCAGCAGCTCGGCCGGCCCCTGGACGATTCCCAGCGCCAGCGCCCGCCGCGCCCCGATCACGCCGTCGCCGGCTTGCGCCGCCGCCTGACGATCACGTAGACGATCAGGACGACGATCGCCGCGACCGTCAGGTAGTCGAGCACCTGGAGGTGGTGGCGCCACTGTTCCCAGTTGTCGCCGACCGCCCGGCCGAGCAGCCCGAAGCCGAGCACCCAGGGGATCGAGCCGAGCGCGGTCAGCCAGGTGAAGCGCCAGAAGGGCATCTCGGCGACGCCGGCCGGCAGCGAGATGAAGGCGCGCACCAGGGGGATCATCCGAGCGAAGAAGACGGTCGCGTCGCCGTGGCGCTTGAACCAGCCGTCGACCCAGGCCAGCCGCGCCGGGCTGACGTGGATCAGCCGGTTCTTCTCCAGCAGGTCGACGCGGCCGTAGTAGCCGACCGCGTAGGTCAGCCAGGAGCCGGCGACGTTGCCCGCCACTCCGGCGACGACGATCCCCAGCATCGTCTGATCGCCGTTGGAGACGCTGAAGCCGCCGAACAGCATCACCGCCTCGCTGGGGATCGGGATGCAGGCGCTGCCGGCGCCCATCAGCAGGAAGATCCCGGCCAGGCCGGTGCTTTCGATCGTGTTGACGCAGAAGTCGACGATCGGGCCGGTTATGTCGGCGAGGGGAAGCGGCATGCGCGAAGCGGGAATTGTAGGGAGCGCAGCGCACAGCAACTAAACTCGATGGCTCCCGATGGGTCGCTTGAACCACCCGGTCTACCGCAACAGGGCCCTGCAGGCGGCGGCCGACGCGCTGCTCGTCGGGCTCGCCTTCTACTGCGCGTTCCGCCTGCGCTTCCTCGACGAAGGGGTGCCCCACCGCTACACGGTGCTCTTCTTCCAGGCGGTCGGCTTCGTCGTGGTCGGCAAGGTCGCCGTCTTCGCCGCCTTCGGCCTCTACCAGAAGTGGTGGCGCTACGTCAGCGGCCGCGACTTCCTCACGATCGTGCGCGCCGTCGCGGTCGCCAGCGCCCTGCTGATCGTCGTCTTCACCGTGCTCAAGCCCTTCCACCACGCGGTGCCGCGCTCGGTCGCGGTGATGGACTTCATCCTCACCCTGTTCTTCGTCGCCGGCGCGCGCCTCGCCGTGCGGCTGATCGTCGAGCGGCCCAGCCACGGCCACCGCCTGCCCCGCCACGAGGTGCTGGTGATCGGCGCCGGCTCGGGCGGGCAGATGGTCGTCCGCGAGATGCACCTCAACCCCAACCTCGGCGCCACCGCGATCGGCTTCGTCGACGACGACCCGCGCAAGCGGGGGATGCGGATGCTCGGCCTGAAGGTGCTGGGGAGGACGGACGAGATCGAGACGATCCTCGACGAGACCGAGCCCGACGAGGTCGTGATTGCGATCCCCTCGGCACCGGGGACGCTGCGCGCCCGCGTCGTCGCCGCCTGCCGCGAGCGCGAGATCCGCGTGCGCACCCTGCCGACCGTGTTCGAGCTGCTGCGCGGCGGCGTCCAGCTCAACAAGCAGCTGCGCGAGGTGCAGGTCGAGGACGTGCTCGGCCGCGACCCGATCGTCGTCGAGCTCGACCGGGTCGGCGCCTACCTGCGCGACCGCATCGTCCTCGTCACCGGCGCCGGCGGCTCGATCGGCTCCGAGCTGTGCCGTCAGATCGCGCGCGTCGGCCCGCGCCTGCTGGTGATGCTCGACCACGCCGAGGACAACCTGTTCGAGGTCGAGCGCGAGATGCTCGACGAGCGCCACTTCTCCAGCGTCGAGGCGGTGCTCGCCGACTGCCGCGAGCCGCACCGGATGCTGGAGACGATGCAGCGCTTCAAGCCGAGCGTCGTCTTCCACGCCGCCGCCTACAAGCACGTGCCGCTGATGGAGGCCAACCCGCTGGAGGCCGTGCGCAACAACGCGATCGCGACGCGGATCGCGGCCGAGACCGCCGCCGCCTCCGACGTCGAGCGCTTCGTCCTGATCTCGACCGACAAGGCGGTCAACCCGAAGACGGTGATGGGCGCCTCCAAGGCGATGGCCGAGTGGATCGTCGAGGCGGCGGGCCACAAACACCCCGGGACGCGCTTCGCCAGCGTCCGCTTCGGCAACGTGCTCGCCTCCTCGGGCAGCGTCGTGCCGATCTTCCGCGGCCAGATCGAGCGCGGCGGCCCGGTAACCGTCACCCACCCGGAGATGACCCGCTACTTCATGACGATCCCCGAGGCCGTGCAGCTGGTGATCCGCGCCGGCGACATCGGCGCCGGCCGCGGCGAGGTCTTCGTCCTCGACATGGGCGAGCCGGTCAAGATCGTCGACCTGGCGACCAACATGATCCGCCTGGCGGGCTACGAGCCGGGGACGGAGATCGCGATCGAGTTCACCCAGCCACGCCCGGGGGAGAAGCTGCACGAGGAGCTGATCGGCGGCGGCGAGGATCTGCGGCCTACGGCGGCCAAGCGCATCCACCGGGCGGTGCGCCACGCGCCGCTGGACCCGCAGTGGGTCGAGTCGACGCTGAACTCGCTCGAGCACCTGGTGATGGCCGGCGACGAGGCTAACCTCGCCGAGCGGGTCGTGGCCCTGATAGCCAGCCCTGGTGGGGACGCGGCTGCGGTCTACGACGGATAGCCTCACGCAGCCAACTTGGAGCTGATCAAAGAAATCGGTGCCTACGCGGGCCTGGTCGCCTTCCTGGGGCTGGCCCTGCTTGCCCTGCTCTCCTTCGCGCAGGGGCGCGACGTCCGCCGCCTGCGCGAGTGGGCGGGCTCGGCGCCCGAGCGCGACGCGGAGCGCAAGGAGACGACCTCCGCCGCGGCGGCCGAGCGGGCCGAGCAGATGCGCAAGCTGGAGGAGGCGCGCACGGCGGAGCAGCGCGCCGTGCAGGATCGCGAGTCGCGTCGCGAACGGCGCGGGGGGGGCGTGCGCGGACAGGGCTGGCGGGATCGGCTCGGCGACCCGCGCTACCTGGTCGGCGTCTTCGTCGTCCTGATCCTGGCCGGGGGAGGCGTCGCCTACGCGGTCACGCAGGGCGGCGGCGGCAGTGGCGGAGGCGGCGGCAAGGACGGCAAGCGGGTCGCCCAGGCCCAGAAGCCGAGCGAAATCGAGGTCACGGTGCTCAACGGCACCGCCGTCGACGGCCTCGCCGGGACCTTCGGCAACATGGTCGAGCGGCACGGCTTCAAGCTCGGCGCGGTGAGCAACAGCCGCGCGAGCTTCTCCGAAAGCGTCGTCATGTTCGAGCAGGGCGAGGGGCGCGCGGCGCACCGCGTCGCCGACGTGCTGGAAATCTCGCGAGTGCGGCCGATGACGTCCGAAATCGCCTCGCTCTCGGCCGGGTCCCCGGTCACGGTCGTGGTCGGCGAGGACAATGCCTCGGCGACCGGTTAGGGCGTCTACCGCCGCGGTCGTCTTCGCCCTCCTCGTCCTCGCCACGGCCGCCGCCTTCGCCTGGTCGCAGCGGCTCAAGCGCGACCCGCTGGTTCTCGACCGGGTCAGCTTCCGCGCCGTGCCCTTCCCCAAGGGGACTCCGCCGGTGAACGCCTTCGTCCCGGGCGGCAAGTGCCTCGACCGCATGCGGATCCGCTTCCGCACGACGGTCTCCGACCGCGGCGACGTCCAGGTGGTGAAGCCGGGCGGCGGACTGGTCCTCACCCTCGCCCGCGACGCCTACCTGAAGCGCTACACCTTCCACACCTTCTACTGGGACGGGCGAACGCGGGGCGACGGCAGCGCCCCGCCCGGCCGCTACAAGCTGCGCGTCAAGCTGCTCGGCGAGGGCCGCACGCTCGTCCCCGGCGGCGCGATGAAGCTGCACCGGGTGTCCCGGAGGGCCGCCTGTTGATCCTCTCCGCAATCGGCGTCCTAGCCGCGGCCGCCGCGGGCGCCGCCTCGATCGTCCTGCCCGCCGGCCGCTCCCGCGCCGCGGCGATGCTGCTGGCGCTCGTCCTCTTTCCCGCCCTGATCCTCGGCGACCAGTGGCACTCCGCCCAGATAGTCGACCTGCGCGACCACGCGGGTCGCCTGATCGCGCTGGGGATTGCGGGACTGGCCGCGGCCGGCGCCCTGGCCGCCATCTTCAAGCGCTGGCAGCTCCTACTCCCCCTGGCGATCGTCGCGACGCTCCCCTTCCGCGTCCCTCTCCACGCGGGAGGAGATACGGCAAATCTGCTGGTCCCGCTCTATCTCGTGATTGCAGGAGGCGTGCTGTCGATTGCGTTTCGCAGGCAGGTAGATGAGAAGCCCCGCACTTTCCTGCCGTACGTCCTCGCCGGAGTGGTCGTCTTGTACGCCCTCCAAACCCTCTACTCCCCGGATTTCTCCAAGAGCCTTCAGAGCGTCTGCTTCTTCTTCGTGCCCTTCTCGTTGGTCTACGCGCTGCTGCGGGACGTGACCTGGAATCGGAAGCTGCTGGTCCTCGTCATGTGGGTGATCGCCTTGGAGGCTGTGGCGTTCGTGCTCGTTGGGACTGTGGAGTACCTGAGCCGCGACCTGTTCTGGAACGCCCAGGTCATCCGCTCGAACGAATTCCACACCTACTTCCGCGTCAACTCGGTCTTCTGGGACCCGAACATCTACGGCCGCTACCTGGCCCTGGTGATCGTCGTGGCGATGTCGGCGCTGCTGTGGGCCAAGGAACGCCGAACGCTGGCGCTGCTCACCGCCCTCGTAGCGGTCCTCTGGTTCGGCCTCGCGGTCACCTTCTCCCAATCCAGCTTCATCGCCCTGCTGGTCGGCCTCGCGGTCCTGGCCGCGATCCGCTGGAGCTGGCGCTGGACGCTGATAGCCGTGGGCGCCGGCGCCATATTGGCCGTGGCGATCGTCCTCTTCGCCGGCGGCGCCTCGAAGCTCAGCCCAGACCGCCTCAACGTGGACACCAGCGGTCGCACGAACCTGGTCTCAGGTGGCCTCAAGCTCTTCCGCGAGCGCCCCGTCTGGGGCTACGGCGCCGGCAGCTTCCCCAAGGCCTACACCGAACACGCCGCAACGAAGAAGACCCCCGTCTCGGTCTCTCACACTGAGCCGATAACCGTTGCGGCAGAGCAGGGGGTCATCGGCCTGGCCGCGTACGCGGCCCTGCTGATCGTGTCCCTGTGGACCATGGGGTCAGGCCTGTTCACCGTCTCTCGCGCGGGTGGCGGGACCCGCGCGCCGCAGACCTATGTCTTGGTGGCCCGAGCCGCCATCCTCGCGTCCTTCGCGGCCCTCCTCGTCCACACGATCGCCTACGCGTCCTTCTACGAGGACCCGATCGCCTGGGTCCTGATGGCCGCCGCCGCGTCGCTCGCCGCCGGTCCGTTCGCTGTTTGTAGGCCTATGCGCAACAAACAGCGAACGCGCGGCTAGGTTTAGCCCCGTGTCGGGCTACCTCCGCCGCCTCGCTACGACCGGCGCCGCCTACACGGCGGCGAGCGTCTTCTCGAAGCTGATCGCGGTCGCCCTGCTGCCGCTCTACACGCGGTACCTGACCACGGCGGACTACGGCGCCGCAGAGGCGATGTTCGCCGCCGTCGTGATGGCCAGCATCGCCGTCCGCCTCGGCCTGATCGAGGCGGTGCTGCGCTTCTACTACAAGAGCGACGAGGACCCGGCCGCGGTCGTCGCCACGTCGTTCGCGGCGCTCTTCTGGCTGACCACCGCGGCGGCGCTGATCGCGCTGCCCTTCGCCGGGACGATCGCCGAAGCGCTGCTCACCGAAGAAGCCGCCCAGGTGGCCTCGCCGGCAGAGCTGGGCCGGATCGCGATCGGCGGTCTCTGGGTGCTGACGATGGTCGAGTACCTGTTGACGCTGTTCCGGCTCGAGGAGCGCGCCCGCGCCTACTTCGTCACGACGATCGTCAACGCGCTCGCCGCGATCGGCCTCACCGTCGTCCTCGTCGTCGGCCGCGGTGAGGGCGCGCGCGGCCTGCTGCTCGGCAGCTACGTCAGCGGCGCCGCCGTGGCGGTCGCGTTGATCGCGCTCAACTGGCGCCGCCTCTCGCTGTGGGCCGACCTGCCGCTGCTGCGGCGGATGACCCGTTTCGGCCTGCCGACGATGCCCGCCGAGATGTCGCTCTACGCGCTCAACTTCGTCGACCGGATCGTCATCGTCCGCTCGCTCGGCCTCGCCGAGCTCGGCCTCTACGCGCTCGCGGTCAAGTTCGCCCAGGCGGTCAACGTGCTCGTCCGCGGCTTCCAGCTCGCCTGGCCGCCGCTCGCCTACTCGATCCGCGAGGACGACGAGGCGCGGCGCGCCTACGCCGCGATCGTCACCTGGTTCGTCGCCGGCTGCGCCTTCGTCGTCACCGGCATGTGGCTGCTCTCGCGTTGGATCGTGCGCGTCCTCGCGGCGCCGGAATTCTTCGACTCCTACGAAGCGATCGGCCTGATCGCCACCGGCGTCACCCTCTACGCCCTCTACATGGTGCTCGTCGTGATCCTCGGCCGCACCGGGCGGACCGAGCTCAACCTGCCGGCGGCGGTCGCCGCGCTTGTCGTCAACGTCGCCCTCAACATCGTCCTGGTGCCGCCGCTCGGCATCGTCGGCGCCGGCCTCGCCCTCGTCGCCTCCTACCTCGTCGTCGTCGGCCTGATGTACGTCTTCACCCAGCGCCTCTTCCCGGTCCCCTACGAATGGCTCCGCCTCGGCCGGATCCTCCTAGCCTCCGCCGCCCTCGTCGCGCTCGGCGAACTCCTCCTCCCGACCAGCGGCACCGTAGGCCTCACATCCCGCATCCTCCTCTGGGGGACCTACCCAGCTCTCCTCCTATTCAGCGGCTTCTTCACCCCCGAGGAACGCACCTGGCTCTCTCGCCTGCGCGAGCCCCGCGAGCTCTTGGCCTCCCTCCGCACGGCCGCCTCCCGCCCGGCGGCAGTGGAAGGCCGCATCCCAGAGTCATTCGAGGCCGAGATGGCGGACGAGGATTCTCGTCTCTGAACACCGCTGCGAGAGGGAACGTCCCGGTAGGGCCGGAACGTCTTGTACTTTTTCGGCGCCGCGGATCTCGGACGGCCGGCAGACGCTCACCGAAACAAGTTAAGTGGAGGCCCTGCCGGGACGTTCCCCCCGCAACGCTCGATCCCTGAGGCTTTCCCCTCGTCTCGGCAGCAGTGCCTGCCGTGCATGCGCCCACATGATCCGGGGCGAGCGACCGGGGGTGACGACGGCGGCGACCGCGCGTACGGCGTAGGACCAGGCGGTCAATACGCGCACTCCGAAAGCCGCTGCCCCCCCGCCATGCTTTTGCATGTAGAGGTCGCGGTTGCGGTGGAATTCGACTATCCGGGGGAGGCCGGCG
Source organism: uncultured Solirubrobacterales bacterium (assembly GCA_963805475.1). Classification (GTDB taxonomy): domain Bacteria; phylum Actinomycetota; class Thermoleophilia; order Solirubrobacterales; family 70-9; genus VRUE01. The sequence continues at coordinate 26,794 of CAWDUO010000010.1, read as the reverse complement.
GCGAGGTCGGTGGAGAGCTGGTCGCGGTGGATCGCGCGGGAGGCCGGGACGAAGAGGGTGCGCCAACCGGCCTCGGCCAGGCGCTTGCAGAAGTCGCACTCGTCGTAGTAGACGAAGAAGGCGGGGTCGAGGTAGCCGACCTGCTGGGCGGCCTCGCGCCGCACCATCAGCGCGCTCGACTGCGCCCAGTCGACGGTCCGGGTCGCGTCGCCCTTGCTCTGCACGGTGAGCAGCCGGTGCAGGAAAAGCGCCCCCGCGAGGGCCGTGCCGACCCCGGGGAAGCGCCAGGCGCAGGGCGTCGGCCTGCCGGCGGAGTCGAGCAGCTGCGCCCCGGCCGCCCCCGCCCGCGGGTCGCCGTCGAGCGCGGCGATCAGCGCCGCGGTCGCGCCGGGCTGGAGCTCGGAGTCCTCGTTCAGCAGCAGGCAGTAGCGGCCCTTCGCCTCGCGCAGCAGCCGCGAGTCGTTGGCCGCCTTGCCCTCCCGCCGCTCCAGCACAACCAACCGCACCCCCTCGTTCAGCTGTTCCTTTTCGTCGCCATGAGAGGAAAAGGAACAGCGGAACGCGCGAGCGGCCTCGGTGGAGCCGTCGGTCGAGGCGTTGTCGAGGACGAGGATCTCGGCCTCGACGCCGGCCGGGTGCGTGCGCTCGATCGCCTCGAGGCAGGCGAGCAGGTCCTCGCGGCCGTTCGTGTTCACGACGCAGTAGGAGAGCGCGGGGATCATCGCCGCCACGATAATCGCGTCCACTGTTTGCCGGACACCGGACACTTCGCTGCGCATGAAGGTTCAACTCATCGACCCCTCGGCCTTCACGCCGCCCTACGACCGCGCCCTCGCCGCGGCGCTCGCCCGCGCCGGGGCCGAGGTCGAGCTGCTGACCAGTCGCTTCCTCTACGGGCCGGTGCCCGCGGCGGAGGACTGCCGGGTGCGCGAGTGCTTCTACCGCCGCAGCGCCGCCCGCGGACTCGGCGCTCCGGCCCGCCGCGCTTTCAAGCTGGCCGAGCACATGCCGGACATGCTGCGGCTGCGGCGGGAGATCGACGCGGACGTCGTCCATTACCAGTGGCTGACGTTGCCCTGGCTCGACTCGCACCTCCTCCCCCCGCGCCGCCCGCGCGTGATGACCGCGCACTACGTGCTGCCGCCTCACCCGACCCGGCGCCAGCTGGCGAGCGTCCGCCGCGCCTTCGGCGCGATGGACGCCGTTGTCGCTCACTCCGAGCACGGCGCCCGCCGGCTGCGCGAGGTCGTCGGACTGCCCGGCGAGCGCGTCCGCGTCATCCACCACGGCGCCTTCGACTACCTCACCCGGCTGCCGGACGAGCGGCCGCTGCCGCCGGAGCTGGCGGGTGCCGAGGGCCCGGTGATCCTCTTCTTCGGCCTGCTCCGCCCGTACAAGGGAGTCGACACGCTGCTGCGCGCGTTCCGCCGGGTAAAGGGGGCCGAGCTGTGGATCGCCGGCAACCCGCGCATGGACGTCGAGCCGCTGCGCGCGCTCGCCGCGGAGGCGCCGGGCCGTGTCCGCTTCCTCGCCCGCTTCGTCGAGGACGCCGAGATCCCGGCGCTGATGCGCCGCGCCGACCTTGTCGTCCTGCCCTACCGCGACGCCGAGCACTCCGGCGTCCTCTACGCGGCGCTCGCCTTCGGCAAGCCGCTCGTGCTCAGCGCCGTCGGCGGCTTCCCAGAGGTCGCGGCGAGCGGCGCCGCCCGCCTCGTCCCGCCTAACGATCCCGCTGCGCTCGCCGATGCCCTGGGGGACTTGGTCGAGGATGAAGGTGCTCGCGCCGATCTGGCCGCCGCAGCGGCAGAGGCCGCCACCAACTCCTACTCCTGGGACGAGGCCGCCCGCCGAACCCTCGCCCTCTACGGCGAACTCATCGATAGGAGGGGCACCCCCTACCCCCTCTCACGCAACCCATAATCGTCCCGTGACCGCCGTAACGATCGTCTTCTGGGCCTGCACCGCGGCCATCGTCTACACCCACCTCGGCTACCCGCTCGTCCTGCGGGCGCTGCTCGCCCTGCGCCGTCGTCCCACCCCGAGCCTCGGCGCCAGGGACCAGCCGCCGCGCGTCTCCCTGATCGTCGCCGCCCATGACGAGGAGGAGGTGATCGCCGCCAAGGTCGCGAACGCCCTGGCGCTCGAGCACCCGCGCGAGCGGCTCCAGGTCATCGTCGTCTCCGACGGCTCGGCCGACGCGACGGTCGAGCGCGCCCGCGCCGCCGGCGCCGACCTCGTCCTCGACCTGCCGCGCGGCGGCAAGGTACTCGCCCAGAACGCCGCGGCAGAGCGCGCCGCGGGCGAGATCCTCGCCTTCTCCGACGCCAACAGCGCCTGGGCGAGCGACGCCCTGCGCCGCCTGGTCGAGCCCTTCGCCGACCCGGCGGTCGGCTACGTCTGCGGCCAGGTCCGCTTCCTCGACCCGGGCGGCGACAACCTCGAGGGCGCCTACTGGCGCTACGAGATGGCGGTGCGCGGGATGGAGTCGGCGCTCGCCGGGGTGACGGCCGGCAACGGTGCGATCTACGCCGTGCGCGCCGCCGACTACGTCGCCCTGCCGGCAGCCGGCAGCCACGACCTCTCGTTGCCCTTCCTGCTCGCCAAGCGTCGCCGCCGCTCGCTCTACGCGCCCCGGGCGTGCGCCGAGGAGAAGATGGTGCCGACGCTGGGAGGCGAGCTGGCGCGCAAGCGGCGGATGATGGTCGGCCTCTGGGACATCGTCGCCGGCGAAGGGATGCTCTCGCCCCGCGGCTACCCGCCGCTGTACGCGTTCGAGCTCTTCTCGCACCGGCTGCTGCGCTACGCGAGCCCCTTCCTGCACCTGGTCGCGCTGGCCGCGAACGTCGCGCTGCTCGGCCAGGGCTGGGTCTACGCGGTCACGCTCGCCGCTCAGGTCGCGCTGCTCGCCGCCGCGTTGCTGAGTCGGGCGCTGCCCGTCGCGCCGCTGCGCGCCGCCCGCTACTACGTCGAGACCACCGCCTCGATCGCGCTCGGGCTCTGGGACCGGGCGCGCCACGGCGCGCCGGGCGCTTGGGAGAAGGCCGAGGGAACCAGGTGACGATGTGACCGACGCAACCCCGTCGAAACGGCGAGCCTGATGCCGCGCGCCCTCGACATCGCAATAGCCTCCCTGGCGCTCGTCGTCTTCTCGCCGATCCTCCTCCTCGCTGCGATCGCGATCCGGTTGGGCAGCCGCGGCCCGGCGATCTACCGACAGACGCGTGTCGGCCTCGGCGGGCGCGAGTTCGAGCTGCTCAAGCTGCGCACGATGCGGCTCGGCTCCGACCCGATTGGCGTCGGCACGGTCGTCGCCCGCGACGACCCCCGCGTCACCGCCGCCGGCCGCTTCCTGCGCCGCACCTCGCTCGACGAGATCCCCAACCTGGTCAACGTGCTGCGCGGCGAGATGGGGATCGTCGGCCCCCGCCCGACGATCCCCGCCCAGGTCAAGGACTACACCCTGCGCCAGCACCGCCGCCACGAGGTCCGTCCGGGCCTCACCGGCTGGGCCCAGGTGCAAGGGCGCGCCGGCATCCCCTGGGAGCAGCGGATCGAGCTCGACGTCGAGTACGTGGAACGCCGCAGCTTCCCCCTAGACCTCCGAATCCTCGCCAAGACCCTAGGCCTCCTCCTAACCGGCCAAGGCCTCGCGCCTGATTAGCGCGCAATTGGGGTTAGGGTTTTCGCCGTGGCCGAGCGACCTGAAGTGAGCCTGCGCCCCTTCCGGCCCGGCGACGCCGCGGCCGTGCACCGCTGGTTCAACAACCCGGAGGCGACCCGGACGCTGATGGAGCGGCGCGAGGGGTTCTCGATCGAGGAAGCCGAAGCCTGGGTCGGGCGGGCGATGGACGGCTCGGGCGAGGACCGCAAGTACGCGATCCTCGTCGAGGGGTACGGGGAGCCGGTCGGCTTCACCGCCCTCTACGGCCTCTTCCGCCAGACCGCGCCAGAGCTGGGGGCGCTGATCGGCGACGACGTGCGCGGCAAAGGGGTCGGCCGCCGCGCCGAGGCGCTGACGATCGCCAAGGCATTCGACGAGTTCGGCGCCCACCGCGTCTACGGCCGCATCCCGGCGCGCAACGAAGTCGCCAAGAAGACCGTGACGAGCCTCGGCTGGAAGCACGAGGGGACGATGCGCGGCCACCTGAAACGGCCCGACGGGACGGATGACTGCGAGGTTTGGGGAGTGCTTCCCGACGAGTTCCGCGCGGCGGCCGCGGACCTCCTCCAGTGACTCCCCTCACTTACTCCGCTGTTCCTTATCCCCCAAATAACAGGGCAAAGGAACAGCGGAACGCCCGAGGGGTGGGGTGAGTGACGGGGGTGGCGGAGTTGATCGCCGACCGCGGCGAGGCGGCGGAGAGCGAGGAGCTCTTCCGCTCGCGCCCCTTCCTCGACGCCGAGGGGGTCACCCACACGCTGCGCATCGAGGCCGGCGACGCAACGCTCGTCGCGCCGCTGATCGTGCGCGAGATCCCCGGGACGCATGAGCGCGACGCGACCTCTCCTTACGGCTATCCAGGGCTGGCCGATGGGAGTCGGGGGGGCGCCCGGCGGAGCCTCCCCGCTTTTGCTCCGACGGGCGCCCCCCCGACTCCCGCCCTAGACCCCGCCGAAGTCGACTTCTCGCCCACCGGGCTCGTCTCGATCTTCGTCCGCCACACGCTCCGCGAGCCGCCGCTCGCCGGGGCCGTGGAGCGCGCCGTCGTCCAGATCGCCGACCCGGCGCTGCCGGCGAAGAGCCGCGGCAGCGACCGCAACCGGATCAACCGCAACCGGCGGGCCGGCTACGAGGTGGACGTGGTCCCCGGCCCCGAGACGACGGCGGAGCAGCGCGCCGGCTTCCTCGCCGCCTACGAGCAGACGATGCGCCGCACCGGCGCCGCCGAGCGCTACTTCTTCGGCGCCGCCTACTTCGACCGCATCCTCGAGTCCGACGCCGCCTGGCTGGCGATCGCCCGCGCCCCGCAGGGCGACGTCGCGGCCGCCTCGCTGACCGTGCAAAGCGACGGCTTCCTCCACTACTACCTCAGCGGCAGCGCCGACGCCCAGCTGCGCGACTCGCCGATGAAGAACGTCGTCGCGGCGCTGGTCGAGCTCGCCGCCGAGCGCAGCCTGCCGCTCAACCTCGGGGGGGGCTTGAGCCGCGGCGACGCGCTGGAGGAGTTCAAGCGCGGCTTCGCCAACCGCGAGCAGGCCTGGCATGTCTCCGAGATCGTCTGCGACCGTGAGGCCTACGACCGGCTCTCCGCCGGCCGCGAGTCCAGCGGCTTCTTCCCCGCGTACCGCTCCCAGGGCTGAGCCGCGCGCAAAGCCGCCAGCACCGCCCGCGTCGCCGGAGCCCGGTTGAGCGCGTAGAAGTGGATGCCGGGCGCGCCGCCGATCAGCAGCTCAGCGCACTGCTGTGCGGCGTAGGCGACGCCGAGCTGGAACTCCGCCTCCTCGTCGCCATCGACCGCGGCGAAGGCCGCCTCCAGCCGCGCCGGGATCGTCGCGTCGCAGAGCTCGCAGATCCGCTTCGTCTGGGCGAAGCTCGCCACCGGAATCACGCCGGCGAGGATCGGTACGTCGATCCCCTTCGCCCGCGCCGCGGCGACGAAGTCGAAGTAGACCTGGTTGTCGAAGAACAGCTGCGTGATCAGGAACGACGCGCCCGCCTCGACCTTGCTCTTCAGGTAATCGAGGTCGGTCTCGAGGTCGGGCGCCTCGGGGTGCACCTCGGGGAAGCAGGCGCCGCCGACGGTGAAGTCCCAGCGATCGGAGCCGGTGATGAACTCCGCCAGCTCGGCGGCGCTGCCGAGGCCGCCCTCCGGCTGGACGAAGTCCGGCTGGCCGCGCGGCGGGTCGCCGCGCAGGGCGAAGACGTTGTCGATCCCGGCCGCGGCGATCCGGTCGAGCGTCGCCGCCAGCCCCTCGGCGGTCTCGCCGACGCAGCTCAGGTGGGCCATCGTCTCCAGCCCCAGCTCGTCCTTCAGCGCCCGGGTGATCTCGACCGTCCCGTCGCGGGTCGAGCCGCCGGCACCGTAGGTGACGGAGACGAAGTCGGGATCGAGCTCGCGCAGCGAGCGCGCGGTCGCGAACAGCTGCTCGGTCGCCTCCTCCGTCTTCGGCGGGAAGAGCTCGACCGAGAAGACCGGCCGCTTCGTATCGAGGATGCGATCTATGTGCATGACGATGAGGGTATTGACAAAGCCGCCCCCGGACGCGGGAGACCGGTCGCGTCCATATTTTGCGGACTTTGCGGGATCGTCGGTGGTCGGACCCTGGACACGGACAGGCGGCCGGGCTAAGTTGCTCCTGCGACTGGGAGAGACAGGCCCCGCGAAGCCAGCGGGACACCGTCTTGAAGGTGGCGCAGAGAGCTTCGACGCGCGAAGGCTACGCGCGGGCAGGCTTAACGCGTCGCCCCCGGTCGCGTTTTGCGTTCCGGGGTCGTTTCTCGTCCGCCCCCGTCTCTAGCGTGGCGACCGGTCATCCAGCGCCTGCCCTGATGACCGCGGCGCGCCGGGGCGCACCCGGGAGCTGGGCGTCGTCGGCGAGACCCGGAGGTACGCCGCGACTAGCCCGCCCACTCCCTACTCTTCTCGTCGATGACGGACGAGCTGCGCTACGAGCGCGTCGGGGCGGCGGCGCTGTTGACGATCGACCGGCCGGCGCGGCGCAACGCGATCGACGCGGCGGCGGCGGAGGCGTTCCGGCGGGGGCTGGAGGACTTCGAGGCCGACGAGGAGGCGCGCGTGCTCGTCCTCACCGGCGCCGGCGGCGAGGCCTTCTGCGCCGGCGCCGACCTGAAGGCGATGGACCTCGACGTCGACCACCCGCACGGCCCGATGGGGCCGACCCGCCTCACCCCGGCCAAGCCGGCGATCGCCGCGGTCGACGGCTGGTGCCTCGCCGGCGGGGTCGAGCTGGCGCTCTGGTGCGACCTCCGCATCGCCACGCCCCAGTCGACCTTCGGCCTCTTCGAGCGCCGCTGGGGCGTCCCCCTGGTGGACGGCGGCACCCAGCGCCTCCCCCGCGTGGTCGGCATGGGCCGAGCCCTAGAGCTGATCCTCACCGGCCGCCCGGTCCCCGCCGAGGAGGCACACCGCATCGGCCTGGTCAACGAGGTCGTCGACCAGGGTAAGCACCTCGACCGAGCCCTAGCCCTGGCCGAGAAAATCGCCAGCTTCCCCCAAAGAACCATGCTCGCCGACCGCCAAGCAGCCATCGAAGGCTTCGGCCTCCCCCTGTCCGACGGCATAGCCCTGGAGCACCGCCTCGGCCGCGAGGTCCTCGATGCGGCCGTAGAGGGAGCCTCCCGCTTCGCCTCGGGCGAGGGCCGTCACGGCACAGGCGTCTGAGCAGGAGGAGTTGGGGTAGGGCCGGAACGTCTTGTACTTTTTTTGAACCGGGTAACGATCTCGGACGACCGCCCAACTATCTTCAAAAAAAGTTAAGTGGAGGCCCTACCCCAACTCCTTCCCCAAACCCTCTCCCCCGTCCCTTAACCACCCTCCGCGGTAACCCGCCGCATCTCCCGCTCGGCCGCCTCCGGCCCCAGGTACGGCATCAGCACGGCGAAGACCAGGTCGGGCAGGATCCGCTTCAGCTCGGGCCCGCGGCCCGCCCGCACCTCGTCGAAGATCATCGAGGTGGCGCCGCCGATCGCGAAGCGCGCGGTGTCGGCGGGCAGCGCCTCGTCCTGGCCCGAGTAGCGCCGCCCCTGCTCGAGGAACGGCGTGAAGCGCGTGAACATCGCCCGGTAGCGCTCGCGCGCGCCGTCGCCGGCGGCGGTCACCTCGACCATCGCCATCCGGGCGATCTCGGCCTCCGCGGCCAGCAGCTCGACCAGCGCCCGCAGCCCGGCCGCGATCTGCTCCGGCCACGGCTCCTCCGAGGCCGCTTCGAACGCCGCCGTGACGTGCGCGAGCAGCACGTCGAAGACCGCCTCGTAGGCCTCGAGGAAGCAGTCCTCCTTGCCCCCGAACATCTCGTCGAAGGCGGCCTGGTCGACCCCCGCGAACTCGACCACGTCGGCGACGGTCGTCTCCTCGTAGCCCTTCGTCGCCGCCATCCGCACCATCGCCTCCAGCACCCGCTCGCGCTCGGAGCGCACCGCGTAGGCACGAGGCAGCTGGGGCGATTCCATCTCCGCTCAGCCTACGCCGCGCGGATCGCGGCGTCCAGCGCCGCCGCCGCCGCGCCCGCCGCCTCAGCGAAGTCCTCGCCGGCGGAGGCGTTGGCGATCGCGCGCGAGGCGGCGATCAGGAAGGCCTCGCTGCCCGCCTCGCGGTTCGCCGCGACCGCCGCCGCCACGTCGCCGCCCTGGGCGCCGGCGCCGGGTATCAGGAGCGGCATCTCCGGCGGCACGTCCTCGCGCACCGCGCGCAGCTCCGCGGGGTAGGTGGCGCCGACGACCAGCCCGCAGTTGCCGTTCGCGTTCCAGCCGCCGGCGACGGCGCGGGCGACGCGGCGGTAGAGAGGGACGCCGTCGCGGTCCTCGATGTCCTGAAGCTCCCCCGCGCCCGGGTTGGAGGTGCGGGCGAGGACGAAGACGAGCTTCTCGGCCCGCTCGAGGAAGGGCGCGAGCGCCTCGCCGCCGAGGTAGGGATGGACGGTGACCGCGTCGGCGCCGAGCCGGTCGAAGGCCGCGGCGACGTAGCCGGCGTTGGTCGAGCCGATGTCGGCTCGCTTGGCGTCGAGGATGACGGCGGCCCCGGGCGCCGCGGCGCGGACCGCGGCGATCGTCTCGGCCAGCGCCCCGAACCCGTCGTCCCCCAGCGCCTCGTAGAAGGCGGCGTTTGGCTTGTAGGCGGCGGCGAGCGCCGCGGTCGCCTCGACGATCGCCCGGTTGAACTCGACCACCCGCTGCGCCGGCGGGGCGCCCGGCGCCACCGACTCGGGGATCCGCGCGGGGTCGGGGTCGAGACCGACCGCCAGGTGCCGCCCCGCCGCGAAATGCCCCGCCAACATGGCTGCCTAAGATAGCCCGATGCCGGCCTCGCCAGACGACAACCGCTGGATCGCGCTCTACGTCCTCTGCGCGGGGATGCTGATGATCGTCCTCGACATCACGATCGTCAACGTCGCCCTGCCCTCGATCCAGGACAGCCTCGGCTTCTCGCAGAGCAACCTCGCCTGGGTGGTCAACGCCTACCTCGTCCCCTTCGGCGGCCTGCTGCTGCTCGCCGGGCGGCTCGGCGACCTGCTCGGCCAGCGCCGCGTCTTCCTCGCCGGCCTCGCGGTCTTCACCACCGCCTCGCTGCTCTGCGGCCTCTCCCAGACCCAGGGGATGCTGGTCGCGGCGCGCTTCGTCCAGGGGATCGGCGGCGCGCTCACCTCGGCGGTGATCCTGGGGATGATCGTGACGATGTTCCCCGAGCCGCGCGAGCAGGCGAAAGCGCTCGGCGTCTACGCCTTCGTCGCCTCCGCCGGGGGGACGATCGGCCTGTTGGTCGGCGGCGTGCTGACCGAGGCGATCGCCTGGCACTGGATCTTCTTCATCAACCTGCCGATCGGCGTCGCCACGGCGGCGATGGCGCGGCGGCTGATCGCCGACCGCCCGGGGCTCGGCTTCGGCGCGGGGGCCGACATCCTCGGGGCGGTGCTGATCACCGGCGGCCTGATGCTCGGCGTCTACACGATCCTCGAGGTCTCCGAAAACGGCTGGGGCTCGGCCCGGACGCTGGTCCTCGGGGCGATCTCGCTCGCCCTGGAGACGGCCTTCGTCCTGCGCCAGGCGCGCATCGCCAACCCGCTGATGCCGCTGCGGCTGTTCCGCTCGCGCAACGTCTCCGGCGCCAACGCGCTGCAGATGCTGCTCGTCGCCGGGATGTTCGCGACCTTCTTCCTCGGCGCGCTCTACCTGCAGCAGATCCTCGGCTACAACCCGCTCGAGGTCGGCCTCGCCTTCCTGCCGGCGACCCTCGTCATGGGCACGCTCTCGCTCGGCTTCTCCGAGCGGCTGATCATGCGCTTCGGCCCGCGCAACATGCTGATCCCGGGGATGATCCTGGTCGCCGCCTCGCTGCTGCTCTTCGCCCGCACGCCGGTCGACGGGCGCTACCTGCCCGACCTGCTGCCGTCGCTGCTGCTGCTCGGGGTCGGCATCGGCATCTCGTTCCCCTCGCTGATGACGCTGGCGATGTCGGGGGCGACGCCGGAAGACGCCGGCCTCGCCTCGGGCGTCGTCAACACCAGCGCCCAGGTCGGCGGCGCGATCGGCCTCGCCGTGCTCGCCACCCTGGCGGCCGAGCGGACCAGCTCCCTCGAAGACGCCGGCGCCTCGAGCGCCGCGGCGCTCAACTCCGGCTTCCACCTCGCCTACCTGGTCGGCGCCGGCCTCGTCGGCCTCGCCCTGGCGATCGCGGTCTTCGTCCTGCGCTCCGAACCGGCGCCGGACCCAGCCGCACACGCCGAGGCGGCCGCGGGCGAGCAGCCCGCCCCCGGCTCCGAGCCGGCCTACTCGGAGGCGGGGGGATGAAGCCGGTCACCGTCGAGGCCGTGGCGCCGCGCCCACCGCGCGAGGTGTACGAGTTCCTCGACCGACTCGCCAACCACGAGGGCTTCCTCGACCACTGGCTGGTCGACTGGGAGTTCTCGGGGCCGCCGCGCGGGGTCGGCGCGAAGGCGAAGGCGCGCGCCAACACGGTCGGCTCGCAGGACTGGACCGAGTTCGAGGTGCTCGAGGCGGAGGCGCCGCGCCGCATCGTCGAGGAAGGGATCGGCGCCGGCGGCAAGCGCCGCACCCGCGGGACCTACCGGCTGGAAGAGGCCGCCGGCGGCGGCACCCGGATCAGCTTCGAGCTCGAGTGGCTCGAGGCCGCGCGCGCCGAACGGCTGCTCCCGCCGCTCAGCCGCGCCTTCGTCCGCCGCGTCAACGCGAAAGCGCTGCGCCGGCTGGTCAAGCGGCTCGGCGAGTAGCTCGCCACGCCGGCTGGGGTAGGCTGCGCTGCAATGAGCTCTCGCTCCAGGGGGATGTTCGCCGCGGCTGCCATGCTGGCGCTGCTCGCCGCCGCGCTGCTCGCGGGCGGGGCGGGCGCCGCCGGGTCGGCCGCCACGCCGGTTTCCTCATCGAGCTGCGGCTCCGTCCAGTACGGCGGCGCCGGCCAGCCCGAGGTCCTGCTCGTCTCCGACCTGCCCCTGCGGGGCGACTCCGCCGAGCGCTCCAAGCAGATGAACGACGCGATCCGGATCGTGCTCGAAGGGGCCGGCTGGAAGGCCGGCGGCCGCGCCGTCGGCTTCCAGGCCTGCGACGACTCCGAAGCGAAGACCGGGCTGTGGAGCAAGGCCCGCTGCCAGGCCAACGCCAGGGCCTACGCGGCCGACCCCAGCGTGCTCGGCGTGATCGGCACCTACAACTCCGGTTGCGCCGAAGCGATGATCCCGATCCTCGGCCGGGCGCCCGGCGGCGGTCTGGCGATGGTCTCGCCCGGCAACACGCTGATCTGCCTCACCCAGGCGAGCCCCAGCTGCCCGCGCGGCCAGCCGGGCAGCCTCTATCCCGATCGGCGCAACTACGCGCGGGTCGTCCCCAACGACGCCTACCAGGGCGCCGGCCTCGCCAGCTTCGCCAAGCGCAAGGGGATCGGCCGGGCCTACGTCCTCTACGCCGGCGGCGACCCGACCAGCCTCGGGCAGGCGAAGACCTTCCGCGGCGCCGCCCGCAAGCTGGGGATCGGGATCACCGGCTTCAGCCCCTGGAACGTCGACGCCTCCGGCTACCGGGGGCTGATGAACGCGGTCGGCGCGACCGCCCCCGACGCGGTGCTGCTGGCCGGGCTGACCGAGCAGAACGGCGGCAAGCTGATCAGGGAAAAGGTCGCGGTGCTGGGGCCGAACAGCGGCCCGATCAAGCTGCTGGCGCCCGACGGCTTCGCCCAGCAGTCGACGATCGAACTCGCCGGCCGCGCCTCGGAAGGGATGTTCGCCAGCGTCCCCGGCCGGGTGCCGCAGAACCTCACCGGCCCCGGCAGGCAGCTGGTCTCCAAGCTCCAGAAGGAGGTCGGGGGGACGGTCGAACTGTATGCGCCCTACGCCGGCGAGGCGGCGAGCGTGCTGCTGGAAGCGGTGGGCGAGAGCGGCGAACGCGGCGGCGTGATCGGCGCCGTGCGCAACACCGACGTCAAGAACGGCATCACCGGCAGCTTCAGCGTCCTCCCCAGCGGCGACCCGAGCTTCGGCCCGATCACCGTCTCGGTCGCGAAGAAGACCTTCGTCCCGGTCAGCGAGCTCCACCCCGCCCAGAGCCTCGTAGCCGCCGCCCGCCACGGCGGGTAGCGGACGCGGCGAAGTCCGCGCTGCCAGCCGGGGGGCAGGCTGCTATGGAGCTAGCCGGACTCGAACCGGCGACCTCCTGGGTGCGATCCAGGCGCTCTTCCAACTGAGCTATAGCCCCTTGCGGGCAATTTTACCGCCGAGGGGGTTGTGGCCGTCCGCCGCGGGGTGTGGAATTGGCTTGTGACCGCTTACGAGGCGAGCGAGTGGAGCGATCTGTTCGTCGCCACGGCGGGCGCTTCGGCGGCGCTGGCCGGGCTGGTGTTCGTCGCGATCTCGATCAACATCGACCGGATCCTCAAGCTCGAGGGAATTCCGGAGCGGGGCCTGGAAACGGTGGTGCTGCTGGTGACCGTTCTCGTCGTCTCGGTGATCGGGCTGATTCCCGGGCAGGGGCACGTCGCGCTGGGTCTTGAGCTGCTGGTTCTCGCTCTGCTGCTCGGCGGCGGGCTGGCGCGGCTGCCGGCGATTCGCGCGGGAAGCGGCGATCCGCAGGCGCCGAGCTGGCTGGTGGGGCGCTGGACCAGCCGCTATGGAGGCGCGCTGCTGCTCGCGATCGGCTCACTCAGCATTCTTGCCACGACCGGCGGAGGCCTCTACTGGATCGTCGCGGCGATCGTGCTGGCGACGATCGGCGCCGTCGCGAACGCGTGGGTGCTGCTGGTCGAGATCCTGCGCTGAGCGGCGCCCGGGCCCGTGCCTGGGAGGATCGTCCCAGAGGCCTCGCAAGCGCAAGGATAACCGCATAGGCTTTAGCTTCCCCGAGGATCGACATGGGAATTCTCGACGACGCGATCAAAGAGCACCTGGAGCTGAAGCGCCAGCACGGCGCGGCGGAAGACGAGCTGCAGCAGCTCGAGGACGAAGCGTTCGGCGCCGCGGAGCGGCCCGGCGGGGAGTCCGCGCCGCCCGATCCGCTCGCCGAGGCGCCGACGGAGTTCATGACGCAGCCGGACGTTGAGGCGTCTCCGGAGGCCGGGGAGGAGGGCGAGGGCCGGTCCCGCCGTCCCGACGTCGCCGACCTGCAGGAGGCGCCGCCCGCGGCCGAGCAGGAGGCTCCCCAGAAGCCCGAGCCCCCGACCGCGGAGGAAGCGCCGGCGGAACACGAGGCGGTGACCGAGCCGCCCGAAGTCGAGCCCGAGATCTCCTCCGGCCCGAGCACCGAGGAGCGCGAGGCGATCGCCGAGCAGCCGACCGAGATGTTCGACGTGGCGGCGGAGATCGGCGAGGCCGAGGAGGCATCTGCCGAGGTCGAGGTCGAGGAGACCGGGGAGGAGTACGAAGAGGACGACGACTTCTGGGACGAGAAGCGCCTCTCCGACGAGCTCGATCAGGCGCTCGAGGCGCCGGCCGAGGCCGAGGGGGAGGCCGAGGAGCCCGAGGAGCCGGAGGAAGCCCTGTTCGAGGACGCCGCCACCGAGGCCGAGGAGTCCGAGGAGGAGGAGGAGGAGCACGGCGCCCCCGGCGAGGAGGAGGACGTTCTCGAGGAGACCCCCGACTTCCTCGAGGAGGCCCCCGAGGACGACCAGCTCTGGTTCGAGCAGAAGCCGCCGAAGGACTTCGACTTCGACGACTAGTTCGAGTGGAGCCAGCCGGGATCGAACCGGCGACCTCCGCCTTGCAAAGGCGGCGCTCTGCCAGCTGAGCTATGGCCCCTCGGCCCTGATTCTAGGGCGACTTCAGCCGGCCGTCGCCGCCGCGCGCTCCGGCAGGTTCTCGTCCGCGTGGTAGCTGCTGCGGACCAGCGGGCCCGAGGCCACCGACTCGAAGCCCAGCGCGTAGGCCTCGCGCTCCAGCGCCTCGAACTCCTCCGGGTGCCAGTAGCGCTCGACCGGCAGGTGGTTCTCGGTCGGCCGCAGGTACTGGCCGACGGTCAGCACCTGGACCCTGTGCTCGCGCAGCAGGCCGAAGGTCTCGACCATCTCCTCGAAGCTCTCGCCCAGCCCGACCATCAGGCCCGACTTGGTGACGACGTCGGGGCCGCCCATCTCCTTCGCCGTCTTCAGCACCCGCGCCGAGCGGGCGAACTTCGACCCCCGGCGCGCCTTCGGGTACAGCCGCGGCACCGTCTCCACGTTGTGGTTGAAGACGTCGGGCCGCTCGCCGATCACCTTCGCCAGCGGCATCTCCTGGCCGCGGAAGTCGGGCGTCAGCACCTCGACCTTGCAGCCCGGCGCCTGCATGCGGATCGAGCGGATCGTGCCGACGAAGGCGCCCGCCCCGTAGTCGGGCAGGTCGTCGCGGTCGACCGAGGTGACGACCGCGTGGCGCAGCCCCATCCGCTTCACCTGGTTGGCGACGCGCAGCGGCTCCAGCGGGTCGTGCCAGGTCGGCACGCCGGTCTGCACGTTGCAGAAGCCGCAGCGCCGCGTGCAGACGTCGCCGAGGATCATGAAGGTCGCCGTGCCGCGCTCCCAGCACTCGCCGACGTTGGGGCAGTTGGCCTCCTCGCAGACCGTGTTCAGGCCCTCGGCGCCGATCTCCGCCTTCAGCCGCCGGTAGGTCGGCCCGCCCGGCGCCGGCACCTTCAGCCACGGCGGCTTGCGCGCGCGGCGGAAGGGGACGGCGCCCTCGCCGTCGGCGGCCGTCCCGCCGGGCTTGGCGCGCGAGCGGGTGACGTGGACGCGCTTCTCAGGCGCTGCGGTCGTCTCGCTCATGCGACACCGAGCCTAGCTAAGTCCAACCCCAGGTCCGCGGGCTCGCGCTTCACCGGCCTGCGCTCGAGCACCTCCGCGTAGCGCGACGCGACCGTGCGGGCGAACGCGCCGAGATCCTGCTCGGCGCCCAGCTCGCGCCCCAGCGAGGTCACGCGGCAGTCGTCGATCCCGCAGGGGACGATCCACTCGAACGGCTGCAGGCCGTTGTTCACGTTGATCGCCAGCCCGTGCGTCGTCACCCCGCGGCTGACGTGCAGGCCGATCGAGCCGATCTTGCGCGCCGCGTCGGGACCCGCGCCCGGTCCGGGCGGCTCGCCCTCGGTCCACACCCCCGTCAGCCCCTCGATCGTCCGCGCCGCCACGCCGCGCGCCGCCAGCGCCCCGGTCGCCACCCGCTCCAGCCGCCGCACGTACCCGTGCACGTCGTCGCCGTAGGGGCGCAGCGAGACGATCGGGTAGGCGACCAGCTGGCCCGGCCCGTGGTAGGTGACGCGCCCGCCGCGGTCGGTGTCGCGGACCTCGATCCCCTGCATCTCGTACCACTCGCGCCGCATCGGCAGCTCATCCTCGGTGGCGCGGCGGCCGCGCGTGTAGACGGGCGGGTGCTCGAGCAGCAGCAGCACGTCCGGGACCTCGCCCTCCTGGCGCGCCTCGGCCAGCCAGCGCTGCGCGACGAGCGCCTCCTCATAGGGGACGAGCCCGCAGCGCACGACCAGGATTTCTTTACTCATCCTTGAAATCGTCGCATGCCGCCGCCATATCCTTTGCGGCGCCCCCTGCCCATGGTCCGATCCCAGTCCAAGTACCTGCTGCGACCCGACTGGCTCCCGGCCGTCGCGCTCAGCGCCGCGCTGGCCGCCGCGATGCTGGCCTGGAACCCGCACGTCGGCGACCTCGCCGCGCAGGTCTTCCGCACCGAGCTGTTCCAGCGGGTCGGCCTCGGCATCTGGAACGGCAGCTGGTACGGCGGCCACTACACCCTCACCTACAGCGTCCTCTTCCCGCCGCTCGCCGCCCTGCTCAGCCCGCAGGCAATCGGGGCGATCTCGGTCGTCGCCTCCTCCTACCTCTTCGACCGCCTCGTCCGCGACCGCTGGGGCGAGGCCGCCCGCTGGGCGACCCTCTGGTTCGCCGCCGGCGTGGTAACCCTCCTGGCCGACGGCCAGCTCACCTTCGCCCTCGGAGTCGCCTTCGCCCTCGCGTCCCTCCGCGCCCTCCAGCTCAACCGCACCCCCTGGGCGCTCGCAGCCGCGGCAGCTTGCGCCCTCTCATCCCCGGTGGCCGCTGTTTCCCTGGCGGGCGTCCTCTTGGCCGGCGCCGTGGACCTCAACCGTCTCTCCCGCGGCCTGTCCGCGGTGTGGGTCGCGTCGATCGCCCTCGCCCTGGTCATCGTCCCCAACCTCGCCTTCCCCGAAAGCGGCCAGTTCCCCTTCGCCTTCTCCTCCTACGTCGCGATCCCGCTCTTCTGCGGCGGCGCCCTGCTCGTCACCCGCGGGCTCGCCGCCGAGGAGCGCCGGCTGCGCCGCGTCCTGCTCGCCTACCTGCTGGCCTCGACCGCGCTGCTGCTGGTGCCCAACCCGATGGGCGGCAACGCGGTCCGCCTCGGCGCGCTGTTCGGCGGCCCGGTCCTCGCTGCGGTCGTGCTCGCCCGTCGCCCGGGGCTCTCCGCCGTGCCGGCGCTCGTGCTCGCGGTTACCCTCGCCGGCGGCCTCTACTGGCAGGTCACGGCGAGCGTCAGCCAGATCGCCCGCTCGGTCGACGATCCCTCGACCGAAGCCGCCTACTTCGCCCCGCTGGCCGGCTGGCTGCGCGCCCACGGCGGCGCCGCGGCGCGGATCGAGGTGCCGCCGACCGCCAACCACTGGGAGGCCGCCTATCTGGCGCCGGGCTTCGACCTGGCGCGCGGCTGGCTGCGCCAGCTCGACACCACCCGCGACGACGTCTTCTACGACGACGACAGGCCGCTGAACGCGCGCGCCTACCGCGCCTGGCTGCACAGCAACGCGATCCGCTACGTCGCCCTGCCCGACGCCCCGCTCGACTACTCCTCGGTCGCCGAGAGCCGCCTGATCCGCAGCCGGCCGCCCTTCCTCGTCCCCCGCTGGAGCGACGCTCACTGGCGCCTCTACGAAGTGCGCGACGCGGCGCCGCTGGTGCAGCCGCTCGGCGCCGGCGTCGCCAGCGTCCGCCAGGTCGGCCACAGCGGCTTCGCCCTCGACGTCACCCGCCCCGGCAAGTTTCTCGTCCGCGTCGCCTTCACCCCCTACTGGTCGATCGAACGCGGCCATGGCTGCCTGCTGCGCCACGGCGAGTGGACCCTCGCCCGCGCCGGCGCCCCCGGCGTCTTCCGAGTGAGCGCCGACTTCTCCCTGAGCCGCGCCTGGAACGCGGTAACCGGCGCTCGCAAGACCTGCTAACCCCTCCAACTGTTCCTTTTCCTCGAATAGAGGGGAAAAGGAACAAAAACTTGCTGAGAGGGTGTCTGGTCAAGCAGATCAAGGACGCAGGGAGGCTTCCCGCGAGCTTCGTCGTGGGCGACATCGACAACGACGGCGATCAGGACGTCTTCCTTTGCAACTACGGGTCGAACGTCCTGTATCGGAACAACGGCAATGGGACCTTCACGGACATCAGCAAGGCTGCCGGAATTGATCGTCCCGGATGGTCCTTCGCCGGAGCGTTCCTCGACTATGACAACGACGGCGACCTTGACCTCTACGTGGCGAATTACGGCACGTGGAAGCTGCCGGACGACGATCGATACTGCGACGGCACACCGTCGGCCCTCATGGAGCCACCACCACCCAGGATGCGCGTTTACTGCTCGCCCAGATCGATCCAGCCCGCCCGGCATGTCCTTTACCGCAACAACGGGAATTGCACGTTTACCGACGTGACCGAAGCAGCGGGCCTGGGTCGCACGGACGGACGCGGCCTGGGCGTGGTCGCCGCCGATCTCAACGACGACGGCCTGATCGATCTCTACGTCGCCAATGATATGTGCCCGAACTTCGTCTTCCTCAATCACGGCGACGGCCGGTTCCAGGATGTCACGGAAACCTCGGGCGCAGGCTACGGCCCCGACGGCTTGACCCGAGCGGGAATGGGCGTCGACGCCGGAGACATCAACGGTGACGGACGGACCGACCTGCTGGTGACCAACTTCTGGAACGAGGCCGTGGCCACCTTCATCAATCTCGGCGGAGGGACGTTTCAAGACCGGACCCGCACCAGCGGCCTTTTCCACGACAGTGTGCTATGGGTGGGCTGGGGCTGTACGTTGAGCGACTTCGACCAGGACGGCTGGCTCGATTGCTTCGTGGCCAACGGCCACATCGACGATAACCTGGAAGAACTCGGGCATGGCACGCCCTACGCCGAGCCCGCCCTGCTTCATCGCAACATCCAGGGGAAGCGGTTCCAACTCGCCACGCGTGAGGCGGGATCATACTTCGATACCGACCACCTCGGAAGGGGACTCGCCTGCGGCGACCTGGATAACGACGGAGACGTCGACCTCGTGATCAACCACAAGGACGCGCGGCCCGCCTTGCTGCGCAACGACACCAGGCACTCCAACCACTGGATCCGTCTCTGCCTGGAAGGAGTCCGCTCCAATCGCGACGCCGTCGGTGCGCGCGTCGAGATCGAGGCGGGCGGCCGATTTTTCGTTCGCCAGCGCAAGGGAGGTTCCAGCCTTGCATCCGCCCACGACCCGCGTCTGCTGATCGGACTGGGTGAGACCCGGACGGTCACCAGTCTGACCATCCGCTGGCCTTCAGGAACGGTCGATCGCCACTCGAACCTGACCGCTGACTCGAGCTATCTGATCCGCGAAGGGATAGGGAACGTGAAAGAGCTTGTGGACTCTCGCAAAGGAATCGCTGTGAATCGCTGATGAAAAGGATGGGGCCAAAGCGCATTGCGGCAAGGTCCGGAGACCCTGCCGCAACAATCAAACGCATCGGCTTCGGGGCACAATACCGACTCAGCAAAGCCGAAAATCGCTCCGGGACAGCCTCATCACTCCTTCGTCTCGGCAGGTGGGGTTGCCGGCAGCCTCCTTCGCGGCCTTCGCATTGAGCGTAGTGGCTTTCTTCTGAGCCGTTGGGCTCATTCCCCGCATGTTCACCATGTTCGGATCGAGCGGGACACCCTTCTTGTCGGGCGGTGGCATTCCCTCGTCGATCCCGCCGCCCCCGCAGCCTGCCAGGCCAAACGAAAGGAGTGAGACAGCCAGGCACCATTTCGCAAAGGCACGAGTTCTCATACGATAGGCTCCGATCATCGAGAAGTTCATCTTCGTCATTCCAGCCTCTTGAAGTCGAGCACCATGCTCTCGCTTCGAGGTGAGCTCACGGGTTTCAGGACTCCGGCGCGGACCGGCTTCGGCTTCCACGATCGAAACCGGCGGGCCTGAGAGTGCAAAGGAAGCGGTCCGGAGGCCCGAGGGACGGGTAACCGGTTACCGCTCCCTGCACTGACATGGAGTTCAGATCAGTAGGAATCGGAGCTGACGACCTCGCCACCGTTCCGCGTGCCGATCGCCCACCAGCTCTGGAGGCTGACCGAATCCTTGGCGAACCGGACCGAGCCATCCGTGAAGCAGACGTTCACTCCACCAGGATGGTTACTGGTGGCCGTGACGATTCCTGCCGCCCCCCCCACTCGCCGCTCCCGGTCGTCTCGTCCTGAATGATGCAAGTCAGTTTATTGGGCGTGTTGTAGTGATCGTATCGGGCGACGACGGCATGCCACGGGTATCCCATGGTCCAGGAGAACCCGCTCAGCCAGTTTGCACCACTTGCAGGGAATGTACCTGGTAGACTCTGGCACGCCTGGAGGTTCGAGAGGGCAAACGCGGGATTTCCCAGATTGTAGCCGGGGTTATGTCCCGGAGGATTCTCGAAAATCGCCCGCTTGCCGTTAGGCGAACTGACGGTGGGCACCGGATCGGATGTCGAGACGCCGAGCAGTTTCTCGCTGAACAGTGCTGTGTTCGAGCTTCCATCGGTCACACCTTCGAGGCCGAAAAATGCGAGATTGCTGTCGGCGCCCCACCAGCACGTGCCCACGGTCCAGCCGTTGACCATGATCTGGTTCGAGGTCGCGCAGGTGAACGGTGCTTCTACCGTGCCGCTCCAGTGGCGGATGATCCCCGGCCCACCCCGGTTGCCGTGGTAGTTGATCGGGGCCCAAGGATAATTTGGCCGCACTTTTTGGTTTTCCGACGGGCAGAGCAACGTTGCAATGGCGTTGTAACTGACGGTGGAGTTCTGCAGTGAATCTGGTGAGAAACCCTGGTTGTAGGCGTTGTAGAGCGGCGTTTGCTCGATATTAGGCAACAAGCAGACCGGCCAGCTCGCGTTCCATCCCCAACTGCCCCCCGTGGCGGCCGAGTTGCCATAAGTTGCACCCATCCACATATCGTCGGCAGGAAGCACATTATAAGTCGAGTGGTAATTGTGAACGGCCAGCCCGAGCTGTTTCAAGTTGTTGGTGCACTGCGCCCGGCGTGCCGCCTCGCGTGCCGACTGAACCGCGGGTAAGAGCAGTGCGATAAGGACCGCGATGATGGCGATGACCACCAGAAGTTCGATGAGCGTAAACCTGCGCCGAACCCTTGTCTTGAGCATGAGCACAACCCCTTCTGGAAATGAAGCACGACCGTGGATGACGATTTGATAAAATACAATTCTAGGCCCGGCTCCGCAAGGGGATACCAGCCCTGTTGGAGATTTTTTAAATTTCGGTCGGCCCCGTCCGCTTCTTGTTCATTTCCGGCCGGAACCTCGAAGAGACGAGTTGTCGGGTCGTTTAAATACCCTGGCCTCATCGACTTCGGGCGATCTTCACGCGGAAGTGACAACCCGACGTGAAAGAACGTTCAAGTTGAAGCAATGCCATGGGCATGTGCTTCTTGAACAACGCGAGGACCGATGTGATGATCGCCGCGAGCTTCACGGATGGATCCGGCAGAGCAACGCCGCCGCATCCCCCTGAGAATCGGCTCACGCTCCCCTCTCGAATCATTTTTCCGAGCGGTTCTGGGAGTCGTTCTGCGGAATGCGGATCCAATGATCGGAAAGGACGATGTTCGCTTCCAGCTTGACGCGTGGCATGTGGCACTCAACGCAACGCTCGCCAGGCGAGACCGGACACATTGCCACGGCAACGGCGGATTCCTTCGCGGCGTGAGACGCAGATCCCTCTCCGGCGTGACATTTCAGACAGATTGCATCATAGTCCGAGCGGTGCCCCGAGGCCCTGCCATGAGGGTCGTGGCAGTTGACGCAACTGAGTTTGCCCGCACTCTCACGATAGCACCTGGAGAGGGAAAGGCCGATCGGTTGAAATCGGGCCAGAAGCGGATCGCCGCGGCGAATCTGCTCGGGACGAGGACCGTTCGGATGACGATGGCACTCACCACAGAATCGCAGAAGTTCGGGTGCGGACCACCGCCCGCGACTGAAGTGCATCGAGAGATCGGAGTCGCGATCACCGCGGCGGGCCGCCGCGACGTGGGCTCTGCCAGGACCGTGACATCGCTCGCACGTCACGTTGGGAATCATCATCTTCTCGTCGACTCCCGTTCCCCCTTCGGTGGAAATCTCCGTGGCGTGACAGCCAAAACAGGAACGGGTGGCACGGGCGGGTGGGACGCCCCCATCGCCGTCAATCCGGGCGGAGGGGGCTTGATGTTGTGCCCGGGAGTCAGCGCCAGCCCGCTGATCTCAGCAAAATAGGTCAGTCGATGTTCCAGGATCGCGGGAGTCTCCGGGCGAATCATACTCACGAATGTCGTTGCGTGATGTCCCGATCCAAATGCATAATCGGCGATGCACTCTTCGAACTTATCCTGTGTCTTGCGGGCGATCAGGAGCTCCCCGTCGCGGTAGCGATAACTCCACCTGACGCCAGGATACTCGGGATCAGCCACGCTTGTTCCGTCGAGCTGACGCGCCAGTGCCAGCGTACCGGCCGGGCGCAGCGTCGATGCGTGTCCGGAACGCGGCAAAAAGTGCCGCCTCTCCAGGATGACACTCGGAACAGGCCGCGGAACCGATATAAGGATCGGTAGGGTATAGCCCTTCATCCGGAAACGGCCTACCAAAAGTGAGCAGGGCCACCTTGCGTGACCGTCGGGGCAGTGAGCGGCCTTCTCGTACCGAGGAGATCATCCAGAACGCAGCCCCGGCGAGCGCATGGATGGCGGCAAGCAGTATCAGCTTGGTCGGGCCAGGGAGGACCGCGGAAACCTGCCGCCGCGACCTGGAAATCTCACCGTCGCCATCCATCAATCTTGCCGTTCCCTTCGCCCCAGGGCGCTAAGTGTCAAGGTTTCAGAATGATAAGTTCCCAAGTTTGGATTCGTCAACGCCCCGTCAACGCTTTGCGAAGCATGGGCGAGACTTGCCCCGCAAGACCTGTTTCCGCGAAGATAAGACGGTGATGACTCGAATCTCGCCTGCGATTCGCCTCGCAGTCCACCGCCGGCGCAGATGAGCCGGAGAAACCGGGAGCCTCGGCAGCATGTCGACAAGTCGTTGGTTCACGAGCAGATGGGGCATCCTTGTCGTCGGGCTCGTCGGTTTGGCCATTGCTTCCGGGGGCGGCGTGCTCTGGCTGCGGGAGCGTACTCGTCGACTCGAGCTGGCAGAGGCTCGACAGGCCTTCGGCGCCAGTCTCTTCAGTCTGGCGCACCAGCGGCTGGCTCGTCTGGCGGAAAGTCGGCCGGATGACGGCGAAGTGCTCCTCTTGCTGGGCGAATGCGACCTGGCCCGAGGCCATCGTGAAGAGGCCTGGAGGCGTGGGCAAAGGTCCCCCGGTGGAGTGCCCACTTCTTGCGCGCGGCCGTTCTTCTGGCAACTCACCTGGTCAACGCGGGGCGCTACAGCCCGGCGGAGGAGGTCCTGCTCCGAGCGATTGCAACCGTGCCCGCAAGAGAAAGCCAGGAACTCGAACGGACCCTCAGCCGCCTCTACCGTTTTGAAGGACGTTTCGAGGACGTCCGCCGCCTCCTTCGCCGATCCTGGTGTCGCAGTCAAGATCCGGCCGGAGTTCTTCGGGAAATCTGGCTTCTGGACAACTCGCCGATGCCCGTCGAATCGTGGGGCCTGGCCCTCGAGAAAGCAGACCAGGAGGACGATCGTGTCTGGCTGGGACGAGCGAATCACGCGCTTGTCACCGGCCGTTTCGAGGAATCTGCCCGCTGGCTGAGCCGGTGCGGCGAGCGGCGGGCGGACGATCCGTCGGTCTGGGAGGCGAACCTGGAGCTTGCCCTGGCCCACAACGAGCTTCCCCGGTTCTGGAAAGCCGCTCAGCGGTTGCCCTCAATTCATCTCCATGAGCCTGATCTTTTCAGCCTCCGGGCATGGTTGGCGGAACGCCGAGGAGATCGGCTGGCCCAGCAACATGAACTGGAGCGGCTGGTCAAGGTGCGTCCAGGCGACACCCGGGCACTCGAGCGCCTGGCGGCATTAATGCTCGAGGCCGGTCAGCCGCACGAGGCCGAGCGGCTGCACCGCATGAAGGCTCAGGCGGACTCGGCCAAGGATCGCGTCCGCAAGATCCTTCTGGACGAGAGCCAGATGCTGTCTCATGCTTCGGAACTTTCTCAACTGATGGTTACCCTGAGCCGAGACTTCGACGCGGAAGCCTGGTCCTTGCTGACCCAGGCTCACTCCTCGGCCAAGGAGAGCGCGAAGCATACACTTTGACGGCTCCCTTCCCTTGCCCGCAGCTCTGCTGGCTTCTGCAAGGCAACTGTCCGCACGCGTTGAAAATGGCATTGAGTCTCAGCGACACGGATCGACGACTCTGGCAGACCGCCTTGCTGACCTCCTTCCCGGGTCGGCTTCGACGCCGGAGGAAGTCGCCAAATCCAGCCGCGTGGATGAGCTTCGGAATGGCTTTGCCGGGACACGGATTCCCAGATTTCAGGACGATGCCGAGTCGGCTGGTCTGCGGTTCCTTTTTGACAACGGCCAGACCCCGGAACACTTTCTGCCCGAGACCATGGCCGGTGGAGTTGGCCTGATCGACTATGATGGCGACGGCTGGCTGGATGTCTACTGTGTTCAGGGAGGCCCTCTCAACACCGGTTCCGGCCTGGCCGACCAGGCAATCGATCGCAATGACCGCCTTTTCCGCAACAGGGGCAATGGGACTTTTGTGGACGTCACCGCGGAGACGGGACTGGAGTCCCTCTTGCGAGGTCGCGGCTACGGCCTTGGCGTGTCGGTGGGAGATTACGACAACGATGGCTACGCCGATCTCTTCCTGACCCGACTTTGCGCGTATGTCCTTTTACGCAACAAGGGGGGACGGCCGTTCGAGGATGTCACGGAAGCGGCGGGGCTTGCCGGCGTCGCGACAACCCCACCTCCTCGGCGTTCGCCGATCTCGACAACGACGGCCTTCTCGACCTTTACGTCTGCCACTACATGCTCTGGGATCCAGAGAACCCGGGACTCTGCAAGAATGACAAGGGCGAACTCTTCTACTGCGATCCGAGCAAGGTCGAGCCCGCGCCCGACCATGTTTTCAGCAACGACGGCGGGCGTTCACCGACGTCACGGCGCCGGCGGGTTTCGTCGATCCGGGCGGCCGGAGCCTGGGCGTGGTCGCCGCCGACGTCAACGGACGACGGCCAGGTCGATCTGTTCGTATCCAACGATGGCACGGCGAATTATCTGTTACATGAATCAAGGACCGATTTCCGTTTGAGGAATCCGCGCTGCGTCCGGCGTGGCGGGGAACGCCGGAGGCGGCTACCAGGCCGGGATGGGCGTGGCTTGCGGCGACCTCGACGGCGACGGCCGGCCCGAGCTGATGGTCACTAACTTCTATGGCGAGGGAACCACGCTCTACCGCAACATGGGCCAGGACCTGTTCACCGACGTCAGCGCCATTTCCGGGCTCGGACTGGCCACCCGCTACCTGCTTGGGTTTGGCGTGGCTTTGTCGACACGCCAACCAGGGACGACGTGACGTGCTCATCACCAATGGCCATGTCAACGACAACCGGCCCTTCTACCTCTACGCGATGCCCGCGCGGCTCTATGAAAGACCGCCGAAGGCGGTTTCAAGTTGGTCGACGTCTCCGATAAGGCCGGCCCCCCCTGGGAACCGGCCGCGTCGGCCGCGGCCTCGCCGCCGGTGATGTCGACAACGACGGCCGCGTTGACGCCCTCATCCTCTCCCAGAACGAACCGCTCGCCTACTTCCACAACCCGACCGCGGACCCCGGCCGCTTCGTGTCCTTCAGCTCGAAGGGACCAATCAAACCGCGAGGGCGTCGGCGCCCGCGTGACGGTCGAGGCGGGAAACCGTCGTCAGACCTCCAGCGCATGGGCGGCGGCAGCTATCAGTCGGCCCTGACGGCAAGCTCCATTTCGGCCTCGGCGACCGCCAGCGTGTCGACACCGTCGAAGTCCGCTGGCCGTCAGGACGAGTCGACCAGTGGAACGATCTGGTCGCCGACACAGGCTATCAGCTTCGCGAAGGGCAAGGGCGGGTATCACCTTTGCCGGGATTTCAGATCGGGCGGACGGCCCAGGAGTGATCGAGGTTTGAATTCATAGACCAACCTACGCGAGATGCAAGCGTGGAAAGAAAAGTCGGAAGATCAGTATCGGTGGGACCCATCCTGGCCAGCAGGACATCGCAGCGGGCCACCTCGCCGTGGAGTATTCCCGGAAACCCTCGCCAAAAGGCATGATGTCGACATCCATCACGACCGAACTTTCACCGAAGTGCGCTTTGAGGCGGTCGAAGATCCTCCCGGCCACACCTCCAGTATCCTTACGCCGGTAACGGATGAAGACCTTGGATATCGAGTGCTCGCCTCGGCCTGTTTTTCGTCAGTCGAGGTGCGATCGCGATCAATCAAGGATGTCCAGCATACGAACTGCCAGCAATAAAACTGGCTCTTCGCAAGAGCATCGTATATAATTATGAGAATTCAGATAGAATACTAACGTATACTATAACAAGTGGGCGTTACCCTACACCACGCAGAACCCCGCTTGCCCTATCCAGCGGGTGTAAGACGCGGTTCGCGCGGCTCGGTCTGTGGTAGGATGTCAAGCGGAGTTTCCCAGATTGTCGATCACCCGAAGTCCAAGGAGGGACCGCGATGCCTTTCCGTAAATCACCGTCGATGGATCGGGCCGGGGTCGAGCGGTTGGCCGAGGGCTGGGGAAAATCGTGGCCCGGCGTGTCCACGAGGAGGTCGGGCCCGAGTTGGATCTGGACGCCGACGACATTGAGCAGGCGGCCATCACTGCGGCCCCCGCCGTCGCCCGGGGGACCATCGTCGATCTGCTGGAGCGGAAGGCCGCACTGCTGGGGCCCGAGCAGCCCTGTCCGAGGTGTGGACGGTCCTGCACCGTGGGTCGCGAACCACGGACCATCGACTTCTGGGGCGGCGAGGTCCCTACGCCGAGCCCAAGTGCCACTGCCCGGCCTGCCGCCGGGATTTTTTCCCCTCAGCGGCCATCACTGCGTCTGACGTCCCATGACTACAGCCCTTCGGTGCTCCGCAAGGTCGTCCGCGCCGCCGCCCGCGAGCCCTCCTTCCGCGAGGCCGCCGAGGCTGTCGCCGACCTAGCCGAGGTAAACATCAGCAGTCGGCAACTCGATCGCATCGCTCGCGAGGTCGGCGAACAGTTGCGTGTCGAGCGGGATGGGCAGGTGGACCGATTCCAGGCCGGCACACTCGAACCGCGCGTCGCGACGCGACCCGCCCTGGCCGTCGTCGAGGTCGACGGCGGCCGGCTCCAGATCCGCGGCAAGGGCCAGGGGCCCGGTGCCCACGACGCAGCCTGGCGCGAGGACAAGATCGCGATCCTAGCGACGATGTCCCGGGTCACCTC
>CAWDUO010000009.1:0-99313 GCA_963805475.1 uncultured Solirubrobacterales bacterium | reverse complement strand
GGCCTCGGCACCTTCTCGGCCTGGATCGTGGTGATGGCGCTCAATCCGAGCACGCTCGTCGTCGGCAGCGGCTGGATGGTGCTCGGGATCGTCGTCTACGTCCTCTACCGGCGCAACCAGCGGCTGCCGCTGACCGAGACGGTGAAGGTGCTGCTGCCCGAGCCGCTCGGTGTCGAGGAGATCGAGTACCGCAGCGTGCTCGTCGCCTTCGAGGACGGCGAGCCGTTCTCCGAGGAGATGGTGGCGACCGCGGTCAAGCTGGCCTCCAAGCGGCGCCGCGGCATCCACGTGCACTCGATGCTGACCGTGCCGACCAACCTGCCGCTCGACGCCGAGATGCGCGAGGCCGAAGCCGAGGCGCAGAGCAAGATCGAGCAGGCGAAGCTGATCGGCGGCCAGCGCGTGACCGGCCACGTCGAGCGGGTCCGGCCCGGCCAGGCCGGCTACTCGATCGCCGGGGAGGCGAAGCTGATCGCCGCCGCCGCGGTCGTCGTCGGGCTGCGCTTCCGCGACGGCACGCCGCTCTACGACAAGACCCTGCAGACGGTGCTCGGCGAGCGTCCCTGCCGCGTCATCGTCGTCTCCGAGAAGGGCGCCGGCCACGGCGCCGTGACAGCCCCGATCCCAGCCTAGAATCGCTGGAATGTACGGGCGCTCCGTCCAAGTCCTCTCAGTCCTCTTCCTGGCGCTCGGCGTCCTGATCCTTCTCAGCACCCTCACCCACGGCGGCGGCCCGCTTTCTCTCGGGACCCTGCTCGGCATCGCCTTCATCGCGGTCGGCGTGGCGCGTCTCTACCTCAGCGGCATCTTCCGATGAGCGAGCCCGAGCAGCGCAATCGGCTGGAGCCGCTGCTGCGCCGCGGCGTCGGCGTCCCCGGACTGTTCGTCGCCGTCTACTCCTCCGTCGGCTTCTCGATCTATTTCGCGCTCGGCGTCGTCGCCGACCGCGGCCTCGGCCTGACGCCGCTGATCTTCCTCGCCGCCGGGCTGATGTTCGTGCTGACGACGCTCAGCTACGTCGAGGGCGGCGCGATGATCCGCGAGCGCGGCGGCTCGTCCAGCTTCGCCCGCCAAGCCTTCAACGAGCTGATCGCCTTCATCGCCGGCTGGGCGATCCTGATCGACTACCTGATCGTCGCCGCGCTGGCCGCGATCTCGGTCCCGCACTACCTCAAGCCGATCTCCGGCGACCTCTCGACCAGCGACTGGCAGATCCCGGTCGCCGCCGCGGTGATCGTCGCCGCCTGCGCGCTCAACATCGCCGGCGTCACCGGCCGCGGCCGCGAGCGCTCGCTCAGCGTCCTCGCCCTGGCCGACATCGCGCTCCAGGTGGCGGTGATCGCCGTCGGCGCCCTCGCCGTCCTGCACCCGGAGCGGCTCACCGACCAGATCCACCTGTTCACCAGCCCGAGCGTGAAGGACGTGATCTACGCCGCGGTGATCGCGATGCTCGCCTACGCGGGGATCGAGGCCGCGGCGGACCTGGCGCCCGACATCGACGTGCGCCCGCGCGACTTGAAGCGGATCGTCTCGCTGGGGGCGGTCGCGGTGCCGCTCGTCTACGCGGGCATGGCGGCGATCGCGCTGATGGCGGTGCCGGTTCTCGCCGGGCCCGACGGCCCGCACACCGCGCTCGGCGAAGAGTACGTCCGCGCCCCGGTGCTCGGGGTCGTCTCCTCCTACCACCCCGCCTGGGTCTCCGACGTGATGCGCTGGGCGGTCGCGCTGGTCGCGACGCCGGTGCTCTTCTGGGCGACGACGACTGCGATGCTCGGCGTCTCCCGCCACATCTACACGCTGGCGATCAACCGTCAGATCCCCAGCTGGCTGGGGAAGCTGAACGGCCGCTACGCGACGCCGCACGTGGCGATCGTGCTCTCCGGCCTGATCGCGATCGGCCTCGTCCTGCCCACCGACGTCAAGCTGCTGGCCAGCTTCTATGCCTTCGGCGCGATGCTGGCGATCACGATCGCCCACCTCTCGGTCCTGCGCCTGCGGGTGACCCAGCCCGACGCCGCGCGGCCCTTCCGCGTCCCCTGGAACGTGCGCTGGCGCGGCGCCGAGCTGCCCGTGCCGACGATCTTCGCCGCGCTGCTCAGCGGCCTCGCCTTCCTCAGCGTGCTGCTGCTGCACGACACCGCGCGCCTCGTCGGCGGCGCCTGGATGGCCTTCGGGCTCGTCTTCTACGTCGTCTACCGCAAGGTCTTCGAGGGCACCACGCTGACCCGCCGCGTCTCGGTGACCGAGCGGGCGCTGACCAAGCAGGTGCCCGAGATCGCCTACCGCAGCCTGCTGGTGCCGGTCTTCGGCTCCGGGCTCGACGACGACATCGTCGCCACCGCGGGACGGCTGGCCGCCGCGGAGGGCGAAGAGGGGAGGGAGGCGAGCCTGGCGCTCGTCTACGTGGTCGAAGTGCCGCTGGCGGTCCCGCTCGACGCCGAGCTGCCGCCGCGCCTCCAGGAAGAGGCGGCGCGGGCGCTGGAGCGGGCGCGCGAAGTGGCGGACGAGTACGCGGACGTCGCGGTCAGCACCGAGACGATCCGGGCGCGCAAGGTCGGCGCCGGGATCGTCGAGGCGGCGCGGCGCAGCGAAGCCGAGGCGATCGTGATCGGCGGCGAGCCGCCGAGCCGGATCCGCGGCGGCGCGACCCTGGGCGGGATCGGCGCCGCCAAGCCGGCCGAGATCGGCGCCGCCACCGAGTACGTGCTGAAGAAGGCGTCGTGCCAGGTATTGCTGACGGCTCCGCCGGAGAACGCCGTCGCTATCTAGTATCCGTGAGGTGTTCATCTTGATCGTCGGTTGCGGAAGGGTCGGGTCCTCGGTGGCCAGGTCCATGCTCGGCGAGGGCCACGAGGTCTCCTGCCTCGACGAGGACCCCGAGGCGCACACGCGGCTCGAGGTCGGGCTCGACAAGGGCTGGGAGGACCTGGGCGGGCGCTTCACGGTCGGCACCGGCCTCGAGACCGACGCCCTGCTCGCCGCCGGGATAGAGACCGCCGACGCCTTCATCGCCGCGACCAACGGCGACAACACGAACATCGTCATCGCTCAGATCGCCCAGAAGCACTATGAGGTGCCGACGGTGATCGCGCGCATCCTCGACCCGCTGCGGGCCGAGTGGTACCGCCAGCAGGGGATGCACACGATCTGCCCGACCCGCGTCGCGATCGACATGCTCGAGAGCGCCGTGCGGGAGGGCGCCGCCCGCGAGGCGGCCGCCTAGCCCATGTACGTCATCGTCGTCGGCGCGGGCAAGGTGGGCTGGAACCTGGCCCGCGAGCTGCTCGAAAAAGACCACGAGGTGACGGTGATCGAGAGCAACCGGCGCCGCTACCTGACGGTCGAGCAGGAGCTCGAGCACAACATCACCTACGGCGACGCCTCCGAGCTGTGGGTGCTGGAGCGGGCCGGGATCGAACGCGCCGACCTGGTGATCGCGGTGACCGGGGACGACGAGGACAACATGCTGATCTGCCAGGTGGCGCGTGAGAAGTACGAGGTCGAGCAGATCATCGCCCGCGTCAACAACCCGCGCAACAAGCCCCACTTCGACCTGCTCGGGGTGAAGCCGTCGGTCTCGGCGACCGACCTGATCCTGCGCCTGCTCGAGCACGAGGTGCCCGAGTACGGGCTCGTCCACCTGCTCGACCTGCAGGAGGAGCAGCTGGAGATCATCGAGATGTTGTTGGGCAAGGACTGCGGGGTAACGGGAAGGCGTGTCGGCGACCTCTCGATGCCCGAAGGCAGCCTCTTGATCTCGGTCCTGCGCGAAGGCAAGGGCTTCGTGCCCAGCGCCGACACGGTGCTCGAGGAAGGCGACGAGGTGCTCGCCGTGCTCGACCCGGGGCGCGAGGACGACCTCAAGCGGCTCTTCGGCCCGGCGATGGACGGCGACGGGACCGGCTGAGCGCGTGGCCGCTCGCCAGGTCGACTTCCTGCTGATCGGCGGCGGCATGGCCTCGGCGCACTGCGCGGCCGAGCTGCGCAGGCGCGGCGCCGAGGGGTCGATCCTGCTCGCCGGGCGGGAGCCCGAGCCGCCCTACGAACGGCCGCCGCTTTCCAAGGAGCACCTGCGCGGCGAGGCGGAGCGCGCCGACGCCTACGTCAACCCGCCCGAGTGGTACGAGGAGAACGGGGTCGAGTTGCTGAGCGGCACCAATGTCATGGCGCTCGACCCGGCGGCGCGCACGGCGAAGCTCCAGGGCGGGGAGGAGGTGTCCTTCGGCGGGGCGCTGCTCGCCACCGGGGCGATGGTCAACATCCTGCGGGTCGAGGGGGCCGAGAACGAGGGCATCCACTACCTGCGCGCCTTCGGCAACTCGGAGGCGATCCGGGCCGACGCCGAACGCGCCGGGCGCGTCGTCCTCGTCGGCGGCAGCTACATCGCCAGCGAGGTCGCCGCATCGCTGACCGCGATGGGCGTCGAGTGCACGATGGTGATGATGGAGGACGTTGCGCTCTCGCGGACGTTCGGCGAGGACGCCGGGCGCTGGTTCCAGGAGCGGCTCGAAGAGCACGGCGTCGAGCTGCTGGGCGGTGAGGAGCTGGAGGCCTTCGAGGGCGACGGCCGCGTGCGCGCGGTGGTGACGAAGAGCGGCCGCTCGGTCGAGTGCGGCGCGGTCGTCGTCGGCGCCGGCGTGCGCCCCGACGCGATGCTCGCCCAGCGGGCGGGCCTCGAGGTGGACGACGGGATCGTCTGCGACTCCAAGCTCGAGACCTCGGCCGAGGGGATCTACGCGGCCGGCGACTGCTGCTCGTATGACAGCGTCGTGCACGGCCGGCGGATCCGCGTCGAGCACTGGGACGTGGCGATGCAGCAGGGGACGCACGCGGCGCGCAACATGCTCGGCGAGGGGCGCGACTACGACGTCGTCCCCTACTTCTTCAGCGACCTCGCCGACTGGGCGAGCCTCGAGTACGTCGGCCCGGCGGCCGAGTGGGACGAGGAGGTCTGGCGCGGCGACCGCGACGCCGGTGAGTTCTCGGTCTGGTACCTGAAGGACGGCAGGGTCGCGGGCGCGCTAAGCGTCGGCCGCCCCGAAGACCTGGCCGAAGCCCGCCGCCTGCTGGCCGACGGCGTAGACGTCTCCGAGGCCCGCGAGGCGATAGCCGACCCCGACAGCGACCTGGCGTCGATCAAGTAGGCGACCATCCAACCGCTGCCGGACCGAGATGGTTCGGGCCTATCCCCTTAATGCAGGGTTCATCGCGAATAACATTGTTCCGCCATGCCGGAAGCGCCCATGCCAGAGCCCTCGGATTTCCTGGGGAATTTCATTGGCTATATCACGGTGATTCAGGAACGGCTTGAAGCCGAGTACGGGGAAGACGCTGGCGACTTTGAATCCGTGCCGGACCGCGCATTGGCTGAGGCACAATTCATCGCCGCCCAGAACTGGCTTACGGAACGATGGGGCAGCCATTTCGCATGCCCGGTTTGCAGGAACGTTGAGTGGACCGTCTCGGCGGTTGCACCCGGCCCAAGGCCAGCAGGCTATCTGGGTTTCTATATCACCTGCGGATATTCTCGCCTCCTTGGCAATCAGCGAGGCACACATGGAATCGGTCAAGAGCTTTCGCCGCGACTTTAAGCGCGTCACGGACAAGATCGAGTTCGTCGAGACCAGCGAAGGCGAAGAAAGGGAAGAGACGTGAGGGATGCTACGGCCGGCGGGAGCAGCTAGAGATGGCATAAGTCTTCGACGAGGCGTCCTCGCCCGGGGGAGGCGAAGGCAGCCCTGCTCGCCCCGCCAAGGAGTTCGCCGGGCCTACCCCTCGGCGATGGGGGACGATCGACGAGAACGCTGATGAGCTGGTCTCCCACCTGCTCTTCCCCTCCGAGCATCGCAAGCGGCTGCGCTTGACGAACCTGCTCGAGCGCACCTTCGTCGAGGTGCGCCGCGGCACCAAGGTGATCGGCCGCTTCCCCGGCGAGACCTCGGCGCTGACCTTGATCTAGGCGGTGTTGGAGCTTGTCTCCCGGGGCTGGCGCGGGGTGACGATGACGCCGCGGACCGTGGCTTAGATCGAGGCGCATTTCGTCGCACTCGTGGCGGTTCCGCGGAACCGCCACGGGCAGCCAAGCGAGACGAGGAGGTGATCGCCGCGTAGGATCGGAGGTGCGCGGAGCTACGTCAGGGTGAAATTACCCGGACAGTGGGACGCGACCTCAACCATCTAGATATCGTTTCAGTCCCAATCCGGGGTGGGGTAGCTAGGCAGCCCGCCAGGTTCTGGTCCTGGAAGCCGTGGTTCGATTCCACGCCCCGGAGTTGAAACGAGTCGTCCGCAGGTCATGCAAACATGGGTTCGATGGATGACCTGCAGGAGCGAATTCGGGAGTTGTTGATTGCCGGCGAGCCACGGACCGCTATAGCCCGGCAGCTGGGCGTCGATCGCAACACTGTCTCGCGCTACGCCGCGCTTGCTGGGTGCCCGTCCCGAGCGAGGAAGCCTTCGAGCCTGGACTGGGCGTCTATTCGGGCCTACTACGAGGAAGGACACACTGCCGAGGGCTGCAAGCGTCGCTTTGGCCTTTCCGCAGGCAATTGGGAAGCAGCGATCTGTCGTGGCGACGTGGTGCCCCGCGACCCTCCGACGAGAGGTCGGCCTCCCGGTGAGACACGAGCGAAGGTCGCGGTGCTCCTTGCTGATGGCTTGAAGCCCGCTGAGATCGCTATGCGCTTGGGCATCTCGAGGCCGACGGTTTCCTACCACGCTCGGAAGCTCGGCATCGAGCCTAGGACGGGCCCCGGTAAACGATACGACTGGGGAGAGATTCGGGTCGCGTATGAGTCGGGTCTCTCGGTTCGGGAGTGCATGCGGCGCTTCGGTTTCTGCGGGGATACCTGGCACGCAGCCGTGAAGCGGGGCGCGGTTGTGCCGCGCCCGACCGCGATGCCCATCGAGCAGCTGCTCGTGGTGGGGCGAACGAAAACGAATCGCACTCATCTCAAGAGTCGGTTGCTCGGTGAAGGGTTGAAGGAAGATCGTTGCGAGATCTGCGGGATCAGCGAGTGGCGCGGGAAGCCGCTGAACATGGAGCTGCATCACGTCAACGGCGACGGATCGGACAATCGGCTGGAGAACCTGCAGCTCCTATGCGGCAACTGCCATTCGCAAACCGACAACTGGGGCGGGCGTGGGGCTCGTCGCAAGCCGCAATCGAGACACCGGAAGCGGTCGGCGCACTGAGGCGTCGAGGCGCTCTGCTACTTTCGCGCTCATGAGGAGGCTCGGTTTTTGCGTTGGGGCGCTTGCGCTGCTTGCGGTGCTCGTCGCCGGCTGCGGCGGTGGGGGCGGGGACGAATCGACCGCCGCCGCCTCGGTCGAAACGACCGAAGCGACCGCGCTGAGCAAGGCCGAGCTGATCGAACAGGGCGACGCGATCTGCGGCGAGGTGAACGCCGCGGTCGGCGCCGCCGGCTCGACCAGCTCGGATGCCGGCGAAGCGGTCGTCCAGGTCGCCGGCCTCTACAGCGGCATGGTCGAACGACTGAAGGAGCTGGGCGCGCCGAAGGAAGAAAGCGCCGGCTACCCCGAATTCATCGCCGCCGCGGAAGAGCTTTCGCAGGCCGAGGGCAACGTGAAGCTGGCCTACGAACGCGAAGAAACCGAAGCGCTGACCGCCGCCTCGACCGAAGTCGCCGCGGCGCTGACCAGGTTCGAGTCGGCGGCGCGGGCGTTCGGCTTCGAAAAGTGCGCCGAAACGCCGAGCGCGCCGAGCCCCGGCGGCTCCGGCGCCGAATCCGGCGGCGAAGAAGAAAACGCGGGCGGGGTCGAAAGCGGGGCCGAAGAAGCGGCGCCCGAAGAAGCAGCCGAAGCGGCGCCCGAAGAAGAAGCGGCGCCGATCGAAGAAGAAAGCGCCGGCGGCGGGGCCGGAGTCGGCGGCGGCGAAGGCGGCGGCTCGGGCGGCTCCTCCGGCGGCATAGGCCCCGGCTGAGCGGGCCGATAGCCGGCGCATCTCGGGGTCCTCGGTCGGCTGGCTCCGGTCACGCACGGTAGTG
This sequence comes from uncultured Solirubrobacterales bacterium, assembly GCA_963805475.1. GTDB lineage: Bacteria > Actinomycetota > Thermoleophilia > Solirubrobacterales > 70-9 > VRUE01. The sequence goes on along the minus strand of CAWDUO010000009.1, from coordinate 91,307 downwards.
CGCTCCCCTCACCATCCTTCCCTGCGTCCCCCGATCTGCTTGGCTCTCGGCCCGCTCAGGCAGCTGAGTTCTCCTGCCACGCCCCATAGAGGCCGGCGTACTTGCCGCCGGCCTCGATCAGCTCCTCGTGGGCGCCGCTCTCGACGATGCGGCCGCCTTCGAGCACGACGATCTTGTCGGCGCGGCGGATCGTCGAGAGGCGGTGGGCGATGACGAGCGCCGTGCGGCCGGCGAGCAGCCGCTCGAGGCCGCGCTCGATCGTGCGCTCGGTGCGCACGTCGACGTTCGAGGTCGCCTCGTCGAGGATCAGGATGCGCGGCTCGGCAAGCAGCGCCCGGGCGAAGGCGACCAGCTGGCGCTGCCCGGCCGAGAGCTGCACGCCGCGCTCGCCGACCTCGGTCTCGATCCCGCGCGGCAGCGCCGCGACGAACTCGCTCGCGCCGACCGCGGCCAGCGCCGCCTCGATCTCGGCCTCGCTCGCCTCGGGCCGCCCGAAGGCGACGTTCTCGCGCACGCTGCCGGAGAAGAGGAAGCCCTCCTGCGGCACGATGCCGAGCTGGCGGCGCAGCGCCTCCTGGCGCAGGCCGCGCAGGTCGTGGCCGTCGACCGCGACCGTCCCCCGCTGCGGGTCGTAGAAGCGCGCCACCAGCTTCGCCAGGGTCGACTTGCCGGCGCCGGTCGCGCCGACCAGGGCCAGGGTCTGCCCCGGCGGCACGTGCAGATCCACCTCCTCCAGCGCCCAACCGCCGGCCTCCGCCCAAGAATCAGGCGGCGGATGCTCTGCTCCCGCAAACTCGCGCTCATCATCACCGGCGATCTCGCGAGTTTGCTCCCGCGTCCGCTCCGCCTGGTCCGCGTAGGAGAACCAGACGCCTTTCATCTCGATCTCGCCGCGCAGCGTCCCGGGGTCGATCGCGTCCGGCGCGTCGACCATGTCCGGCTCGGTGTCGAGCAGCTCGAAGATCTTGTCGAGCGCCGCCATCCCCTGCTGGTAGGTGGTGTAGAGCTGGGAGAGTTCCTGGATCGGCGAGAAGAAGACCTGCAGGTAGCCGATGAAGGCGACGATCGTGCCGATCTGGATCGCCCCGTCGATCGCCTGCGTGCCGCCGTAGAGGACGATCGCCGCGGTGCCGGCGGCCGACAGCAGTTCGACCGCCGGGAAGTAGGAGGCGTTGAGGAAGACGGTCTTCATGTTCGCTTCCCGGTTGGCCACGTTGAGCTCGGTCATCGCCGCCGTGTGGCGCGGCTCCTGGCCGAAGCTGCGCACCACGCGCACGCCGCTGAGGCTCTCCTGCAGGTAGGCGGTGACGGCGGCGATCCGCTCCCTGGTCAGCCGGTAGGCGCCGTGGGAGACGATGCGGAAGACGGCGCTGGCGATCGCCAGCAGGGGGAAGGTGAGGAAGGTGACCAGCGCCAGCCTCAGGTCGAGCGCCAGCATGATCGCGACCACGCCGATCAGCGTCAGGCCGCTGGAGACGAGGGTGACGACGCCGTTGGTGACGAGCTGGTTGAGCGCTTCGATGTCGTTGGTCATGCGGCTGATCAGCACGCCCGGGCTGCGCCGGGTGAAGAAGCCGATCGACATCGACTGGAGGTGGGCGAAGACGCGCTCGCGCAGGTCCTGCAGGGCGCGCGTCCCGACCCAGCCGACCAGGTACGTCTGGGCGTAGCTGGAGGCGGCGTAGAGGACGGCGACGCCGAGGAAGGCGGCGACGATCCGGGTCAGGGCGGCGCTGTCGCCGGTGACGATGCCGGCGTCGACCGCCTGTCCGGCGAGGTAGGGGGGCGCCAGGCCGGCGCCGGTCGCGACGAGCACGGCGACGATGGCGAGCGCCACGCGGCCCCGGTAGGGGCGCAGCAGCGTCAGGGCGAAGCGCAGCTTGCTCGGTCGCTCCGCGCTCACAGCCGCACCGCCTCCTCGCGCCGCTCGAGGTCGCGCTGCAGGAAGACCGAGTCGGCGAGGCCGTGCTCGGCGATCTCGCGGTAGAAGCCGCAGCCCGCCAGCAGCTCCTCGTGCGTGCCGCGGTCGACGATCCGCCCGCCGTCCATCACCACGACCTCGTCGGCGAGCGAGACGGTCGAGAGGCGGTGGGCGATGACGAACGTCGTGCGCCCGGCCATCGCCTCCGCCAGGCCGCCCTTGATCGCCGCCTCGGTCGTCGCGTCGACCGAGGAGGTGGCGTCGTCGAGGATCAGGATGCGCGGGTCGGCGAGCAGCGCGCGGGCGATCGCGACGCGCTGGCGCTGGCCGCCCGAGAGGGTGAGGCCGCGCTCGCCGACCAGCGTGTCGTAGCCACGGGACAGCTCGCGGACGAAGCCGTCGGCCTGGGCGCGCCGCGCCGCCGCTTCGACCTCCTCGCGGCTCGCCCCCGGGCGCGCGTAGGCGATGTTGTCGGCGATGCTCGCCGTGAAGAGGAAGCTGTCGTCGCCGACGAAGGCGACCTGCGAGCGCAGCGAGACGAGGTCGAGCGAGCGCAGGTCGGCGCCGTCGACCCGCACCGCCCCCTCGCTCGGGTCATACAGCCGGGCGACCAGCGCCACCAGGCTGGTCTTGCCCGAGCCGGAAGGGCCGACCAGGGCGACGGTGCTCCCCGCGGCCACATCCAGATCGACGTCGGTCAACGCCGGAACAGCTCCGTCATAGCGCAGCGCCACCCCGCGCATCTCGACCCGGCCGCCGCCGGCCGGCAGCGGCGGCGCGCCCGCCGGGCTCTCGATCCGCGGCTCGCGGTCGAGGATCTCGAACAGCCGGTTGCCGGAGGCGATCGCCCGCTGCGCCATCCCCAGCGTCATCCCGAGCATGCGCGTCGGCGCCGCCAGCATCGCGACGTAGGTGTAGAAGGCGGTGAAGTCGCCGAGGCTGAGGCTGCCCGAGATCACCTCGCGGCCGCCGACCAGCAGCACCAGGGCGATGCCGAGCTGCGGCAGGAATCCGAGCAGGGGGGAGAAGGTTGCCTGCAGGCGGGTCGAGTAGATGCTCTGGTCGAAGACGCGGGCGACGGCGCGGCGGAAGCGGTGCAGCTGGTGCTCCTCGCGGGCGAAGGCCTTGACCACGCGGATCCCGGAGATGTTCTCCTCGGCTTCGGCGGTCAGCTCGGCGAGCCGCTGCTGGACCTCCTGCACGGCGGGGCGGGAGACGCGGTTGTAGCGGGAGGCGGTGTAGATCGACCAGCGGCGCCGGGGCGAGCGCGATCAGCGCCAGCCACGGCTGCAGGGCGAACATCACGGCGCTGGCGAGGATGATCGTCAGCAGGTTCTGGGTGATGAAGATCAGGCCGTAGCCGAGGAAGAAGCGGATCGACTGCAGATCGACCGTCGCCCGCGACATCAGCTGGCCGGTCTGCTGTGAGTCGAAGAAGCCGAGCTCGAGCCGCTGCAGGTGGCCGTAGAAGCGCTCGCGCAGGTCGAATTCGACCGCCAGCGAGACTCTGCCGGCGACGAGCCGGCGCACCATCGTCAGCCCGAGGCGGAGCACGCCGGCGCCGAGGATCGCCAGCGCGATCGGCAGCAGATCGGGCTTTTCGCCGCGCTCGATCGCGTTGACCCCGCGCCCGATCAGATAGGGGATCAGGACGGTCATCCCCATCGCCGCCCAGGCGAATGCAAGCGATCCCCAGAGCTGGCGGCGGTAGGGCCGCAGAAAGCCCATCAGGCGGCGGTAGGTGGCCATCCGAGCCACTATACAAAGTGAAGTATTAGCTTTCGGAGCGCATGCGCTCGTGCCGTCAGCACATCCGCGGTCGCCCTTGCCCTGCTCGCGTCGCTCGCCGCCGGCGCCCAGGCGGCCGAGCCGAGCGCCCGAGTCGACCCCTTCGCCGGAACCCGCCCCGGACCGCGGACCTTCGGCGGCGGCCACAACTTCCCCGGCGCCAGCGTTCCCTTCGGGATGGTCCAGTGGAGCCCGGACACGACCCCGGCCGACCGCAACCAGCGGGCCGGCTACGACTACCGCGACCGTCACCTGCGCGGCTTCAGCCTCACCCACCTCAGCGGCGCCGGCTGCTCGCTCTACGGCGACTTCCCGTTCGTGCCGACGACCGAGCCGCTCGGCTCCTCGCCGGCCCGGGCGGGCAGCGATCTGCTCGCCGGCTACCTCCAGCCGGGGTTCTCGCATGCCGGCGAGCGGGCGCGGCCGGGCTATTACGCGGTGCGCCTGAAGCCGGTCCGCGGCCCCGGTATCGAGACGGAGCTGACGGCGACGACGAGAACGGGGGTCGGCCGTTTCACGTTCGGCGCCAACCCGCACGCGAGCATCCTGATCAACGCCGGCGGCAGCGCCCAGGCCGACGACCTGGCCGCGGTGCGGATCCACCCGGGGCGCAATGAGATCGACGGGGAGGCGTCGAGCGGCCTGTTCTGCGGGCAGCGGCCCCGCTACCGCGTCTTCCTCGCCGCCGTCTTCGACCGGCCGTTCGAGTCCTATGGCACCTGGGAAGGGAGCCGGCTCGGCGCCGGCTCGACGGCGGCGGAGGCGACGGCGACGCCGGAAGCCAACCCGAAGACGACCGCCCAGGCCGGCGCCTACGCGACCTTCGACACCCGTCGCAACCGTCGGGTGCTGGTCCACGTCGGGATCTCGTTCGTCAGCGTCGCGGACGCCCGCGCCAACCTCGCGGCGGAAAGCGCGAGGTCGAGCTTCGGGGCGGTCGCCGCCGGCGCCGAACGCAGCTGGAACCGCTCGCTCGGCCGCGTCCGCGTCTCCGGCGGGCCGCGGCGCCTGCTCGACACCTTCTACACGGCGCTCTACCACGCCCTTCTCGCCCCGCGCACCTTCAGCGACGTCGGCGGCGCCTACCCGGGGATGGACGGCGCCCTGCACCACGCGCGCCACCGGATCCAGTACGCCGACTTCTCCGGCTGGGACGTCTACCGCAGCGAGATCCAGCTGCTCTCGATCCTGACGCCGAAACGGGCCGCCGACATGGCCAGCTCGCTGCTCGCCGACGCCGAGCAGAGCGGCTGCCTGCCGCGCTGGCCCTACGCGAACGGCCAGAGCATGACGATGGTCGGCGACTCCGCCGACCCGATCCTCGCCTCCGCCGCGGCCTTCGGCGCCCGCGGCTTCGACCGCCGCGCCGCCCTGGCGGCGATGGTCCGGGGGGCCGGCGAGCCCTGTCGCAGCGCCAACGGCGAATACGTCGAGCGCCAGGGCCTGTCGCAGTACCTGCGGCTCGGCTACGTCCCCTTCGACCTCGACACCCGCACCCGCAACGCGAACTCGATCTACGGCAGCCCGGAAGCGGTTTGGGCCTCGGCCTCGACCACGCTCGAGTACGCGATCGACGACTTCGCGATCGCCCAGCTCGCCGCCCGCAGCGGCCGCGACGCCTCCGTCTACCACCCCTTCATGCGCCGCTCGGCGAGCTGGCGCAACCTCTACGAACGCCGCCGCGGGCTGATCGAGCCGCGCTACGAAAGCGGCGCCTTTCCTTCTCCCTACGACCCCCGCGGCGGCGCCGGCTTCGCCGAGGGCGACGCCTTCCAGTACACCTGGATGGTGCCGCAGGACCCCGCCGGGCTGGCGGCGGCGATGGGCGGCCGGCGCCGCGCCGCGGCCCGCCTCGACCGCTACCTGCGCGAGCTCAACGGCGGCGCCGGCGCCACCCACACCGATCACGCCCTCCTGGGCGACGAGCCGAGCCTCGGAGCGCCGTGGCTGTACGACTGGCTGCGGCGGCCCTACCGGACGCAGGCGGCGGTGCGGCGGGCGCTGCTGACGCTCTACGACGTCTCCCCCGACGGCTACCCCGGCAACGACGACCTCGGCACGCTCTCGGCCTGGTACGTGTTCGGCGCGCTCGGCCTCTACCCGGCGGTGCCGGGAGTTCCCCTGCTGGCGCTCGGCAGCCCGCTGTTCGCGCGGGCGCGGATCGCCCTGCCGCACCACCGGCGGGCGACGATCCTCGCCGCGGCGCGCGGCCGCCGCGGTCCGGCGGCGAACCCCTACGTGAGCTCACTGCGGCTCGACGGCCGCGCCTACGGGCGTCCCTGGCTCTCCTACTGCACGCTCGCCCGCGGCGCCGAGCTCTCGTTCCGGCTGAGCCGGCGCCCGGCGCGCTCCTGGGGAGCCTCGGCGGCCGCGGCGCCGCCGTCGTTCGGGCCGCGAAGGCCGATGCCGAAGGGGCTCTGCGCGCCGTGAGCGGGCGCCTCTCGCCGGCGGTGCTCTGGGCGCTCGCCGGACTCACCGGGCTCGGCCTGGCGGTGCGCTTCGCCAGCCTCGGCTTGCAGAGCTACCACCACGACGAGGTGATCACGGTGGCGCGGGTGATCCCGGGCAGCTTCGCCGAGATGCTGCGCGCGGTCCGCGACAGCGAGTCGAACCCGCCGCTCTACTACGTCGTCGCCTGGGGCTGGGCGAAGCTGTTCGGCAGCGGCGAGATCGGCATGCGCTCGCTCTCGGCGCTGCTCGGGACGGCGACGATCCCGCTCGCCTTCCTGGCGGCGCGCGAGGCGCTCGACTCCCGCGCCGGGCTGATCTGCGGCGCGATCGTCGCCGTCGACCCGATGCTGATCTGGTACTCGCAGGAGGCCCGTTCCTACTCGATGCTGGTCTTCTTCGGCGCCGCCTCGCTGCTGTTCTTCCTCCGTGCCCGGCGCAGTGGCAGCGCCGGCGACTTGAGCCTCTGGACGCTCAGCTCGGCCGCCGCCCTCTGCAGCCACTACTTCGCCGTCTTCGCGGTCGCGATCGAGGCCGCCTGGCTGCTGGTCGCCCTGCGCTCCCGCTGGCGCGCGGCGCTGCCGGCCGTCGGCGGGGTCGTCCTGGTCGGCGCGGCGCTGCTGCCGCTGATCGCCGCCCAGGTCAACCCCGCCCACATCGGCTGGATCGACGAGACGCCGCTGTCGAGCCGCTTCCTCCAGACCGGCGTCGGCTTCCTCGCCGGAGAAACCGGACACGTGATCGCCGAGCCGCCGCGCGAGCGCTACGCGCTGGTTCCGGCGCTGCTGATCGGCGCCGGCCTGCTGCTGCTGGCCCTGCGGGGCTCGTCCCGCGAGCGCCGCGCCGCGCTGCCCCCGCTCGTCGTCGGCCTCGGCGTCGTCGCCCTCGCCGGGCTCGCGGCGGTGGCGGGCAAGGACTACGTCGTCGAGCGCAACCTGCTGCCGGCCCTGGTCCCGCTCGCGGTCGTCGCCGGGATCGGCTTCTCCGTCCCCCGCGCGCCGCGGGTCGGGCTGGCCTGCGCGATCCTGCTCAGCGCATACTGGCTCGGCTACGCGGTGCTGGTCGCCCGCACGGCCAACCTTCAACGCCCCGACTTCCGCGACCTCGCCGCGCAGCTCGGGCCGCCGCGGCGGCCGCGCGCGATCGTCGGCTGGAAGCTGGCCGCCGATCCGGTTCGCTTCTACCTCCACGACCACGCCGAACGCGTCTACTTCGGCACGATTCCGCTGCGCGAGATCGACGTGGTCGGCAAGCCGGCCGCCAAACGCCAACTGGTGCGGCTGCCGCCGAGCTTCCACCAGGTCGAACGGATCCGGATGGAGCGCCTGACCCTGATCCGCTACGTGTCGCGGCGCCCGGTCGAGGTTCCCTATCGCGTGCTGCGCGATCTGCCGACCGGGTTCGGCGCCAACGGCGTCGTCGCCGACAGCCCCGAATCCGCTGCGCCGGGGCGCCGCTAGTCGAAAGCGGCCGCCTTGGCGCTGGTCACCTTGCCCTTGGGGCAGGGTTTCTGCACGTGGCCGGGCGGGAGCAGGATCTGGAAGTTGGTCACCGCGTGGTAGGGGGTCGGTGCGCCGTTGTTGCGCGCCAGGGTGACGACGAGGCGGTAGAAGCCGGCGGGCAGCTCGTGGTAATAGATCTCAGGCCGCGTCGCCGGCGAGTAGCTGCCGCTGGAGCCGACCCGTTCGGCGAGCACGCCGTTGGGGCCGGCGTAGCGGGGGTAGTCGTAGGAGGCGCCCTTCAGGCGGCCGCGGCCGACCGGGCTGCTCTCGGCGCGCGCCAGCTTCGCCGGGTCGACGCAGTTGGGCACCCGGTTGAGCGCGAAGCGCAGGTTCCCCTCGTCGAGCTGCGGTTCGCGGCCGAACTGCCGCGGCGCCAGGCTGAAGTCGCGCACCCGGGCCTTGACGACGACCGAGCGGTCGGTCTGGCGGGCGCCGTTGCGGGGGGAGACGATCTCGACGCTCGGTTCGGCCGGCAGCGTCGCGCGCTGAGTCCCGTCGCCATGGCCGTCGCCGAGGACGAGGATCAGCGCGACTGCGACGGCTGCGGCCGCCAAGCCTGCAAAGATTGCGAATTCCCGCCGCATGCGGCGGGAACATTACGCGCCGCAGGCGCGCGGCCTCCCACTGGAAGATGACCCCCGCCACCGAGCTCGCATACAGGATCGGCGCAGCGGCGCGACGCCCCGCCAGCTGGTGGCAGCTGTGCAAGTTCGGGCTGGTCGGCGCCTCCGGCTACCTGATCAACCTGGCGGTCTTCTCGCTGCTCGCCGACAGCCTCGGCCTGCACCACATCGCCGCCGCGATCGGCGCATTCTGCGTCGCCCTGGCCAACAACTTCCTCTGGAACCGGCACTGGACCTTCGAGCCCGGCGACGGGCACCCCGGCTTCCAGGCCGCCCGCTTCTTCGTCGTCAGCCTCGGCGCCCTGGCGATCAACCTGGTCGCGCTGCAGCTGCTCGTCACCGGCACCTCGCTGGGCGCCCTGTCCGCGCAGGCGATCGCGGTCGCGATCGCGATGCCCTTCAACTTCTTGGGCAACAAGCTCTGGACCTTCGCCTGAGGACCCTGCAAATCTGCGCATCTCGGGGTCTTCGGTCGGTCTCCTCGGGTCACGCACTTAAGTGCGCTCCCCTCGTCACCCTCCCTGCATCCCCCGACCTGCTTGATTTTCGGATCCTCAGCAGTGATTCACAGTGTTTAGCCTTGGCCAAATGACTCCGCGATACGACCCGGCTGAGATCGAGCCGGCGCGCCAGGCCGAGTGGGAGGCACGCGGCGCGTTCGCGACGCCGCAGCCGGAGCAGGGGCGGGAGGCCGTCTACATCAAGCCCTCCAGCCCGTTCACCTCGGGCAACCTGCACATGGGGCACGTGCGCGACTACTCGATCGGCGACGCCTACGCGCGCTTCCGCCGCGCCCGCGGCGACGCCGTGCTGTTCGGCTTCGGCTTCGACGCCTTCGGCCTGCCGGCCGAGATGGCGGCGATCGAGCGCGGCGCGCGGCCGGCCGAGTGGGTCGAGCGCTGCGGCGAGCGCATGCTTCGCCAGATGAAGCGGCTCGGCTTCTCCTTCGACTACGAGCGCGCCTTCTACAGCTCCGAGGAGTCGCAGTACCGCTGGTCGCAGTGGCTCTTCCTCACCCTGCACGAGGCCGGGCTGATCTACCGCGACGACGCCACCGTCGACTGGTGCGACACCTGCCAGACGACGCTGGCGGCGCTCCAGGTCGAGGACGGGCGTTGCTGGCGCTGCCATAACGAGGTCCGGCTGGTCCGCCGCCCGACCTGGTTCCTGCGCCTCTCGCCCTACTTGGAGGAGAACGACCGCAACCTCGCCGGGCTGGAGGAGAAGTGGGACGAGCTCTCGCTGAACACCCAGCGCTACATCCTCGGCCGCAGCGACGGGGTCGAGCTCGACCTCGCCGGACCGGGCGGCGACGGGCTCCTCGTCTTCACCCCGCACGCCGGCGACGTCGCCGCGGCGCGCTTCGTCCTGCTCTCGCCGCGCCACCCCGAGGTCGAGTGCTGGGCGGCCGACCCGGAGGTCGCCGAGCGGCTCGACGAGCTGCGCTCCGGCGGCTGGGAGCGCAGCGCCCGCGACGCCGCGGCGGTGCCGGTGATCGACACCGGCGGCTCGGCCGAGGTCGCCGGCGGGGGCAGCCTGCCGGTCTTCGTCTCGCCGCTCGTCGACGCGCGCTACGGGCCGACCGCGGCGCTCGGCGTCCCGTCGGTCGACGAGGCCGACGAGGCGATCGCGGCGCGGATGCCGCGCGCGGCCGGCGAGCCGCTCGGCGGCGGCGACGCGGCGGCGCTGGAGCCGCGCGGGGCGCGCCGCTACCGCGCCTATGACTTCTCGATCTCGCGCCAGCGCTACTGGGGCACGCCGATCCCCGTCGTGCACTGCGAGCGCTGTGGCGTCGTCCCGGTGCCGCTCGAGGACCTGCCGGTCGTCCTGCCGCGCGACGTCGAGCCGAGCGGCGAAGGCAACCCGCTGGCCGAGCGCCCGGACTTCCTCGAGACGAGCTGCCCGGCGTGCGGGGGGGAGGCGCGGCGCGAGACCGACACGCTGGACTGCCACTTCGACGCGCTCTGGCTCTGGGTGCCCGCCGCGGTGCCGCCCGCCGAGCGCGGCGATCGGATGTTCACCCACCCAGACCTGCGCCGCTGGCTGCCCTCCGAGCGACTCGTCGCCGGCAACGACAGCGGCGGCTTCGTCTTCGACCAGCGGGTCGTGACCAAGGCGCTGCGCGACATCGGCCCCTTCGAGTTCCTCGCCGACGGCGAGCCGTTCGCCGGCTGCCTCTTCCACGAGATGGTGATCGCCGACGGGCGCAAGATGAGCAAGCACCTCGGCAACGTCGTCGACCCCGACGCGCTGGTTGCCGAGCACGGCGCCGACACCGTGCGGCTCGCGGTCCTCTACGCCGCCGGGCCGGCCAAGGCGCTCAACTGGACCGACGCCGCCCTGCGCTTCGCCTCGCGCTTCCTGCGCGGGCTCTGGGACTACACGCACGAGTCGATCGCCGCCGAGGCCGAGGCCCCCGAGGACGCCGAGGCCGCCGCCGACACGGCCTTCATCCGCGAGCGGCTGGGCAAATGGTGCGACAACGGGCTGGAGCGGATAACCGCCGACCTGGAGGAGCTGCAGATGCACAAGGCGGTGCGCAACGTGACCCGCCTGCTGGAGCGGATCAAGGACTACGAGAAGCGGGTCGTCCAGCGCCAGGGCCGGCTCGGGCGTGAGGACTACGCGGCGCTGCTCGACGCGCTGGCGCTGCTAGCCCGCACGCTCTCGCCGTTCGCCCCGCACATCGCCGAGCAGCTGCTGATCGCCCTCGGGCGGGACGCGTCTGTAGGATTTCCTGCTGGGGATGATCCGACGTCGGCACAAGAAGCGCCGGAGGAGATTCGCGAAGGCGGGAGCGCTGCCCTCGCTAGCCGGAGGCGTTGAGGGGCGATGAGCCCCTCGGCCGACCAGCGCACCCGCTCCTGCGCGACGGAGCTGGTCTGCCACGACTGCGACCTGCGGCTGCCGCTGCTCGACACCACCTTCCGGTGCCTCGGCTGCGGGCAGACGCTCGACGTCGACTACGACTACGAGCTCGCCGAGCGGCGCATCGCCGAGCGCGGCATCGGCAAGCGCGAGGCGGAAGCGCACGACCTGAACATCTGGCGCATCGAGGAGCTGCTGCCGATCGTCGACGCCAACGCCAGGGCGCGGGTCGGCCGCTACAGCGGCCGCACGCCGCTGATCCACGCCGACCGGCTCGGCGCCGAGCTCGGCCTGCGCAACCTCTACCTCAAGGACGACTCGACCCAGCGGCCCAGCCTCTCCTACAAGGACCGCGTCGTCTCGATGGCCGTCGCGCGGCTGCTGGAGCTGGGCAAGACCGAGATCGGCTGCGTCTCGACCGGCAACGTCGGCACCGCGGTCGCCTCGCTGGCGGCGAAGGCCGGCGTCACCGCCTACGTCTTCTACCCGAGCAACCTCGAGAAGGGCAAGGCGCGCGCCTGCCGGGCGCTGGGCGCGGCGGTGATCCAGCTCGACGGCAACTACGACGAAGCCAACCGCGCCTGCCGCGAGCTGGCGCTGGAGACCGGCGTGCAGTTCGCCAACATCACCCTGCGGCCGTTCTACGCCGAGGGCGCGAAGACGATGGCCTTCGAGGTGGTCGAGCAGCTCGACTGGACCTCGCCCGACCACTTCGTCATCCCGGCCGCGGGGGGACGCTCTCCTCGCGCGTGCACAAGGGGCTGGGGGAGCTGGAGAAGGTGGGGCTGGCGGAGACCGCGGCGACCAAGATCCACATCGCCCAGCCCGCCGGCTGCAGCCCGATCGCCGCCGCGGTGCTCGACGGCAGCGGCGAGATCGAGGCGCAGCGGCCGGAGACGGCGGCGCACTCGCTGGCGATCGGCGCCCCCGGCGACGGCCCGCTGGTCGTCGACGCGGTGACGTCGCGCGGCGGCTCGGCGGCGACCGCCTCGGACCCCGAGATCTTCGAGGCGATGGACCTGCTCGGCGCAACCGAGGGCATCCTCACCGAGCCGGCCGGCGGCACGACGATCGCGGCGACGATCAAGCTCGCCAACGAGGGCAAGCTGGGCCCCGACGACACGGTCGTCGCCGTGATCAGCGGCAACGGCTACAAGACCCTCGACGAGCACCCCGAAAAGCCCTGGCCCGAGATGGTCGCCCCCGAAGTCGAGCCGATGGAGCGGGTCCTGGCCGAATTCCGCCACGCCGGCGCGGGTGCGCTGGCGGGCTGAGCCGCCCCGGCGAAAAGGACCGTTATACTGGCGGTATGACTCATAAGGTCGGGACCAAAGGCCAGGTGGTCATCCCGAAAGCGATCCGCGAGGAGATCGGGATCGAGCCCGGCGACGAGGTCGCGTTCGAGGCCGATGGCGTTGACGTGCGAATTCGCCGTGCCGCCGATGAGCCCCAGACGCGCGCGAAAGACATCGAAGCCCTGCGCGGCATCTGGGCCGATGTCCCCGGCTCTGGAACCGAGGACTTGATGGCGGAGCGACGCGCCGAGCGCGAGCGAGAGGAGCGCAAGGCCCAGAGGTGGGGCGTTGCTCGTCCTTGACAGCTGGGCGCTGCTGGCATACCTCAAGGACGAGCCCGCGGCAAACCGGATTGAGCAGGCGTGGCTTTCCGAGGGGGCGGCTATCGCATCGATCAATCTCGGCGAGGCTCTCTACATGCGAATTCGCGATCTCGGCGAAGGCGATGCCGTCGCCGTCATCGAGAGGGTTCGCAAGCGAAGCAAGGTGATCGGAGTCGACTGGGCGTTGATCCGATCGGCCGCCCGGGTCAAGGCGGGAGGGGGACTGTCGTATGCCGACGCATTCTGCATCGCCACGGCACTGCGCCTCAACGCTCCACTCTGGACCGGCGATCCGGAGATCGTGGACTTGGCGGAGGGCCTGCAATACGAGGTCGTGGACCTGCGCTAAGCAATCGCCTGCACGACCACGCTCCGCTCGCGCGGCCGGTCGTCGAAGTCGATCAGCACGAGCTGCTGCCAGGTGCCGAGCGCCAGGCGCCCGTCGATCACCGGCGCCGTCTCCGACGGCCCGACCACCGTGGCCCGCTGATGAGCATGCGAGTTGGTGTCGGCGTTGAGCCGGTTGTGCTCGTACTCGCCGGCAGAGGGGATCAACCGCTCCAGCATCGCCCGCAGGTCATGCACCCCGCCCGGCTCGAACTCCATGGTCGAGATCGCCGCCGTGGACCCCCGCACGAAGGCGACCACGATCCCCTCCCGCAGCCCGGCCTCCTCGACGCAACGTCCCACTTCCTCGGTGATGTCGACGACGTCGCTGTCCCCCTGAGTCGAAAATCGCAACTCGCTCGTCCGCACAGCCATGCACGTCAAGCTAGCGCAGGCGGTTCCGCGGAACCGCTTCAGCGCCGAAGTGACCTATATTTAGTTCGCTTGATCTATGCTTAGGACACTCAGCGATGGATGTTTCGAAACCCTTTTCGGCCATATCTTCCAGCGTCGACACTGACGTTCTGGTGGTGCTGGCGGGCTCCACCAAGCCCCGCAGCGGCCGTGAGCTGGCCCGTCGAGCGGGGCGCTCCAATACCGGTGTCCAGCACGTCCTCGACCGCCTGGTGGAGCACGGCCTGGTCAGTCGCGAGGAGGTCGGCCGCACCTTCCTCTACGAGCTGAACCGCGATCACCTGCTGGCCCCGACCGTCGAGCAGATGGCCGGAGCGCGCGCCGAGCTGGTTCGTCGACTGCGCGACGCGATCGACGGCTGGGAGGTTCCGCCGGTTCACGCCTCGCTGTTCGGCAGCGCGGCTCGCGGCGATGGGGATGCGAGCAGCGATATCGACCTTCTCGTCGTGCGGCCCGCCGATGTCGATCCCGAGGATGCGACCTGGCGCGACCAACTCGATGAACTCGCCGACTCGGTGCGCCGCTGGACCGGCAACAACGCCGGCATCGCCGAGGTCTCCGAGGGCGAGCTTCCACGCCTGCGCAAGGATCGTCCGCCGGTAGTGGAGGAGGTCAGCGAGGATGCGGTCGATCTTGCCGGGGAAGCCACTCGTAAGCTCTTGGCGCGGCTGCGATGAGGGTGAGCGCGTGCGGGGGGATGGGTTTCGACGACAAAACGCTGCTCTGCGTCATAGGCTGTCGGGTCGATGGGAATCGGGCGCATCATCTGGACCGACCATGCCGAGCTACGTCTCGGGCAGCGAGATCTGACCAGGTTTGAGGTTGAGGAGGCGGTTCGGGATGGACATGAGACTCGCGAGTCCAACCATGGTGATGCTGACTGGCGAGTCGAGGGCGTTCGCGCAGATGGCGGGAAGTTTGTCGTGCTCTACGACAGTCCGGTCTGGGGCGAGGAGAACGCCGCCTGCGTTGTCAGCGTGTGGCGGCTGCGGGGAGCTCGCCGTAGGCAGGGGCCGAAACGAGAGCTATCCTGAGCATATGAATCCGAGATTCGCCTATTACGACCGAGAGGCAGACATTGCCTGGCTTCCCACCGGGGAGTCTGCCGATGTCGTCAGCGAGGAGGTCGATTGGGGCTTGATCGACCACGACTCAGCTACGGACGAGGTCGTAGCAATCGAGGTTTGGTCAGCCAGCAAGCGCCTTCCCCCCGAGGTTCTGTCCACGCTTCCGGCCCCTGCCGGCACGCATGGAGCAGCCGCATAAGTTCATTTCTATGCGGGAGCTGAGGGCAGGATTGGCAGTGGCGGCGATGATGTCGTGTTGGCTTCTCGGGGCGGATAGCGGCTGCCGCCGACGAAGCTCACGGAAACCGCGCGGCCAGCAGTGCGGAGGTCTCTGTTGTCAAGGGCACTACGGCATCGATCTCCGGGTTTCCTTGGTTGGCGCACATCGTTTATGAGGGCTCAGCCGAAGGCTTTGAATGCACCGGCACGGTGGTTGCGCCTCGCTTGGTCCTTACCGCCGGGCATTGCGCGGTCGCGGAATCCGGCCGAGTCTTGGTTGCGTCGAACTACAGTGTCATTACCGGTCTGGCGGACCTCAAGCAGCTCACCCCAGAACATGTTTCCGCCGTTTCGCAGGTTCTTGTTTACCCGAGTTATGAACCGTCTAAAAACCTTCACGATGCCGCACTTCTTGTGCTCGCCACCCCAGTAACCGTCCCAGCGATCTCTCTGGCTGCCACCGGTGACGAAGCTCTGATCTCTGGAGGTACGTCGATCGCGATCGCCGGATGGGGCTTGACGAGCGGCAACTCGACGAAGTCGCCGACTGTCTTGCGCTACGCCGAGACGGTGGTCCAAGGCAGCAGTTATTGCAGGCACAAGGCGAGGAAGGCAACACCGTTTTACGACGCCGCGAGTCAGCTTTGTGCAATCGCGGCTCCAAAGTTCGAAGTGGGTCCCTGTCACGGTGACAGCGGAGGTCCCGGTATCGCCGTGCGCCCAGACGGAATCCCGGTTCAAGTCGGGATCATCAGCATGGGCGCCCCAGATTGCCGGACGAACATCCCTGGAGTCGAGACGCGGGTTGATCGGGTGGCACCATGGGTAGCCAGCTGGATCGCCGCGCTCGAATCAGGAGGTCCCGTTCCGTCGATCTCTGTGCCGCCGCTACTTCGTCTGCCGAAGCTCACGTTTAATGCTGCTGCATATCTGACATACGTCGGGTTTGTAAGTGATTTTCGCAATCACTTCGCCAAGGGCCTCTTCAAGGAAATTTCCTGTCATCGCGTCGAACGCGAGAAGGTCAAATGTAACGTCTTCTGGTACTTGGCTGGCAGCGTCTACGCTGGTTCAGCCACTGTCTATTACTCGCTTCCACGAGAAGGGGCGCTTTGGAATTTACGCTACCGAATCCACAAGGTCGGCGCGCTCTGTTGGGTCCGTACTCATAGGGTCCGGCGCTGCCCTGGAGTCCTGTTCTATCGCTGATGGTGTTCGGCGAGACCTGAATGTCATGTCGTGCACAGGAACGCAACGGACTTCATCGGGAAGTCGATACTAGACCGAATTCCGCTTGATAACTAAATGCCGGAGGAGGGACTCGAACCCCCGACACGCGGATTATGATTCCGCTGCTCTAACCAGCTGAGCTACTCCGGCGGGGCTGGGATTATCTCAGAGGGCGACTGGGCGCGACTCTGGCCGCTTTGCTGCGCGGAGGCCGCCACTACGCTGCGGGCATGAGTGGAGACGGCGGATCGAGTCGGCGGCCTTTGGAGGCGAGTGGGCCCGTCGCCGAGCGGTTGCGGGTGCAGGCCGGGCACTGCGAGCGGATCGGCTCGCCGCTCTACGCCGGGCTGCTGGAGCGGGCCGCGGCGGACTTCGAGGCGAGTGGGCCGACTGAGGCGGTGCTGCGCGGCCATGAGGACGACCCGACCGACTCGATGCTCGCGCTGCGCCTGATGGGCGCCGTCAACCGGCTCGTCCTGCGCGGCGAGGAGCCGGCGCTCGCTGAACTCTACGCCGCTCCAGAGCGCGACCCCGAGGCGGAGTGGATCGAGTTCAGGGCGGTCCTGGGGCGAAATGCGGAGGAGCTGCGCGGGCTGGTCGAATCGCCGGTGCAGACCAACGAGGTCGGGCGCTGCGCGGCGCTTCTGCCCGCCCTCCTCGCCGTCGCCGCCGAAACGGGGCTGCCGCTGCGGCTGCTCGAGGTCGGCGCCAGCGCCGGGCTCAACCTGCGCTGGGACTCCTACCGCTACGAGGCGCCTGGCTTCGCCGGCGAGTTGTCCGAGAGCGGGACGTCTGGCTTCGCCGGGGAGTCGCCCGAGCGCCCGGCGCCGGGCTTCTCTTGGGGGCCGACCGACTCGCCGGTGAGGCTCGAGTTCGAGCTGGGCGGTGAGCTTCAGCTCGGCATGGCCGCGCAAGTGGAGGTCGCCGAGCGCCGCGGCTGCGACGCAGCGCCCGTGGATCCGGCAACGATCGAGGGGCGGCAGACCTTGCTCGCCTACGTCTGGCCAGATCAGCGGGCCCGCGTCGAGCGGCTGCGCGCAGCGCTGGAGCTGGCCGCGCGCGTGCCCGCCACGGTCGACCGGGCGAGCGCGCCGGAGTGGATCGGGCGCCAGCTCGCCGACGCCGCGCCCGGCCGGGCGACCGTCGTCTACCACTCGATCGTCCTCCAGTACCTCGGCGAGGACGAACGGGAGGCGTTTCTCGCCCACCTGCACGAGGCGGGCGCTCGCGCGACCCCGGAGGCGCCGCTCGCCTGGCTGCGCATGGAGCCGGCCGGCGATCTCGCCGAGGTCCGCCTGACGATCTGGCCGGGCGGGGAGGAGCGGTTGCTCGCGCGGGCCGGCTACCACGGCACCCCGGTCGAGCTGCTCCCCTGGTGAGCGCCAAGCCCCCCCAATGCGCGCGTTCGCCATTTGTCGGGCTGAGGTCGACAAAAGGCGAACGCTGGGTTGTCGGACGAACGTCTAGCCTTTCCGATGTGGGGCGCGAGCTAGACGATGCCGTCAATTCGCTGATCCGGGACTGCCTCGACCTGAGCCCGTCCGAGGAGATGCTGGTGATCTGCAACCCCGGCACCGAAGAGCTCGGCGCGCTGCTGCGGATCAACGCCCAGGGCGAGGGCGCCGAGGCGACGCTGGCGGTGATCTCCGAGCGCGACTCCCATGCCGCCGAGCCGCCGCGCGCGGTCGCCGCCGCGATGCTCGCGGTCGACATCGTCGTCGCGCCGACGATCCAGTCGATCTCCCACACCGAGGCGCGCCGCGCCGCCACCGAGGCGGGCGTGCGCGTCGCCTCGATGCCCGGCGTGACCGGGGAGATGCTCGCCCGCGTGATGGCCGCCGACCTGCGCGAGCTGCGCAAGCGGGGGACGGCGGTCGGCCGCGCGCTGGGCGCGGGCTCGGAGGCGCGGGTCACCTGCGCCAACGGCTCCGACCTGCGGCTGGGCCTCGAGGATCGCACGGCGATCGTCGACGCCGGCGCACTCGACATGCGCGGCGCCTTCGGCAACATCCCCTGCGGCGAGGCGTTCATCGCGCCGGTCGAGGGCACCGCCGAGGGGAAGCTCGTCGTCGACGGCTCGATCGCCGCGATCGGCGAGGTCGCCGAGCCGGTCGAGCTGACGGTGCGCGACGGGCACCTCGTCGAGGCCACCGGCCCTGAGGGCGAGCGGCTGCTGGGGCTGCTCGGCGAACACGGCTCCGACGGCGCCAACGTCGCCGAGCTCGGCATCGGCACCAACGAATGCGCCGAGCTGACCGGCAACATCCTCGAGGACGAGAAGATCCTCGGCAGCGCGCACGTCGCCTTCGGCGCCTCGGCGGCGATCGGCGGCACCGTCCAGGTACCGGTGCACCTCGACTGCGTGGTGATGAAGCCGACGGTGGAAGTCGATGGCACGCCGATCGTCGAGGCCGGCGAGCTGGTCGCCTAGAGGGGCGGAGCGTTGACGCCGCCGCTGCTCGCCGTCCCGAACGTCTCCGAGGGTCGCGACGCGACGCGGATCGAGGCCCTGGCCGGCGCCTTCGCCGAGGGGGTCGAGCTGCTCGACCGCCACAGCGACAGCGATCACGACCGGACCGTCTTCACGCTCGCGGGCGGCGCGGAGCGGCTGGTCGCGGCGCTGGCCGGCGGCGGCGCGGCGGCGATCGGCACGATCGACATGGGGGCGTACGAGGGCGTCCACCCGGCGGTCGGCGCGCTCGACGTCTGCCCGCTGGTCTGGGCCGCGCCGGCCGACCGCGAGCGGGCACGTGAGGCGGCGCTCGCCGTCGCCAGCGAGATCGCCGCCCTCGGCGTCCCCGTCTTCCTCTACGGCGAGCTGGCGAGCGACCCCCCGCGCGCCGAGCGGGCGCACTTCCGCCGCGGCGGGCTCGCGGAGCTGCGGCGGCGAATGGAGGCCGGCGAGCTGCGCCCCGACCTCGGCCCGGAGTCGCCGCACCCGACCGCCGGCGCGACCCTCGTCACCGCCCGCGCCCCGCTCGGCGCCTTCAACGTCGAGCTTGAGGGCGCCGACCTCGACGCGGCGCGCGCCGTCGCCGCCCGGCTGCGCGAGTCGGGCGGCGGCCTGCCGGGGGTCCGCGCGATCGGCCTGCCGCCGGCGAGCGGCCGGGCCCAGGTCTCGACCAACGTCCACGACCCGGTCGCGGTGCCGCTCGGGGCCGTCGTCGAGCGGGTGCGCGAGCTCGCCTCCCCGCTCGGCGCCCGGCCGGTGGAGGCGGAGCTGATCGGCCTGATCCCCGCCGCGGCGCTCGCCGGCTACCCGGGCGACGTGCCGATCCGCGGCTTCGACCCCGAGCGGCACACGATCGAGGCGCGCCTCGCCGCCCTGCCCTGAGCGGCTCCGCCGATCCTCTAGATTGCCGGGAATGGCCCAGACGAAGAAGAAGCGCCAGCGCAAGCACCGCGGCACTCAGGGCGGCAGGGTGGACGCCGGCCGCCGCGCCGGCCGTCCGCGCAGCCGCGAGGAGGCCAAGGCGCGCGCCCGCGCCGGGCGCTCCAGCGGCGCCAAGGTCGACTCGCCGCCCACCTGGCAGGGCGCCGCCGCCCGCGGCGCCGTCGCCGCGGTGATCTTCACCGCGCTGCTGATGCTGATCTTCAAACGCCCCCCGGCCACCGCCTTCGGCCTTGGCGCCTTCATGCTCGTCTTCTACGTTCCGGCCGGCTACTACATCGACACGATGCTCTGGCGCCGCCGCGAGCGAGCCAGGATCCGCGCTCGGGAAAAAGGGTGAGCATGGCGCTGGACGTCGAGATGCTCACCGTCGGCCCGATCGGCGAGAACTGCTTCCTGCTTCGCCGCGAAGGGTCCGACCGGGCGCTGATCGTCGACCCCGGAGAGGAGCCCGAGCGGATCCTCGCCGCGCTCGAGCAGACGGGAGCAACCGCCGAGGCGATCCTCCTCACCCACTGCCACTTCGACCACATCGGCGCCGTCGCTCCGGTGGCGAAGGCGACCGGCGCGCCCGTCTACTGCCCGCGGATCGAGACCCCGGTGCTCGCCGACATCATGGCCTACGTCCCCTGGGAGGGCTTCGGCCCGTTCGAGAGCTACGAGGCCGATGAGACCGTCGCCGGCGGCGAGGAGCTCGAGCTCGCCGGGATGACGATCGACGTGATCTTCACCCCCGGGCACAGCCCCGGCCACGTCACCTACTCGATCCGCGACGAGGCGGCGGTCTTCTCCGGCGACGTGCTGTTCAAGGGCTCGGTCGGCCGCGTCGACCTGCCCGGCGGCGACGGCCCGACGCTGCTGCGCTCGATCCAGGAGCTGGTCGACTCCCACCCGCCCGAGACCGCCGTCTACCCGGGCCACATGGAGCCCACCACGCTCGGCGCCGAGCGCGCCGCCAACCCCTTTCTCGCCGAGCTCGCTCGCTGAGGCGGCCTGCGCCGCGCGCAGGTAAGGTCGCGCCACGATGGCGAGCAAGTACCAGGCACCGCGCGGGACCTTCGACGTGCTGCCGGCCGACGCCCGCGCACGGCGCCGGGTCGAAGCGGCCGCGGCGGAGATCTGCGCCCGCGCCGGCTACGAGCCGATCGCCACGCCCGTCTTCGAGGACACCGAGCTGTTCGAGCGCGGCGTCGGCCGCTCGACCGACATCGTGCGCAAGGAGATGTTCACCTTCGAGGACAAGGGCGGCCGCAGCATCACCCTGCGCCCGGAGGGGACGGCGCCGATCTGCCGCGCCTACCTCGAGCACGGCATGCACAAGCTCGCGCAGCCGGTGAAGCTCTCCTACGCCGGGCCGTTCTTCCGCCATGAGCGCCCGCAGGCCGGTCGCTACCGCCAGTTCCACCAGGTCGGGGTCGAGGCGATCGGCACCGACTCGCCGCTCGCCGACGCCGAGGCGATCATGCTGCTCGCCGATCTGCTCGCCGAGCTCGGCGTCCCGGGGGTCGAGCTGCGGCTCGGCAGCCTCGGCTCGCCGGGCGCCCGCGCCGCCTACCTGGAGGAGCTGAAGGCGCACCTGCGCGCCCACGAGGCCGACCTCTCCAAGGACGTGCGCGAGCGGATCGAGCTCAACCCGCTGCGCGCCTTCGACGCCGACGACGAGGGCACCCGGGGAGTGATGGCGAGCGCGCCGACGCTCGTCGAGCGGCTCGAGGGCGAGGACGCCGAGCACTTCGCCGAGCTGCGCGCGCTGCTCGAGGCGGCCGGGATCGCCTACGAGATCGACCCGACCCTGGTGCGCGGCCTCGACTACTACACGCGCACGATCTTCTCCTTCGTCTGCGAGGGGCTGGGCGCCCAGTCGGAGGTCGGCGGCGGCGGCCGCTACGACGGCCTGGTCGAGCAGCTCGGCGGGCCGCCGACCCCCGCGATCGGCTGGGCGGCGGGGATCGAGCGCATCCTCCTGGCGCTGGGCGAGGAGCCGGAGGAGGGGGGACGCGACGCCTTCCTTGCCGTCGCCGACCCCGACCAGCGCCGCCGCGCGCTGGCGCTGGCGAGCGAGCTGCGCCACGCCGGGCTCAGCGCCGAGGTCGACCTCGCCGGGCGCGGCCTCAAGGGCCAGCTCAAGCACGCCGACCGGATCGGCGCCCGCCGCGTGCTGATCCTCGAGGCCGACGGCACGGCGCAGCTGCGCGACATGGAGCAGCGGCGAGCAGTCGCCCGTCGACACCGCGGGCCTGATCGAGGCGATCGGAGGCGGGGACGCGTGAGCGAGGTCCCGGCGCTGCGCGCCAACGGATTCCGCGACACCTGGTGCGGCCAGGTGCTCGGCGACCGGGTCGACTCCGCGGCGCGGGTCGCCGGCTGGGTGCACCGGCGCCGCGACCACGGCGGGCTGATCTTCATCGACCTGCGCGACCGCACCGGCATCGTCCAGCTCGTCTTCCACCCCGACTCTTCCGGCGACTCCTTCGAGCTGGCGCACGGGCTGCGCGCCGAGGACGTGCTCAGCGCCGCCGGCACGGTCGTGCGGCGCTCGCCCGAGACCGTCAACCCCGAGCTGCCGACGGGCGAGGTCGAGCTCGCCGTCGGGGCGGCCGAGCTGCTCGCCGACGCCGAGACGCCACCCTTCCAGGTCGAGGGCTTCTCCGGCGAGGTCGGCGAGGACGCGCGGCTGCGCCACCGCTACCTCGACCTGCGCCGCGAGCCGATGCGCGAGTCGCTCGCCCTGCGCCACCGGGTGACGCGGGCGATGCGCGAGTTCCTCGACGGCGAGGGCTTCCTCGACGTCGAGACGCCGGTGCTGACCCGCTCGACGCCCGAGGGCGCCCGCGACTTCCTCGTCCCCAGCCGGCTCCAGCGGGGCTCCTTCTACGCGCTGCCGCAGTCGCCGCAGCTGTTCAAGCAGCTCTTGATGGTCGCCGGCTTCGAGCGCTACTACCAGATCGCCCGCTGCTTCCGCGACGAGGACCTGCGCGCCGACCGCCAGCCCGACTTCACCCAGCTCGACATCGAGATGTCCTTCGTCGGCGCCGACGACGTGATCGAGCTGAACGAGCGTCTGCTGGCGCACGTCTTCGAGCGGGCCGGCGGCCCGCGGATCGAGGCGCCGATCGAGCGGCTCGGCTACGACGAGGCGATCGGCCGCTTCGGCACCGACCGGCCGGACACCCGCTTCGGCCTCGAGCTGGTCGACCTGAGCGACGCCCTCGCCGGCACCGAGTTCAAGGTCTTCCGCGGCGCGATCGAGTCCGGCGGCGCCGTGCGCGGGCTCAACGCCGGCCGGCGCGAGCTGCCGCGCTCGGAGCTCGACGGGCTGATCGCCCGCGCCCAGGAGCTCGGCGCCAAGGGCCTCGTCTGGGCCTTCCGCGAGGGCGATGGCTGGCGCTCGCCGACCGCCAAGTTCCTCTCCGAGGCCGAGCTGGCGGAGCTGAACCGGCTGCTCGGCGCCGAAGAGGGGGACCTGCTGCTGCTCGTCGCCGATCATGAGAAGGTCGCCAACGCGGTTCTCGGCCAGCTGCGGGTCGAGCTGGCGACCCGCTTCGAGCTGATCCCCGAGGGCGAGGACAGCCTGCTCTGGATCGTCGACTGGCCGCTGCTGGAGTGGAACGCAGACGAGGAGCGCTGGGACCCGCTGCACCATCCCTTCACCGCGCCGGCGGGCGAGTTCGACCCCGGCGACCCGGGCGGCGCCCGCGCGCTCGCCTACGACCTCGTCTGGAACGGGCAGGAGATGGGCGGCGGCTCGATCCGCATCCATCGCGCCGACGTCCAGCGGAAGCTCTTCGCCGCGCTCGGCATCGACGCCGAGGAGGCCGAGGCGCGCTTCGGCTTCCTGCTCGAGGCGCTGCGCTACGGCGCGCCGCCGCACGGCGGCATCGCCTACGGCCTCGACCGGATCGTCCAGCGCCTCGCCGGCGCCGACTCGATCCGCGACGTGATCGCCTTCCCGAAGACCGCCTCGGGGACCGACGCGCTGACCGGCGCCCCCGCGCCGGTCGAGGAGATGCAGCTGAAGGAGCTGGGCATCGCCCTGCACCGCAAAGGGCTCGCCGGCCACTGAGGCCCGGTCAAGATGTGGCGATGAGCCTGCTCGATCGCCTCAAGCTCGCCCTGCGGCCGGGGCCGGGCAAGACCCCCGTCCACGTCGACGACCCGTCCTTCGACTCCTGGGAGGTCGTGCGCGACTTCGGCGAGCTGCGCACCGCCCGCGCCTGGCACCAGGCGCTCGCGGAGGCCGGGATCGAGGCCGTGCTCACCGCCGACTGGCCGCTCGACCGCTTCGGCCGCGGCGACATCGCCCTGCGCGTGCGCGGCGAGGACTGGAGCGAGGCCGAGCTCCTGCTCTCCAACATGGACTGACCGGCCCGGCGAAGAGAAAGCTCCGACCCGCCGTTGCCGCCCCTGGCTTTGATCCCTTGAAAAGAAGGGTGGGCGCCTCCCCACAACCCCACGGGGTCACAGGAGATCAGCTCCCTAGCCGTTTGTGTTGGGTCAAACGTTGGGACGGCTCGCGTACGGGTCAGAGCCTGTGCCAACCGTAGCACCGGGGCGCGGCCCCTGCCGACCGTAGATTCCCGCATTGCGGACGGCCGCACTACCCTTGCGTCCATGACCCGGGAGCTGTTCGAGCATTATCTGCGCGACGAGACGCGGCTCGGCCCGCCGCCCGACGGCGCCTTCACCGGCGCGGCCGGCGGCGCGGCGTGCGGCGATCTCTCCCGCGTCTCGCTCGCGATCGAGGGCGGGCGGATCGCGACGGTGACCTTCGACGCCGAGGGCTGCGGGTCCACGCGGGCGGCGACGGCGGCGGTGGCGGAGATGGTCGACGGGGGGAGCGTGGTCGAGGCGGCGCGGATCGGGACCGACGAGGTGGACGCGGCGATCGGCGGGCTGACCCCCGCCAAGCGGCACGCCGCGCAGCTCGCCGCCGACGCGCTGCACCGGGCGCTGGCCGGTGCAGCGGCCTCCTCACGGACCCTCGCCGCGCCGCGCGAGGGCCGCGTCCTGGTCGCGATGTCGGGCGGCGTCGACAGCGCCGTCGCGGCGCTGCTCGAGCGCGAGCGCGGCGCCGAGGTCGTCGGGGTGACGCTGAAGCTCTGGGCCGACCCCGAGACCGACGGCGCCAAGGCCTGCTGCTCGCCCGAGGCGGTGCTCGGCGCCCGCGCGCTCGCCCACTCGCTCGGCGTCCCGCACCTGACGCTCGACCTCGAGGAGGAATTCCGCCGCCGCGTCGTCGGCGCCTTCCTCGACGGCTACGGCGCCGGCGCCACCCCCAACCCGTGCATCGTCTGCAACGGCGAGGTGCGGATCGCCGCGATGGTAGACCTCGCCGAGCGGCTCGGCGCCGAGCGGCTCCTCACCGGCCACTACGCGCGCATCGTCGAGGACGGCGACGGCCCCCTGCTTGCCGCCGCCGCGGACGCCGGCAAGGACCAGAGCTACATGCTCGCGGCGCTGCCGCCGGCGCTGCTCGGCCGCCTCGGCTTCCCGCTCACCGAGCTGACCAAGCCCGAGGTGCGTGCGATCGCCGCCCGCCACGGGCTCGCCGTCGCGAAGAAGCCCGAGAGCCAGGACCTCTGCTTCCTCGCCGGCCAGGGCAAGGAGCGCTTCCTGCGCCGCCACGCCGGCCTCGGCGAGCGCGACGGGGAAGATCGTCGACCGGGGGGGCGGACGCTCGGCCGCCACCGCGGCCACCACAACTTCACCGTCGGCCAGCGCCGCGGGATCGCCGTCTCGGCCCCCGAGCCGCTCTACGTCCTCGCCACCGACGCCGCCGCCAACACGGTCACGGTCGGCGCCCGCGCCGAGCTTGCGACCCGCCGCGTGCGGGTCCGCGACGCGGTCCTGCACCGCGACGGCGGCCGGGTTGACGCGGTCAGGCTGCGCTACCGGGCGGCGCCGGTGCCGGCGTCGGTCGCGCGCGCCGTGCGCCGGGCCGCACGCCGAGCTGGAGGTCGAGCTCGGCGAGCCGTTCGACGCCGCCGCGCCGGGCCAGGAGGCGGTGCTGCTCTGCGGCGAGGCGATCGTCGGCCACGGCACGATCGCCGCGGCGCTCTGAGGCACCTCCCGTCACTTAGGCTTCCTGGTCCATGAGGGCCGAGGAGATCCGCGACACATACCTCGATTTCTTCGCCGAGCGCGGTCACGAGATCGTGCCTTCGGCCTCGCTCGTGCCCTCCGTCCACGACCCCTCGGTGCTGCTGACGACGGCCGGCATGCAGCCGTTCAAGCCCTACTTCCTCGGCCGCGAGCGCCCGCCGGCGCGGCGCCTCGCCGACGTGCAGAAGTGCTTCCGCACGACCGACATCGAGGAGGTCGGCGAACACCGCCCGCCACCTCACCTTCTTCGAGATGCTCGGCAACTGGAGCTTCGGCGACTACTTCAAGGCCGAGTCGATCCCCTGGGGCTGGGAGCTGGCGACGCAGGGCTTCGGCATGGACCCGGAGCGGATCTGGGCGACCGTCTTCGGCGGCGACGAGGAGCTCGGCCTCGGCCCCGACACCGAGGCGATCGAGATCTGGAAGGGCGTCGGCATGCCCGAGGAGCGGATCGTCCCGCTCGGCCGCCCCGACAACTTCTGGCAGGCCGGCCCGTCCGGCCCCTGCGGCCCCTGCTCGGAGCTCTACCTCGACCGCGGCGAGGGCTTCGGCGACCCCGGCGAGCGGCCCGGCGACGACACCGACCGATTCCTCGAGTTCTGGAACCACGTCTTCATGACCTACGACCTCTCTCCCGAGGGCGTCCTCACCGAGCTGCCGATGCGCAACATCGACACCGGGATGGGGCTCGACCGGATGGCGGCGATCCTCCAGGACGCGCCCTCGGTCTTCGAGACCGACCTGATCCGCCCGCTGATCGACCTGGCCGAGGAGCTCTCCGGCCGCTCCTACGGCGAGGGCGGCGCGACGACCCGGGCGATGCGGATCGTCGCCGACCACTCGCGCGGCGCCGCCTTCCTGATCGCCGACGGCGTCGTCCCCTCCAACGAGGACCGCGGCTACATCCTGCGGCGGATCATGCGGCGGGCGATCCAGCAGGGCCGCACGCTCGGCCTCGAGGCGCCCTGGCTGGGCCGCTTCGCCGAGCGCACGATCGAGGTCATGGCCGGCGCCTACCCGGAGCTGGCGGCGGAGCGCGAGTCGATCGCCCGCTGGGTCGGCGACGAGGAGGAGAGCTTCGGCCGCACGCTGGAGCGCGGCAGCGAGCTGCTCGAGCGCCTCGCCGTCGAGGCGGAGGAGTCCGGCACCTCCTGGGTCGAGGCCGCCGACGCCTTCAAGCTGCACGACACCTACGGCTTCCCCTACGACCTGACCAAGGAGCTGCTCGCCGAGCGCGGCATCGCGGTCGACGACGGCGGCTTCGAGGAGCTGATGGAGGAGCAGCGCCAGCGCGCCCGCGTCGGCGCCGCGACCGCGCACGGCTCCGAGGACCGCCACGAGCGGGTGCTCGCCTTCGCCGCCGAGGCGCCGCCGACCCGCTTCGTCGGCTACGAGTCGCTGCGCGCGACGACCGGCCTGGCGGCGGTCGCCGCCGACGACGGGCGGGCGCTGGTCAAGCTCGAGGAGAGCCCCTTCTACGCCGAGGGCGGCGGCCAGGTCGCCGACTCGGGCGTGCTGCGCTGGCAGGGGGGAGAAGCGGAGGTCGTCGATGTGTACCGCGTAGGGGACGACCAGGTGCTCGAGGTCGCTGCCCGCCGCCCCCGGACGCGGGAGCAAGGACGCGAGATCGCCGGTGATGACGAGCGCGTCCTTGCGGGAGCAGAGGAGGCGGCGGTTGATGCGGTCGTCGACCACGAGACCCGCCACGCGACGATGCGCAACCACACCGCGACCCACCTCCTGCACGCGGCGCTGCGCGAGCGGCTCGGCGACCACGTGCGCCAGGCCGGCTCCGCGGTGCGCCCCGACAAGCTGCGCTTCGACTTCACCCACGGCCAGGCGCTCGCCGCCGAGGACCTGGCGGCGATCGAGGACCGGGTCAACGTGTGGGTCAAGGCGAGCCGCCCGGTGCGCTGGCTGGAGATGGAGCGCCCCGAGGCCGAAGCGCTCGGCGCGATGGCGCTGTTCGGCGAGAAATACGGCGAGTGGGTGCGGGTGGTCGAGATCGACGGGGTCTCGCGCGAGCTCTGCGGCGGCACCCACGTCGCCAACACCGCCGAGATCGGGATCTTCAAGATCGCCTCCGAGGGCTCCTCGGCGGCGAACGTGCGGCGGATCGAGGCGCTGACGGGACCGGCGGCGATCGACTGGTTCCGCGAGGAGGAGCGCCGCCTGCGCGAGGTCGGCGAGCTCCTCGGCTCGCCCCAGGACCCCCTGACCGGCGCCCGCCGCGCCGCCGAGCGGCTGCGCGAGGCGGGCGAGGGCGAGAAGCAGGCGGCGAAGGAGCTGCTCGCCGGGGAGGCCGAGCGCCTCCTCGCCGCGGCCGAGGACGTGGGCGGCGTCGCGGTCCTCGCCGCGGAGGCGCCGACCGCCGACCAGAGGCAGCTGCTCGAGCTCGCCAACCGCGTGCAGTCGAAGCTCGGCGGCGCCTCGGCGATCGCCCTCGGCGGCGCCGCCGGGGACAAGGTCGGGCTCGTCGTGCTCGCCTCCAAGGACGCGGTCGCCGCGGGCGTCTCGGCGGCCGGCGTGGTGCGCGACGCGGCGGCCGTCGTCGGCGGCGGCGGCGGCGGCCGCGACGAGATGGCGCAGGCCGGAGGGAAGGACGCCGCGAAGCTCGGCGAGGCGCTGGCGACAGCGAGGCGGGCGATCGAGCGGGACCTGGGATGAGGGCGCCCTCCTGATGCGCGTGCTGGCGCTCGACCACGGGACCGCCCGGATCGGCTGCGCGATCTCCGACCCGAGCGGCACCCTGGCAACGCCGCTGCCGGTGATCGAGCCGCCGCTGCCGAGCGCCGTCGCCGACCTCGTCGCCGAGCACGGCGTCGAGCGCGTCGTCGTCGGCCTGCCGCTGCACCTGAGCGGCGAGGAGGGCTCGCAGGCGGCGCTGGCGCGCAGCTTCCGCGCCGAACTGGAGGTGCTGGTCGAGGTCCCGGTCGAGGTCTACGACGAGCGGCTGACGACCCGCATGGCCGAGGCGAGCCGCCGCGCCGGGGCGACGGCCGCGTCCGACTCGCTCGCCGCCGCCCACCTGCTCGAGGCATACCTCGTCGGCCGCGCCGCCGTCGAAGGCTCCGGCGCGGATGAGTGAGCAGACGACCCTGCGCCGGGAGCGGCGCGGGGAGGCGCGGCGCGCGCAGGTGAGGAGGCGGCGCCTGGGCGCCGCGCTGGTCCTTTGCGGCGTGCTCGCGGTCGTCGCCGTCGCGGCGCTCGCCTACCGCCACTTCCACCACTCGCCGCCGCCGCCCGAACCGGAACTGAAGACGATCACGCTGACGGTCCCTGAGGGCTACGACCGCCGCCAGACCGCCCAGCTCGCCCGCGAAGCCGGTTTGAAGGGCAGCTACCTTGAGGCCAGCCGCGGCCATGAGGGCTTCCTCTTCCCCGACACCTTTGAACTGGACAGGGGCGCCCCGGCCTCGGACCTCGTGCAGCGCCAGCTCGAAGACTTCAGGCGCCGCGTCGCCGGCGTGAGCATGGCCTACGCCCGCTCGAAGAACCTGACCGTCCGCGACGTGGTCACGATCGCCTCGATGATCGAGCGCGAGGCCGGCGTCGCGAGCCAGCGCAAGCTGGTCGCCGCGGTCATCTACAACCGCCTGCGCGAAGGGATCCCGCTCGGCATCGACGCCACCGTCCGCTTCGCCACCGGCAACTACGACCGGCCGCTGACGGAATCCCAGCTCGCGATCGATTCCCCCTACAACACGCGCGTCAACGCCGGGCTGCCGCCGGGGCCGATCGACAGCCCGGGCCTCGCCTCGATCGAAGCGGCTGCCCACCCGGCCAGGGTCGGCTACCTCTACTACGTGACCGAGCCCGGGACCTGCGGAAAGCTCGCCTTCGCCACGACGATGGCCGAATTCGAAGCCGACGTCGCCCGCTACGACGAAGCGCGCGCGGCAGCGGGCGGCAACTCGCCCGACACCTGCGAAGAAGAATGAAGCGGCTAGCCGTCATCGGCCACCCCGTAGCCCACTCCCGCTCCCCGGCGATGCACAACGCGGCGCTCGCCGAGCTCGGCTTGGCGGACGAGTGGTGCTACGAGGCGATCGACGTGGCGCCGGAGGAATTCGAGAAGTTCGTCCGTGAGATGCCCAGCCAGGGCTTTGTCGGCGCAAACGTGACCATCCCACACAAGAAGGCGGCGCTGAGGCTGGCGACGCTGCCTCCCCGACGGCACAGTCGATCGGAGCCGCAAACACGCTTAGCTTCCAAGAAGGGGAGATCCAAGCCGACAACACCGACGCCGCCGGCCTGATCGACGCATTGCCGGATGCAGGTCCGAGGCAGGCATGCACTGGTGCTCGGTGCCGGAGGGGCGGCACGCGCGGCGATCTGGGCACTGGCGAAGGAAGGAGCTGTAGTCGACGTTTGGAACCGGACAAGCGGACGAGCGGAGGAAGTTGCTGCGGAGCTTGGCGGTGCGCCAGTAGCGGCTCCAAGGTTGGGAAGCTATGGAATTATCGTCAACACAACCTCGGTCGGCCTACATGGCGAGGACCCCTTCAAGGAACTTTTGCCTTTGGCGGAAGGCAAATTCCACGGCGAGCAAATGGTTGTCGATCTGGTCTATGGAGCCCGTCCAACCAAGCTGCATCGAGGCGGCAGAAAAGGCTGGCGCCAAGACAATCGACGGTATCGACGTTCTCGTCCACCAAGGTGCTCGGTCCCTTGAGATCTGGACCGGCCGCAAACCCCGCTGAACGTGATGGGCGCAGCCGCCCGGAGGGCCTATCCCGGTAGGGGCGGAACGTCTTGTACTTTTTCGGCGCACACGCCCTCGGACGGCCACATCCGTTCTCGAAAAAGTTAAGTGGAGCCCCTACCGGGATAGGCCCACCACCACCCCCCGCATATAGCCTTGCGCCATGAGCACGCGTTTTCGTTTCACCACCGCCGGCGAGTCGCACGGCCCCGGCCTGGTCGCGATCGTCGAGGGGATGCCGGCGGGCCTGGAGCTCGACCGCGAGGCGCTCGACCGCGACATGGCGCGGCGCCAGCTCGGCCACGGCCGCGGCGGCCGGATGAAGATCGAGTCCGACGGGGTCGAGGTCCGCTCCGGCGTGCGCCACGGCCGCACCCTCGGCAGCCCGATCGCCGTGCTGGTCGCCAACCGCGACTACGCCAACTGGGAGGAGCGGATGAACCCCTGGCCGGTCGAGGGGTTCGAGCCCGACGAGGTCCACCTGCCGCGGCCCGGCCACGCCGACTTGGTCGGCTCGCAGAAGTACGGCCACACCGACATCCGCAACGTGCTCGAGCGGGCCAGCGCCCGCGAGACCGCGGCGCGGGTGGCGGCGGGCGCCCTGGCCCGCGGCTTTCTCGCCGCGCTCGGCGTCAGCGTGCACAGCCACGTCGTCCAGATCGCCTCGGTACGGGCGCCCGAGCGGCCCGACCTGGCGCCGGAGGACTTCGCCGCGGTCGACGAGGACCCGGTGCGCTGCCTCGACCCAGAGGCGAGCGCGGCGATGGTCGAGGAGATCAACCGTCTGCGCAAGGCCAACGAGAGCCTCGGCGGCGGCTTCGAGGTGCGCGTCTTCGGCCTCGTCCCCGGCCTCGGCTCGCACGTCTCCTGGGAAGAACGGCTCGACGGGCAGCTGGCCGGCGCGGTCGCCTCGATCCAGTCGGTCAAGGGGGTCGCGATCGGCGAGGCCTGGGACGTCGCCGGCCGTCCCGGCTCGGAGGCCCACGACGAGATCTTCTGGACCGAGGCGCACGGCTACCGGCGCGAGACCAACCACGCCGGCGGGCTGGAGGGCGGGATGACCAACGGCCAGCCGCTCTCGGTGCGCGCCGCGATCAAGCCGATCTCGACCCTGACCAAGCCGCTGCGCTCGGTCGACACCGAGACCAAGCAGCCGGCGCAGGCGCTGCGCGAGCGCACCGACTCGACCGTCGTCCCGGCCGCGGCGGTCGTCGCCGAGGCGATGGTCTGCCTTACCCTCGCCCGCTGCTACCGCGAGAAGTTCGGCGGCGACCACATCGACGACGTGCTCGCGGCTACGGAGGCATACAAGAAGAGAATCGATTGGCGGGGGTGACCCCGTGAAGCGTCCGGCGATCGTCTATGCGTGGTCAGTGGCCCTCCTCGCGCCCTTTGAACCGCCCCGGGTTCGTGGAGGCCTAATCCCTTGAGAGGATGAGGTCATGGCAAGAAATCGGGAGGTATCCGGCGGAGGTCCGAGAGCGCGCGGTCGCGGATGGTGTTCGAGCACCAGGGCGAGTATCGATCGCAGTGGGCGGCGATGCAGCTCGATCGCAGCCAAGTTCGGGATGACGGCCGAGACGCTTCGCAACTGGGTCCGCCAGGCCGAGATCGACCGCGGCCTGCAGCCGGGCTCGACGAGCGAGGAGCTGGTCAGGATCAAGGAGCTCGAGCGCGAGAATCAAGGAGCTGCGCCGGGCGAACGAGATCCTCAAGGCGGCCTCGGTTTTCTTCGCGCGGGAGCTCGACCCGCAACCGCCGAAGCGATGAGCGTCTTCATCGACGAGCACCGCGACCGTATTCGGGGTCGAGCCGATCTGCAGGGCGCTGCAGTTCGCCCCGTCGACGTATTACGCGCGCAAGGAACGCCAGCGCAATCCCGGCGCTCGCGCCCTGCGCGACCGCGAGCTGCTGGCCGAGATCCGCCGGGTCTATGAGGAGAACCTCGCGGTCTACGGCGCCCGGAAGGTCTGGTGGCAGCTGCAGCCGCGAGGGCATCGCCGCCCCGCGCTGCACGGTCGAGCGCCTGATGCGCGCAGACGGCCTCAGAGGAGCGATCAGGGGCGGCAAGAGGGTCCGCACGACGATTCCCAGACGAACGAGGCTGAGCGGCCCGCAGATCTCGTCGACCGCGACTTCACCGCGACCGCCCCCAACCACCTCTGGGTCGCCGACTTCACCTACGTGGCGACCTGGGAGGCGACCGTCTACGTCGCCTTCGTGATCGACGTCTTCAGCCGCCGGATCGTCGGCTGGAAGGCCGCTCGCTCGATGAACACCGAGCTCGTCCTCGACACGCTCGAGATGGCGCTGTGGTCACGCGACCACGAGGGCTCCCCGGTCGGGGCCGGGCTCATTCATCACTCCGACGCCGGCAGCCAATACACCAGCTTTGCCTTCACCCGACGACTGATCGACGCCGGCGTCGATCGCCTCGGTCGGCTCGGTCGGCGACGCATACGACAACGCCCTCGCCGAGACGACGATCGGTCTCTTCAAGACCGAGAAGATCCAGCCGAGGGGACCGTGGAAGACGCTCTCCGACGTCGAGCTGGCGACCCTGGCCTGGGTCGACTGGTTCAATCACCGCAGGCTCCATGGAGCCTGCGGTGATATCCCGCCTGTCGAGTTCGAGGCGAACTACATGGCGGAGTTGAGTCCCCAATGAAAAGCGTCTCCAAGAAAACCGGGGCGGTTCACTTCGCCGTCGCTGGCGGCCTCAGATGCCGCCATACTGCGTCCTCAGTCGTCCGAATAGCGCTGCTATTCGGACTCCCTGCGTCCTTGCCTGACGGCATCTGAGTCTCGCCACCGCCAGCGAATGCCACGAGAATGACCACTAACCCCGCAATCGTGCTTATTGGCTTTATGGGGGCCGGGAAGTCCACGGCAGCCGAAGTGCTAGCTGAATCAGTTGAACAGGTTTGGGACATGGACGACCGGATCGAGCGAAAACTCGGCATGCCGATCAGCGCCTATTTTCAGGAATGGGGCGAGGAGCAATTTCGGCGAGAGGAGGCTGAGCTGGCTACGGAACTCCTTCGGGATGCCGCAGGCGGCGTAGTGGCCCTCGGCGGGGGATCGGTTCTCTCCGAGGGTGTTCAGAACGAGCTTCGGCGACACATCGTTGTGTGGCTTCCCGTAACGGTCGATGTCGCCTGGGCTCGCGTCGCGGACAGCGACCGCCCCCTGGCGCAAGACCGAAATGCATTTGCGGAGCTCCTGACTAAGCGCGAGCCGCTATATGAAGAGTTGGCTGATGTCGTTCTTCCGCGGAACGACGGCAAGTCTGCGATCAATGCTCTCCCGTGGATTCGGGCCCTGAGCGCCCTGCCGCCTGATACGAAGCTGATCTGGGCAGTGGGCGAGCGTGACGAACATCCCATCTATGTGGGATCCGGCATCCTCGACACCGACTGGTGGCCGGTCAAGAGTAGGCGGTTCCTTGTTACAGACCGGTCTGTTGGAAGACTCTATGCGGATCGCATCGCTCCGCATGAGGCGTTAGTCGAAGTTGAGCCTGGCGAGGAAGCAAAGACCCTCAGCGAGGTCGAGAGAATACTGCGGTGCCTTGCCCAGACGGGCATGAGGCGTGAAGACCACGTTGTTGCGCTCGGCGGCGGCGTAGTCGGCGATTTGGCTGGCTTCTGCGCCCATGTGTATCAGCGGGGCGTGCCGGTGATTCAAGTCCCCACGACTCTTGTCGCCCAGGTTGACTCTGCCTACGGCGGCAAGACGGGTGTCGACCTGCCGGAGGGCAAGAACTACGCAGGCGGTTATCACCTGCCCGCGGCTGTGATTGCTGATACGTCAACGCTTGAGTCTTTGCCCGCCGTGGGACTTGCCGTCGGGGTTCGTTGAGGTCGTTAAAGACTGGCCTGCTAGCTGGCGGCTCGCTTTGGCAGCTCGTCCGAGGTCGATCGAACTCAATCCGGTGGTTGAAAGCAAATGGTCTTGCTTGCGCCCGCTATAAGTCCGAAGTGGTTGCGGCCGACGAGCGGGACTCTGGCCTTCGCGCGGTGCTCAATTTGGGCCATACGGTTGGCCACGCGATCGAGTCGGCGAGCGGCTATGACGCTACAGTCATGGCGAAGCGATTGGGTTGGGGCTACTTGCAGCGCTGACGCTCTCCGATGCACCGGAACTGCGGACGAAGTCGGGGCAATCCTCGAACGCCACGAGCTGCCGGTATGCCTCAACCGAGATGTTCTGGAACCAGAAGCGATCATCAATGCATTGGACACGACAAGAAGCGCACCGCCGCCGGAGTCGGCTTCGTGCTGCTCTCCGAGCCCGGCGCGCCGCGCGTGGGGCAGGCGGTCGATCCGGCTAAGGTCAGGCTCGTCGTCGAGGAGCTGTACGAGAGATGACCTCAGCCCACAACCGCGTCGCCGTCCTGCACGGGGTCAACTTCGACGTGCTCGAGCGCCGCGACCCCGCGATCTACGGCGGGATCTCGCTCAGCGAGCTGGAGATGCGGATCCAGGGCGCCGCGCGAGAGCTTGGCCTGGAGGCGATCTTCTTCCAGACCAACGCCGAGGGCGAGTTCGCCGAATACCTGCACCGAGCGCCGGAGCTGGCCGACGCGATCGTGATCAACGCCGGCGCCTGGACCCACTACAGCCGCGCGATCGCCGACGCGCTCGAGCTGGCGCGCCTGCCCGCGGTCGAGGTCCATCTCTCCGACGTCGAGTCGCGCCAGAACTGGCGCCGGGTCTCCGTCTTCGACGGGCTCGTGCTGGAGAAGGTCTCGGGCAAGGGCCCCGACGGCTACCGCGACGCCCTCGCCCGGCTCGCCCGCGAGCTCGACGTCTCTTCGACCAGATGAGGGAACGCGGCGACCGCCTCGCGGCCGGCCTGGCCGAGCGCGAGCTCGACCTGCTCCTGGTCACCGAGCTGACCAACGTGCGCTACCTGACCGGCTTCACCGGCAGCAACGGCGCCTGCGTCTGCGGTCCCGAGACGCGCCTCTTCATCACCGACTTCCGCTACACCGAGCGCTCTGCGGCCGAGGTCGAGGGCTGGGAGACGGTGACCCTGGCCGACGACTGGCTCGGCGGCCTCGCCGAACACCTCTCCGGCCGCGTCGGCTTCGAGGACGACCACGTCTCGGTGCGCCTGCTGGAGCGGCTGCGCGAGAAGCTCGCCGAGGGGGTCGAGCCGGTCGCCGCCGGCGGCATGGTCGAGCAGCTGCGCCGGGTCAAGGACGAGGCCGAGCTGGCGGCGATCGCCGCCGCCTCCGAGCTGGCCGACGAGGTCTGGCGCTGGAGTGTCGAGCGCGGGCTCGGCGGCCGCAGCGAGCGCGAGGTCGCGCGGGCTGCGGAAGCGCGTATCCGCGAGCTCGGCGGCGACCCCTCCTTCCCGGCGATCGTCGCCGCCGGGCCGAACGGGGCGCAGCCGCACGCCGAGCCCGGCGAGCGCACGATCGGCGCGGGCGAGCTGGTCGTCTTCGACATGGGGGCGAAGCTCGACGGCTACTGCTCCGACGGCACCCGCACCTACGCGGTCGGCGAGCCGGGCGAGCGAGCGCGCGAGGCCTACGAGACGGTGCTGGCGGCGCAGCTGGCGGCGCTCGACGCGGTCGCGGCGGGGGTCGGCGGCGAGGAGCTGGACGGGGTCGCCCGCGAGAGGATCGAGGCGGCCGGATACGGCGAGCGCTTCGGCCACGGGGTCGGCCACGGGGTCGGCCTCGAGGTGCACGAGGCGCCGCGCCTCTCGCCGCGCTCCGAGGACGTGCTCGCGGCGGGCGAGGTCGTGACGATCGAGCCGGGCGTCTACCTGCCGGGCGAGCTGGGCGTGCGGATCGAGGATCTCGTCGTCGTCGCCGAGGACGGCTGCCGCGATCTAAGCACCCTGCCCAAGGATCTCCAGCCGGTCGAGTAGCTGTCGGCCTCAAGTTCGGGCCGCCGCGCGCCGATGCCACGTGCGTGAGGCTGAGGAGCGAAACGCACGCGCCACCCGAATCGCTCGCCGCGGTCCGCGAGGACGCCCGCCGCGAGCGCCTGATCGACATGGAGTTGCGGCTGCGCCCCTACCGCATCGCCTGCTTCGCGATCCTCGCCGTCGGGCTCGCCGGCTTCAGCTCGCAGCTCGGCTGGTGGTGGGTCGTGCCGCTCGCCGTCGGGCTGGCCGGCTTCGCCGTCGCCGACAGCTTCATGCGCAACAGCCAGCACCCGGCCATCTGGGTCGCCGCCGCCTGGGGGATCCTGCCGCTGCTGCTCGCCGACGCGGTCGTCGTCACCGGCGGCGCCGAAAGCCCGGCGCTGATGTGGTTCGCGCTGCCGGCGGTGACGCTCGGCGCCCGCTTCGAGCCGCGCGGCATCGCCATCGGCACCGTCTACATCCTCGTCCTGCTCGGGGCCTCGACCTTCGGGCTGAACGCGGGCACGGCCTCCGCTCACGGCCAGGAGGTGATGGCGGCCACCGGTCTCGTCCTCTGCACAGTGACCCTCTCCGGCGCCCTGGTCGAGTCCGACCGCGCCCACCGGCGCCGCTCGACGCTTGACCCGCTGACCGGCCTGTTCAACCGCAACGCGCTCGACCAGCGGCTCAGCGAGCTCGAGGGACAGCCGACGAGCGCCGAGGAGGGGCTCTCGCACGCCCTGCTGCTCTGCGACCTCGACCACTTCAAGGACGTCAACGACCGGCTCGGCCACGCCGCCGGCGACGCGGTGCTGCAGGACGTCGCCTACACGATGCGCTCAGAGCTGCGCGCCGGCGACTCGATCTATCGGGTCGGCGGCGAGGAGATCCTCGTCGTCCTGCCGGGAGCCGCCGAGGCGGGCGCGGTCGAGATCGCCGAGCGGCTCAGGCTGGCGGTGCGCGAGCGGCGCCCGATCGGCGCCGAGGTGACGATCAGCATCGGCGTCGCGGTCGCCTCTCCGGGGCTGCTCGACACCGACGAGCTGGTCACCGAGGCCGACTCGGCCCTCTACTCCGCCAAGGCGGGCGGGCGCGACCGGGTGGTGGTCGGGCGGCGCCGCGGCGACGGTCAGCGGGTCAGGTCGACGTCGTCGAGGCGCTCGGCGAAGGCGGCGATCAGCTCGACCGTCGCCTCCAGGTCGACCAGGTCGACCAGCTCGACCGGCGAGTGCATGTAGCGCAGGGGGATCGAGACGAGGCCGGTGGGGATGCCGGAGCGCGAGATCTGAATCGCGTCGGCGTCGGTGTGCGAGGAGCGGCCGGTGGCGCTGAGCGTGTACTCGATGCCCTCCGCCTCGGCGGCCTCGATCAGCAGCTCGGAGACCTTGGGGGAGAGGGTCGAGCCGCGGAAGATCACCGGCCCCGAGCCGAGCGGGTGGCTGCCCTGCTCCTTCTCGTCGACGCCCGGCGCGTCGGTGGCGTGGGTGACGTCGACGGCGATCGCGAGGTCGGGACGGACCTCGAAGGCCGCCGTGCGGGCGCCGAACAGGCCGATCTCCTCCTGTACCGCGGCGACGGCGGCGAAGCCGCAGGCGAGCGCGCCGCGCTCATGGCAGCGGCGCAGCGACTCGAGCGCGACGTAGGCGCCGAGCCGGTTGTCCATCGCGCGCGAGACGAGGCGGTCGCCGGCGAGGCGCACGGGCTCGGCCGCGATCACGACCGGGTCGCCGACCCGGACCAGCGCCTCGGCCTGCTCGCGGTCGCCGGCGCCGACGTCGATGTGCAGGCCCTTCAGCTCGACGACCTTCTTGCGCTGCTCGCCGTCGAGCAGGTGGATCGGCTTGCGCCCGACGACGC
Source organism: uncultured Solirubrobacterales bacterium (assembly GCA_963805475.1). GTDB lineage: Bacteria > Actinomycetota > Thermoleophilia > Solirubrobacterales > 70-9 > VRUE01. Next base: position 53,305 of record CAWDUO010000009.1, on the reverse strand, counting down.
CGGGCAGGGTGCCCTCGCGGCCCCGCACCTCGACCCGCTGGCCGACGAGGATCTGCGGGTCCCAGCCGCCGATCGGGGCGAACCAGAGGAAGCCCTTCTCGTCGACGTGGGTGACGACGAGGCCGATCTCGTCGATGTGCCCGACGACGGCCAGCAGCGGCGCACCCTCGCCGATCCGGGCGATCGAGGAGCCGAGCCCGTCGGTGGAGAGCTCGGCGAAGGCGGCCTGCTCGCGCCAGACGGCCGCCGCCGGGCCCTCGTGGCCGGACGGGGCGCCGGGGCGCAGCAGCTTCTCGAGTAATGCCGGGGTCTCGGTCATCGCGCAGCAGTATGCCGAGTAATACGTTTGTCCGCGGCGCCGGCGGGCTCTCCGCTCAGCCGCGGTCGAAGCGCCCGAAGCGGCAGTAGTGGAAGTGCAGCACGATCGTCGTGTTGTTGGCCGAGATGCCGGCGCGTTCGGCCAGGATCGCCTCGTGGTTGCCCTTGATCTTCAGATCTTCGCCGAAGTACCTGCCGACCAGGCGCAGCCGCGTCTTCAGCAGCTTCATGATCTCGATCCAGCGCTCGATGCGGTGGACGTCGGTGACCGGCGGCGGCACCTTCGCCAGCCGGCGGATCAGCCCGCCGAAGGACCGCGAGACGCGGACGAACTGCTTGCCCGCCGGTTTCAGCTTGCCCGAGTTCACGCGCTCCTTGACTCCGGCCATGATCCGTTCGTTGGCCCTGCGGTTAGCCCGGCAGATCGGCTCGACCTGCGCTTTGTAGCTTTCCCGCGTCTGTTCTTCGCCGCGCGCGAGCGGTGTGGCGGCGAGCGCGAGCAGCGCGAGAGCGGCGATTGTCGCGAGCTTTCCTCTCATCCCCCTGGCGCGATCCAGGTTACCCGCTGACGCCCACCGGCCCGCCGCGGCTAGGATTCGCCGCCGTGATCTCCACGAACCAGTTCAAGAACGGCAGCCACATCGAGATCGACGGGTCGATCTACCGGATCCTCGAGTTCCAGCACGTCAAGCCGGGCAAGGGCGGGGCGTTCGTGCGCACGAAGCTGCGTAAGATCGACGACGGCTCGGTGCAGGACAAGACGTTCAGGGCAGGAGAGAAGTTCCGCCCGGTGCACACCGAGTCGCGCAAGATGCAGTACCTCTACGACTCCGGCGAGGCGGCCGTGTTCATGGACAGCGCCGACTACGAGCAGATCGAGATCCCGGGCGACGCGGTCGGCGAGGCGATGCGCTGGGTGCTGCCCAACGACGAGGTCGACGTGCTCTTCGTCGACGAGCGGCCGAGCGACGTGCAGGTCGCCAGCGCGGTCGAGATGAAGGTCACCCAGACCGACCCGGGCGTGAAAGGCGACACCGCCTCTGGCGGCGGCAGCAAGCCGGCGACGCTGGAGTCTGGCGTGGTCGTCCAGGTGCCGCTGTTCATCGAGGAGGGCGAGACGATCCGCGTCGATACGAGGACCGGCGAGTACGTCTCGCGCGCCTGACCCCGCGCCGCCCGCCCGACGCGCGAGAATAGGCCGATGCGCAGATCCGACCAGCGGCGCGACGCCGTCTTCGCCAGCTACCAGCGCGACGTGACCAACCGCCCGCTGGAGGAGCTGATCGCCGAGGCCCGGCCGTTGACGCGCGAGCTCGCCGCGGGGGTCGACGCGCACCGCGAAGAGCTCGACGAGCAGATCGCGGGCCACGCCAGGGGTTGGAGCGTCGACCGGATCGCGCCGTTGGAGCTGAACGTGATGCGGGTCGCCCTGTATGAGATCGAGTTCACCGAGACGCCGCACGAGGTGGCGATCGACGAGGCGGTGGAGATCGCCAAGGAGTACTGCGGCGCCGACGCGCCCGGCTTCGTCAACGGCGTCCTCGGCGCGATCGTGCGCGAGCGCCAGGAGGTGGGCTGAGGTGGCCGACGAGGCGCGCCTGCGCGAGATCTCCCGCCGGCTGGAGGCGATCGCCGCCGAGCTGGAGGGTGCCGAGGCGGACGACGAGCGCGCCGCCGAGCTGGCCCGCGAGGCGGCCGAGCTCTCGGCCGAGGCGGTCGAGGAGGCGAACCGCCGCATCCGCGAGTCCGGCGGCTCCTAGTGCTCGGTTACCCGGAGGACCTGCGTGAGCTGGTCGATGCGGAGCTGGAGCGGCTGCGCTTCTCGGCCGCGCCGGCGACGGCCGGGCTGGAGGAGGCGATGCGCTACTCGCTGCTGGCCGGCGGCAAGCGCGTGCGGCCGGTCCTCGCCCTGGCCACCGCGCGCGCCCTCGGCGCCGCCCCCGAGCGCTACCTGCGCGTCGCCGCGGCGCTCGAGCTGATCCATACCTACTCGCTGATCCACGACGACCTGCCGGCGATGGACGACGACGAGCTGCGCCGCGGTCGACCGACCTCGCACGTGCGCTTCGGCGAGGACGTCGCGATCCTCGCCGGCGACGGCCTCTTCGCCGAGGCGATCCGGCTCTTCTGCGAGCAGGCCGGCGAGCCGGCCCGCGTGCTCGCCGCCCTGAACGCACTGGCGACGGCTACCGGGGTCGGCGGCATGGTCGGCGGCCAGTACGTCGACGTCGCCGGCGGGGCGGGCGAGGCCGAGGCGCTGCGCGCCCTGCACGCGCTCAAGACCGGCCGCCTGATCGCCGCTGCGGTCGGCGTCGTGTTGATCCTCGAGGGAGTCGGGGAACCTGAGACAATCCCCTACGAACGTTTTGCCGAGGAGCTCGGCGTCCTCTTCCAGATCGTCGACGACATCCTCGACGTGACCGGAAGCGACGAGCAGCTCGGCAAGCCGCACGGAAGCGACGAGCGACATGGCAAACTCACCTACGTCAGCCTCTTCGGCCTGGAGCGGGCGCGCGAGCTCGCCGCCGAGTCCCACGCAAAGGCGACCGCGGCGCTGGCCGAGGCCGGGGGCGAGACGGGCGACCTGAGCGGGATCGCCGACTACATCTTCACCAGGAACGAATGAGCGACAGCAACGAGAAGACAGAGAGCCTGCTCGCCGGGATCGACTCGCCCGCCGACCTGCACGGGCTCGACGACGAGCAGCTCCAGCGGGTCGCGCAGGAGATGCGCACCTACGTGATCGACACGATCGGCGAGATCGGCGGCCACTTCGGCGCCAACCTCGGCACCTGCGAGCTGGCCGTCGCCCTGCACAGCCTGCTGGACTCGCCGCGCGACAAGATCCTCTGGGACGTCGGCCACCAGGCCTACCCGCACAAGATCCTCACCGGCCGCCGCGACGCGCTGCCGACGATCCGCCACTACGGCGGCCTGGCGCCGTTCTGCGCGACCTTCGAGTCCGAGCACGACATCATGGGCGCCGGCCACGCCTCGACCTCGATCGGCTACGCGGTCGGGCTGAAGGAGGCGATGCGCAAGGGGATCGGCGAGGACGGGCGCGTGGCCGCGGTGATCGGCGACGGGGCGCTGACCGGCGGCGTCGCCTACGAGGCGCTGCACGCGGCCGGCGGCCTGCAGACGCCGATCGTGATCGTGCTCAACGACAACGGCATGTCGATCTCGCCCAACGTCGGCGCGCTCTCGCGCTACTTCAACCGGGTGCGGCTCAACCCGCGCCTCTACCACGCCCGCGAGGGGGTCGAGGACCGGCTGACGAAGCTGCCGCTCGGCCTCGGCAAGCGGATCGAACGGCTCGGCCCCGAGCTGAAGGCGGCGATCAAGGCGTACTGGGCCCCGGGCCTGTTCTTCGAGGAGCTCGACCTCGCCTACATGGGGGTGATCGACGGCCACGACGTACACGCCCTGCGCGAGGCCCTGCGCGAGGCATTCGAGGCCGACCGCCCGGTCGTCGTCCACATCCACACCGTCAAGGGCAAGGGCTTCGCCCCGGCCGAGGACGGCGGCCTCGAGGGGATGGAGCAGTGGCACGCCGCCAAGCCGAAATCCATCAAAGATGGAAAACCCGCCCAAGAACAAATACCCGCCACCTCCTCTGCTTCCGCGACCCCGAAGAAGGAATCAGAGATGGATTCGGGGTCGCTCCCGCGTCCGGGGGCGGCGGGGCTGGTGGAAGTTCGAGAGTCCGACTCGCCCGACGCGATCGCGCCCGAGAAACTGGAGGCGCCGCCGGCGCCGAGCGCGCCGCCCCAGTACACGCAGGTCTTCGCCGGCGCGATCGTCGCCGAGGCCGAGCGCGACGAGCGGGTGGTCGGGATCACCGCGGCGATGGCGGGGGGGACCGGCCTGCAGAAGCTCGCCGACGAGCGCCCCGAGCAGTACTACGACGTCGGCATCGCCGAGCAGAACGCGGTCCTGCTCGCCTCGGGCCTCGCGATCCAGGGGGCGAAGCCGGTCTGCGCGATCTACTCGACCTTCCTCCAGCGCGCCTACGACCAGATCATCCACGACGTCTGCCTGCAGGAGCTCGACGTCACCTTCGCGATGGACCGGGCTGGGCTGGTCGGCGACGACGGGCCGACCCACCACGGCGCCTTCGACGTCTCCTACCTCCGGCCGCTGCCCAACATGGTGGTGATGGCGCCGCGCGACGAGGCGATGCTGGTCCACATGCTGCGCACGGCGATCGCCCACGACGGCCCGGCCGCGCTGCGCTACCCGCGCGGCGCGGCGGAGGGGGTCGAGCCGCCGGCCGAGCCGCAAGCGATCCCGATCGGCAGCGGCGAGCTGCTGGAGAGCGGCGAGCGCGTCGCGCTGCTGGGCTACGGCTACGGCGTCGCGGTGGCGCGCCAGGCGGCCGAGGCGCTGGCCGAGCACGGCCTGCATCCGACGGTCGCCGACGCGCGCTTCGCCAAGCCGCTCGACGCCGAGCTGCTCGAGCGGCTGGCGCTGGGGCACGAGCTGGTCGTGACGATCGAGGAGAACGTGCTCGCCGGCGGCTTCGGCTCGGGCGTGCTCGAGCACCTAGAGGACGCCTTCGCCGACCGGCCGGGGGACCGCGCCCGGGTGATGCGGATCGGCCTCCCCGACCGCTACGTCACCCACGGCAAGCCGGCCCTGCTGCGCGAGGAGGTCGGCCTGACCGGCGAGTCGGTGGCCGAGCGGGTGCTGGCGGCGCTCACCGAACTTCAACCCGCGCTTGCGCCAAAGCGCTCAATCGGCTAGCCTGCCCGCGCCCTCTCGGCGGTCGCCTGATTCCTTCCGCTCGCGGGACGTTTCTGGAGTTGCTACAGGGAGAGAGGGCGCGTATCTCTCGATATGCGGGTCCGTTGGGCGGGCGGGCCTATGCCTGCGAACGGCGCCGCCGCTGAGTCGCGAAGCGGATCCTCGCCGACCAACAGAAAACGCCCCGCCGGGGAGGCGAGGCGTTTCTGGGGTTACTACAGGGAGGAGAGATATGTATCTCTATATATGTGGATCCGTGGGAGGTAGGTGAGCCCTTGATGTGCCGCGGGGCGAGTCGATGGGAGTCAACTTGCCATATGAGCGGCGCCGAGCCCGACCAAGAAGTTTTCAGTTCCCCTATCGATCTCCTCGCTCGAATCCTTGAATTCAGAGTACGAACATACGTGCGATTTGTGTGTGAGGCGAGTCACAGAGGCCTTTGGACTGGCTCCCTGAGCGCCGCCGAGCGATTCTTCTACCCAATTCTAATGAGTCGCTAAACATCTCGCAAGTTTTTCCTTTGGACGGCCGTTCTAGCGCGCTCCCCGCCGGGCGGCTGTACCGTTGCCGCGTGGCCACGGCGAGCCGGAAGATCCGGATAGACGCGGTTCTGGCCGAGCGGGGCCTCTTTCCCTCGCGCTCGGCGGCTGCCGGCGCCGTGCGCGCCGGCGAGGTGCGGATCGGTCGCGACGGGCCGGTCGCCCTGCGTCCCAGCCAGCTCGTCGAGCCGGCGGCCGACCTGCGGCTCGAGCAGGGCCCGCGCTTCGTCTCGCGCGGCGGGATCAAGCTCGACAACGCGCTCTCGGCTCTGGCGATCGACGTCGCCGGTCGCGACTGCCTCGACGTCGGCGCCTCGACCGGCGGCTTCACCGACTGCCTGCTCCAGCGCGGCGCCGCCCGCGTCGCGGCGCTCGACGTCGCCCACGGGCAGCTCGACCTGCGCATGCGCGAGGATCCGCGCGTGATCGTGATCGAGCGTCTCAACGCCCGCTCCCTCTCCCCGGGCGACCTGCCGTTCGCGCCGGACCTCGCCACGGTCGACGTCTCCTTCATCTCGCTGGCCAAGGTGCTGCCGGCCCTCGCCCGCTGCTTGAAGCCGGGCGGCGAGCTGCTGGCGATGGTCAAGCCGCAGTTCGAGCTCGGCCGCGAGCGGGTGCGCAAGGGCGTCGTCCGCGACCCGGCCGACCGCCGCGAGGCGATCCTCGGCGTGGCGCGCGCCGCCGCCGGGCTCGGCCTGGCGGTGCGCGGCTTCGCCTCCTCCGGCCTGCCGGGCCCGAAGGGCAACCGCGAGACCTTCGTCCGCTGCGGCGGCGAGGGTGAAGAGATCCGTGACCTCGAGTCCGCGATCGAGGCGGTCGACGGATGAGCGAGCGCCTGGCGACGCTGATCACCCACTCGCACCCGCCGGCGACGACCGGGGCGGTCGAGCTGGCTGTCGCCGCCGCCCGCGAGGCCGGATGGCGGCTGCTCGCCTCGCCCGAGGAGGCGGCCAAGCACGGCGACGCCGCCGCGGGCATCGAGGTCGTCGACCACCTGCCCCGTCAGGCCGACCTCTGCCTCGTCCTCGGCGGCGACGGCTCGATCCTGCACGCGCTGCGCCACTTCGCCCGCAGCGGCGTGCCGGTCTTCGGCGTCAACTTCGGCACCGTCGGCTTCCTCGCCGCGGTCGAGCGCGACGACGCCGCCGAGGGCATGCGCCGCGCCTTCGCCGGCGAGATCGAGACGGTCGACCTGCCCGGCCTCGAGGCGACGGTCGGCGGCGGGCCGCGGATCGCCCTCAACGACGTCGGCTTCATCCGCCGCCCGCACGAGCGGGTCGCCGAGCTGAGCTACAAGATCGCCGGCGAGGAGGTCGGCCACGTCCGCTGCGACGGCCTCGTCGCCGCCACGCCGGTCGGCTCGACCGGCTACAACCTCGCCAACCAGGGGCCGATCCTGGCCTGGGGGGTGAAGGGCTACGTCGTCTCCTACGTCGCCCCGCACTCGCTCACCGCGCGCGCCCTCGTCGTCGCCCCCGGCGACGTCCTCCACGTCGGCAACGCCGGCGGCCGCGAGCCGGTCGACGTCGCGGTCGACGGCGAGCTGGTCGGGACGCTGGAGTCGGGCGCCGCGATCGAGGTCGGCTTCGCCGACAACGTCGGCCGCCTCGCCCAGCTGCCCGGCACGAGCTTCTACCAGCGCATCCGCGAGAAGTTCGGCCACCTGGCCGTCTGAAGCCGGCGGCCCGGTTCGCTAGGTTGCCGCCGATGGAGCGCAAGTGGTGGACCCTCGTCCTGATCTCGATCGCGACGTTCATGCTGCTGCTGGACATCACGGTCGTCAACGTCGCCCTGCCCGACATCCAGCGCAGCCTGCACGCCAGCCTGTCGAGCCTGCAGTGGGTCGTCGACGCCTACTCGCTGACGCTCGCCGTCTTCCTGCTCACCGCCGGCTCGCTCGGCGACCGGCTCGGCCGCCGGCGCGTCTTCTCGATCGGCTTCGGCATCTTCACCGGCGCCTCGTTCCTCTGCGGGATCGCCGGCGATCCGACCCTGCTCAACTTCGCCCGGGCGCTCCAGGGGGTCGGCGGCGCGGCGATGTTCGCCACCTCGCTGGCGCTGATCGGCCAGGAGTTCCACGGCAAAGACCGGGCGACCGCGTTCGGCATCTGGGGGGCGACGATCGGCGGCGCGGTCGCCGTCGGCCCGCTGGTCGGCGGCCTGATCACCGAGCACCTCGGCTGGGAATGGATCTTCTTCGTCAACGTGCCGATCGGGGCGCTCGCGATCGTCCTCACCGAGCTGCGCCTGGCCAACGTCGCCGCGCAGGACCCCGAGCGGATCGACCTGCCCGGCCTGGCGACCTTCTCCGGCGGCCTCTTCCTGCTGATCTTCGGCCTGATCCGCGGCAACCCGGAAGGCTGGGGCAGCGGCGTCATCGTCGCCTCGCTGGCCGGCTCGGCCGCCCTCCTGCTCGCCTTCCTGGCGGTCGAGGCGCGCAGCGACCACCCGATGCTCGACCTCGGCCTGTTCCGCAAGCCGGCCTTCAACGGCGTCTCCGCCGTCGCCTTCGGCCTCTCGGCGGGGATGTTCGCCCTCTTCCTCTACCTGACGATCTACATGCAGGGGGTGCTCGACTTCTCGCCGCTGGAGACCGGCCTGCGCTTCCTGCCGCTCACGGTCCTCTCCTTCATCGCCTCGCCGATCGCCGGCTCGCTCTCGCACCGCATCCCGATCCGCATCCTGCTCGGCGCCGGGCTGACGATGGTCGGCGATCGGGCTGCTGCTGATGCACGGCATCTCCGCCGACTCGCCCGTCTCCGACCTGCTGCCGGGCTTCCTGATCGCCGGCATCGGCATCGGCACCGCCAACCCGGGCATCGGCCAGGCGGCGATCGCCGTCGTGCCGGTGGAGAAGGCGGGGATGGGCTCGGGGATCAACACGACCTTCCGCCAGGTCGGCATCGCGACCGGGGTCGCCTCGCTCGGCGCCGTCTTCCAGGGGCAGGTCGACAGCAAGCTCACCTCGCTCTTGCCGAACGCGCCGCCCGGCCTCGCCGAAGCGGTCTCCTCAGGCGGCTCGCGGGCCGCCGCCGCCTTCGCCAGGCCCGCGCAGCGGCCGGAGATCGTCCACGCCGCCAAGGTCGCCTTCGTCAGCGGCTTCAACGAGATCCTCCTGATCGGCTCGATCCTCTCCTTCGTCGTCGCCGCCCTCGGCTTCGCCCTCGTCCGCTCGCGCGACTTCGTCCAGCCCACGGACGGAGAGGCCGCGGCGGAGCCGGTTGCGGCGTAGTCGGTCCGCCCCCGCTGCTACTAAGAGGACGTGCTGCGCGAGCTGCGGATCGAGAACCTGCTGCTGATCGAGCGGGCCGAGTTGCGGCTGGGGAGGGGCTGAACGCGATCACCGGCGAGACCGGCGCCGGCAAGACCGTCCTGGCGCACTCGCTCGACCTGCTTGATGGGCGGCAAGGCGCGCCCGCAGATCGTCCGGCCGGGCGCGGAGGAGGCCTGGGTCGAGGGCGCCTTCGACCTGCCCGACGGCCTGCTGGCGGAGCCGGAGATGGCCGAGGTCGCGGCGCGCCTGCCCGAGGGCGCCGAGGAGATCGTCCTCGGGCGCCGCGTCTCCGCCTCGGGGCGCACCGCCGCCTTCCTCGCCGGCCGCGCCGCCTCCGCCGCCGACCTGAAGCTGCTCGGCGGGCGGCTGCTCGCCTTCTACGGCCAGCACGAGCACCGCAAGCTGACGATCTCCTCGGCCCAGCTCGACGTGCTCGACGGCTTCGCCGGCGCCGAGCACGTCGCCCTGCGCGAGCGCTACCGCGCCGCTCATCGCGAGTGCGTTCGGCTGGCGGCCGAGCTGGCCGAGCTGCGCGAGCGCGACGGCTCGCGCGAGCGGGACCTCGACCTCTACCGCTACGAGCTCTCCGAGATCGAGCAGGTCGCGCCCGACCCCGCCGAGGAGGCCGAGCTGGCGGCCGAGCGCGAGCGGCTGCGCCACGCCGAGGGCCTGCGCGAGGCGGCGCTCGGCGCGCTGGCGGCCGCCGCCGGGGCCGAGGAGGACGGCGGCGGCGCGGCCGGCGCCCTCGCCGCCGCGGAAGCGCTGCTGCACGGCGCCGCCGGGGTCGACGCGGAGCTCGACGCGCTGACCGAGCGCCTCGCCTCGCTCGCGGTCGAGCTGGGGGACGTGGCCGGCGGCCTGCGCGGCTACCTCGACCGGGTCGAGGGCGACCCCGAGCGGCTCGCCGCCGTCGAGGAACGGCTCGACGCGATCGACCGCCTCTGCCGCAAGCACGGCGGCAGCGTCGAGTCGGTGCTCGCCCACGCCGAGCGCTGCCGGACCGAGATCGGGCGCCTCGAGGGGGCCGAGACGCGCGGCGCCGAGGCCGAGGCGGCGCTGGCCGAGGCCGAGGCGCGCCGCGCGGAGCTCGGCGAGCGCCTCAGCGCCGGGCGCGCCGCCGCGGCGCCCGGCCTCCGGGAGCGGGTCGCCGCCGAGCTCGACGGCCTGGCGATGCCGGGCGCGGCGCTCGAGGTCGAGCTGACGCCGCACCCCGACGGCTTCGGCCCCGGCGGTCGCGAGACGGTCGAGCTGCGCATCGCCACCAACCCCGGCATGGCGCCGGCGCCGCTGCGCGACGCGGCCTCCGGCGGCGAGCTCTCGCGCGTGATGCTGGCGCTCAGCGCCCTCGGCGAGGCGGCCGGCGCCGGCACGCTCGTCTTCGACGAGATCGACGCCGGGGTCGGCGGCAAGACCGCGCGCGCGGTCGGCGAGCGGCTGCGCGCCCTCGGCGAGGACCGCCAGGTGCTCTGCATCACCCACCTGCCGCAGGTCGCCTCGCTCGCCCCGACCCACTTCCGCCTGCGCAAGGACGCGGGCGGCGGGACCGCCGCCGCCACGGTCGAGCGGCTCGACGGCGAGGGCGTGGTCGAGGAGATCCGCCGCATGCTCGGCGGCGAGAGCGCCGACGAGGCAGCGGACCGCCACGCCCGCGAGCTGCTTGCGGCGGCCTGAGCAGCGGCTAACCTCACACCGTGGCCACTCCCAGCAGCCGCCGCCGCTTCCCAGCGCTGCTGTCGCGCCGCGGCGGGGTGGGCGCGGAGGAGCCGATCCGCGGCCGCGCACGGCTCGGCCGCCGCACCAAGGACCTGGTCAAGCGCCTGCGGCCCGGCGACGTCGCCGTCATCGACCACGCCAACGTCGACCGCATCGCCGCCGAGGAGCTGCTCGCGAGCGGGGTGCGCGCCGTCGTCAACGCTTCGCCCTCCAGCGACGGCCGCTACCCGAACGCCGGGCCGCTGCTGCTCGTCCACGCCGGCGTGACGCTGATCGACGCCACCGCCCCCGGCGCCGATCCCTTCGCGCTGCTCGAGGAGGGCGCGGAGGTGACGATCGCCGGCGGGGTCGTCGCCGACGGCGAGGGCGAGGAGATCCTGCGCGGCCACTCGCTCGGCGCCGAGGAGCTCGAGCGGCGGCTCGCCGCCCAGCGCGAGCGCATCGACGAGGCGCTCGCCGAGTTCGCCGAGAACACCGTCGCCCACGTCCGCCAGGAGGCCGACCTGCTGACCGGCGCGATCGAGTTCCCCGCGACCAAGACCTCCTTCCGCGACCGCCAGGTGCTGATCGTCGTCCGCGGCGACCGCCACCGGCGCGACCTGAGGGCGCTCAACGCCTACATCCGCGATGTGCGCCCGCTCGTCGTCGCGGTCGACGGCGGCGCCGACGGCTGCCTGGAAGCCGGCCTGAAGCCCGACGTGGTCCTCGGCGACATGGACTCGGCGAGCGACGGGGCGCTGCGCTGCGGCGCCGAGCTGATCGTCCACGCCTATCCAGACGGCCGCGCACCCGGCCGCGAGCGCCTGCTGGGGATGGGCCTGACCCACACCCTCGTCCCGGCCGCCGGCACCAGCGAGGACGTGGCGATGCTGATGGCCTTCGAGAAGGGGGCTGACCTGATCGTCAGCGTCGGCGCCCACTTCAACCTGATCGAGTTCCTCGACCGCAAGCGCGGCGGCATGTCCTCGACCTTCCTGACGCGGCTGCGGATCGGCGAGCGGCTGGTCGACGCGAAGGGCGTCAGCCGCCTCTACAACCCCCCCTCGACCGTCGCCCCGGCGGCGCTCTTCCTCGCCGCCTTCGTCTTCCTGCTGGCGGTCGTCGTGATCACCTCGCCGGCGCTCAACGAGCTGTTCGAACTGCTCTGGCTGAAGGTGAAGATCTGGCTTGGGCTATAGCGCCCGCTACCACGCCACGTCGCTGATCGCCGTCTTCCTGGCGCTGGCGATCGGCATCCTGATCGGCGCCGAGTTCGGCGGCGACACGCTTTCCAGCACCCGCAAGGACCTCGAGCACAGCCTCACCGGCAACCTCCAGGACGCGCGCCAGCACGCCGAAGAGCTGAGCGGCGAACTGGGACGGGCGAACGAGTTCTCCAGCCGTGTCTACCCGGTGCTGGTGCGCGACAGGCTGCGTGGGCGGCGCATCGGCCTGGTCGCCTTCGGCGACCTGCCCGGCGACGTCTACGGCGCGATCGAGTCGGCGCTGGGCCCGGCCGGCGGGCACCTGGTCGGGGTCGGCGTCGTGCGCGAGCCGGTCGACACGCGCGGCCTCGCCGGCGACCTGGCGAAGACCCGCTTCGCCAGGCTCGCCCGCGAACCTGATCTGCAGACCGCCCTCGGCGCCGGCTTGGGGCGCCAGATCGTGCGCGGCGGGACGCTGCTGGAGCCCGTCCGCGGCCATCTCTTCTCACGCGCCAGCGGCAACTTCGGGGGGCTCGACGCGGTGATCGTGGTGCGCGACGAGCCGCGGGACATGGGGCCCCAGCAGCGCGCCGTCGCCGGGCGGATCGAGTCGGGGATGCTGCAGGGGATCGCCGGCACGCACACGCCCGCGGTCGGGGTCGAGAGCAGCCGCACCGAACCCTCCTCGGTCTCCTTCTTCGCCGCCAACGACCTCTCCAGCGTCGATGACGTGGACCTCGTCGCGGGCCGGCTGGCGACCGTCTTCGCCCTGCTCGGCGCCGAGGGCAGCTTCGGGGTCAAGGGCAGCGCCGACCGCCTGCTGCCCGACCTGCTCGAACCGCACGAATGACCTGGATCGGGTTCCCGGCTGGGATCGCGGCGGCGCTGCTGGTCGTGCCGGCCGGCGTGCGCGGCCTGCGCGACGCCGGGCTCGTGCGCGAGAACTTCCGCGGCGCCCGGCTCGCCTTCCCGCTCGGCGCGGTGCTGGCGACGGCGGCGCTGGTCGCCCTCGCCCCGCTCGCCTTCCTCGACGACCGCGGCGGCGCCGAGCTGCTCGACCCCCAGCTGCGCCGCTGGCTGCCCTACGTGATCGGCGTCGCCTTCCTCGGCTTCCTCGACGACTCGCTGGGACGGGAAGGGGCGGCCGGCGCGCCGCGCGGCTGGCGCGGCCATGCCCGGGCGCTGCGCGAGGGGCGCCTCTCGACCGGGGCGATCAAGGCGATCGGCGCGCTCGCCCTCGCCGCCTACGTCGTCTCCGGCCGCGGCCTCGAATCGTGGCGCTACCTGGCGGACGTGGCGCTGCTGATCCTCGCCACCAATGCCTTCAACCTGCTCGACCTGCGGCCCGGGCGGGCGGAGAAGGGACTGGCGCTGCTCGGCGCCGGCACTCTGCCTCGGCGCCTGGACCCTCGCCCCGCTCGACCTGCTTGGCATCTTCGCCGGGCCGGTGCTGGTCGGCGCCGCCTTCACCCTGCGCGAGCGGGCGATGCTCGGCGACACCGGCTCCAACCTGGTCGGGGCGATCGGCGGCGTCTGGCTGCTGACGACGCTGGGCGGGACGGGGCGGCTGATCGCCCTGGCGGCGGTCGCCGCATTCACCGTTTTCGGCGAGTTGCGATCTATTTCCGCGGCGATCGAATCGATTCCGCCCTTGCGCTGGCTAGACTCGCTCGGCAGACGATGACCCCGACCGCAAAGCCTGGAGACACTCGCTTCATCTTCGTCACCGGCGGCGTCGTCTCGGCCCTCGGCAAGGGGATCGCCGCGGCCTCGATCGGCCGCCTGCTCGTCTCGCGCGGCTACCGCGTGCAGCTGCAGAAGTTCGACCCCTACATCAACGTCGACCCGGGGACGATGAGCCCCTTCCAGCACGGCGAGGTCTTCGTCACCGAGGACGGCGCCGAGACCGATCTCGACCTCGGCCACTATGAGCGCTTCACCGACGAGAACACCTCGCGCGCCTCCAACGTCACCGCCGGCGCCGTCTACAACACGGTGATCAACCGCGAGCGCCGTGGCGACTACCTCGGCGCCACGGTGCAGGTGATCCCGCACATCACCGACGAGATCAAGAACCGCATCCTGATCGTCGCCGAGTCGCAGTCGGTCGACTTCGTCCTCACCGAGATCGGCGGCACGGTCGGCGACATCGAGTCGCTGCCATTCCTCGAGTCGATCCGCCAGCTCTACACCGACCTCGGGCCGAAGCGCAGCATGTTCGTCCACCTGACCCTGGTGCCCTACGTCGGCCACGCCGGCGAACTGAAGACCAAGCCGACCCAGCACTCGGTCAACGAGCTGCGCCGCATCGGGATCCAGCCGCACGCGCTGGTCTGCCGCTCCGAGGGGCGCCTGGACCGCGAGATCCGCAGCAAGATCGCGCTCTTCGCCAGCCTCCCGGTCGAGGCGGTGATCTCCGCCAACGACGTCGACAACATCTACAAGGTGCCGCTCGTCTTCCGCGCCGAGGGAGTCGACGACCTGGTGCTCGACCACTTCGGCATGGAGGCGCCGTCCTCGGACCTGAGCGAGTGGGAGGAGATGGTGCGGCGCGCCGACAAGGCCGAGGGCAAGGTGCGGATCGCCCTGGTCGGCAAGTACGTGCAGCTCGCCGACGCCTACAAGTCGGTGATCGAGGCGCTCGAGCACGGCGGCTTCCACCACGGGGTCGAGGTCGAGGTCGAGCTCGTCGACTCGGAGAGCTTCGAGCCGGAGAAGCTGGAGGAGGCCGACGGGGTGCTGATCCCGGGCGGCTTCGGCGAGCGCGGCATCGAGGGCAAGGTCGAAGCGGCGCGGATCGCGCGCGAGCGCTCGATCCCCTACCTGGGGATCTGCCTCGGGATGCAGATCGCCGTGGTCGAGTTCGCCCGCGACGTCGCCGGGATGGAGGGCGCCAACTCGTCGGAGTTCGACCCCGAGACGCCGTTCCCGGTCGTCGACCTGCTGCCCGAGCAGAAGGAGGTCTCCGAGATGGGGGGGACGATGCGGCTCGGCGCCGACCCGGTGAAGCTGCACGAGGGCACGCGGGCGCGCGAGATCTTCGGCGAGGCCGTCATCTACAAGCGCCACCGCCACCGCTACGAGGTCAACATCCAGCTGCGCCGCCGGCTCGAAGACGAGGGCCTGGTCTGCGGCGGCACCTCGCCCGACGAGCGCCTGGTCGAGATGATCGAGCTGCCCGACCACCCGTTCTTCGTCGCCTCGCAGTTCCACCCCGAGTTCAACTCGCGCCCCAACCGGCCCGAGCCGCTGTTCCGCGAGTTCGTCGGCGCCGCCGCCCGTCACGCCGGCGAGCGCCCGGCCGATGGCGGCGAAATTGAGATGCCTCGTGTCCGACATGGCGCGGTCGAGGCATTCGCTAGGCAAGGACGCAGGACGCCACGTGCTCTGCACGCTAGCGACTGAGGTCGCCGCGTAGCGATGTCTCGACCGGCTCGTACGAGACTTTCGTTCGGCTCTGCGAGATCCGCAGCCCGACGGGCGAGGAGCGGGAGGTCGCCGACACGATCGCGGCCGAGCTGCGGGCGCTCGGGCTCGAGGTTGACGAGGACGACGCGGCCGGCCCGGCCGAAGCGGGCGCCGGCAACCTGCTCGCGCGGCTGCCGGGGCGCGAGCGACCGCTGGGTCGATGTTCTGCGCCCACATCGACACCGTGCCGCACGCGGGGCAGATCGAGGTGGTCGAGGACGAAGGCGTCTTCCGCAGCGCCGGCGAGACGATCCTCGGCGCCGACAACAAGGCCGCGGTCGCCGTCTTCATGGAGCTGGTCGCGCGCCGCGCGGCCGAGCCGCCGCCGGTCGGGATCGAGCTGCTGCTGACCGTCGCCGAGGAGCAGGGGCTGCGCGGGGCCAAGGCCTTCGACGCGGGCGCGCTGCGCTCGGACTGCGGCTTCGTCCTCGACCACGCGGGGCCGGTCGGCGAGGTGATCGTCGCGACGCCGACGCAGCAGAAGATCCGCGCCGACTTCGCCGGGGTCGAGGCGCACGCCGGGATCGAACCCGACGACGGCAACAGCGCGATCGCCGCCGCGGCGGCGGCGATCGCGCGGATGGAGCTCGGGCGGCTCGACGAGGAGACGACCGCGAACGTCGGCACGATCTCCGGCGGCACCTCGGGCAACGTCGTGCCCGGGCACTGCGACATCGTCGCCGAGACGCGCAGCCTCGACACCGACCGCGCCGCGGCCGTCGCCGGCGAGATCAGCGAGGCCTGCGCCTGGGGCGCCAGCGAGCACGGCTGCGACGTCGACGTGCGGGTCGAAGAGCTGTTCCGCGGCTACCGGATCCCGAGCGACTCGCCGGCTCGCTGGCGCTCGCCGAGGCGGGATTGCGCCGCGCCGGCCACGAGCCGGTCCGCAAGGCGATCGGCGGCGGCAGCGACGTCAACGCGCTGCGCCTCGCCGGGTTCGAGTGCGTGCTGCTCGCCAACGGCCCGAAGGACGTCCACACGGCGAACGAGCGAGTCGCGGCTGCGGACCTAGACGCGATGCTCGCCGTCTGCGAGGCGATCGTCGCCGAGGCCGGCGCCGAAGCGGGGTGAGCGGCGGGCTGAAGCTGCGTCGCGGCGTCGTCGTCGGCGAGGACCCGCTGACGGTGGAGGTCGACGGCGAGCGCCGCCCGGCCTGGGCCGACGAGGCGCTGCTCGGCGAGATGCGCGAGGGAGACGAGGTGATCGTCAACGTCGCCGCGCTGGACCTGGGTCTCGGATCGGGCGGCTTCGACGTCGTCCACGTCAACCTTACGCGCGGCCTCGACGCGAGCGGCGCCAGCCGCGAGCACGTCCTCAAGCTCAACTACACCTCGCTCCAGCACCCGATCGATCCCGTCGAGCTTCCTGGGCGAGGGGAACGGGCGATGCCGGTGCTCGTCCTGCCGTTGCACGGGCACCTGGCGCCGGCGGCTTGGGCCGCCGGCGCCCAGGTTGCGCCCGGCCTGAAGCTCGGCTACGTGCAGAGCGCCGGAGGCGCGCTGCCCGGCTCGCTGAGCCGCGACGTCGCCATGCTGCGCGAGCGCGGCCTGCTCTGCGGCCACGTCACCGCCGCGCCCGCCTATGGCGGCGAGCACGAGGCCCTCTCCGTCGCCGGCGCCCTAGACGCGGCGGCCAACGGCTTCCGCTGGGACGCCGCCCTGGTCGGCCCCGGCCCCGGCATCATCGGCTCCGACACCCGCCTGGGCCACGGCGGCATGGCCGCCCTCGACAACGCCCACGCCGCCCTGTCCCTGGGCCTCCCAACCATTCTCTCTCCCCGCCTCTCCGAATCCGACCCTCGCGCGCGCCACCGCGGCGTAAGCCACCACACGCTCACGGTGCTCGAACTGCTGCTGGGTGGGGTGGACATCGCAGCGCCCACAGGCCACCCCGACACCGCAACGCAGCTAGCCAGCGCAGCGGGCGATCGCCACCAGCTCCGCATGTCCCAGCCCGATACAGCGGGCTACGAAGCATCCGGGCTCCCGACGAAAACCATGGGCCGCGACATAGAGGAAGACCAACTCTTCTTCGCCGCGCCCCTCGCCGCGGGCGCCGCCTTGCGCTACGAGGAATGAGGCCCGAGCGGGAGAACGGTCCCCCATGGCAGTCGCAGTCGAGTCCCGCCCGGCAGAGGTCGACGCCCGCTTCGAGGGCCTCGTCCTCGACTTCCTCTCCTACCTCGAGCTGGAGCGCGGCCTCTCGCGCAACACCCTCAACGCCTACCGCACCGACCTGCTCCAGTACGGCGAGTTCCTCGCCGAGCACGAGCTCGACGCCCTGGCGGTCCGCCCGGCCGACGTCGGCGACTTCCTCGCCGACCTGGCGACCGGCAACGGCCGTCCGGCCCGCTCGGCGGCGACCGTGCACCGCAAGACCGCCTGCCTGCGCTCCTTCTACAAGCACCTGCGCCGCGACGAGCTGATCGGCGACGACCCGACCGCCTCGCTGAGCGCCCCGCGGCGCGCCAAGAAGCTGCCGCAGGTGCTCAACTACGCCGAGGTGCAGCGGCTGCTCGCCGCGCCGCGCGGCAGCGAGCCGACGACGCTGCGCGACCGGGCGTTGCTGGAGGTGATGTACGCGTGCGGGCTGCGCGCCTCGGAGACGATCGGCCTGGAGCTGAACGACGTCGACCTCGAGGAGGGCCTGCTGCGGGCGCGCGGCAAGGGCTCCAAGGAGCGGATCGTGCCGCTCGGCCGCAAGGCGATCGCGGCGATCTCCGCCTACCTGCGCGGCGGCCGGCCGAAGCTGGTCCCGCCCGAACGCCACGAGGCGCGCCTCTTCGTCAACTTCCGCGGCGGCCCGCTCAGCCGCCAGGGTCTCTACAAGATCGTCCAGCGCCACGCCCGCGAGGCCGGGCTCTCCGGCCGCATGAGCCCGCACACCCTGCGCCACAGCTTCGCCACCCACCTGCTCGCCGGCGGCTGCGACCTGCGCGCCGTGCAGGAGATGCTCGGCCACGCCGACATCGCCACCACGCAGATCTACACCCACCTCTCCGGCGAGCGCCTCAAGGAGGTCTACTTCGACGCCCACCCGCGGGCGACGGAGTCGTGAGCACAACGGCTCGCGTTCGCCTTTTGTCGCGCTGAGCGCCACAAACAGCGAACGCGGTCGGTAGAAATGCGTCGATGCCCGAGCTGCCCGAGGTCGAGACCGTCTGTCGGCAGCTGGAGCCGGAGATCGAAGGGCGGCGGATCGCGCGGCTCGAGGTCTACGACCCGCGCTGGTGCCGGCCGGCACCCCCTGCCGAGCTAGAGGCCGCCGTTGAAGGCCGCACGATCGAGAGCCTGGGGCGCCGCGGGAAGTACCTGCTGCTGGGGCTGGACGGCGGCCGGACCCTGGTCATGCACCTGCGGATGACCGGCAACCTCGTCCTCAAGGAGGGCGAGGAGATGATCGATCCGTCGGAGGGGCGTCGCCTCTACGAGGGCGAGCGTTCGACCGAAGAACGCCACCTGCGCGCCCGCTTCGCCCTCGACGACGGGCGCGAGCTCTGGTTCACCGACCCGCGCCGCTTCGGCGAGGCGCTGCTGCTCGACGACGCCCAGCTCGACGCGCACTTCGCCCCGCGGCTCGGCGTCGAGCCGCTGTCGGACGCCTTCACGCCCGAGCTGCTGGGCGAGATCGCCGCCGGCCGCAAGGCGCCGCTCAAGTCGTTCCTGCTCGACCAGAAGGGGATCGCCGGGATCGGCAACATCTACGCCGACGAGGCGCTCTTCCGCACCCGCCTGCATCCGCTCTCTCCCGCCGAGTCGATGAATCCCGAGCACCTGGAGGCGCTGCGCGACGGGATCGTCGGGGCGTTGGAGGCCGGCATCGACGGCGGCGGAGCCTCGATCGACGACTACCGCGACGGGCGCGGCGAGAAGGGGCGGATGCAGGACGAGTTCCTCGTCCACACGCGCGAGGGCGAGCCCTGCCGGCGCTGCGACGGCACGGTCGAGCGGATCGTCGTCTCCGGTCGCTCGACCTACTTCTGCCCGGGCTGCCAGGCGCGCCTGCGCCGCCGGCCGCGCCGTCGCCGTCCGGCGCGTCGTTCACCTTAAGCCGGTTATGCCCGGTAAGACCCTGCGTACCGAGGCCGTCGTCCTGCGCAGCATCCGCTACGGCGAGGCCGACCGCATCCTCCACCTCTACACGCGCCGGCGCGGCCGCGTGGGGGCGATCGCCAAGGGCGCGCGCAAGCCCAGGTCGCGCTTCGGCGGGCGGCTGGAGCCGTTCTTCCGCCTCGACCTGCTGCTGCACGAAGGGCGGGGGGAGCTGCTTACGGTGACCCAGGCGAGCACGGTCGACGGCTACCCTCGTCTGCGCGCCTGCGGGGCGGCGCTCGCCGCCGGCGCCCGCGCCTGCGACGCGGTGCTGCGCCTGCTCGACTCGGCCGAGCCCAACCCGCCCGCCTACAACCTGCTCTGCCGCTACCTGGCGCTGCTCGACGACCCCGGCGCGCCGAGCGCCGCCGCGCTGCCGACGGCGCTCTCCTTCCGCCTCAAGCTCGCCCTCGCCGCCGGCTTCTCGCCCGAGCTCGCCTCCTGCGCGCGCTGCGGCGAGGCCGAGCACCTGGCCGGCTTCTCCGGCGCCGCCGGCGGGGTCGTCTGCGCGAGCTGCGAAGCGGGGGCCTTTCCGCTCTCGGAGGAGGCGCACCGCTTCATGGTCGAGTCGGTCGCCCGGCCGCTGGCCGAGGCGCCCGGGGCCGGCGAGCGCGAGCTGCGCCAGGTCGAGCGCGCCGTCACCGAGACGTTGGAGCACCACGCCCACGTCCAGTTGCGCGCTGCGGCGTAGGATCGGAGCCGTGCAGGCCACGGCGACTTTCGAAGACCGGATCAAAGCCTGGGAGGCCGAGTTCCTCTCCGACCTCGGGACGCCCTCCTACCCGGCGCGGCGGCGGGTCGAGGAGCCCGACAGCCCGCTGCGCACGCCCTTCCAGCGCGACCGCGACCGGATCGTCCATTCCAAGGCCTTCCGCCGGCTCAAGCACAAGACGCAGGTCTTCATCGCCCCCGAAGGAGACCACTACCGCACCCGGCTGACCCACACCCTGGAGGCCTGCGGGATCGCCCGCACGGTCGCCCGCGCGCTCGGCCTCAACGAGGACCTGACCGAGGCGATCGGGCTGGGGCACGATCTCGGCCACCCGCCCTTCGGCCACACCGGCGAGGGGGCGCTCGACGCGGCGCTGCGCGCCCGCTGCGGCGGCGGCTTCCGCCACAACGAGCACTCGCTGCGGGTGGTCGACGCGCTGGAGCGCGACGGCCTGGGCCTCAACCTGACCGAGCAGGTGCGCGACGGGGTCCTCAATCACACCGGCTCGGACCGCCCGGCGACGCTGGAGGGGCGGATCGTCAAGCTGGTCGACCGCGTCGCCTACATCAACCACGACATCGACGACGCCCTGCGCGCCGGCATCCTGCGGCCCGAGGACCTGCCGGCGGCAGAGATCGAGCTGCTCGGGCCGACCGGCTCGGCGCGGATCGACGCGCTGGTGCGCGACATCGTCGAGCGCTCGGTCGCGGCCGGCGACATCAGGCAGAGCGAGGAGGTCGGCGGGGCGATGCTGCGCCTGCGCAAGTTCATGTTCGAGCGCGTCTACCTGGGCGAGGAGGCGCGCGGCGAGCACGAGCGCGCGACGCGGGCGATCCAGGCCCTCTTCGACCACTATATGGAGCACCCCGAGGAGGTGCCGCCGGGCGAGCCGGGGACGAGCGCGTGCCAGCGGGTCGCCGACTACCTGGCGGGGATGACCGACCGCTTCTGCATCGCCCGCTTCGCCGAGCTCACCGTCCCCGAGGCGACGAAGTTCTGATGGCGCTGATCTCCGAGGAGAGCCTCGAGCGGGTCAAGCAGGCGGCCGACATCGTCGAGGTGATCTCCGCCCACACCGACCTGCGCCGCCAGGGCGCCCGCTGGGTCGGGCTCTGCCCGTTCCACGAGGAGCGCACGCCGTCGTTCTCGGTCGACGCGCAGGAGAAGCTCTACCACTGCTTCGGCTGCGGGGTCGGCGGCGACACGATCAAGTTCGTCGAGGAGAAGGAGGGGCTGGGCTTCGCCGAGGCGGTCGAGCTGCTGGCCGACCGCTACGGGGTCGAGCTGACGCGCGAGAAGGAGGACCCGCAGGCGGAGGCGAGGCGGCGGCAGCGGCGGCGCCTGGAGGATCTGCTCGACCGGGTCGCCGCCTTCTACGCCCACTTCCTCTGGGACGCCGAGGAGGCGGAGCGGGCGCGCGCCTACCTGGCCGAACGCGGCCTGGGCGAGGAGGCGCTGCGCGCCTTCGGCGTCGGCTACGCGCCGAGCGCCTGGGACACGGTGCTGAAGCGCGGCCAGATGGCCGGTTTCACGGTCGAGGAGCTGCGCTCGGTCGGGTTGGCCCAGCGGGGCCGCAGCGGCGGCGAGTACGACCGCTTCCGCGAGCGGATCATGTTCCCGATCCGCGACCGGCGCGGCCGCGCGCTCGGCTTCGGCGGGCGGGCGATGCGCTCCGACCAGGGGGCGAAGTACGTCAACACGGCCGAGACCGACTTCTTCCACAAGAGCCGCATGCTGTACGGCATCGACCTGGCCAAGGAGGCGATCGCGAAGAGCGGCCGGGTCGTCGTCGTCGAGGGCTACACCGACGTGCTGGCGCTGCACCAGGCGGGGATCGCCGAGGTCGTCGGCGTGATGGGCACGTCGATCACCGAGGAGCAGGTGGCGGCGCTCTCGGGGATGGTCGACGAGGTGGTGCTGGCGCTCGACGCCGACTCGGCCGGCCAGGAGGCGATGCTGCGCGCCCAGCGGGTCGCGGCGGGGCGCAAGGTGCGCCTGCGGGTGGCGGCGATGCCGGCCGGCGAGGACCCGGCGGAGATGCTGGCGGCGGAGGGGGGGCGGAGCGCTTCCGGGCGCTGGTCGAGGGCGCCGTCGACCTGCCCGCCTTCCAGGTCGGCCTGGTGCTCGACCGCACCGACGTCTCGTCGCCGGCCGAGCGCGACCGGGCGCTGGGCGAGGTGGCGCCGGTCCTCGCCGGGATGGGCGCGACGGCGAGCCGCGACGACCTGGTGCGGCGCGTCGCCGGGCGGCTCGACCTCGAGCCGGCGCTGGTGATGGGCCGGGTGACGGCGGCCCAGCCGCCGAGCGGCGGCGGTTCCGCGGAACCGCCTCGGCGGAAGGAGGCGTCGCCGGCGACCCTGACCTCGCGCGAACGGCGCGAGCGGGCGCTGCTGGCGATGTGCATCGCCCTGCCCGAGGAGGGCGGCGGGTACCTCGCCCGCCTCACCGACGAGCACCTCTCGCCGAGCGGCGCCCGGGCCGCCGCCTGGCTGCGCGAGCACCCTGCCGACCCCGCGTCGAACCTCCCGCACGACGACGAGCAGCTGGCGAGCCTGATCGCCGAGCTGGTCATCCTCGCCCACGACGAGCCGGCCTCGCCGGAGGCGATGGAGCTCAACTACCTGCTGCTCGAGCAGCGCCGCCTCGAGTCCCAGATCGCCGCCGCCGGCGAAGCCGGCGACCACGAGCGCCGCGCCGCCCTGAGCCGCGAGCGCGCCGCCCTGGTGGAGCGCATAGCCCGCACCGAGCGGGTCGGCGGCTGACCCACCCAATTTCGTCCGGCGAAACCGAGTACTCTTCTGCCGCGGAAGACGGAAGGGGAATTACCTTGGGAAACGCAGATTGGGAGTCGATGCAGGAGGAGTGGGTTCCGGCCCGGCTTTTGCCCACTGCGGGGATTCGCAACCAGGTCGAGCAGGAGCGCCGCGCCGCATCTGCTCTGCTTGCGGTTATGAGCGCTGTGCCCGACTTTTGCCATGGGCTCCTCTCCGGCATGAAAGCCCCGAAGGGAAAGGTGTCCACCTACACCGAGCTCCGTTTCAAAGACGATGAAGAGAAGCTGCACATCCCAGATGGGGCCGTGGTGGTCGAACGAGGCAAGAAACGTTGGAGCTGCCTGGTCGAGATCAAGACGAATGGGGCTTCTCTGGACGCAGATCAGGTCTCTCGCTATCTCGACCTTGGCCGGGCGCACGGCTTCGACGGCCTGCTGACCATCTCCAACCAAATTCGCGGGGACGCGCGGTCGCTTCCCTACTCCGTGAAAAAATCAAAATTGAAGGGCCTCACCGTCTACCACCTCTCCTGGTGGCGGGTTCTGACCGAGGCGATCGTCCAGCACAGGTTTCGCGGGATCGCAGATCCCGATCAGGCGTGGATCCTCGGTGAGTTGATCCGGTACTTGGACGATGAAAAGTCAGGCGCGAGCGGCTTCGCCGGGATGGGCGGCGAGTGGGTACGTGTGCGTGAAAGCGCCCGAAACGGGACGCTGCGCGCTACCGATCCCCAAACCGAGGCCATGGCAGGTCGCTGGGAGCA
Organism: uncultured Solirubrobacterales bacterium; assembly: GCA_963805475.1. Taxonomy (GTDB): domain Bacteria; phylum Actinomycetota; class Thermoleophilia; order Solirubrobacterales; family 70-9; genus VRUE01. Next base: position 29,723 of record CAWDUO010000009.1, on the reverse strand, counting down.
GTTCGTCGAGTACCTGTGCCTCCACCTGAGCCAGGAGCTGGGCGTCGACGTAAAGCATCTGCGCCCTCGGGGCAAGACGCCGGCAGAGCAGATTACGCTCGGCACTCAACGACTGGCATCGGAGGGGATCTTCTCCAGCGCAATCGAGGTGCCCGATGCCGTCGGCCCGATCGGGATCGAGGCCGATCTGCGAGCGCGGTTGGTGACGACGAGCGTCGAAGTGGCCGCTCCGAAGGAAGGACGCCCGAAGACCCGGATCAACTGGTTGTTGCGCCAGTTGAAGGATGCGCCCGACGACCTCCGGGTGGACGTGCAGTTCAGCCGCGTACGCGGCACCCGGTCTGAGCTCTTGAGGGACTGTCGTCAGTCGCCCAATCTCCTCCTGATGAGCGAGGACCCAAAGCGTGAGCCGCGCACTTTCGTCGTTGCGCTGTCGAGGCCGATGGGCAAGAAGGACGGTAGGAAAGACGGCTCGTTTGTCGCTGAAACTCGCAAGCAGACGACCGACTTCTACCGTGATCTCGTGCAGGGGCTGGTACCGCCGCGCACCAAGGCGCCGAAGATACGCGAGGAGGAGCCGGCAGAGCCCGAAGCGACACCGATCCAGGCTCCCGAGAAAAGTGAGGACAGCGCCCGTCGGGAGCACGAAGCCAGTCTCCAACGTCTCGCTGAAGTGATGCCTTTCGCCCCGAGTTAAGGCGAACAGGTGTCCGCAATGTTCTGTCTGATGCGTTTGCCAGAATCGCACCGCATGGAGCGGGGATTTCTAGAGGACTGCTTGGCAAAAGGGATGTCGCTGGAAGCGATCGGACGGAAGGTAGGCAAGCACCCTTCGACCGTGGGGTACTGGCTGAAGAAGCACGATCTGAGCGCAGTTGGCCGAGGTCGCTTTTCACCGCGTGGTGGGCTTGAGCGTGGTCCACTGACAGTTGCCGTTGAAGATGGCTTGACGCTCCACGAGATAGCCGGGCAAGTAGATCGAGATATCTCAACGGTGCGCTACTGGTTGGGGCGGTATGGCCTCAAGGCCACTGGAGGGTTGCGGCGACGGGAGGCACGAGAAGCCAAGCGGCGTGGCGAGCGATACATCGAGAGGGATTGCCCTCGACATGGCCGAACAAAATTCGTTCTTGAGAACCGCGGTTCATACCGGTGCATGAAGTGCCGAAAAGACAAGGTGTCTGCCTGGCGCCGAAGGGCGAAGGAACGTCTCGTCGACGAAGCCGGAGGAAGGTGCCGACTGTGCGGCTATGACCGATATCAAGGTGCGCTGCAATTTCACCACCTCAATCCGGCGGCGAAATCGTTTTCACTATCCCGGCGAGGCTGCGCCAGAGCCTTCGCTGAGTTGAAGGCGGAGGCAGCAAAGTGTGTGCTGCTTTGCGCAAACTGCCACGCGGAGATAGAGAACGGGATAGCAACACTTACGAACGAAACCATCAAATAACTCCCCCGGGTGGATTCGAACCACCGCGAACTGATTAACAGTCAGTCATGCTGCCGCTACATCACGGGGGATCGCTCATGCCCGCAAGCACCGAGCTTCGGCGCATTCTACGGGGTGGCGCCAGCCTTGTCTTTGGCGCCCAGCCGCTCGACGAGCTCTGCGCCGCGCTCGGCGCCGTCGTGGGTCTTTGCCCAGGTGGCCAGTTCGGTGGCCCTGGCGGCGAACGCCGGGTCGTCGAGGACGCGGCTGGCGGCCCAGCGAAGCGGGGCGGGGCGGCAGAGGCGCCAGGGGAGGGAGAGGCCGGCGCCGGACCAGCCGACACGCATCGCGGTCTCGCTCATGTCGCCGATGAAGGGGCTGATCAGCAGCGGCGTGCCGGCGGCGAGGGCGCGGCAGACGGTGCCGTGGCCGCCGTGGGAGATCACCAGCGAGGCCGCCGGCATCAATTGGCTGTAGCTGAGCCAGTCGACGAGGACCGCGTTCGGCGGGACCTCGATCGGGCTCTGCGGGACGACGCGGTTGGTGGTCGCCACCACCCGCACCGGCTCGCCGGCGAGCGCCGCCAGCGCCGTGCGCACCAGGTGGTTGCGCGAGTCGTGCGCGGTGCTCGGCGCGACCAGCACCAGCGGCTCGTCGCCCGGCGGCAGCTCGATCTCCGGGTGGGGGACCTCGAAGGTCATCGGGCCGGTCACCTCGACCCCCGCCGGCCAGCGCCGCGGATACTCGAGCTGCGGGAACGTCCCGACCAGCGCCAGGTCGGGGCTGATGCCGCCGTGGAAGCGCTCGGTCGGCGCCAGCCCCAGCCGCGCCCGCTGCCGGTTCAGGTCGTCGCGCCCCTGCTCGAGCCCGACGTTCAGCGCCCGCTGCCCTCCGCGCCAGACCGCCCGCCCGAGCGGCGTCCGCGGCGGCCGCAGGCCGACGGCGAAGAAGGGCAGCCCCGGCTCGACCACCGGGTAGATGTGGGGGATCAGCGTCGCCCGCGGCACCCCGGCGACCTCGGCCGCCAGCGCCGGCGCCAGGGTGAGGATGTCGCTGACCACCGCGTGCGGGCGCATCTCCTCCAGCAGCGGCAGCAGCGCCCGCGCCGCCTCCGCCGCGTGCGCGCCCTCGGGCGAGTCCGGGTCGGGCGGCGGGAACATCCGGTATTCCTCGGCCGCGGCGAAGCCCAGCCCGGCGCCCTCGACCGCGCCGCGCCGCTCCTCCCAGGTCTCGATCGTCACCTCGTGGCCGCGCCCGGCCAGCGCCCGCCCCAGCGCGATCGCCGGGAACACATGCCCCGGGTCGCCGAACGCCGCGACGAGGAACCGCATGCGACGCCCGTCAGGGCGTATCAAGTCCCTCGCTTGGCCTGGTGAAGACAATCTCCGGCACGTGGCAGTTGGGCGAGGTGCGCAGCAGGAAGCGCACCGCCTCGCCGATGTCCTCGGGCCGGATCATCTCCTCCGCCGGCACATGGGCCTTGGCGAAGTCGGTCATCGCCGTGTCGACGAAGCCGGGGGCGAGCGCCGTGCACTGGATGCCGGCGCCGCCGACCTCGCGGTGCGTCGACTGGGTGAAGTTGATCACCGCGCCCTTGGTCGCGGCGTAGACCGAGAGCCAGGCCTGGCCGGCCTTGCCGGCGATCGAGGCGGTGTTGACGATCAGCGCCTTGCCGTGCTCGGCGCCGGCCTCGCGCAGCATCGGCAGGCCCTCGCGGGTGCCGATCACCAGCGCCCGCAGGTTGACCGCAAGCTGCATGTCGAGGTATTTCGTCTGGATCTCCTCCATCGGCGCGCCGATGCCGACGCCGGCGTTGTTGACCAGCGCGTCGAGCCGCCCGTAGGCCTCGCGGTGGCGGGCGAAGACGCCGAGCACGTCCTCCTCCTCGGACATGTTGGCGGCGACGCTCTGCACCTCCAGGCCGGCGTCGCGCAGCTCCGCGGCGGCCGCCTCGAGCTTCTCCGGCCGCCGCGCCGAGACGGTCAGCGCGTAGCCCTGCTCGCCGAGCGTGCGGGCGATCGCCAGTCCGATCCCGCTCGAGGCCCCCGTGATCAGTGCAGCTCGCTCAGCCAAGTCTTTCTCCTCACGCTCGAGTTTGGCGACGCACCCTAGTACGTCGCCCGCCGCGCGGGGGCCGAATAACATGGCCACCCGCATGACCCGGCGCCAAGCCACAAGCGCTCTCGCCTTCATGCTCGTCGCCGCCCTGCCCGCGTCCGGCTGCGGCGGCGGCTCCGACTCCGGCGGCGCGGCCGCCGCCACCGCCGCGAGCGCGCCGGCTCCGCCGCGGAGCGAGTTCCCCAAGGCGGAAGGCAAGGATCTGCGGGAAATCGTCAAAGAGGCCGACGGGCACGCCGAACTGATCGTCTCGCCGGCGGCGCAGGTCTTCCACAGGGGGGAGAACCGCTTCCCGTTCGGCGTCTTCCATCCCGATCGCAGCCAGGTGGACGACGCCAAGGTCGCCATCTACGTCGCCAAGGTGCCGCTGGTGAAGGGGGGCGGGAGCGGGACCGGCGAGAACGGCAGGCAGAAGAAGGGCGCCCTCGCCCGCGCGCGCCGGGAAGCGCTGGAACAGCCGGCGATCGGCCCCTTTCCGGCGGCGATCGAAAGCCTCGCGACCAAGCCCGCCTTTCGCGCCAAGGTGACCGTCGAAGACCCCGACACGGCGGCGGTCGTCTACAGCACGAACATCGACTTCACCAGCGACGGCGAGTGGAAGGCCGCGGCGCTGATCGAGCAGGGCGGCGAAACGGTCGCCACGCTGCTGCCCAGCGTCACCGTCGGCGAATTCAAGCGGGTGCCGCGGCTGGGGCAGAGGCCGCCGAAGATCCACACGCCGACCGCCGCCGACGTCGGCGGCGACCTCTCCAAGCTCACCACGCGGGTGCCGCCGGACACCCAGAACCGGGTCGATTTCGCCGAAGCGCTCGGCCGGGAACCGATATTCCTCTTGTTTGCGACCCCCCAGTTCTGCCAGAGTCGGGTATGCGCGCCGGTCGTCGACGTGGCCGAGCAGGTCAAACACCGGTTCGGCGACAGGGCCGCGTTCATCCACATGGAGATCTACAACGACAACGATCCGAGCAAGGGCGTGAGGCCGCAGGTGCGGGCATTCCGCCTGCCGAGCGAGCCGTGGCTGTTCGCGATCGACCGCCAGGGAGTGATCAGGGCGGAGATCGAGGGCGCCTTCGGGGTGCGCCGGATGACCGAAGTCGTGGAAGATGTGATCGGCGAATGAGCGAGAAGACCGCACCGGACCCCGAGCTGCTGAAGTCCTTCGCCGAGGAGGCGCGGCGGCGCTGCGACGTGATCGCGGCCGGCCTCGCCACCGAGACCGAAGACTTCGAGACCCTGCGCGCCGAAGCCCACGCCCTGAAGGGGACGGCGGGCGCGGTCGGCCTGCGCCGCCTCGCCGAGCTCGCCGGGCTGATGGAATCCGACCTCGCCGAGGCGAAGAAGTCGGGCGAGCTGCGCGGCGGCCGCTCCCACCAGATCGCCGACGCCGCCAAGGCCCTCTCCGAAGGCGCCGGCGCGGCGGCCCAGGGAGAAGAGGAGCCCCCCGACGTGGGCCGCTCGCTGGCCCAGCTGTTCAGCGCCTGAGCGATGCTGGTGGAGAAGGTCCAGATCGCCGGCGGAGGCATCGCCGGCCTCGCCGCGGGCGTGGCGCTGCGCGAGCGCGGGGTCGAGGTGGAGATCCACGAGAAGTTCGGCGAGCTCCAGGGCCGCGCGACCGGCTTCTCGATCTGGGCCTACGCGATCAAGCGGCTGATGGAATGGGGCTTCGACCGCGAGCGGCTCGACTCGGTCGGCCGTGAGATCGTCGAGTCCCACATCGTCGACGGCTCCGACCGCCCGCTGATGACGCTGCCGGTCCGTAAGGCCTCGGCCGAGGTCGGCGCGCCGAGCATGGACGTCGACCGGCGCCGCCTTCAGGAGGCGATGATCGAGCTGATCGGCGCCGAGCGCTACCGCTTCGGCTCCGAGGTGACCGGGGTGGAGGAAGGCGAGGACGGCGTCGCCCTCGTCCTCGCCGACGGCTCGCGCGCCGAGGGCGACCTGGCGCTGGGCGGCGACGGGATCCACTCGATCGTCCGCGACGACGTGCTGAAGCAGACGGTCGACCTGAAGCGCTCCCGCTACGCGGTGATCGAGGGAATCGCCGCGCTCGAGCAGCGGCGCCTGCCGCGCGGCCACCACAAGCAGGTCTGGGGCGAGAAGGCGCGCTTCGGGGTCGGTTGGGTGAGCGACGATACGGCGCGCTGGTTCCTCGGCGGCAGGGGGGTCGCGATGGTCGACGACCCGCCGCTCTCCAAGGACGAGCTGCTGGAGCGGGTCGCGGACCTGCCGGAGATCGTCGGCGCGACGCTCGAGGCGACCGAAGAGGAGCAGATCGTCCGCACCGAGGTCCGCCACGGCTACCCGCCGCAGAGGTGGCACGAGGGCCGCGTCGTCCTGCTCGGCGACGCCGCCCACACGCTCTCGCCCTTCGCCGGCATGGGCGCCTGCTCGACGATCGAGGACGTCGGCCACCTGGTGCGGCTGCTGGACGAGTCCGACTCTCTCGACTCGGCGCTGGCCTCCTTCCAGGCCGACCGCGAGGGCGACGTCGCCCAGATCGAGAAGACCGGCCGCCGCAACGAGCAGATGATGATGCCGACCAACGCCATCTTCTACTGGGTGCGCAACGAGGTCCTTGGGCACACGCCCGACGAGAAGCTCCTGGGCATCGCCGAGGATATGACCGGCGCCGAGTAGGGCGATGCCGCGCCTCGACACCGGCACGGCGTCGATCGCCTGGACGCGGCGCGGCGACGGCCCGCCGCTGCTGGCGATCAACGGCTACGCGGCGACCGCCGCCGACTGGGACCCGACCTTCCTCGGCGAGCTGGCTCGCGACCTCACCGTGATCTGCCCCGACAACCGCGGCATGGGGGAGTCGGGGCTGGGCGACCCGGCGGAGATCACGGCGGCGAGCCTCGCCGGCGACTGCCTGGCGCTGCTCGACCGCCTGGAGATCGAGCGCGCCGCGGTGCTCGGCTGGTCGATGGGCGGCTTCGTCGCCCAGCAGCTGGCGGCGCTCGCGCCGGGACGGGTGAGCGCGCTGGTCCTCCTCGCCACCGACCCCGGCGGACCTGGCGCGAAGCTCGCCGACCCGGCGACGATCGCGCGCCTCTACGATCGCGGCGGCACGCCGCGCGAGCAGGCGACCCGACTGATCGGCCTGCTCTTCCCGCCGGGGGTCGCCGAGCCGATCGACGCCCGGTTCGGCGACGTGGTCGCCGCCGCCCGCGCCGTTCTCGACCCGGATGCCCTCGACGCCCAGCAGGAGCTGATGCGTCGCTGGCACACCGAGCCGGCGGACGCGCGCCTGGCGTCGATCGCCGCCCCGACCCTCGTCGCGGCGGGCGAGGAGGACGTCGTCATCCCGCCCGAGAACGCCGCGCTCCTGGCCACTGCCCTGAGCGCCGACCCGCCCCACCTCTTCGAGGGCGGCGGCCACGCCTTCATGGCCCAGGAGCCCCAAAAGCTCGCCGCCCAGATCCGCGACTTCATCGCGTCGAGCGAGCACCCCGCCCCTGAGCGATAATCGGCCCCGAGGGGCGGTAGCTCAGTTGGTCAGAGCAGCGGACTCATAATCCGTCGGTCGCTGGTTCGAGTCCAGCCCGCCCCATTTCGCGCGCCGGAGATTCTGAGAGCCTCTGTCTGTGGTCCCGACCGACCGAGAGATCTTCATCGATGTGGAACCGGACATCCGAATCCGGTATCGGCGCAGCGAGCCTCCGCCGCCGGTGTCCTATGCGATCACGCTGGAGACCTTTGGGGACGGGGAATGGACGACCGTGCGCCTTTGGGACAACGCCGACGCGGTCGATGAGCACCATGAGCACGAATATACGCGAGCCGACGGGAAGCAGGCGCCGGCCGTTCTCGATTTCGGCTCTCAGAATGAGGCGATGGCGGCGGCGATCAAGAAAGCCAAGGCGGAGGCTCCGGAGATCGTGAGACAATGGCGGGAGTCATGAGCCAGGATGCCAACATCGATCCCGCGACCGAGAGGGTTCTCGCCGGCATTGAGAACGAAGAGTTGGCCGCCCGCTATCCGAACCGGGCGCACTTCATCTCGGCCGACAATCCTCATCAGGGGGAGATGGCGACGCGTGCGCTGTTCGACGGCGATCCCGTCGTGATCGTCTATCCCGATGGGCATGAGCTGCTGGTCCAACCCGAGGAAGCGCACGGCTTCGCGCGCTGGTCTCGGGCCGTGGCGGCGCTTCTGCTTCGCTTCCGCCGTCTCGATCGAGGCACCGTGCAGCTGCCCCCTCGCGCCCATATCGAGGCTCGCGACTCGGGCGGCCATCCGATCGCAGCGTAGTCCGAACCGGCGGAGGAGAACGGCTCTTTCGTGGCCGATTCGGCTCTATAGACGGATTCCGGTCGACTCACAATCCGTCGGTCGCTGGTTCGAGTCCAGCCCGCCCCATCCCTGTCGGAAGGTGATTCTGGTTACCGTTGTCGCATGCCCGACGACCGCGAGCTCGACTACTTCGAATCCATGGTGGTCGATGCGATCGACGGGCTGCCTGAGGAATTCCAGGAGGTGCTGACGAAGGTGGCGGTTGTCGTCTCCGACCGGGGGAGAGAGGTGCATGCCTACGGTCAGTACTTCGGCGACGGGGTGGCGCGCGAGAACTTCGAGGATCGGATCGTCATCTACCGCGACACGCTGGAGCGCGACTTCGGGCACGATCGGGAGCTGCTGGCCCGCCAGGTCGAGCGGACGCTGAGGCACGAGTTGGCGCACCACCTAGGCTGGGGCGAGCGGGGTGTGGGCGGCCTCGGGCTTTGAGCATCGGCTAGAGCTACGGGTCCCTGCTCTGCTTCGCCTGGCGCTGGGCGGCGTCGGCGCGCTCGGTCATCTCCTCCAGGGTGTCGTCGACCTCCATCTCAGCGAGGCCGAAGCTGATGGTGACGGCGGGGTCGAGTTGCGCCAGGTCGGCTTGCACCCGCTCCATACGCTCCCGGGCTTCGTCGAGTGAGGCGCCGGAGACAGTGCAGACGAACTCGTCCCCGCCCCAGCGCACGATCGGATCGTAGGGCCGCAGCCTCCCCCTGACTGTCTCGAAGGCGCCGCGCAGCAGCGCGTCGCCGGCGGCGTGTCCGGCGCGGGTGTTGACCTCCTTGAGGCCGTCGACGTCGATGAAGACAAGGGCGACGCTTCCGTCGGTGCGGGTGGCGCGCACCAACTCGTGGCGCAGGAGGATTTCGCCCATTCCCCGGCGGTAGCCCCCGGTGACCTCGTCGAGCTGGGATCGCTCCATCTCGCGGTGCAGGTACTCGCGATCCTGGGCCGCCGCCTCGCGATCCTGGGCCGCTCGTTCGCGGTCGGCCGCGGCCCTTTCCCGGGCGACAGCCGCGAGGGTGCGCCCCCTTGCCGCGGAGTCCAACGCCGCCGCGGCGGCCGCGCTGAGATCTCCGGCGTCGCGGGCGAGCGTCTCGGCCTCCCTGTCAGCCAGGTCGGCGGCTGTGTCGCGCTCGGCGGCGATGCGGTCTCGGTTCCTGGCGATCTCGTCGCGCCGCTCCGCCTGCCCGTCGCGCTGGGTCGAGATCAGCGTGCGAGCGGCCCCGGTCGCCACCCGCGACATCGTCCCTTCGTCGCGCTTGCTGTGTGCGCGTTCGTACTCGGGAAGGCGCCCCGTGCGCTCCGCCGGCTCCGCCGCCGCCAGCTGGCGATCGGCCAGCGCCTGTTCGCGATCGGAGACCTCCTGGTCGGCCAGCGCCGCCGCCCGATCCCGCTCGGAGAGGCTCTGGTCTGAGTCCGAGCTGGTCTGGTCGGACTCGGAGAGCGTCTGGTCCGCGTCCGAGGCGGCCTGATCCCCGCCTCTCCAAAGCGAGCGCAGCCTGCGAGGAACCAACGACATCGGGTAACGCTCCTTGCCGGACCGGCGGTATGGGTTAAAGCCCTTACCGGTCCAGACGATTCAGAGTATCAAGCGTTCAAACGCCGGCTGAGCGCCCCCCGACTACCGTGCCTTCTGCGCGATCACGGCTACGTAGTAGAGCGGCTCGCCCTCCACCGAGACGCGATGGCGGTAGCGGTGGCGGGCGTGCTCGGTCAGCTCGCCGCTCTGGAACAGCTCGTCGAGCAGGCGGGAGAAGCCGCTCGCGTCGCCGTTTTCCAGGAACTTGTCGCGGATGTTGAAGGCGATCCAGCCGCCGGGGGCCACCAGGTCGTAGGCGGCGCGGAAGGCGTCGGGCGGCATGTCGCCGAAGCCGAGCGCGGCGACGCAGGTGAGGCAGTTGAAGCCCCGCCCCTCGAGCTCCTCGCGCACGTCCGCGTCGAGCTCGGTCAGATCCAGCGCGTGATAGGCGTCGTAGAGCCCCGGGCGGTCGCGTTCGGCGGCCTCCTTGGCCTCCTCGAGCAGGTCGACGCCGACGATCTCCTCCGCGCCGATGCGGTCCAGCTCCTCGGCGACCATCCCGTTGCCGGCGCCGAGGTCGACCGCGCGCAGCTCGCCCGGATCCTCGTCCTCGCGCTCCAGCGTCTCGTCGAGCAGGTCGACGACGACCCGCGGCGAGCGGCAGCTCAGCACCTCGGCGAAGATCCGCTCGTACAGGCCCGGGACGGAGTAGATCTCGCCGTAGTCGTGGCAGCGCAGGCGCCGCCGCCGTCCGTCCTCCTCGATCTCGAAGTACTCCTCGTCCTGCGCGAGCCCGAACGAGCCCGCGCGCGGCAGGTGAACCTCGAGATCTTGCTCAGATAGCGTGGACATGCGCCCCCTCTGTGTCGTTGCGTCGCCGGCGGCGACCCCTGCAAATGCGTGCCACGCCGTGAGGCGGACGCGAACAACGCCCGGGCGACGCGACTCTCGTCAAGGCCGCCGAGCCCGGCGCACGCTATCGAGATTCGACCAGGCGTGTGCCACCGCCCACCTCTACCCGCCCGCCGCCGGCCGGCAAACAGCGCAGTACCGAGCCGTGGCCCTGGTGGATGACGAGCGGCCGGGCGAGGCGGGCGCAGAGGCCGATCGCCGCCGAGCCGGTCGCCTCGTCCTCGGCGATCCCGGCCTCGGGGACGAAGGAGCGCGCCCGCACCGTCCCCGCCGCCTCGTCGATCCAGGCCCAGGCGTAGGTGTTGGCGCGCGCCGCCGCGGCGTCGAGCCCGCGGACCGCCGCCGGCGAGCCCAGGCGCCGGTACTCGAACGGCGGCGCCCACTCGGGCCGCGCCGCGACGAAGGTCTCGGCGCCCGCGTAGCGCACGGCGACCTCCCCGGCCGGCGTCTGCAGCGCCGCCACCGGCGAGCCTTCCCGGGCCAGCAGCCAGGCGGCGCCGACCGTGGGGTGGCCGGCGAAGGGAAGCTCCACCTTCGGGGTGTAGATCCGCAGCCGGCCGGCTGCGCGGTCCTCGACGAAGACGGTCTCACTGAAGCCGAGCTCGCCCGCGACCTCCTGCCGCCGCCGCTCCGGCACCGCCGCGCCGTCGAGGAAGACGCCGAGCGGGTTGCCCCACTCGCCGTCCTCGTTGACGAAGACGCGGAGGACGTGCGGGCCCGACACCGGTCGATCTTAGATCGGCTCTTGGACTTCGGCGATCTGTGCGGGAGAATCGATCGCCTGCGTGTCCGTCATCCCCACGAGAGGAGCTGAAGTGTCCGAGCAAGAGACGAAGCGAGTGAGGGCGCGGCGCCTGCCCGCCCTGCTCATCGCCCTGTCGATCGGCGTCGCCGGGGTCGCCTGGGCGGGCTGCGGCGGCAGCAGCGACAACAGCAGCAGCAGCGAAGCCCAGGAACGGATCGAAAAGGGCGCCGAAGAAGCGAAGCAGGGGATCGAAAAGGCCAAGGAAGAAGTGAAGAAGGGCTTCTCCGAAGCCGAAGAAGAAGTGAAGCAGGGCGTCAACGGCGGCTCGGCCCAAGCCCAGAAGGGCATCGAAAGGGGCAAGAAGGAAGCTCAGAAGGGAATCGAAAAGGGCAAGGAAGAAGCCCAGCGCGGCATCGAAGAAGCCGAAAAGTACAGCGACGAATACGCGCGCTAGGCGGGGCCCCTCGCTCAGCGGACGGTGCAGTTGCGGACGAGCGTGGTGACGATCTTCTTGCCGCCGGCGAAGGCGAAGGTCCCGCGGGTGAAGGAGAAGATCGCGCCGGGGAAGCCGGCGGGGGCGGCGCAGCGGGCGCTGAGGAAGCTGTAGCGCCTGCCGCGGTAGCTGTAGCGCCGGTCGAAGGTGAGCGAGACGTCGGTGACGTAGCCGAGGTCGGCGGCGAGCCGCGGCACCTTGGCGGAGAGCTCGGTGCCGAACTTGCCGCGGCGCGGGTGGCGGAGCTCGAAGGGGAGCACGACGGTGACGTCGGCCGGCGCCGAGGCATAGACGTGGAGCAGGATCGTTTGATGGCCATGGGAGCGCCCGTTGAAGGCGAGCGCCTGGCCGTGGACCCGCACCGGTTCGCGACCGGGGAGTTCGAGGTCGGCGCCGAAGCCGCCGTGGCCGACGAGGGCGCTGCGACAGCGGGCCAGCGCCAGGGCCGAGCTGGTCGACTCGAGCTCCGCGGCGCGGCAGCTGGGGAGGCCCTTCGTCGTGATCCGCCCGTAGCGGTTGACGCCGAAGGAGATCCGGCGCAGCCGCGGCGGGGCGTTTCCGTTGCCGGTCCCGATCGCCGTGTCGAGGTGGACGGTGACCGGGACGTCGCGGTCGCGCGGCAGCGCGTGCGGCGCGAAGCCGCCGGAGAACTTGACGAAGAGGTCCTTGCCGCCGAAGATCTCGGCGTGGGCGACGGCCGCGCCGGCCAACGCCAGGCAGAGCAGCGCCGTTGCGATCGGGATCCTCCTCACGGACAGATCTTAGGTCGCGGCCACCGCCGGCCCGCGCAGCTTCGGTTAAGGCGCGGGCCGAAGGCCTGGATGTAGCTGCTCTCGAAGGTCGACCAGGCGATCTCGGTGCGCTCGCGGGCGCCCTTGCGGCGCAGCCAGGTGTCGAGCATGAAGGCGATCTCGTACAGCGGCCCGGCGCACTTGTTGTTCGGCGGGACGACGAAGAGGACGCGCCGGCGCTCGCTCGCGCTCGCCGCCTCGCGCAATCCCTCGAACCCCTCTCGCAGGCGCAGCATCTCGGCCGGCGTCCAGGGGCTGATCGCGTGCTCGCCGAGGCCGGGGACCTCCTCGGCGCGCATGTCGGCGCCGGTGGCGACGACGAGGAAGTCGTAGGGGATCGAGCGCCCGTCGACCTCGACCCTGCGGGGGTCAGGGTCGATTCCGTGCGCCTTCGCCTGGACCAGCTCGATGTCCTTGCGCGCCGCCGGCTTGGCCAGCGGCACCTTCAGCTTCTCCAGGTCCATCCCGAACGGGACGTAGATCGAGTTCGGCTTGAAGAGGAAGTGGTCGCTATCGGAGACGAGCGTGATCCCGGCCGGGTTGCCAGCCAGCAGGCGCAGGTCGAACCCTCCGCCGAGAACCACCACGTGACCCGCGCTCATGCGCAAAACCGTGGCAGCACGGCGCGGCGCCGGCATCCGCGTCACCCCCCGCATCGGCTGCGGCAATGCACGGATTCGGCGGCGGGCCTACGGGTGGCGCGAGGCGTGAACAAGCCGGGTCGCTATTCGCAGGACGAAAAGAGAACGAGTCTCATTCATCCTGTAGGGTGCGCGGCGATGGCCGGCCAGGTTCCGCCGGCTCCGCAAGCCCGAATCGACCAAGGAGGCCCCATGCCGCTGTCCCGTCGCCGCGCCGCTCTGCCGATCGCCGCCCTCGCCCTCACTGCCGTTCTGATCGCGGGCTGCGGAGGCTCAAGCTCGGATTCCGGTTCGACCTCCGGCAGCTCATCCGGCAAGCTGAATGTGGTTGCCGCCGAGGACTTCTGGGGCTCGATCGCCGAACAGCTCGGCGGCGAAAAAGTGGCGGTGAAGAACATCATCACCAACCCGGCCGCCGACCCCCACGACTACGAACCGACGAGCGAAGACGCGAAAACGCTGGCCGGGTCTGAAATGTCGATCGTCAACGGGGTCGGCTACGACGAATGGGCATCGAAGCTGCTCGCCGCCAGCCCTGAATCGAGCCGTACCGAACTCTCCGTCGGAGACGTGCTCGGGCTGCAGGAGGGAGACAACCCGCACCAGTGGTACTCGCCGATCTCGGTCCACAAGGTGATCGACGCGATCGTCGCCGACTACAAGGAAGCGCTGCCCGGCAACGCCGCCTACTTCGACGAACAGCAGGAAGCCTTCGAAACCGAAGGCCTTGCCGAATACAACGAACTGATCTCGCAGATCAAGGCGAGCTACCAGGGGACGCCGGTCGGCGCCTCGGAGAGCATCTTCGAACCGCTGGCGCCCTCGCTCGGGCTTAAGCTGATCACCCCGGTGGGGTTCATGGACGGGATCGCCGAGGGCACCGAACCGACCCCCTCTGAGAAGGCAACCGCCGACGAACAGATCAAGGATCACCTGATCGAGCTCTGGGTCTACAACAGCCAGAACGCGACCCCCGACGTGAAGCGCCTTAACGAAGAAGCCGAAGCGGCGGGAATCCCGATCGCCACCGTGACCGAGACGCTGACCCCCGAAGGCGCGAGCTTCCAGGATTGGATGTCCCAGGAGCTGAAAGGCATCAAGGTCGCGCTCGCCAAGGCGGGGGGCTGAGACGGAGACGGCGGCGAAAACCAGCTCCGCGCCCGCGGCGCGGCGGGAGGGCGGCGAGGCGATCCGGCTCGAAGGGGCCAGCGCCGCGCGTGGCGCCGGCCCGATCTGGTCGGGCCTTGACCTGCGGATCAGCGGGGGCGAGTTCGTCGCCGTGCTGGGACCCAACGGCGCCGGCAAGTCGACCCTCCTTCACGTCGTGCTCGGCCTGCTGCCGCTCAGCGCCGGCAGGGCGGCCGTGCTCGGTGAGAAGCCCGGGACGGCGAGGAGCCGGATCGGCTACCTGCCCCAGCGGCGCGGCTTTGACTCCGGCACGCGGATTCGTGGCGTCGACATGGTGCGGCTCGGCCTCGACGGCGCCCGCTGGGGCCTGCCGCTGCCGCAGGCCCTCAGCCGCACCGACCGGCTCGCCCGCGAGCGGGTCGATCAGATGATCGACCTCGTCGGCGCCGGCGGCTATGCCTCGCGCCCGATTGGCTCGCTCTCCGGGGGCGAGCAGCAGCGGTTGCTGATCGCCCAGGCGCTGGTGCGCGAGCCGGAGATCCTGCTGCTCGACGAGCCCCTCGACAGCCTCGACCTCTCAAACCAGGGCGCGATCGCCTCCCTCGTCCAGCGAATCTGCGATAGCCAGGGGGTGACGGTCCTGCTGGTCGCCCACGACGTCAACCCGATCCTCGGCTACCTCGACCGGGTCGTCTACTTCGCCGGGGGCCGCGGCGTGCAGGGCGCGCCGCGCGAGGTGATCGACGGCTCGACCCTGAGCCGCCTCTACGGGGCGCCGATCGAGGTGCTGGAGACCTCCGACGGCCGCCTCGTCGTCGTCGGCACCCCGGAGCCGCCCGCCCACCACCACGACCGCCACGATCATGGCTGAGCTCGCCGCCCTCTCCTGGAATCCCGTCAGCGACTACGAACAGCTGACCGAATTCCCTTTCATGGTCAACGCCCTGCAGGCGGGGACGATCGTCGCGGTGATGGCCGGTGCGATCGGCTGGTTCATGGTCCTGCGCCGCCAGACCTTCGCCGGTCACACCCTTTCGGTGATCGCCTTCCCGGGCGCGGCGGGGGCGACCCTGGCCGGCCTGCCGCTGGCTCTCGGATACTTCGGCGCCTGCGGCCTCGGGGCGCTCGTACTCGCCGCGGTCAGCGGCCCCGGCCGGGCGGCGCGCAGCGGCGAGTCGGCGGCGATCGGCACGGTCCAGGCCTTCGGCCTCGGCCTCGGCTTCCTCTTCGTCAACCTCTACAGCGGCCAGCTCGCCAGCCTGGAGTCGCTGCTCTTCGGCACCTTCCTCGGCATCACCACCGGGCAGGTGACCACGCTGCTTTGGATCGCGCTCGCCGCCCTCCTCGTGCTCGCGGCGATCGGGCGGCCGCTGCTCTTCGCCTCCGTAGACGCCGAGGTCGCCCGCGCCGCCGGGGTGCCGACGCGGGCGTTGGGGGTCATCTTCCTGCTGCTGCTCGGCCTGGCGGTCGCCGCCACCGCCGAGATCACCGGCGCTCTGCTGGTCTTCGCCCTGCTGGTGATGCCGGCGGCGACGGCGCAGCAGATCACGGCGCGGCCCGGACCCGGGCTGGCGCTCTCGGTCGCCTTGGCGCTGGCGGTCACCTGGGTCGGGCTGACGATCGCCTATTTCTCGCCCTACCCCATCGGCTTCTGGGTCACGAGCCTCTCCTTCGGCCTCTTCGTGGTGGTGCGGCTGTGCAGGGCCGCCGTCGGTCGCCGCTCGCTCGCGGTGCCGGTGGGAGAGCCGGTCTGATGTTCGCCCACGAGTTCATGCGCAACGCCTTCCTCGCCGGCACCCCCGTCGCGCTTGCCTGTGGTCTCGTTGGCTACTTCGTCGTCCTGCGCAGCCAGGTCTTCGCCGGCGACGCGCTCAGCCATGTCGCCTTCACCGGCGCCCTGGCGGCCGCGGCGGCAGGAGTTGACGTTCGACTCGGCCTTTTCGTGGCGACGATCGCGGTGGCGAGCGGGATGGGGCTACTTGGCGAGCGCGCCCGCCCCGACGACGTCGTGATCGGCTCGGTCTTCGCCTGGATTCTCGGCCTTGGCGCGCTCTTCCTCTCGGTTTTCATCAGTGGCTCGAGCGGCTCCAACGGCACCGCTGCGGTCCGCGTCCTCTTCGGCTCGATCCTCGGCCTCTCGCTCGCCGACGCCCGCCTCGCCGCGGCGATCGCGATTCTCGCCTGCCTGGCGCAGGCGGCGATCGCCCGGCCGCTGTTGTTTGCCTCGGTCGACCCCGAGGTGGCGCGCGGTCTCGGGGTGCCGGTGCGGGCGCTCGGCCTCGGCTTCTTCATCGTCTTGGCGGTGGTCGCGGCGGAGGCGACGCAGGCGGTCGGCGCGCTTTTGCTGCTCGGCCTCCTCGCGGCGCCGGGCGGCGCGGCGCGGCTGCTGTCCGACAATCCCTGGTGCGGCCTCGGGCTGTCGGCGGCGATTGCCGTCGGCTCGATGTGGGCCGGGCTCGCGCTCAGCTATCAGGTCCCCGCGCTGCCGGCGAGCACGGCGGTGATCGGCGCCGCGACCGCGACCTTCCTCCTCGCCGCCGCCGTCTCTTGGTTGCGCAGTCGCTCTCGGACGCCCGAGTCCCAGGGAATCGACGGGGTACGGGGTGGGGCATCTCTAGGATCGAGAGCATGAGCGCCGCCACTCAGACGAGCTGGGCCGACCATGCTCTCGCCACCTTGCGAGCCGCCGGCTACCGGCGCGGCGGCGCCCGCACCGTTGTGGTTGAGGCGCTCGCTCGCCACGATTGCGCCGTCACCGCGCTTGACCTCGACGACGAGCTGCGGCGGCGCAAGGCTGGAGTGGGGCGGGCCAGCATCTACCGCGCGCTTGAGCAGCTCAAGGAACTCGGCCTGCTCCGCCGCATCGAGGTTGCGCGGGGAGTCGCGGGATATGAGCGGATCGAGCCCGACGGCGAGCACCACCACCACGCGATCTGTCGCGACTGCGGCCGGATGATTCCCTTCGAGGACGCCTCGCTGGAGCGGGCGATCGACAAGGTGAGCGGGCGAATGAGCTTCGACGCCGCCGAGCACGAGGTGACGATCCACGGCCGCTGCGAGCGCTGCGCCGCCTGAGCGACGCGGCTAACGAGTCGCGGTTGCGTGAGTGGCAGCCTGCGCCGCCGTAGGCGAGGATGCGTTCGGCGCGAGATGGCTGCCGGAGGCGAGGACCCCGGCGGCGAGGATTGCGGCGGTGCTCAGCTTGAGGCGGCGCGGATTCATCCAACTCGGGGAGTGGGTGGCGATCCAAGCGCGCATCCCGGTCGCCGACGGCCCCCGCCGCCATCGCGCTCGCCATGCACTGCATGCACATGAGCTCAGGCTAGCCCACCCGAGACAGAAGCAGGGGCTCTGAGGATCCGGTGCCGCCCTAGCGCTTCCGTGTGCAAGAAGTGGCGGAGAGTGCGGCTATTTGCGGTGGTCCTTGCCGGCGCCGCCGCCTGGCCGGGTCACGCGTTCCGCCTGGTGGCGGGCTTCTTCGATCGCTTCCCGGGTGGTCGCTAGGGCCTCTTCGGAGGCCGCCGCGAGGCCCTCGCTGGGCTTGCCGCCGACGATGTCGCGGAAGGCGTTCTTGAAGCGCTCGGTGTGGCGGTCGGGGCGGAAGCGCTCTTCGGCCTTGGCCTGCTTGCCGGGGTTGCGCTCGCCGTAGCGGCGGCGCGCCCAGGGGGAGCCGGGCTTGCCGACGCGGGCGGCGCCGTAGATCGCGATCGGGAAGACGAAGAAGCCGATCGTCCCGTGCAGGACGCGCTGCTTGAGGAAGCAGATCGCGACCAGGGCGAAGACGAGCGCGGCGCCGAGGATGCTGGCGATCGTCTGCTCGACCGAGCTGGTGTCGAAGCTGAACGGGCTGAAGCCGAGCAGGATCAGCATCATCCCCGCCGCGGCGATCACGGTCGCGTCGATCGAGGCGCGCCCCTCCTCGGCCCAGTAGACGTCGTCGAGGTAGACCCAGAGGGCGAACTCGTCGATCGTCAGGCCGGCGCCGACGCCGAAGGCGAAGGCGCAGAGCTCCACGTAGGGGCTCTCGCCCAGCGCCATGAAGCCGAGCGCGCCGGCGATCATCATCGTCACGATTCCGAAGACCAGGTGGTGGACGTGGACGCCGCCGTCGCTGACCACGCTGCCGGGCCACCAGGACACCTTCGGGCTGCGCATCAGCCGGGTGCTCATGCGGATGAAGGCGAAGGAGAGGATGAAGCCGACGAGGACCAGGAAGAGGCCCTGCTTTTCGTTGGCGAGGATCTGGTCGTTCCAGAAGTCGCTGAATATCGAGGCGGCGGTCATCGGCTAGAGCTACGGAGCCGAGTGTAGTCGCGGCGCGGCGCCGTCCCGGGCGGCGATCAGGTCGAGCGTCAACAGCACCGCGGCGACCGCGTAGAAGGGCGTGAGCACGACGTTCGCGGCGCTGTCGGTCAGCCACTCGGCGATCAGCGAGTTGCCGAGCAGCGCGTGGGAGCCCGCCGTCGCCAGGTCGGTCAGCGCGTCGCTGGCGAGCTCGATCGGGACGAGGACGGCGAAGACGAGCCAGAAGCTGCCGCGGACGAGCCGGAAGCTGCGGGCGAAGGCCTCGCGCCAGCCGCGCCGCTCGATCTCCGCCGCCGGGGCGGCGAGGCCGAGGTAGACGAAGAGCAGCACGCCCGGCACGATCAGGGCGGCGAGGCCGAGCGCGACGAGCGCGCCGAAGAGGAGGTCGACGATTATCAGCGTCCGGTAGCCGACCATCCGCGCCACTTCGAGCAGCGAGGGCGGCCTGCCGTCGGCGCCGCGCGGGCGGGTCAGGGCGATCGCCACCGCGCCGGTGTAGAAGACCTCGCCGAGCAGGCCGATGCCGGTCAGCAGGAGGATCGCGACCAGCGCGCCGGCGAGGGCGAAGCCGCGGCCGAGGTCGAGCTGGGTCGCGTCGAAGTGGACCGGGACCGCGTGCACCAGGCCGACCGGCACGAAGACGACGACGGCGAGCGGCAACAGCGAGCCCGCCCAGGCGAAGTAGGTGCGCCAGATGCGCGCGTAGAGGGCGAGGACCCCCGCCCGGCCGTCCATCTAGCGCCGCCGCCGTCCCGACGGCCGCCGTCCGCGCTCCTCCAGCTTCGAGCGCGAGGACTGCGAGGCCGGCACCTTCTTCACGCCGCGCAGGTCCGGCTCCAGCAGCTCTTCGGCGCAGCGGCGGTGCCAGTGATGGTGCTCGGTCCCGCCCAGCCGCAGCACGTACTGGACGACCGTGTGCTCGCTGCCGATCGGGATGTCGCCGTGGCAGCCGGGGCAGCGGTAGAGCTTGCGGCCGAAGCCGCGGATCAGCCAGACCTCGTTGCCTTCGTCGTCGTAGCCGCGCAGGCTCCAGCGCTTGCTGGGCATAGAGGTCATCTCCGGCGTCATCCAACCAGATCGGAAGGGAAAGCACGGGGACCGGCGAAATGGACGGCCGTGAGCAAGACCGCGACCAAATCCCCCCAGCTGAAGAGCCTTTCCGAGTACATCCAGGAGCGCTTCGAGGAGTTCTCGCGCTCGCAGAAAGACGTCGCCCGCTACATCGTCGACCATCTCGACGAGGCAGCCTTCCTCACCGCCGAGGAGCTGGCCAGGAGAGCGAGCACCTCCTCATCGACGGTGGTGCGCTTCTCCCAGGCCCTCGGCTTCGAGGGCTACCCGGAGCTCCAGCAGGCGGCGATCGAGGAGTACCGCAGCGCCGCCGTTTCCAGCGGTGGAGGGCCGAGCGCCGGCGGCGCCGCGCTGTTCGCCTTCGACCACTCCGAGCTGGAGGGCTCGCTCAGCGCCGACTACTCGAACTTGGAGGAGACGGCGCGCAACCTCACCCGCGAGCAGGTCGAGGGGGCCGTCGCCGCGCTGGCCGAGGCGCAGCGGGTGGTGATCGTCGGGGTCGACCAGATGGCCTTCTTCGCCAGCTACTTCCGCCACATGCTCAGCCTGCTCGACATCCGCGCCGAAATCGTCGTCAGCACCGGCGGCGAGTCGCTTCAGCGGCTGGGCCGGATCGACGAGGAGACACTGGTGATCGTGCTCTCCTGCGGCCGCGCGCACCCGCTGCTGCTGCGGGCGATGAAGCTGGCCCTGCACCGCCGCGCGCGCACCCTGGCGATCTCCGACGCCTCGATGTCGGAGGTCGGCGAGCACGCCGAGCAGACCCTCTACTTCTCCTCCAACAGCCCCTCTTTCGCCCGCTCCAACACGGCGCTGATGGCGCTCGTCCAGGGGCTGGCGCACGGCCTGTACGCGCGCGACGAAGCCGCGCACAAAGACCGAATTCGCGCCTACAAGCTCAAGTAGCAAGACCGCCACCTCCTCCGCTTCGCGTCCGGGGGTGGCGGCTACGCGCCGCATCGGCGCCGCTCGCAGAGAATCAGATCGTGATGCTCGCTAATTGGTTGTGCGAGGCGTCAGGTAATAATGCCTTGATGGCCGAGCGCGCAACTTTTCGGGTCAAGACCGGCCTCGCCGAGATGTTGAAGGGCGGGGTGATCATGGACGTGGTGACGCCCGAGCAGGCGCGGATCGCCGAGACGGCGGGGGCCTGCGCGGTGATGGCGCTGGAGCGCGTGCCGGCCGACATCCGCCGCGACGGCGGCGTGGCGCGGATGTCCGATCCGCAGATGATCGAAGGGATCCAGGAGGCGGTGACGATCCCGGTGATGGCCAAGGCGCGGATCGGCCACTTCGCCGAGGCCCAGGTCCTGCAGGCGCTGGAGGTCGACTACATCGACGAGTCCGAGGTGCTGACCCCGGCCGACGAGGTCAACCACATCGACAAGCTCGCCTTCGAGGTGCCCTTCGTCTGCGGCGCGACGAACCTCGGCGAGGCGCTGCGGCGGATCGGCGAGGGGGCGGCGATGATCCGCTCCAAGGGCGAGGCCGGGACCGGCAACGTGGTCGAGGCGGTGCGCCACATGCGCGAGATCGTCGGCGGGATCAAGCGGCTCGCCCAGCTCGGTCCCGAGGAGCTCTCCGCGGCCGCCAAAGAGCACCGGGCGCCGCTCGAAGTCGTGCACGAGGTCGCCGCCCAGGGCCGCCTGCCGGTGCCGCTCTTCTGCGCCGGCGGCATCGCCACGCCGGCCGACGCGGCGCTGATGATGCAGCTCGGCGCCGAGGGCAACTTCGTCGGCTCGGGCATCTTCAAGAGCGCCGACCCGGAGCGCCGCGCCCGCGCGATCGTCGAGGCGACGACGCACTTCGAGGACCCCGAGCGGGTGGCGGCGGCGTCCGTCGGCCTCGGTGAGCCGATGGCTGGCCTCGAGATCGCCCCGCTGGCAGAGGCGGGCGCGCTGTTGCAGGACCGCGGTGCCTGAGCGGCCTCTGCGCGTCGGCGTCCTCGCGATCCAAGGGGGCTTCGAACGGCACATGGAGATGCTCCGGGGGCTGGGAGCCGATGTGCGCGAGGTGCGGACGCCTGGGGACATGGAGAGTTTGGACGGGTTGGTGATCCCAGGGGGCGAGAGCACCGCGATCGTCAAGGGGATCGAGGCGGTTGGGCTGGACGAGGCGATTCGGGAGCATCATCGGGCGGGGCGGGCGGTTTTCGGGACCTGCGCCGGGATGATCGTCTGCGACGACGAGCACCTCGGCCTGCTCGACGCGACCGCGCGCCGCAACGCCTTCGGCCGCCAGCTGCAGAGCTTCGAGGCCGACCTCGAGGTCGCGGGGATCGGCTCCGAGCCGCTGCGCGCGGTGTTCATCCGCGCGCCCTGGGTCGAGCGCCACGGCGCCGGCGTCGAGGTGCTCGCCTCCTGCGAAGGCCACCCGGTGGCGGTGCGCGAGGGCGGCGTCCTCGCCTGCGCCTTCCACCCGGAGCTGACCGACGACCCGCGGCTGCACGCGCTGTTCATGGCAACGACGACGAGGGCGCGCGCGAGTGCGCCGGAGGGGGCGGGGACGTGAGAGATCCGAGGGTGGAAGGGTTGGCGAGGATCCTGGTCGGCTACTCGACCGAGGTGAAGGAGGGCGAGGTCGTCTCGATCGACGGCGAGAGCGCCGCGGCGCCGCTGCTGCTGGCGGTCTACGAGGAGGTGCTGAAGGCCGGCGCCAACCCGGTCGTGAACGTCTCGCTCGATGGCCAGGCGGCCGCCTACTACAAGCACGCCTCCGACGCCCAGCTCGAGTGGGTCTCGCCGACCTCCGAATGGCTGCTGGACAACGTCGACGTGCGAATTGCGATCGGCGCCTCGAGCAACACCCGCGAGCTCTCCGGCGTCGCGCCGGAGCGCCAGACGCGGCGCCAGCAGGCGACCGGCGAGCTGCTCGGCCGGGCGATGGAGCGCAGCGCCAAGGGCGAGTTCCGCTGGGTCTACACGCTTTTCCCGACCAACGCCTACGCCGCCGAGGCGGAGATGAGCCTCGCCGACTACGAGGACTTCTACTACGGCGCCTGCCTCGCCGACGACCCCGACCCGCTGACCGCCTGGCGGCGCGCCTCGGCCGAGACCGAGCGCCTCGCCGAGTGGATTCAGGGGCACGAGGAGGTCCGCGTCACCGCGCCCGGAACCGACATCAGGCTCGGCGTCGCGGGCCGCACCTTCATCCCCTGCGACGGGCGCCACAACATGCCCGACGGCGAGTTCTTCACCGGCCCGGTCGAGGACTCGGTCGAGGGCGAGGTCAGCTTCCACCTGCCGGCGACGATCGGCGGGCGCGAGGTGGCCGGCGTGCGGCTGCGCTTCGAGGCCGGCAGGGTCGTCGACGCGAGCGCCGAGCGCGGCGAGGAGTTCCTCCTGCAGCTGCTCGACACCGACGAGGGAGCGCGGCGGCTGGGCGAGCTCGGGATCGGCACCAACTACGCGATCGACCGCGGCACGCGCGAGATCCTGCTCGACGAGAAGCTCGGCGGCACCGTGCACATGGCGGTCGGCAAGAGCTACCCCGAGTCGGGCGGCGTCAACGAGTCCGCCGTCCACACCGACCTCGTCTGCGACCTCCGCCTCGGCGGCAAGATCGAAGTGGACGGCAAAGACTTCCAAGTCGACGGCAAGTTCGTGGTCTGACCAGCCCTGCCTCCATCAACCGCATCAGCGAGCATCACGATCTGATTCTTTGCGAGCGGGGCCGATATGGCTGTTAGACGCCGCCCGCGGACGCGAAGCGGAGCAGGCGGCGTTTTATGAGGGGATTCTCTGCGAGCGGGGCCAATATGGCGCGTTGACGCCGCCCGCGGACGCGAAGCGGAGAAGGCGGCGTTCTGACTAGTGGTTGGCGATGGGGGAACCCGCCAGGAGGAAGAACCAGGCGACGAAGACGAGGCAGGCGAGCAGGACCGAGCCCATCATCACCGCCTCCACCACGGAGGTCGAGCCAGGGGCGCCGCCGCTGTCGCGCACGCTCTTCAGCCAGCTCGGCCGCATCGGCGCCAGCCGGTTGGTGCCGGTGACGTGGACGTAGAGGGCGTTCAGCCGCCCGATCAGCCAGGCGTCGAGGAGGATCGTCAGCACGATGCCGACGGCGACGACCGCGTAGGGCCCCTCGGCGGGGAACTGGGTGCTGGCGACCTTCGAGCCGATCCAGATCCAGCCGACCGGGATCGCCGTCCACAGCGCCAGCGCGGCGAGCAGCATCAGCACGAAGATCGCGCTCGCGGTCATCCCCCGGAGGGGGCCGATGCTGCGCTCCTGCGTGGCCGTCTGCGGGCTCATCTCCCTGGTTCATAGAATGGCAAACGCATGTCCGGTCACTCGAAGTGGTCCTCGATCAAACACAAGAAGGGCGCCGCCGACGCCAAACGCGGCAAGCTCTTCACCAAGCTGGCGCGGGCGATCACCGTCGCCGCGCGCGACGGCGGCCCCGACCCCGACGGCAACGCGGCGCTGGCGACGGCGATCCAGAAGGCGCGCGACGCCTCGATGCCGAAGGACAACATCCAGCGGGCGGTCGACCGCGGCTCGGGCGTCGGCAGCGACGCCGCGGCGATCGAGCGGGTCGTCTTCGAGGGCTACGGGCCGGGCGGCGCCGCCGTCCTCGTCGAGGCGCTGACCGACAACCGCAACCGCACCAGCGCCGAGGTGCGCCACGCCTTCAGCAAGCACGGCGGCAGCCTCGGCGAGCCGGGCTCGGTCGCCTGGATCTTCGAGAAACGCGGCGTGCTCGCGGTCGACGGCGCCCGCTACGGCGAGGACGACCTGATCGCCGCGGTCGACGCCGGCGCCGAGGACATCAGCGAGGAGGGCGAGCTCTTGCGCGTGCTCTGCGAGCCGTCCGCGCTCGGCGACGTGCGCGAGGCGCTGGAGGGCGGCGGAGTCGAGGTCCAGTCCGCCGAGGTGGCGATGGAGCCGAAAAGCACGGTCGAGGTCAAGGGCAACGAGGCCAAGTCGCTGCTCGGCCTGATCGAGGACCTCGAAGACGACGACGACGTCAACGAGGTCCACGCCAACTTTGATATCCCCGACGAGGTCCTCGCCAACTTCGCCTGAACAACCGCATCAGCGAGCATCACGATCTGATTCCTTGCGAGCGGGGCCGATATGGCGCATAGACGCCGCCCGCGGACGCGAAGCGGAGCAGGCGGCGTATTTATGTAAAGAGGCATCCGAGCCTTCTCCCAGAATCCGTCCCTATGCAAGTCGTGATGGGGATCGACCCTGGCACCGCCAACCTCGGCTTCGGCATCGTCCGGGTCGAGGGCAACCGCATGGTCGCGCTCGACGGCGGCGTCGTCGAGACCGCCGCCGGGCTGCCGATCGAGCGCCGCCTGGAGCGGATCCACGCCGAGCTGAGCGAGCTGCTCGCCTGGCACGAGCCGGCGGCGATGGCGCTCGAGGACGTCTTCTTCGGCCGCAACGCCCAGACCGCGATGACCGTGGGGCGGGCCAGCGGCGTGGCGATGCTGGCCGCCGCCGAGGCCGGCGTCGAGTGCGCCTCCTACACGCCGCAGGCGATCAAGATGGCCGTCTGCGGCAGCGGCGCCGCCGGCAAGCGGCAGGTGCAGCGGATGGTCGCCACGCTGCTCGGGCTGCCCGAGCTGCCGACGCCCGACCACGCCGCCGACGCGCTGGCGGTGGCGATCTGCCACGGCGGCGGGGCGGGGCGCCGGCAGGCGGCGGAGCTGGCCGAGGGGGCGGCATGATCGCCGCGGTGCGCGGCGAGGTGATGGTCCGCCGCCCCGACCACGTCGTGATCGACGCGGGCGGAGTCGGCTACCGGTTGACCGTCTCCGCCGAGACGCTGAAGGCGGTGCCGGCGACCGGCCGCGAGGCCTTCCTGCACGCCGAGCTGGTCTCGCGCGAGGACTCGCTGGCGCTGTTCGGCTTCGCCTCCGAGGAGGAGCGCGACCTCTTCGGCCAGCTGGTCTCGGTCAGCGGGGTCGGCCCGAAGGTGGCGATCGCCGTGCTCTCCGGCGGGCCGGCGCGCGAACTGCTGCGGGCGATCGCCGCCGGCGACGCGAAGCGCTTCCAGGCGGCGCCGGGGATCGGCAAGCGAACGTCCGAGCGGATCATCGTCGAGCTGCGCGAGAAGGTCGCCGGGGCGCTGGAGGAGGAGATCGCGGCCGGCGAGGGCGACGGCGCGGACCCGCGGGCGCTCGCCCGCGACGGCCTGGTCAACCTCGGCTACGCGCCGCTGGAGGCCGAGCGGCTGCTCGACGGGGTCGACGGCGGCGATCCCGAGGAGCTGCTGGCGCTCGCCCTGCGCAAGGCCGGCGGGAGGAGCAAGGCGTGAGCGACGATCCGATCAGAACCCCAGGCATCCAAGGTTCACCCGCCGCCCCCGGACGCGGGAGCGAGGGGCCATCCATATCTGATTCTTTGGCCCCTCGCGGGAGCAGAGGAGGCGGCGGTGATGAGGTGCGGGTGCACGACGCTCGGGCCGATGTCCCTGACGAGGATCTCGACCGCTCGCTGCGGCCGCCGACCCTGGGCGACTTCGTCAACCAGGAGCAGGTCACCGAGCAGCTCTCGATCTTCATCGAGGCGGCGCGCCGGCGCGGCGAGCCGCTCGACCACGTCCTGCTCGCCGGCCCGCCGGGTCTGGGCAAGACCTCGCTCGCGCACATCGTCGCCGCCGAGATGGAGGTGCCGCTCGTGCAGACCGCCGGCCCGGCGCTGGAGCGCAAGGCCGACGTCGCCTCCTTCCTCACCGCGCTGGAGCCCGGCAGCGTCTTCTTCGTCGACGAGATCCACCGGCTCGGGCGGGCGGTCGAGGAGACCCTCTACCCGGCGATGGAGGACGGCGAGTTGCCGGTCGTCCTCGGCCAGGGGGCCGGCGCCCGCACCGTCACCCTGCCGCTGCCGCCCTTCACCCTGGTCGGGGCGACGACGCGCGCCGGGCTGCTGACGACGCCGCTGCGCGACCGCTTCGGCGTCTGTCACCGGCTCGAGCACTACAGCCCCGAGCACCTGGCGCTGATCGTCGAGCGCTCGGCCGGCATCCTCGAGGTCGAGATCGACGCCGCGGGGGCCGAGGCGATCGCCGGCCGCTCGCGCGGCACGCCACGGGTGGCCAACCGGCTGCTCAAGCGGGTGCGCGACTTCGCCCAGGTCAGGGGCGAGGGCCGCGTCGACGCGGAGGTCGCCGCCGCCGGCCTGGAGATGCTCGAGGTCGACTCCGGCGGGCTCGACCGCAGCGACCGCGGGCTGCTCGAGACGATCGCCGCCAAGTTCTCCGGCGGGCCCGTCGGGCTCTCGACCCTGGCCGTGGCGGTCGGCGAGGAGCAGGACACGATCGAGGACGTGCTCGAGCCCTACCTGCTCCAGCAGGGCCTGCTGAAGCGCACCCCGCGGGGCCGCGTTTTGACCGAGCGGGCGTACGACCACCTCGGCCTGCCGGTGCCCGAACGGGCGCACAGCCTGTTCTGAGTCCGCGCTCAGTAACCTGCGCCTGGGATGCCATTTTTCATCTGCCCCAACTGCGGGAACCGGGAGCTGAGCAGCGACAGGACGGCGGGCTTCAGCAGCCGCCCGAAGGGCTGCTCGAAATGCGGCTTCGGCTTCGTCTTCGAGCTGCTCGACGACTACTACCCGGCGCCCAACGCGGCCTTCTTCGTCTGCGACCAGGAGGCGCGGGTGATCGACGCCGGCCGCGGCAGCTTCGAGCTGACCGGGCTCACCGACGAGGACGTGATCGGCCGCCCGGTCAAAGAAGTGCTCGGGCTGCGCTGGATCGACAAGGGCGACGGCGGCGAGCAGGCCGACCTCGACAGCGACGGCGTCACCGACCCGATCGAGACCTCGCTCGAGTGGGGGGTGCGCTCGCTCGGCAAGAAGGTCTCCGTCCACGCCGAGGGCGACCTGCCGGCCGAAGCGGTCGCCGACGTGTTTCCCGCCTACGACGACGACGGCGGCCTCCTGATCGTGCTGACCCCGGAGGCTTGAGCGGGTGAAACGGCGCCGCAACGTCTTCGTCCTGCTCTTCGTCCTGGCGCTGATCGCGGTCTCGGGGATCGTCATCGCGACCAAGCAGACGCAGCTCGGGCTCGACCTCAAGGGCGGCGTCCAGCTCGTCCTCCAGGGCCGGCCCACCCCGCAGCAGCCGACGATCGACAGCGCCTCGATGGAAAGGGCGGTCGACATCATCCGCTCCGGCTGCGACCAGCTCGGCGTCTCGGAGATCGAAGTCGCCCGTGTCGGCAGCGACGAGATCCAGGTCGGCATCCCGGGCGCGACCAGCGTCGGCAAGGCGACCGAATGCGCGACCAAGCCGGCGCGCCTGTATTTCTTCGACTGGGAACCAAACCTGATCGGCCGCGAGAAGGCGATCGGCGGCGTACCCGGGCGCCAGCCCCCGCAGGGCGCCCTGAAAGAAGCCGAAAAGGAATGGAAGGCCGAAGGCCGCAAGCCGACCAAGAGCGAAAACCAGCAGCTGATCTACGCCGGCGCCTACGCCAGCGAGTACAACGCGGCGAAGCTCGCCGCCGAACAGAAGCCGGTCGCGCCCTGCCCGCAGTGCAGCCAGCCCGCGACCTACTACCTGTTCTCGAAGCAGGCGCCGCACAGGCTGATCGACGGGCCCGAGTACAGCAGGGAAGACCTCTACATCGACCCCAACGGCAAGAAACGCCCGCACGACGCGGGGACGGTCGTGAAGGTGCCGCAGGGGACGATCCTGATCTCCGAAAAGCCGAGCGACAGCAACGGCCAGACGATCGAAGACGCGCAGCCGGGCTGGTACGCGTTCAAGGACGACCCGGCGCTCTCCGGCACCGAAATCACCAACCCGAAGGCCGAAAACCAGGAAAGCGGTCCGGCGGTCACCTTTCAGTTCTCCGGTAACGGCCGTCAGGCCTTTCAGGAAGTCACCCGGCAGATCGCCCAGCGGGGCCAGGCACGGGCGATCGGGCCGGCGGGGGAACAGGCGGCGGCGCTCTCGGGCCACTTCGCCGCCGTGCTCGACAACGAAGTCGTCACCCGGCCGATCATCAACTTCGCCGAAAACCCCGACGGGATCGACGGCCGCACCGGGGCGCAGATCTCCGGCGGCTTCCACGGGATCGGCGACGCCCAGAGCCTGGCCAGCTACCTGCAGCGCGGCGCCTTGCCGATCAACCTCAACCTGATCAGCCAGACGCAGGTCTCGGCCACGCTGGGCAGCGAAGCGCTGCACCAGGGGATCAAGGCCGGGATCATCGGCCTCGCCCTGGTCGTCATCTTCCTGCTCTTCTTCTACCGCTTCCTCGGCCTGGTCGCGGCGCTGGCGCTGGGCGCCTACGGGGTGATCTTCTTCGCCCTGATCAAACTGATCCCGATCACGCTGACGTTGCCGGGGATCGCCGGCCTGATCCTGACGATCGGCGTCGCCGCCGACTCGAACATCGTCATCTTCGAGCGGATCAAGGAGGAGGTGCGCGCCGGGCGGCCGATGGCGAGCGCGATCGCCGCCGGCTACCGGCGCGGGATCGCGACGATCGTCGACGCCAACGTGGTCACGCTGCTGACGGCCTTCATCCTCTTCGTCCTCGCGACCGCCGGCGTCAAGGGCTTCGCCTTCACGCTCGGCGTCGGCACGATCGTCTCGCTGCTGACCGCGGTCGTCTTCACCCAGGCGCTGCTGCTCAGCATGAGCCGCTCGCGCCTGCTGCGCTCGCCCGGCGTGCTCGGCGCCGGCGGCGGGCAGCGGGTGCGCTGGCACTTCGACTTCATGGGCGCGAGTCGCTGGTTCTTCACCCTCTCTGGCTGCATCCTGATCGTCGGCGCGCTGGCGCTGGCGACCAAGCAGCTCAACCTCGGCATCGACTTCGAGTCCGGCACCCGGATCGAGGTGGCGCTGAGCCAGCCGACCGACGAGGAAGGCGTGCGCGAAACGCTCGGCTCCGCGGGGATCTCGGGGGCCGAGGTGCAGCGCGAGAGCAACCCGGGCCTCGGCGACAACGTCTTCCTGATCCAGTCGAGCACGCTGAAGCCGAGCCAGATCAACGCGATGCAGAAGCGGCTCGAAAGGGAATTCGGCATCGTCGAAGACGGCTTTGACAGCACCAGCGTCGGGCCGACCTTCGGCGCCACCGTCGCCAACAGCGCCCGCAACGCGCTGATCTTCTCGCTGCTGGTGATCTGCGCCTACATCGCCTTCCGCTTCGATCCCGAAATTCGCCGTGCCGGTGCTGATCGCGCTGTTCCACGACATCCTGATCACGGCGGGCGTCTACGCGTTGACCGGAAAAGAGGTGACGAGCGGTACGGTCGCCGCCTTCCTGACGATCTTGGGCTACTCGCTCTACGACACGATCATCGTGTTCGACCGAATAC
>CAWDUO010000008.1:0-240442 GCA_963805475.1 uncultured Solirubrobacterales bacterium | reverse complement strand
TTCCGACCTATCTTCGCCGCCGCCTCGGCCACCTCCTGTCGGCAAAGGACGGCGTGACTGCGGGTGTCCTGACCAAGCAGGTCAAGGACGAGTGAGGGAGTGTGCGCTGCACATGACCGAGGGAGGACGCCGAGATGCGCCGGTCAGGCGCCCGCAGTCATGCCGTCCAGGTCGCGGCGCAGCTCCTTGAGCTCGTCGCGCAGGCGGCCGGCCTCCTCGAAGCGCAGGTCGTCGGCGGCGGCGAGCATCTCCTCCTCCAGCGAGACGATCGTCTTCTCCAGCTCGGCCGGGTCGGCGAACTCGCCGCCCGCCTTGCGGCGGCGTTTCTTCGGCGCCCGGTCCTCCATCGCCAGGAACTCGGCCATCTCGGAGATCCCCTTGCGCACCGTCGCCGGGGTGATCCCGTGCTCGGCGTTGTAGGCGAGCTGGATCGCCCGGCGGCGGTCGGTCTCGCGCATCGCCGCCCGCATCGCGTCGGTCTCCCGGTCCGCGTACATCAGCACCCGCCCGTTGACGTTGCGCGCCGCGCGGCCGATCGTCTGCACGAGGCTGGTCTCGCCGCGCAGGAAGCCCTCCTTGTCGGCGTCGAGGATCGCGACCAGCGAGACCTCGGGCAGGTCGAGCCCCTCGCGCAGCAGGTTGACGCCGACCAGCACGTCGTACTCGCCGAGCCGCAGCTCGCGCACGATCTGGATCCGTTCCAGGGTGTCGATCTCCGAGTGCAGGTAGCGGACCTTGATCCCGTACTCGAGCAGGTACTCGGTCAGATCCTCGGCCATCTTCTTGGTCAGCGTGGTGACCAGGGTGCGGTCGCCGGCGTCGGCGCGCAGCTTGATCTCGTTCATCAGGTCGTCGATCTGGTTCTTCGTCGCCCGCAGCTCGATCTCGGGGTCGACGATCCCGGTCGGGCGGACGATCTGCTCGACGATCCGGGTCGATTCGGCGCGCTCGAACGGCCCCGGCGTCGCCGAGACCATCACCAGCCGCGGCACCCGCTCGAGGAACTCGTCGAACTTCAGCGGCCGGTTGTCGATCGCCGAGGGCAGGCGGAAGCCGTAGTCGATCAGCGTCTGCTTGCGCGAGCGGTCCCCCTCGTACATCCCGCCGATCTGCGGGATCGTCTGGTGGGACTCGTCGACGAAGACGACGAAGTCGTCGGGGAAGTAGTCGATCAGCGTGTGCGGCGGGCTGCCCTCGGGCCGGCCGTCGAGGATGCGCGAGTAGTTCTCGATCCCCGAGGTGAAGCCGAGCTCCTTGAGCATCTCGATGTCATAGGCGGTGCGCTGGCGCAGCCGGTGCGCCTCCAGCTGCTTGCCTTCGGACTCCAGCTCGGCGGTGCGCGCGTTCAGTTCGCGGCGGATCTCCTCCACCGCGCGCTCCAGCGTCTCGTCCCTGGTCACGTAATGCGACGCGGGCCAGACCGAGACGTGGTCGATCTCGTCGAGCACCTCGCCGGTCAGCGGGTCGAAGTGCTGGACGCCCTCGATCTCCTCGCCGAAAAGCGCGATCCGGTAGGCCGACTCGGCGTAGGAGGGCATGATCTCCAGCACCTCGCCGCGCACCCGGAAGGCGCCGCGGCCGAGCACCGAGTCGTTGCGCTGGTACTGCATCTTGACCAGCTTGCGCAGCACCTCGTCGCGGTCGATCGACTCCCCCACCTTGAACAGCTGCATTTTTTCGTTGTAGACCTGGGGCGAGCCGATCCCGTAGATGCAGGAGACCGAGGCGACGATGATCGTGTCGCGGCGGGCGAACAGCGCCGCCGTCGCGGCGTGGCGCAGGCGGTCGATCTCGTCGTTGATCGAGGAGTCCTTCTCGATGTAGAGGTCCTGCGCGGGGACGTAGGCCTCGGGCTGGTAGTAGTCGTAGTAGGAGACGAAGTACTCGACCGAGTTGTTCGGGAAGAACTCGCGGAACTCGTTGCACAGCTGCGCCGCCAGCGTCTTGTTGTGGGCGATCACCAGCGCCGGCCGCTGCGCCGCGGCGATCGTCCCCGCCATCGTGAAGGTCTTGCCGGTGCCGGTCGCGCCGAGCAGCGTCTGGAAGCTCTCCCCCGCCTCCAGCCCCTCGGCCAGCCCGGCGATCGCCTGCGGCTGGTCGGCCGCCGGCGTGTAGGCGGGGTTCAGCTCGAACCTGGAGTCCACTCAGGTGACGATAGCGTCACCCGCCCGCGCGCCCTGGGCGCGGTCGAGCGGTTCGCGCTCGGTCTTCGCCCAGTCGTCGCGCTCGGTGATCTGGCGCACGGCGGAGCGCAGCAGCACGGTCCAGAGGAACCACGTGTAGGGGGCGTAGACCTGGGCGATCAGCAGCCCCTGGAGCCAGCCGAGCGGCCCGCGTGAGGCGCGCGCCGCGACGCAGCCGAGGATCGTGCCGCCGTAGGCGAGCAGGTAGAAGAAGCCGAGCTGCCACGTCGGGCCGCCGCCCCACAACGGCGCTACGCCGGCCACCATGAGGCCCAGCGCCGCGACCAGGCCGACGCCGACGATCCCCTGCCAGACCGGCATCAGCAGGTAGAGCAGCGTCTCCAGCCGCGCCCCGAGGCCGAACGGCGCCCGCCGGACCTGGCCGGTCAGGTCCATCGCCTGGAGGTTGCCCTGCGACCAGCGGGTGCGCTGGTTGAGCAGCCGGCGCAGGCTCGCCACCCCCTGCTGGTCGACCGTGGCGCGCAGCTCCTGGCGGCTCTCCCAGCCGGCCCCGATCAGCCGCAGGCCGAGGTCCTGGTCCTCGGTCAGGCGGTCGCGCCACGGCCCCTCGGCGTCGGCGATCTCGTCGAGCGCCGCCAGCCGGTTGAACTGGCCGTTGCCGCCCATGCCGGCCGTGCCCCAGTCGTCGCGCCCGGCCTGGAAGAGGTAGCCGTAGACGGAGAACTCGACGTCCTGAAGCCAGGTGAGCAGGTGCTGGCGGTTGTAGATGCAGACGAGCGACTGCACGCCGCCCACCGCGGGGTCGGCGAAGTGCGCGGCGGCGTAGGCGGGCGCCTCCGGGTGGAGCCTGCCGTCGGCGTCGACGATCGCGACGATCGTCCGCTCGCGGTCGTACAGGTCGTGCAGCATCCTGTAGGCGTCGTTGAGCGCCGCCGCCTTGCCCCGCTGGGCGTCGGGCGGGTCGCGGCGCAGGACGGTCAGGTTGGGATGGTCGATCGCGGCGAGGATCTCCGGGGTGCGGTCGTCGGAAGCGTCGTCGATCGCGATCACCCGCATGCGGCGCAGGCCGAGCGAGAGCAGGCGCTGGACGCTGTCGTGGATCGTCACCTCCTCGTTCAGCGCCGGCACCAGGAAGACCCAGGTGAACTCGTCGGCTCCCCGCGGCGGGACCGGCGGCGGCGCGAGGGCGGCGCGGCGCGCGCGGAAGAAGAGCAGGACGCTCCAGGCGAGCATCGCCAGGATCACCACGAGGCAGACGAGGAAGAGGGCCTGCCAGGCCAGCGCCAGTCCCTGGAACGGAAGCGCCAGGGCCAGCACGGCTAACCGTCCTCGAACTCGCCCGGCTGCACCGGGAGCGGCTCGGGCTCGGCGGGCATCCCCACCTCCAGCGGCGCCGCCGCCAGCTCGAAGCCCGCCGCCTGCGCCACCGAGGAGCGGCGGTAGCCGGCGCCGAAGGGGACCGGCGGGTCGCCGCCCAGCAACAGGTGTTCGAGCGCGGCGACGATGCGGCGCGCGGCCTGCCCGTCGCCGTAGGGGTTGCGCGCATCCGCCATCTCGCTGTAGGCGAGGGGGTCCTCGAGCAGGCGCACGCCCTCGCTGAAGATCCGCTCGGGGTCGGGGCCGACCAGGCGCAGCGTCCCCTCTTCGACGCCCTCGGTGCGCTCGGTCGTCTCGCGGGTGACGAGCACCGGCTTGCCCAGCGACGGCGCCTCTTCCTGGACCCCGCCGGAGTCGGTGATCACGAAGTGGGAGCGCCCCAGCAGGCGGGCGAACGTGGCGAAGCCGAGCGGCTCGGTCAGCAGCACGTTGTCGATCCCCTCGAGGCTCTCGGTGAGCGTCTCGCGCACGCGCTCGTTCGGGTGCACCGGGAGCACGAAGTGGACGTCGGGGGCGAACTCGGCGAGCCGCCTGACGCCGGCGGCGATGCCGCGCAGCCCGTCGCCCCAGTTCTCGCGCCGGTGGGCGGTGACGACGACCAGCCGCGCGTCGCTCGCGACCAGCTCGCTGAGCTCGCGGTTGGCGAACTCGACGTCCATGCCGCTGGCCCACTCGAGCGCGTCGATCCCGGTGTTGCCGGTGACGAAGATCTGCGACACCGGCACGTTCTCGCGCACCAGGTTCTGCAGGTTGGTGAAGGTCGGAGCGAAGTGCAGGCCGGCGATGGTCGAGATGACGCGGCGGTTGAGCTCCTCCGGGAACGGGGTCAGGTTGAGCCCGCCCGTGCGCAGGCCGGCCTCGACGTGCATCACCGGGATGCGCATGTGGAAGGAGGCAAGCGCCGCCGCCATCGCCGAGCTGGTGTCGCCGTGGACCAGCACGGTGGCGGGACGGCGGCCGCTGAGCGAGTCCTCGGCGGTCGGCACGTCGTCGGGGTCCATTTCGAAGCGGTCGACGCAGAAGTCTTCGAAGCGGCGCATCACCGAGGCGACCCTTTCGTTCAGCCCGGCGCGGCGCGCCCCCGCCCAGAGCACGACGTCGGGCTTGATCCCGGCGAGCTCGAAGATGTAGTCGACCATCCGGTTGTGCTGACCGGTGGAGATGACGACCGGCTCGTAGTGCTCGCTCTCGCGCAGGGCGAGGATGATCGGCACCAGCTTGATCGCCTCGGGCCGGGTCCCGACGACGATCGGCACGACCAGCTTGGACTCGATATGTGTCGTCGGCTCGAACATCTCACTACACCTATCGGAGCCTCGCGCGGTTTCTTGAGGGTCTGGCGCGGCGCTCGCCGCCCAGCGACTAGGATGGAAGCGGGAGGTCCGGTGCGAAATCCGGCTCGTAGCTCGCTGTCTGTAGTCCTCCTGTCGTCAAACCCAGAGAATCCCGCCTAATGAAGCCACGCGACCGATTCGCCGTCAGCTTGCGCAAGGCGAGGCAGAAGGCCGAGATCTCCCAGGAGGAGCTGGGGTTTCGCTGCGACCTGCACCGCACGGAGATCTCGCTGCTGGAGCGCGGCGGACGCGAGCCGCGGCTGGGCACGATCATCAAGCTGTCCAGCGCGCTCGGCGTGACGCCGGAAGAGCTCTGCACCGGGATCTCCTGGAGCGTCAAGAAGCAGACGTTCCAATTCAAGAAGTAGCCGCCCCCGGACGCGGGAGCGAGACCCTGTCCATATCTGATTCTTCAGGGTCTCGCGGGAGCAGAGGAGGCGGCGTTTTATTCAGGGCAAGAACTGTTCTATGAGGCCGCCGGCCGGGCCGAGGAAGCTTTGTAAGTTGTTCAGCAGCGATTCGGCGTTCTGGATCAGTTCGATCGCCTGGTCGATCGGGATGCGGCGCAGGGTGGCCCGCAGCGGCGCGGCGAGCAGCGGGCTGAGCGCGCCGGCGCGTTCGGCGTCGTCGACCGCGCGCAGCAGGCCGGCGCGAACCGCGCGGGCGATTTCGGCGTCGCTGAGCCCGTAGCGCCTGGCGAAGCGTTCGCGCGAGGCCGGCGTCGCCAGCGCCCGCGCCAGCGTCTCGCGGCTGACGCCGAGCTTGCAGGCGGCGCCGTCGAGGGCGGAGAGCGAGAACTGTTCGGCGAGCTGCTCGAGCCCTTCCGTTCCGCGCCAGGGGCGCGGCTTGCAGGGGTCCTGCACCTTCGCCGGCTCATACGACGCCCCGCCCGCCGCCAGGTAGGCGAAGACGAGCGCCAGCGAGGCCACGACCGCGACCCCCACCAACATCGCCCCCCTGTTCGGGGCGTTCACAGGTCGACCCTCCGGGCGAGGCCGATCGGGATCAGGGCGAGCAGGCCGAGCAGGGCGCCGAGGCCGAACGAGGGGCTGAAGGCGTGGGTGGCGGCGCGGTCGAGCTGGTCCTGTAGCTCTTCGCGCAGGCCGACCACGTCGGCGCGCTCTTCGGGATCGCTCGGCAGCGGTTCGAAGGCCGGCCCGATCGTCGGCACCTTGCCCCGCTCGCCTTCCAGCCGGTCCTCGATCCGCTGCGCCAGCTCGAGCTTGAGCAGCGGGTTGACCCGCGCGTCGAGGACGACCGCGGTGCCGGCGTTTATCGCGTCGCGGCGCTGCTGGGCGATGTCGGCGGTGAAGACGGGCGTCAGCACGATCAGGCCGATCGCGACGCCGGCGTGGCGGGCCGAGATCGTCCAGCCGCCGTGGATCGCCTGCGGCGCCCGTCCCAGCAGCGCCGTCTCGGTCAGCGCCGAGAGCACCAGGGCGAGGCCGACACCGACCAGGACCTGCGGCGGCAGGGTCAGGGCGACGTTCGCCTTCGGCAGCAGCGCCAGCCCGCCGAGGCCGCCGGCGACGAGGATCGCCCCGGCGGCGGCGCGCGCCCGCTCGCTTCCCGCGCGCGGCCCGATGCGGGCGCCGAGCAGCGCCGCCAGCGGCATCGCCGAGACGACGACCGCGGCGCCGATCGGGCTGAGGCGCCAGCCTTCGATCAGCAGCAGCACGAGCAGGAAGAGGGCGGCGGCGATCGCCGAGGAGACCAGCGCCAGCGCCGCGTTGGCGAGCAGGTGCGGCCGGCCGGTGTGGCGCAGCTCGGCCGAGACGATCGCGGTCGAGGCCTCGTGGCGGGCGACGGCGAGCACCGGGATCGCGGCGGCGATCGCGAGCGGCGCCTGGACGAGGAAGATCGACTGCCAGGAGACGAGCTGGGTCAGCAGGCCGCCGAGCGCCGGCCCGAGCGCCGCCCCGGTCGCCCCCGCCGTCGCCCAGATCGCGACGGCGCGCCGCTCCGAGCCCACCGTGGCGGGTAGCAGCTCCAGCACCGCGGTCACCGCCATCGCGCCGCCCAGCGCCTGCACGCAGCGGGCGGCGATCAGCGTGCTGAGCTGCTCGGAGAGCCCGCAGGCGACGCCGGCGCCGGCGAAGACGGCGAGCCCGATCGCGGCGGCGCGGCCGGGGCCGATGCGGCGCGCCAGGTGCGCCGCCGGGACCGCCGCCAGCGCCATCGTCAGGTTGAATGAGACGAGCACCCAGGTGACGCCGGCGACGCTCGTGCCGAGGTCGCGGTAGATCTGCGGCAGCGCCAGGACGACGATCGAGGAGTCGGCGAGGACGAGGCCGACGGCGATCGCCAGCGCGGCGAGGCGGGGGCGCGGCGGCGCGCTCAATATCCCAGCTCCCTGGCGTACTTTTCGCGGTAGGCGCGCTGCTTGTCGAGCACGTCGGCGACGTAGCCGCGCGTTTCGTCCAGCGGGATCTCGCCGACCGTCAGGTCGCTGCCGCCCCATTCGTCGACCTTGGTCGGGCCGGCGTTGTAGGCGGCGACCGCGGCGACCTCGTTGCCGTCGTAGCGGACGAGCATTTCGTGCAGGTAGAAGGTGCCGTAGCGGATGTTGACTTCGGGGTCGCTCAGATCCGTCAGTTTGAAGGTCGTGCCGCCGCTGAGCCGCTCGATCTCGTTCGCGGTCGCCGGCGTGATCTGCATCAGCCCGCGCGCGCCGGCCTTCGAGGTCTGGTCTTCGAAGCGCGACTCGGCGTAGATCACCGCGGCGATCAGCGAGGCGTCGACGTGCTTGTCGGCGGCCTGCTGACGGATGATGTCCTCGTGGCGCAGGGGCAGGGTCAGCTCCTGGATCACGTCGTCGAACTTGCCCACCAGACCGAGCGCCAGGCCCGCCGCAATCCCCGCCGCGACGGCGACGCCGGCGACGAGCAGGCGCCGGCGACGCCGCCTCGCCCTCTTCGTCATAGACACCAATTTTCGCGCTTCGCTCCCGGCGCGAAGAAACAGAGATGGACGCTTGGTCGCTCCGCGCTCATAGCAGCTTCGCGACGAGGGCGGACAGCTGGCGCTCGAGCTCCTCGACGCTGCCCTCGTTCTCGACCACGTGGGCGGCGCGGGCGGCCTTCTCGGCCTGGGCGAGCTGGCGCGCCTCGCGCTCGTCGACCAGCGCGTGGCCGCGCCCGGCGGCGCGCTCGCGGCGCACCCCCTCGGAGGCGACGACGGCGACGGTCGTGTCGAAGACCCCCTCCATGCCGGACTCGAACAGCAGCGGCACCTCGACCACGGCGACCTCGGTCCCCTCGGACAGCGAGCCGAGCCAGCCGCCGATCCGCTCGCCGACCAGCGGGTGGATCTGCGCCTCCAGCCACTCCAGCTCGCCGGCGTCGGCGAAGACGATCGAGCCGACCCGGGTCCGGTCGATCGCGCCGCCCGGCGCCACCTCCTCCCCCCAGCGCTCGACCAGCCGCGAGAGCAGCGGCTCGGAATCGAGCAGCTCGTGCACCACCGCGTCGCTGGAGACAGTCGCCGCCCCAAGCCGCTCGAACGCAGCGAGAGCCTCCGACTTGCCGGCGGCTATACCCCCGGTCAGCCCGATGGTCAGCGGCCGCCCCACGAGCGCCGCTCAGGACTCAGACGAGTCCTCGGACTCCTCGGCCTCTGCCTCCGGCGCCTCGGCAAGGGGCTCCTCAGCTACGGCCTCAGGCTCAGGAACGTCCGCCTCAGCCTCATCTTCCGCGGTCGCGTCGGGCCCCGCGGCCTGCGAGTCCTCGTCAGAGGCGTCCTCCGCCTCCCCTGCCGCTTCGATCTGTTCGCCCAGGTCGCCCATCGGCATGTTCTGCCCCTCGACCCGCTTGATGCTGAGCGAGAGCCGCCGCCGCTCTTCGTCGATCTCGAGGATCTTCACGTTGAGGGTCGAGTTCGGCTCGACCACCTCGCTCGGGCTCTCGACGTGGTGGTCGGCGAGCTCGGAGATGTGGACCAGGCCCTCGACGCCGGGCAGGATCTCGACGAAGGCGCCGAAGGCGACGACCTTGGTCACCGTCCCCTCGAGCACGTCGCCGGGGCGATGGGTGCTGATCACCCGCTGCCACGGATCCTCCTGCGTCTGCTTGAGGCCGAGCGAGATGCGCTGGCGGTCGCGGTCGATGTCGAGCACCTTGATCCGCACGGTGTCGCCGATCGAGACGACCTCGGAGGGGTGGTTGACGTGGCTCCAGGAGAGCTCGGAGATGTGGATCAGGCCGTCGATCCCGTCGAGGTCGACGAAGGCGCCGAAGTCGACGATGTTGGAGATCTTGCCCTCGACCACCTGGCCCGGCTCGAGCCGGCCGAGGATCTGCTCGCGCACCTCCTTGCGCTCTTCCTCGAGCACGGCGCGGCGCGAGAGCACGACGTTGTTGCGGCTGCGGTTGAGCTCGATCACTTTGCACTCGAGCGCCTGGCCGAGGAACTCGTCGAGGTTGTGGACGCGGCGGATGTCGACCAGCGAGGCGGGCAGGAAGCCGCGCACCCCGAGGTCGAGGATCAGGCCGCCCTTGACGACCTCGATCACGTTGCCTTCGACCGGTTCGCCCGACTCGGCGGCGGCCTCGATCCTGCGCCAGGCCTTCTCGAAGCGGGCGCGCTTCTTGGAGAGGACGAGGCGCCCCTCGGCGTCCTCTTTGGTGAGCACGAGCGCGTCGATCTCCTCGCCCAGCTCGACCTCGTCGTGGGGGTCGACCGACTTGCGGATCGAGAGCTCGGTCGAGGGGATGACCCCCTCCGACTTGTAGCCGATGTCGACCAGGACCTCGTCCTTGTCGATCCGCACGACCTTGCCCTTGACGACGTCGCCCTCGTCGAAGGAGACCATCGTCGCCGCGTAGTTGGGGACGATCTTGCCGTCGACCTCGATGAGCAGGCCGCCGGAGCCCTCGACGGGGGAGCCGTTCTCCACGGGAGAGCCGTTGGCGGCAGGGGCGTCGGGCGTATCGGTCAAGGTCGTATCGGTCACGGACACAGCGGCGAATCATTGCAGAGGGGATACGCTTGGCGTCGTGCCGGTGAGAGCGACGAAACGCGGTGAGGAGCGCACTCCTCTCGAAGGGTCGTGCGACGTGCTGATCTGCGGAGCGAGCTTCGCCGGGCTGGCGGTGGCGCGCGAGCTGGCCGGCTCGGGCGCCGACGTGCTCGTCGTCGACCGCTACGAGATCGGCGAGCGGCAGACCTCCGCCTGCGGCGTCCCGACCGAGTGGCTGCGCGCCACCGGCCTGCTGGCGTCCGAGCGCCAGCGCTTCGACTCGCTGCTCTTCCACACTCCGCACGGCGACCGGCGCTTCCGGCTTCCCTGGACCTTCTCGACCTTCGACTACCGCGAGCTCTGCGAGCTGCTGTGGGAGGGCTGCGACGCCCGCTTCGAGACAGCGAAGGTGAACGGCCGCGCGGCGCCGGCGAACGGCGATGGGGCGATCGCGGTCGAGACCGACCGCGGGACGGTCCGCGCGCCGCTGGTCGTCGACGCCCTGGGCTGGCGCCGCGTGCTCGCCTCCGGCGACGGCTACCAGCCGCCCGACGCGCCGCTCTCGCGCGGGCTCGAGGTGCACCCGGGCGGCCGCGGCGAGGATCTGGAGATCTGGATCGACCGCCGCTACGTGCCCGCCGGCTACGGCTGGTCGTTCCCCGCCGACGATGAGCTGCGGATCGGGATCGGGTCCTTCGACCCGCGCTTCCACGTCAAGGACACGACGGTGCTGCTGACCGAGGACCTGGGCAAGGCGCCGAACGAGTACCAGGGCAACTGGATCCCGCACAAGCTGCGCCGGGCGACCGAGGGCGGAGTCTTCTTCGCCGGCGACTCGGCCGGCCACTGCCTGCCGCTGACCGCGGAGGGGATCAGGACCGCGCTCTACTTCGGCGCCGCGCTGGGCCGCGAGCTGCGCGGCGTGTACGAGGGCCGGCAGGACCGCGAGAGCGCCGCCGCCAGCTACGCCTCCTTCCACGACTCCCACGAGTGGAAGTTCCGCTGGATGCTACGCGCGCAGCGGCTGATCCCCCGCATCCCCCCGCGCCTGCTCGGCCCGCTGATCCGCCTGATGGGCTCCCAGCGCTTCGTCGACTGGTCCTTCGGGCACTACCTGCGGATCGCGCCGGCTCCCCTACCGCACGACGAGGATCGTCCCGGCGATCAGCAAAACGACGCCGACGACGCGCTCGGGGCCGATCGCGACCTGGTGCAGGCCGAACAGGCCTAGCCGGTCGATCGCGACCGCGGCGATCAGCTGGCCGGTGATCGTCGCCGCGGCGACCCCGCCGGCGCCGATCGCGGAGACCGCGATCAGGGCGTTGGTGACGTAGACGGCGCCGAGCAGGCCACCGAGCAGGTAATACCAGCTGACTCCCGAGATCGAGCCGAGGCCGCCCGCCTGGCCGCTGAGCACGACGATCGCCGCCAGCGCCAGCGTCCCCATGCCGAAGGAGACGAGCGCCGCCGGCAGGCTGCCGGTTGCCCGCCCGAGGCCGGCGTTGATCGGCGCTTGGAGGGCGATCAGGCCGCCCGCCAGGGCGGTCAGCAGAACGTAGACGCCCCTATCCATCGGACACCCTCACTTCGCCTCCAGCCAGTCGCGGCCGATGCCTACGTCCACCTCCAACGGCGGATCGAGCTGGTAGGCGGCGCACATCTCGCGCCGCACCAGCTCGGTCGCGTCGTCCATCTCCCCCGGCGGGCCCTCGAACAGCAGCTCGTCGTGGATCTGGAGCACCAGGCGGGTCTTCGCCTCGCGCTCGGCGAGGGCGCTCTGGCAGCGCACCATCGCCACCTTGATGATGTCGGCGGCGGTGCCCTGGATCACCGTGTTGACCGCCAGCCGCTCGCCGAGCCGGCGCGTGTTGGGGTTGCCCGAGCGCAGCTCGGGGATCGCCCGCCGCCGCCCCATCAGCGTGCGCACGTAGCCCTCCTCCTGGGCGCGCTCGACGATCTGCTCGCGGAATGCGCGCACAGCCGGAAAGCGCTCCAGGTAGCGAGCGACGAACTCCTCGCCCTCTTTGCGCGGGATGTTGAGCCGGTCGGCGAGGCCGAAGCCGGTCAGCCCGTAGACGATGCCGAAGTTGACCATCTTCGCCTTCGAGCGCTGGCCGACGTCGACCTCCTCGCGCGAGATCTCGAAGACCTCGGCTGCGGTCGCCGCGTGGACGTCTTCGCCGGCCCGGAAGACCTCCTTCAGCACCTCCTCCTCGGCGACGTGGGCGAGCACCCGCAGCTCGACCTGGCTGTAGTCGGCGGAGAGCAGACGGGCGCCGCGCTCGGCGACGAAGCAGGCGCGCACCGGGCGGCCGATCTCGGTGCGGATCGGGATGTTCTGCAGGTTGGGGTTGGTGCTGGAGAGGCGGCCGGTCGTGGTCGCGGCCTGGTTGAAGGTGGTGTGGACGCGGCCGGTCTCGGGGTCGATCAGTTCGGGCAGCGAGTCGAGGTAGGTGTTCTTCAGCTTGGTCAGCTCGCGCCAGTGCTCGATCTTCTCGACGATCGGGTGCTCGTCGCGGATCTGGGCGAGCACGCGGGCGTCGGTGGAGAAGCCGGTCTTGCCGCGGCGCTTCCTCGTCAGGCCGAGCTTCTCGAAGAGGACGCGGCCGACCTGCTGCGGCGAGCCGATCGTGAACTCCTCCTCGGCCAGCTCGTGGATCTCCCGCTCCAGGGTGGCGATCCGCTCGCCGAAGCCGGCGCCGACCTCGGCGAGGCGCTCGGCGTCGAGCTTCAGCCCCTCGCGTTCCATCGCCGCGAGCACGTGGACGAGCGGCAGCTCGACCTCGTGCAGGAGAGAGGTCAGCTCGAACTGCTCGAGGCGCGGGCGCTGCGCCTCGGCGAGCGCGGCGACGAGGCGCGCTTCCTCGGACGGCTCGAGCCCCGCCTCGGCCTCCTCGCCGAGCGCCAGCTGGCCGTCCTCCTCCCCGCCCTCGGCCGCGGCGCCCGCGGCGATGCCGATGCCGGCGTCGGCAGCCAGCTCGGTCAGCTCGTAGGTGCGCCGCTGCGGCTCCAGCAGGTAGGCGGCGAGCATCGTGTCGTGCGCGAGCTCCAGCTCGACCCCCTCGCGCGCGGCGGCGGCGAGCAGGCCGTGGCGGCCGCCGCCGAGCGACTTGGCGTCGTGCGCGGCCAGCGGGTGGCCGGCCAGCGCGACCGCGAGCTCGTCGAGGCCGGCGCTGCCGGCGAGCGTGCGCTCGCCCTGGGCGGCCGCCCAGCGCTCGCCGGCGATCGCCAGCGCGGCCGGGCCCTCGCCGAGGTCGCCGGGCGCGCCCTCCTCGACCTCGACCGCCAGCTCGGTCTCGACGCTGCGCCCGGGCACCGCCTCGCCCTCGGGCAGCGCCTCCTCGAGCCGCTCCATCACCGCGCGCAGCTCGAACTCGCGCATGAACTCGCGCAGCGCGCCGCGATCGGGCTGCGAGGCCATCGCGGCGCCGAGGTCGACCCCGGTCTCGATGTCGTAGTGCAGGGTGGCGAGCTGCTTCGACATGCGCGCGTCATCGGCGTGCTCGACCAGGTTCTGCTTGCGCTTGGCGCCGGAGATCTCCTCGACGCTGCCGAGCACCCCCTCGAGGTCGCCGAATTTCTGTAGCAGCTGGGTGGCGGTCTTCTCGCCGATCCCGGGGACGCCGGGGATGTTGTCGGAGGTGTCGCCGCGCAGTCCCATCAGGTCGGTGATCAGCGTCGGCGGCACGCCGTAGCGCTCCTCGACCGCGGCCTCGTCGTAGACCTTGGTCTCGGTGATCCCGCGCGAGGTGCTCATCACCCGCACCCCCGGCCCGACCAACTGGTAGGCGTCGCGGTCGCCGGTGACGACCATCACGTCGATCCCCTCCCCGCGCGCCTGGCGGGCCAGCGAGGCGATCACGTCGTCGGCCTCGTAGCCGTCGACCTTGACGTTGGTGTAGCCGAAGGCGTCGACCAGCGGCATCAGGTGCGGCCACTGCTCGCGCAGCAGGTCCGGCCGCGGTTTGCGCTGCGCCTTGTAGAGGTCGTAGGTCTTCTCGCGCCCCGACCAGCCGGCGTCCCAAGCGACCACCACCCCGGCGGGATGGTGCTCGTCGATGATCTTGACCAGCATCGACGCGAGCCCGTAGATCGCGTTGGTCGGCCGCCCGTCGCTCGTCCCGATCGACTCCGGCAGCGCGAAGAACGCCCGGTAGGCGAGCGAGTTACCGTCGATCAGGAACAGCTCGGGCTCGGAGGGGGCCATACCCGCGCAAGCTTATGATGCGCGGCGATGGCCGTAAGCGCCCAGTATTCCGTCACGATCCGGGTCGAGCTCGACGCTCGCCAGGAGCCGCTGGGC
This sequence comes from uncultured Solirubrobacterales bacterium, assembly GCA_963805475.1. Taxonomy (GTDB): domain Bacteria; phylum Actinomycetota; class Thermoleophilia; order Solirubrobacterales; family 70-9; genus VRUE01. The sequence continues at coordinate 226,327 of CAWDUO010000008.1, read as the reverse complement.
AAGCTGACGGCGTCGATCGCCGAGGCGGGCGGGCAGCTGCAGGGGGTCGACCTGGTGCCCGGGGCCGGCGGCGAGGGGAAAAGGGTGCGCGAGTTCACGATCGACGCACAGGACCGGCCGCACTGGGAGCGGATCCTGCGGGCGATCGGCTCGACCCGCGGCGCGCGGGTGCTCGACTACGTCGACCGCACGCTGCAGATGCACCGCGGCGGCAAGATCTCGGTCGAGAACAAGTACCCGCTGAAGACGCGCGACGACCTCTCGATGGCCTACACGCCCGGCGTCGCCCGCGTCTGCCAGGACATCGCCGCCGACCGCGCCAAGGCCTTCGAGTACACGATCAAGAAGAACACCGTCGCGGTCGTCTCCGACGGCAGCGCCGTGCTCGGCCTCGGCAACATCGGCCCCGAGGCGGCGATGCCGGTGATGGAGGGCAAGGCGATGCTGTTCAAGGAGTTCGCCGGCGTCGACGCCTTCCCGATCTGCCTCGACACCCAGGACGCGGAGGAGATCGTCAAGGCGGTCGAATTGATCGCGCCGACCTTCGGCGGCATCAACCTCGAGGACATCTCGGCGCCGCGCTGCTTCGAGATCGAGGAGCGGCTGAAGAAATCGCTCGACATCCCCGTCTTCCACGACGACCAGCACGGCACCGCCGTGGTCACGATGGCGGCGCTGTTCAACGCGCTGAAGATCGTCGGCAAGCCAATCGAGGAGCTGCGCGTGCTGGTCGTCGGCCTCGGCGCCGCGGGTGTGGCGGTGACGAAGATGATGCTCGCCTCCGGGGTGGCCCACGTGGTCGGCTGCGACCGCCAGGGCGCCCTCTCGACCGAGCGCGCGGACTACCAGTCCGGGGAGATGAGCGAGATCAAGCGCTGGTACGCAGAGAGCTCCAACCCCGAGAAGCTCAGCGGGCAGCCCGACGACGTGATCGAGGGCATGGACCTCTTCATCGGCCTCTCCGGCCCCGGCATCATCCAGCCCGAGTCGCTGGGCAAGATGAACGACGATGCGATCGTCTTCGCGATGGCCAACCCCAACCCCGAGGTGATGCCCGAGGACGCCGCCCCCCACGTGCGGATCATGGCGACCGGGCGCTCCGACTACCCGAACCAGATCAACAACGTGCTCTGCTTCCCCGGGATCTTCCGCGGCGCGCTCGACGCCGGCTCCCCCAACATCACCGAGGAGATGAAGCTGGCGGCGGCGCGCGGCATCGCCCTGACGGTCACCGAGGAGGACCTCTCGGACGACTACATCATCCCCAGCGTCTTCAACCGCGACGTGGCGCCGATGGTCGCCAAGGCGGTGGTCGAGGAGGCCAAGCGCGACGGGCTCGCCCGCTTCAGCGAGGAGACCGGCACCTTCTCCACGGTGGAGGTGGGCTAGCCGGTGCGCGTCCTGGTCACCGGAGCGAGCGGCCTGATCGGCTCGGCGCTGTGCGACGCGCTGCTCGCCCGCGGCGACACCGCGATCGGCCTCTCGCGCGACCCCCAGCGCGCCCGCGGCACCAACCCGAGCGTCATCTGGCATGCCTGGGAGCCGACCCTCGAACGCCCGCCCGCGGACGCCTTCGAGAACGTCGACGGGGTGGTCAACCTCGAGGGCGAGAGGATCAACCAGCGCTGGAGCGAGGACGCCAAGCGGCGGATCATGGAGAGCCGCCGCACCGGCACGCGCAACCTCGTCGCCGCGATCGCCGCCCTGGAGCGCAAGCCAGCGGTGCTGGTCAGCGGCTCGGCGATCGGCTTCTACGGCGACCGCGGCGACGCGATCGTCGACGAGTCGGCCGGGCCCGGCGAGGGCTTTGACGCCGAGGTGGCGCGCGAGTGGGAGGCGGCGGCGCGCGAGGTCGAGGGGGCCGGCGTGCGCCTCGCGATCGTCCGCACCGGCCACGTGCTCGACCCGCGCGGCGGCCTGCTCGGCGAGCTGCTCACTCCGTTCAAACTCGGGGTCGGCGGCCCGCTCGCCGGCGGGCGCCAGTACATGTCGTGGATCCACGTCGACGACGAGGTCGGCATCCTGCTCTGGGCGCTCGACGGCGAGCGGGTAAGCGGCACGATCAACGCGACCGCGCCCAACCCGGTCACCAACCGCGCCTTCTCCCAGGCGATCGGCCGGGCGCTGAACCGGCCGGCCATCGTGCCGGTCCCGGGCTTCGCGCTCGACCTCAAATTCGGCGGAGAGTTCGGCAAGGTGCTGCGCGGCGGCCAGCGGGTCGCGCCGCGGCGGGCGCAGGACCTCGGCTACGAGTTCCGCTACGCCGACGTCGACGCGGCGATGCGGAACCTGCTGGACGGCTAGCCGAGCTTCCCGTCTTCCAGTTCCCGAAGCAACTCGCGCATCGCCGCGGCCCCGGGCATGGCCGGGAATTGACGGATGCGAGCCGCTTCGAGGATCGTCTCGGAGAACCGGGACGCGGCCGCGCTCGGTTCGCCGATGTAGGCGATCGAGGCGGAGTCCTCGGTCGCCCGCCGAGCATTGGCCCCGATCTGCGCCAGGTCCAACCGCCCGCCCCGTTCGGTCCGCGGCAGGCATATGGCGCGAATCCGCAAACCCCCAGCTTCCCCCCCATGCCGCGCAAGCTCCTCTTTCGCTTCCGCGCAGAGAGCCCCCGCCACGTAAGCGTCCACAGTCGCCCCACCGTTCACACCTCCGCTTCCCTCACAGCCCACCAAACAAGCCATGAGCGTCGCGCAGGCTGTCAGCAGAACAGCTGTCTTGGGCAGCCATTGGGGAGGGGTGGGGAGGCCTCTCGACTGGCGGATACTCAAATCGCCGGGCTCATTAGCCCGGCGATTGTCAGGCGGGAGGCCTCCCCGCCCCTCCCCCCGTCTAGCCAAAAAACACCTCAGCCTCCGCATACAGCTCCTCGGGCACCGTCTTCAGCTGCGCGACAGCCTCGCTCAGCTCGACCAGCTCGATCTCGGTGCCGCGCAGCGCCGTCATCTTGCCCCACTGCCGCGCCTGCACCGCGTCGATCGCGTGCAGCCCGAAGCGCGTCGCGAGGACGCGGTCGAAGGCGGTCGGGGTGCCGCCGCGCTGGATGTGGCCGAGCACGGTGGCGCGCGCCTCCTTGCCGGTCCGCTCCTCGATCTGGCGTTCGAGCCAGTGAGCGATGCCGCCGAGCCGGACGTGGCCGAAGGCGTCCTGCCCCTCCTCCTGGGTCTCCGGCATCCCGCCCCGCGGCTGGGCGCCCTCGGAGACGACGACGATCGGCGCGAAGTGCGCCTCCAACCGCTGGCCGACGAGCCGGCAGACGCGGTCGAGGTCGAAGGGCTGCTCGGGGATCAGGATGACGTTGGCGCCGCCGGCGAGGCCGGCGTGGAGGGCGATCCAGCCCGCGTGCCGGCCCATCACCTCGACGATCAGCACGCGGTGGTGGCTGTCGGCGGTCGTGTGCAGGCGGTCGATCGCCTCCATCGCGATGTTGACCGCGGTGTCGAAGCCGAAGGTGTAGTCGGTGGCGCCGAGGTCGTTGTCGATCGTCTTCGGCACGCCGACGACGTTGACGCCGTGCTCGGAGTGCAGCCGGGCGGCGACCCCGAGCGTGTCCTCGCCGCCGATCGCGATCAGCGCCTCGACCCCTTCGGCCGCCATGTTCTCGGCGATTCGCTCGGCGCCGCCGGCCTGCTTGAAGGGGTTGGTGCGCGAGGAGCCGAGGATCGTGCCGCCGCGCGGCAGGATGCCGCGCACCTCGGGCACGCCGAGCGGGCCGCCGTCGCCCTCCAGCGGGCCGTGCCAGCCGTCGCGGTACCCGACGAACTCGTGGCCGAGCTGTTCGACCCCCCGGCGCACGATCGCCCGGATCACCGCGTTGAGGCCGGGACAGTCGCCGCCGCCGTTGAGCACGCCGATTCGCATCGTCCCCTACCTTAGAAAAGCCGGGGGTCGGGGCGTCAGGAGTTGTTGTAGGCGCGCACGGTGTGGATCGTCGCGCCCACGAGCAGCACGCCGAAGAAGACCAGGCCGGAGACGCCGCCGCCCTGGCCCAGCCAGGCGTAGACGATCGTGGTGGCGGCGAGCGCCGAGAAGAGGCTTACGACCATTCCCATACGGCGGCCATCCTATTAGACGCTGGGGACCCAGGGGAGGTCCCGGTAGGGGCTCCACTTAACTTTTTCGAGATCGGAGTCGGCCGTCCGAGGTTCGTTGCGCCGAAAAAGTACAAGACGTTCCGCCCCTACCGGGACCTCCCCTGGGCGTTGCGGGACTCCTCTAGGAATGTTCTTACCGCGTCGGCGCCGCCCTCAGCGGCTGCTCGGACCAGGCGGCTGCCCACGATTACGCCGTCGGAGAGCTTGCTTACTTCGGCTACCTGCTCCGGGGTGCCGATTCCAAAGCCGACAGCTACCGGGAGGTCGGTGTCGGCCTTGGTCGCAGCGACGAGATCGGCGAGGCCGGAGGGGAGCTGCTGGCGCTCGCCGGTCGTGCCAATGCTCGAGACGACGTAGATGAAGCCGTGGGCGGCGGCGCAGATGCGCGCCCGACGGTCGGGCGGCGTGGTTGGGGCGAGCAGTGGGATGAGGGCGAGGTCCTCGGCTTCCAGCGCTTCGCGGATCCCGGTCGCCTCCTCCAGCGGTAGATCGGGGACGATGGCCCCGGCCGCTCCGGCCTCTGCCGCGCGGCGGGCGAAGGCGCTTGCGCCGCCTTGGGCGAGAACCATGTTGGAGTAGACCATGAGGACGACCGGGACCCGATCCGAGACCGACTTGCAGACCTCCAGCGCCGTCTCCAGCGTCGCGCCCGCCGACAGCGCGGCCGTGGCCGCCGCGTGGATCGTCGGGCCGTCGGCGAGCGGGTCGGAGAACGGGACGCCCAGCTCGATCAGATCCGCGCCGGAGTCCACATATGCCTCAGCCACCGCCAGCGACGTCTCATGGTCGGGGAACCCGGCCATCATGTAGGGCATCAGCGCGGCGCGTCCCTGATCCCTTGCGAGCTCAAAAGCCCTGTGGATTCGCTGTTCCCCCGTCGGAGTCGAGGAGGAATCGCCGGCGGCGACCGCCGAGGGAGTCGGGGGGTGACTCCGGCGAGCCTCCCCGCTGTTGCTCGACGGAGTCACCCCCCGACTCCCTTCTCCATCACCTCGGCCAGATCCTTGTCGCCCCGGCCGCTCAGCGAAACCACGTCGTACCCCTCGCCGCCGCCGTTCTCCAATAGCCAGGCGATCGCGTGGGCGGACTCGAGCGCCGGGATGATCCCCTCCAGGCGCGCCAGCTCGGAGAACGCCGCCAGCGCCGCCGCGTCGGTGACGGCGGTGTAGGTGGCGCGGCCGCTGTCGCGCAGCTGGGCGTGCTCGGGGCCGACCCCCGGGTAGTCGAGCCCGGCCGAGACCGAGTGCGCCTCGAGGATCTGGCCCTGCTCGTCGGCGATCACCGCGGAGAGCGAGCCGTGCAGGACGCCGGTCGAGCCCGCCCCCAGCGAGGCCCCGTGGCGGCCGCTCTCGATCCCCTCGCCGGCCGCCTCGACGCCGATCAGCTCGACCCCCTCGTCGGCGACGAACGGGGTGAAGATCCCGATCGAGTTGGAGCCCCCGCCGACGCAGGCGATCACCCGAGCGGGCAGCTCCTCCTCGGCGGCGAGCGCCTGCTCGCGCGCCTCGTCGCCGATCACCCGCTGAAGGTCGCGGACGAGGGCCGGGAACGGCGCCGGGCCGACGGCCGAGCCGATCACGTAGTGGGTCGTCTCGACGTTGGCGACCCAGTCGCGGATCGCGGCGCTGACCGCCTCCTTCAGGGTGCGGGCACCGGCGTCGACCGGCGCGACCTCGGCGCCCAGCAGCTTCATCCGCTCGACGTTGGGCGCCTGGCGGCGGATGTCCTCGGTCCCCATGTAGACGACGCACTCGAGGCCGAGCAGCGCGCAGGCGGTGGCGGTGGCGACGCCGTGCTGGCCGGCGCCGGTCTCGGCGATGATCCGCGGCTTGCCCATCCGCTGCGCCAGCATCACCTGGCCGACGGCGTTGTTGATCTTGTGGGCGCCGGTGTGGCAGAGGTCCTCGCGCTTCAGGTAGACGCGCCGCCCCACGCGCTCCGAGAGACGCTCGGCGAGGTAGAGGGGGGTAGGCCGGCCGACGTAGTCGCGCCGCAGCGAGGCGAGCCGTACGCGGAAGTCCTCGTCGGCACGCGCCTGCTCCCACGCCTCGGTCAGCTCGTCGAGCGCCGGGATCAGCGTCTCGGGGACGTAGCGACCGCCGTAGGGCCCGAACCTCTCCTCTATCTCAGGGTTCATCCGGCGCCAACGCTAGCGCTCCCGCCGCCTCGAAGAAGGCGGTCATCGCGGCGTGATCCTTGCGGCCCGGCTCGGCCTCGACGCCGCTGGCGACGTCGACCGCGTAGGGGTGCGTCGCGGCGATCGCCTCGGCGACGTTGTCGGGCCGCAGGCCGCCGGCGAGGATCGCCGGCACCTGCGAGCGCCGCTCCTTCAGCAGACCCCAGTCGAAGCTCTCGCCGCTGCCCCCCCAGAGGCCCTTGCCACGCTTGTCGAACAGATGGAAGTCCGTCCGAAACGCCTCCGCCGCATGGACATCCGCCCCACTCGAGACGTGGATCGCCTTGACCACCTTGACCCCGGTCTTGCGCGCCACCTCGGCGCAGAACGAAGGGCCCTCTTCCCCGTTCAGCTGAACCATCGTCAGCCCCGCGTCCTCCACAGCCTTGGCGACCTCCTCCAACGCGGGATTCACAAATACCCCAACCACCTCGCACTTCCGCCGAAACGCCGCCCCAACCCGCACAGCTTCCTCCTCCTCGATGGAGCGAGGACTCTCCGAGTAATGAATCAGACCAATCGCCCAAGCCCCAAGCCTCACTGCCTCGGCCGCATCGTCCAAATTCGTGATCCCGCAGATCTTCACCCGCATAGACGCAGAGTACGTGAACCGCCGACGCCCCTCGCGCGGGTGGCGCGGGGTAAGGGGTGTTCGGCCGGGTGAGGCCGCTAACACCCCCTTGCCGCGCGACAGGACCCGCGCGCCAACAGTTACCGCGAAGTGACTTCTTCAGCCGACGCGGGCCGCACGCCGAGCGTGACCGTGATCGTCTTGGTCTTGCCCCCACGGTCGACCGTAAGTTCCATCTTTTCCCCCGGCTCGGCCTCGTTGACCGCGTTGATCACGTCTTCCATCCCGTGGATCTTCTTGCCGTTCACCTCCGTGATCACGTCGCCGCCGAGCCTCAGGCTGGCGCCTTCGATCGTCGCCGAGGTGTCGCCGCCCTTCAGCCCGGCTTCGTCCGCCGGGCCGCCCTTGACGACTTCGCCCACCAGCACCCCTTCGGTATCGGGCAGCTTCAGCGCCTTGGCGAGGTCGGGGGTGATGCTGCCGGCGCTGATGCCGAGGTAGGCGTGGCGGACTTCGCCGTGCTCTTCGATCTGCTGGACGACTTCGCGCGCGGTGTCGATCGGGACGGCGAAGCCGATGCCGACGTTGCCGTCGCCGCCGCCGCCGGTCTGGATCTGCGAGTTGATCCCGATCACCTTGCCTTCCCGGTCGATCAGCGGCCCGCCGGAGTTGCCCGGGTTGATCGCCGCGTCGGTCTGGATGATGTGCGAGATCGAGAATCCGTTGGGCGCCTGGATCTGGCGCTGGATCGCCGAGACGATGCCGCTGGTCACGGTGCGGTCGAGGCCGAACGGGTTGCCGATCGCGATCACGGGTTCTCCCACCTCGACCTTGGAGGAGTCGCCGAGGGCCAGCGGATGGAGGCTGTCTTCGGGAGCGTGCACCTGGAGCAGGGCGACGTCGGTCGCCGGATCGGCGCCGACCACTTCCGCGGTGTAGGTGGTGTCCGAGGAGCCGAGTTTGACCTCGACCTTGCTAGCTCCTTCGACCACGTGGTTGTTGGTCAAGACGTGGCCTTCGGTATCGATCAGGATCCCAGAGCCGGTGGCGAGCCCGCCGCCTTCCGATTCGCCGAAGGGGCTCAGCGCCGAGGACCCTCCGGGCTTCAGCCGGGAGGAGATGAAGGCGACGCCCTGCCCGTCGCGGCGGTAGATCTGGTTGACCAGGTTGGCGCCGCTTTCCTGCTTCGCGTCGACCGGCGCCGCCAGCGGTTCGGAGACGGTGACGGTCTTGGTCCCGTCGCCATGGATCGCGCCGGTGGCGATCGCCAGCCAGCCGAAGGCCGCGACCACCGCCCCGCCAAGCAGAGCTGCCCCGAAGGAAGACCTGAAGAAACGCTTCATCGAAGGGATCGTCTAGGAGGTCTTCAAAAGATTTCTAAAAATGCGCCGGAAGCCCTACGGGAGGTGATGCTCGCGCGTCGACTCGTCGGCGCCGGTCAGCTCGCGGGTCAGCGCCTCGGGATCCGGGGCGCTCATCAGCGCCGAGCCGATCAGCACCGCGTCGACCCCGACCCGCTCCAGCTCCTGAAGCTCGGCGCGCGAGGAGATGCCGCTCTCGGCGACGACCGCCTTGCCGGCCGGCACGTCGGGCATCAGCTCGTAGGTCGTGGCGACGTCGACGGCGCCGTCGTCGAGGTTGCGGTTGTTGATCCCGATCGCATCGACGTCGAACCGCAGCGCCCGCTCGAGCTCCTCGCCGTCGTGAACCTCGACCAGGCAGTCGAGGTCGAGCCGGCGCGCGGTCGCGTGCATCTCGCGCAGCTCCTCGTCCTCCAGCGCCCTGACGATCAGCAGCACGGCGTCGGCGCCGTTCACCGCCGCCTCGTAGAGCTGGTAGGGGTCGACGATGAAGTCCTTGCGCAGGATCGGCAGGCTGGAGGCGGCGCGGGCGGCGCGCAGGTCCTCGAGCGAGCCGCCGAAGTGGCGTTCGTCGGTGAGGATCGAGAGCGCCGCGGCCCCCCCTCGCTCGTAGGCGCCGACCTGCTCGGCGACCGTCGCCGCAGAGGCCCAGTTGGCGCCGGCGCTGGGCGAGCGCCGCTTGAACTCGGCGATGACCGAGAGGCCGGGGCGGACCAGGGCCTCGCCGAAGGGGCGGTCGTGGCCGCGCCCGTGCAGGCTGGACTCCAGCTCCGCCTGGGGCGTCTCGGCGCGCCGCGCCTCCACCCCTTCGCGCGCGGCCGCGATCAGCTGCTCGATCATTCCCACGAGAGAGTGGAAGCCTAGCCTGCGAGCCGCCCGGTCGCTGCAACCAGCCGGTCGAGCAGCTCGCGGGCGGCGCCGCCGTCGATCGCCGCGGCCGCCTTTTCGACGCCCTCGGCGAGGCTCCCGGCGAGGCCGCCGACGTAGATCGCGGCGCCCGCATTGAGCATGACGAGGTCGCGCCGCGGCCCGTCGCCGCCGTCGAGCACGGCGAGCGAGGCGGCCGCGTTCTCCCCCGGGCTGCCGCCCGCGACCTCCTCCAACTCACCCGCGGCCAGGCCGAATTCCCCAGGCTCGACGAACCACTCCTCGGTCCGCCCTTCGACGACCTCGATCACCCGCGTACGGGCGGAGACCGCAAGCTCGTCGACCCCGTCCTCGGCCGCGACGACCATCGCCCGCACGCTGCCGAGGCCGACCAGGGCCTCGGCGATCGTCTCCTGGTAGTGGCGGTCCGAGACGCCGAGCAGCTGACGCTCGGCCCCTGCCGGGTTGGTCAGCGGGCCGAGGAAGTTGAAGATCGTGCGCACGCCGAGCGCCTTGCGCACCGGCACGACGTGGGCCATCGCCGCGTGGTGGCGCGGCGCGAACATGAAGCCGAAGCCGACCTCGTCGATGCAGCGGCCGACCTGCTCGGGGCCGAGCTCGATGTTCACGCCGAGCGCCTCGAGCAGGTCGGCGGAGCCGCAGCGGCTGGTGCTCGAGCGGTTGCCGTGCTTGGCGACGGCGCAGCCGGCGCCGGCGGCGACCAGGGCGGCCGTGGTCGAGACGTTGAAGGTCGAGGGCCCGCCGCCGGTCCCCGCGGTGTCGACCAGGTCCGCGCGCGCGGTCTCGACCGGCGCGGCCAGCGCGCGCATCGTCCGCGCCAGGCCGACCAGCTCGGGCACCGTCTCCCCCTTCGCCCGCAGGGCGATCAGGAAGGCGCCGGTCTGCACCGGGTCGGCCCGCCCCTCCATGATCTCGGCGAGCACCGCGGCGGCGTGGTCGGCGGTCAGGTGATCGCCGCGGCAGACCGCGTCGATTGCCCGGCTGACGACGTCGTTAGGCATCACGAACTCCCGCGTTCGCTGTTTGTCGACGCCTCCCCGACAAAAGGCGAACGCGCTTGGGGGGGTGCGAGGAAGTTGGCGAGTAGGGATTTGCCCTGGGGGGTGAGGACGGACTCGGGGTGGAACTGGACGCCCTCGGCGGGCAGCTCGCGGTGGCGGGCGCCCATCACCACGTCGCCGTAGCTGGCGCTCAGCTCGAGCTCGGCGGGCAGGTCGGGGTCGGCGACGAGCGAGTGGTAGCGGCCGGCGACGAGCGGCGACGGCAGACCGGCGAAGATCGTCTTGCCGTCGTGCTCGATCTCGGCCTCCTTGCCGTGGATCGGCTCCCCCACCACGGTGCGCCCGCCGAAGGCCTCGACCAGCGACTGGTGGCCGAGGCAGACGCCGAGCACCGGCGTGCCCGCCTCGGCGAAGGCGCGGACCGCCTCGACCGAGATGCCGGCCTCGGCAGGCGTGCAGGGGCCGGGCGAGACGACGAGCCGGTCGGCGCCGCGGCCGAGCAGCTCGGCGACCGTCGCCTTGTCGTTGCGCACGACCTCGATCTCCGCCCCCAGCTCGCCCAGGTACTGGACGAGGTTGTAGGTGAAGGAGTCGTAGTTGTCGACGACGAGGACCTTCATCGCTTCCTCAGGCCCAGTCCGGTTGTTCGCAGGCCAGCTCTACCGCGCGGAAGACCGCCTTGGCCTTGTTGACCGACTCGTTGTACTCGTAGGCCGGCTTGGCGTCGGCGACCGTGCCGCCGCCCGCCTGCACGTGCAGCTGCCCGTCCTTGGCGACGACGGTGCGGATGTGGATCGCCGTGTCGAGGTCGCCGTCCCAGGAGAGGTAGCCGATCGCGCCGCCGTATGAGCAGCGCTTGACCGGCTCGAGCTCGTCGATGATCTGCATCGCCCGCACCTTGGGCGCCCCCGACAGCGTCCCCACCGGCAGGGTCGAGCGCACCACGTCCATCGCCGTCACCCCCTCGCGCAGCCGCCCCGAGACCTGGCTGACGATGTGGAGGACGTGCGAGTAGGTCTCGACGACCATCAGCTCGTCGACCTCGACCGAGCCGTACTCGCAGACCCGGCCGAGGTCGTTGCGGCCGAGGTCGACCAGCATCACGTGCTCGGCCCGCTCCTTGGGGTCGTTGACGAGGCGCTCGGCGAGGCGGCGGTCCTCCTCCTCGCTGCGACCGCGCGGCGAGGTGCCGGCGATCGGCCGGGTCGTGACCTTGCGGCCCTCGACCGTGACCAGCGGCTCGGGCGAGGCCCCGGCGATCTGGAAGTCGCCGAACTCGAGGAAGTACATGTAGGGGGAGGGGTTGACGGCGCGCAGGCCGCGGTAGACGGAGAAGGCCTCGACCGGCGCCGGCGCCGAGAAGCGCTGCGAGGGGACGACCTGGAAGGCGTCGCCGGCGTGGACGTACTCGACGATCCGGGCGACCATCGCTTCGAACTCCTCGCGCGTCATGTTCGACTCGAACGCCGGCGGCTCGGCGACGGTCGGGCGCGGCGGCGCCGGCACGGCGGCGCGCAGGCGCTCGCGCATCTCCGCGATCGTCGCCACGGCGCGTTCGTAGGCGGCGCCGATGCCGCCCTCGTCGTCGGCTAAGGCGCACGACATGATCGTCAGCTCGTGGCGCAGGTGATCGAAGACGAGCAGCACGTCGGTGACCATCAGCGCCATGTCGGGCAGGCCGAGCGGGTCGGGGTTGGGCTCGCCGAGCGGCTCGACCGTGCGCACCAGGTCGTAGCCGAAGAAGCCGACGGCGCCGCCGGCGAAGGGCGGCAGGCCCTCGACCGGGGCGAGGCGGAAGCCCGCCATGCGCTCGGCGACCGCCGCGTAGGGGTCGGGCGCCTCGGTGGGCTCGCCGCCCTGCTCGGAGTCGCGCAGGACGCCGTCGCTCCAGCGCAGCAGCGAGCGCGGCCGGACGCCGACGAAGGAGTAGCGGCCGACCTGGCCCTGCTCGGCCGACTCGAGCAGGAAGCAGGGCGCCCCCTCGGGCTCGCCGGCGCGCAGCTTGAGGAAGGCCGAGACGGGCGTCTCGCAGTCGTCGACGAAGGTCGCGCGGACCGGGACTACGTTGCCCTCGGCGGCGAGCGCCCGCGCCTCCTCGAGGCTCGGCTCGACCTCCAACTCCCCCACGTCAGCCGCGACGGCCATTCAGCACCTCCATCGCCGCGCTCAGCGGCAGCTCGCGCGAGGCGAGCAGGACGCTCAGGTGGTAGAGCAGGTCGGCGGCCTCTTCGGCGACCCGCTCGTCGCTCTCCTCGCGCGCCGCGCGCACGACCTCCTCGGCCTCCTCGGCGACCTTCTCGCCGATCAACGCCGGGTCGTCGAGCAGCTTCACCGTGTAGCTGCCGGCGGGCCGCTCGGCGGCGCGCTCGCGCAGCGTCCGCTCCAGCGCCGCCAGCGCCTCGTGCGCGACCGGCTCCGGCTCGCTCCCCTCGATCTCACGGTAGAAGCACGACCGTTCGCCGGTGTGGCAGGCGGGCCCGCTCGGCTCGACCAGCGCGACGATCGCATCGCCGTCGCAGTCGACCCGCAGCTGCCGCAGCCTCAAGACGTTCCCCGACTCTTCCCCTTTGCGCCAGATCCGCCCACGAGACCGGCTGAAGAAATGAACCTCCCCACTCTCAACGGTCAAGCGAAGGGACTCCTCGTTCGCGTAGGCAAGCGTCAGCACCTCGCCGGTGGACGAGTCCTGCGCGACGCACGGCACCAGCCCGCGCTCGTCGAATTTCACCTCGTCGAACATCAGCGCATCGTAGTTACTCGATGCCGAGACGATCCAGGAGTCCCTCGTCCCGCCGCCAGCGGTCGCGGACCCGCACCTGGAGTTCGAGGTGAACCTTGCCGCCGAGCTCTCCTTCGAGCGAGCGCCGTGCGGCGGCGCCGATCTCGCCGACCTTGGCGCCGCCCTTGCCGATCAGGATGCCCTTCTGCGACTCGGTCTCGGCCCAGACCTCGGCGCGCACGGTGACCAGGCCGTCCTCGCGGGTCTCGACCTCCTTGACCTGGACCTCGACCGAGTGGGGAATCTCGTCGCGCGTGCGGTTGAGCACCTGCTCGCGGATCAGCTCGGCGAGCATCGTCTCCCCCGGCTGGTCGCTGCGGTCCTCGGGCGGGTAGAGGTACTCGCCCTCGGGGACCAGCTCCCCCAGCCGCTCGACCAGCGCCCCGAGGCCCTCGCCGCCGCGGGCGCTGATCGGGAAGACCTCGTCGACGCCCTCCAGCTCGGCGGCCTCGGCGAGCACCGGCACCAGCTCGTTGGGGCCGGTGCGGTCGACCTTGTTGACCGCGCAGATCGTCGGCAGCTTGCGACCGGCGCCGAGCAGAGCCCGGGCGATGAAGCGGTCGCCGGGGCCGATCCCCTGCGCGCCGTCGACGACCAGCAGCGCCACGTCGGAGTCGGCCAGCTCGCGCTCGACCCGCTTCTGCATGCGCTCGGTCAGCACGTCGCGCGGCCGCTGCACGCCCGGCAGGTCGACGAGCACGAGCTGGCGGCCCGCATCCTCGTCGGTCGCGATGCCGCGGATCGCCCGCCGCGTCGTCTGCGGGCGCATCGAGACGATCGCGACGCGGCTGCCGACGATCGCGTTGACCAGGGTCGACTTGCCGACGTTGGGGCGACCGGCGAGCCCGATGAAGCCGGCGCGCTTCATCCCAGCTCCTCCATCACGCGCGCCTGCAGCGCCAACATCTCGCCCTCGTCCGTTTCATGGTCATAACCGCACAGGTGGAGGACGCCGTGGACGGCGGCCTCGGTGACGTCGGTGCAGTGCTCGGGGCAGATCGCGACGTCGCCGAGCTCGCGCGGGCCCGGCGTCGGCGCCGCTTCGTCGACCGGGAAGGCGAGCACGTCGGTCGGCGCGTCGACGCCGCGGTGGTCGCGGTTCAGCGCGCGGATCCGCTCCTCGCCGACGAGCTCGACCGCGAGGTGGCCGTCCTCGACCCCGGCCGCGCGCAACGCGGCCTCCACCGCGGCGCGCAGCCCCTCAGGCGCCGCTATCTCCGCGGGGCTCATAGGAGTCGTAGGCGGCGACGATCCGCTGCACGAGCTTGTGGCGGACGACGTCCTCGCCGCCGAAGCGGATGAAGGCGATGTCCTGCACCTCGCTGAGGATGTCGCGGACGACGACGAGGCCGGAGCGCTGGTCGGTCGGCAGGTCGATCTGGGTGACGTCGCCGGTGACGACCATGCGCGAGTTGAAGCCGAGCCGGGTGAGGAACATCTTCATCTGCTCGGGGCTCGTGTTCTGCGCCTCGTCGAGGATCACGAAGGAGTCGTTGAGGGTGCGGCCGCGCATGAAGGCGAGCGGCGCCACCTCGATCACGCCGCGCTCGAAGTAGCCGTTGACCCGGTCGGGGTCGAGCATGTCGAAGAGCGCGTCGAAGAGCGGCCGCAGGTAGGGGTCGACCTTGGCCTGGATGTCGCCGGGCAGGAAGCCGAGCCGCTCGCCGGCCTCGACCGCGGGGCGGGTGAGGATGATCCGCTGCACCTGGCGCTCGGCGAGGGCGTGCGCCGCCATCGCCACCGCGAGGAAGGTCTTGCCGGTGCCGGCGGGGCCGATCCCGAAGGTGATCGTGTGCTCGCGGATCGAGTCGACGTAGCGCTTCTGGTTGAGCGTCTTCGGCGCGACCTTGGTGTTGCGGTGCCGCCAGACGACGTCCTCGAGGATCTCGGCCGGGCTCTCGTGCGCGTCGATCGCCCCGGTCACCGCTTCGATCGTCCCCGGCGCGACCTCGTGGCCCTGCTCGATCAGGTCGACCAGCTCGTCGACCACCGTCGCCGCCGTCTGCACGTCGCCGGCCTCGCCGTCGAGCGTCAGCACGTTGCCGCGCAGGTGGAAGTCGCAGTCGAGGCGGCCGCGCAGCGCCCGCAGCACGGCGTCCTCGGAGCCCGCCAGCTCGGCGGCCACGGTGTTGTCGAGGGTCAGCTGCCTACGAGCCAAGTCGTTCTCGCACCGCCGCGCTGACCCGCTTGCCGTCGGCGCGGCCGCCGACCTTCGGCATCAGCGCCGACATCACCTGGCCCATCTGCTTCTGTTCGGAGGCGCCGGTCTCGGCGACCGCCGCGTCGACCAGCTCGGCCAGCTCGGCGTCTGAGAGCTGCGCCGGCAGGTAGGCCTCGATCAGCTCGGCCTCGAACCTCTCGGCCTTCGCCTGTTCGGTCCGGTCTGCCTCGTGGTAGGCGTCGGCCGCCTCGAGCCGCTTCTTGCGCTCGCGCTGCAGCACCGCGACCTCGTCGCCCTTGCCGAGCTTGGCGTCCTGCTGGAGCGAGTCGACGATCATCCGCAGCGCCGCGGCGCGCTCGCGCTCGCCGGCCTTCATCGCCGTGCGCACGTCAGCCTGCACCTGCTCGAGAACGCTCATCCACCTACAGGGTAGTCGGGGACGTCGATCTCGATCCGCTCGACCTCGCCCAGCGGCATCTGCAGGAAGCGGGTGCCGAGCTCGCGGAAGGACTCGGCGTCGCCGCTGCAGAGGAAGCGGTACGCCCCTTCGCCGCCGGCCGGCCGGGCGAGGCCGCCGCGCTCGAGCGTGCGCTGCGCCGCCGCGGCGACCGCGTGGCCGCCGCTGACCAGGCGCACGTCGCGGCCGAGGATGCGCTGCAGCATCGGCGCCACCAACGGGTAGTGCGTGCAGCCGAGGATCAGCGTGTCGACGGCGGCCCGCTTCAGCGGCGCGCAGTAGGAACGCGCCATGTCGACGACCGCCTGGTCGAAGGGCGAGCCGTCCTGGATGAAGGGCGCCAGGTCGGGCGCCTCGACCTCGGTCACCTCGAGCGCCCGCCCCTGCGCCTCCAGCGCCCGCCGGTAGGCGCCGCTCTCGACCGTGTTCGGCGTCGCCAGCACGCCGACCCGGCCGCTGTCGGTGATCGCGGCGGCGATCTCGGCCTGCGGCTCGACCACCGGCACGACCTCGACCCCGTGCGCGGCGGCGACCTCGCGCGCCACGTCCTCGCCGATCGAGGTCGCGGTGTTGCAGGCGATCACCAGCAGCTTCGCGCCGCCGGTCAGCAGCAGCTCGGCGATCGCCCGGATCCGCTCGCGCAGGCGCTCGGGGTCGCGCGTGCCGTAGGGGAACATCGCCGTGTCGCCGAGGTAGACGAAGTCCTCCTCGGGCAGCGAGACGAGGCACTCGTGCAGGACGGTGAGGCCGCCGACCCCGGAGTCGAACATCGCGATCGGCTGAGAGGCGTCGAGCTGGTGTCCGTGCGAGGCCAGAGCGGGCGCCGTCAGGGCTGGACGGTCATGAAGAAGATCGTGATCGCGACGATCAGGCCGGCGAGTTTGCCGCCGTTCTCCAGCTTCTTGGCGACAGCCGCGTACTCGTCGCCGAGCGTGCCGCCCGCGGCCAGGTCGCGCTCGGCCAGCTCCAGCGCCTTCTTCGTGTTGGGCCGGAAGAAGCCGTGCGCCATGCCGAAGAGGATCACGATCGCGACGAAGCCGACGCTGACCCAGGACTCGCCGGCGCTGATGTGGTGGTCGATCAGCATGTAGACGCCGGCGAGCAGGATGACGATCAGGCCCGGGCTGAGCAGGTAGCGGTCGTGCGCCAGGATGCCGCGCAGGACGGCGGGCACGCTGCTCGGCGAGCTTTTTTCGGCGACGGCGATGAAGATGCCGTAGGCGAAGGTCGGCCCGAAGACGAGCACCACCGCGAACACGTGGATGAAGAGGCCGATGCCGAACCAGGTGATCGTCGCCGTCATCGCGGGAAACATATCCCCTAGCGGCGACGGAGCAGCAGGGCGGCCCAGTCGCCGTCGAGGCGGCGCTCGGCCTCGGCGAGGCCGGCTTGGCCGAACGCGGCGGCGACTTCGTCGAGCTCGGCGGGGAGGATGCCCGAGCAGACGACGGTTGCGGGAGTCGGGGGAGGTCCCGTCGGAGCAACAGCGGGGAGGCTCCGCCGGGACCTCCCCCGACTCCCTTCGACAAGCAAGCCAGCTACCGCCTTCAGGACCGGCGTGGTCATGTTGGCCACGACGGTTGGCGCCAGCGGCGGAAGGCTCTCGCGCAGGTTTTGGGTTGCGAAGCTTGCGTTGACGCCGTTTGCCCCGCGTTCTCGGTTGCTGCTTCGATCGCCGCTACCTCATGGTCGTAGCCAATGACCGGAGCCCAGCCGAGCTTGGCGGCGGCTATGGCGAGGACGCCGGAGCCGGTGCCGAGGTCGGTGAGAGGGCCTCGAGCTTCTCCGGCGCCCTCCAGCTCCAGCAGCAGCTCGAGGCAGAGGCGGGTGGTCGGGTGGGCGCCGGTGCCGAAGGCGCGGCCGGGATCGACGACGACGTCCACCGCCGCCTCCCTCGGCTCCTCCCACGACGGGCGCAGCCAGAGGCGGCCGCCGACCAGCAGCGGCTTGTGGAAGTCCTGCCAGCGGTCGGCCCAGTCGTCGGGGACCGTGGTAGAGACGACCTCGACCAGGCCGTCGCCCGCCGCGACCTCGACCTCGCCCAGCTCGGGCAGCTCGCCCTCGCCGCCGTAGATCGCGTACTCGACGTAGCCCGGCCCGCTGTCCTCCTCGACCCCGTTCGGGGCAAGCACCGTCAGCTCGGCCAGCACCTGCTCGGCCAGCTCGGGGACGCAGCGGACCGCGAGGCGGATCACCTAGCCAAAGGCCCGGCGGACGCGGGAAAAGAAGCTGTCCCCGTCGCCGCGGCCGGCGCGCAGGTTGTGCGGCTCGATCGTCTCCCCCAGCCGCTCGGCCAGCTCGCGCTGCTCGTCGGAGAGCTGCTCGGGGACGATCACCTGCACGACGATCACCAGGTCGCCCGGCGGCCCCCCGTTCGAGCCCGGCATCCCGTGGCCGCGCAGGGCGAACTGGCTGCCCGGCTGGGTGCCGGGCGGCAGCTCGATCTCGCGCTCGCCCTCGTGGCTCGGCACCTCGATCGTCGTCCCCAGCATCGCGTCGACGGCGGAGACCTCGACCTGGTGGATCAGGTCCTGGCCCCGCATCGGGCCGCGGCGCACCTCGAAGCCGAAGCCGGCGCCGAAGAAGGCCTGGAAGATGTCCTCGACCGAGCCGAAGCCGGCCTGTCCCGCCCCGCCGCCGCGCAGGCCCTCGTGGCCGTAGGCGTCGTAGGCGCGGCGCCGCTCGGGGTCCGAGAGCACCTCGTAGGCTTCGGCCGCCTGCTTGAACTTCTCCTCCGCCTGCGGGTCGTGGTCGTTGACGTCGGGGTGCAGCTCCCGCGCCAGCCTGCGGAAGGCCGTCTTCAGCTCGGCCTTGTTGGCGTCGCGGCCGACGCCGAGGGTCTCGTAGAAGTCGCCCGGCATCAGCCGTAGACCGACTCGCAGTAGCGCGACAGCTCGCGCGCAGCGCCGCGCACCGAGGCGATCGCGGTCGCGTAGTCCATGCGCAGCGGCCCGACCACGCCGACCGAGCCGAGGTTGCGGCGGCCGATCCCGTAGTTGGCGCCGACGACGCTGACCGAGCGCAGCTCCGGCTGCGGGTTCTCGCCGCCGATCCAGAGGAAGACGGAGCTCTCCTCGAGCGCCGAGCGCAGCATGCCGAGCACGCCGGCGCGGCGCTCCAGCGCTTCCATCAGCTCATCGACGCGGGGCAGCTCGGCGAGGTGCTCGGCCGAGAGCAGCCGCGAGACCCCGTGCATGTAGAGGGTCTCGCCGAGCGGCGGCGCGGTGACCAGGGCCATCAGGTCGTTGACCTGGGCCAGGGCGGAGGTCGTCTCCCGCATCGCCTCGTCGATCTCCCGCCGCAGCCGCGAGAGCTCCAGCTCGACCTCGACCGCCGCCGGCGCGCCGGACTCGATCAGCCGATCGACGTAATAGCGGTAGCCGGCCTCGGTCGGCACCCGGCCGGCGGAGGTGTGCGGGTGGGTCATGAATCCGGCCGCCTCCAGCGCCGCCAGCTCTGCGCGCACCGTCGACGGCCCCCACTCGACCTCGCGCCGCTCGGCGATCGTCTTCGAGGGCACGGGCCTGCCAGACGCCAGGTAGGCGTCGACGACCAGCCGGAGGATCAGCTCCTGCCGCTCTGCATAGGAGTTGAAGCAGGCAGAGCGTCCCCCGCGGGGCGGGTAAGGGGGTGTTCGGCCGGGTGGGCCGCTGCCTTAGGAGACCCGCGCCTACAGCTCTACTTCGGCCTCGGCGTTGCGGATCGTCTGGTTCGCGCCCTGCGCGGCGACGGTGTCGATGACGACGCGGTCGCCGTCGACCGACTTGACCGTGCCGATGACGACGATCTCGGTCTCCGGCGCGCCCATCCCGCGGAACTGGACCGAGAGGCGCTTCAGCGAGCGCGGATCGCCGCCCCCCGCCCCTTCCGCGGCGGCGCGGGCGACCAGGCCCATCATGTAGAGGCCGTGCAGGATCGTGCTCGGCAGGCCGACCGCCTTGGCGAACTCGGGGTCGATGTGGATCGGGTTGAAGTCGCCGGAGGCGCCCGCGTAGCGGTGCGGCAGGTACTTGTCCGGCGTCACCCTCAGCTCGGGGATCTCGTCGCCCGCGCTTAAACCCACTGGCTTCGCCCTCCCTCACGGCGCAGAGAGTCAGATATGGATGCTTGTTCGGTCGGGCTCGCGGACATCTCAGACCCCCCTGACGATGTTGGTCCAGGTGCCGCGCACGACCTCGGCGCCGTCCTGGTTGGTGGAGACGGTCTCGAAGACGTAGAAGCCCTTGCCGTCCTTCTCGAAGATCTCCAGGCACTTGGCCGTCGTGGTGATCTCGTCGCCCGAGCAGGCGGGCTCGCCCCAGACGAACTCCTGCCCGCCGTGGACCATCGCGGCGAAGTTCATCCCCACCTCGGGGTCGAACATCGCCGGCCCCAGCGCCGGGGCGCTGTAGACGACGCAGAACATCGGCGGCGCGACGACGTCGCGAAAGCCGGCCGCCCTGGCCGCCTCGCGGTCGAAGTGCACCGGGCTCTCGATCCCCAGGACCCGCGCGTACTCGCCGATCTTCTCCTTGCCCACCTCGTAGGTGGTCGCGGGCCATTCCTTGCCGACAGCCTCAGTCTTGATCGCCATGCGCGCGCAGTTTATTCATCAATCAATTAGCGAGCATCACGATCTGATTCTCTGCGAGCGGCGCCGATATGGCGCGCAGCCGCCACCCCCGGACGCGAAGCGGAGGAGGTGGCGGTTTGTCATTCGTCGATCTGGAGCACCGCCAGGAACGCCTCCTGCGGCACCTCCACCCGCCCGACCTGCTTCATCCGCTTCTTGCCCGCTTTCTGCTTCTTCAGCAGCTTGTTCTTGCGGGTGACGTCGCCGCCGTAGAGCTTCGCGGTGACGTCCTTGCGCAGCGCCTTGACCGTCTCGCGGGCGAGGATGTTGGAGCCGATCGCGGCCTGCACCGGCACGTCGAAGAGCTGCCGCGGGATCGTCTCGCGCAGCCGCCCGACCAGGCGCTTGCCCTGCTCGTAGGCGAATTCGCGGTGGACGATGATCGAGAGCGCGTCGACCTTGTCGCCGGCCAGCAGGATGTCGACCTTGACCAGGTCGGACGGCCGGTTGCCGATCGGCTCGTAGTCCAGCGAGGCGTAGCCGCGGGTCGAGGACTTGAGCAGGTCGAAGAAGTCGAGCACGATCTCGGCCAGCGGCATGTCGTAGCGGATCTGAACCCGCTGTGGGCTCAGGTAGTGCATGTCGACGTGGGTGCCGCGGCGGCTCTGGCACAGCTCCATCACCGCGCCCACCTGCTCCGAGGGGGCGATGATCGTGGCGCGGATGTAGGGCTCATCGATCGCCTCGATCTTGCCCGGGTCGGGCAGCTCGGTGGGGCTGCGGACCTCCCTCTCCTCCCCGTTGGTCAGGTGGACCACGTAGCGCACGTTCGGCGTCGTCGAGAGCAGCTCGAGCCCGTACTCGCGCTCCAGCCGCTCGCGCACGATCTCCATGTGCAGCAGGCCGAGGAAGCCGCAGCGGA
Organism: uncultured Solirubrobacterales bacterium; assembly: GCA_963805475.1. Lineage (GTDB taxonomy): Bacteria > Actinomycetota > Thermoleophilia > Solirubrobacterales > 70-9 > VRUE01. The sequence goes on along the minus strand of CAWDUO010000008.1, from coordinate 205,362 downwards.
AGCCGAAGCCGAGCGCCTCGGAGGTCTCCGGCTCCCAGGAGAGCGCGGCGTCGTTGAGGGCCAGCTTCTCGAGCGCGTCGCGCAGGTCTTCGAAGCGGTCGGTGTCGATCGGGAAGAGGCCGCAGAAGACCATCGGCCGCACCTCGCGGTAGCCCTCCAGCGGCTCGCCCGCCGGCAGCTCGTGCGAGGTCAGCGTGTCGCCGACGCGCAGCTTGGCGACGTCCTTGATCCCGGTGATCAGGTAGCCGACGTCGCCCGCCTCCATCCCGGCGACCGGGGTCATCGCCGGGCGGAAGAAGCCGATGTCGTCGATGTCGGCCTCGGTGCCGTTCTGCATCGCGACGATCCGCTCGCCCTTGCGGAAGGCGCCGTCGACCATCCGCACGTAGGCGACGACGCCGCGGTACTGGTCGAACTCGGAGTCGAAGATCAGCGCCCTCGGCGGCGCCTCGGGCCTTCCCTGAGGCGCCGGGACGCGGGCGACGATCGCCTCCAGCACCTCGGCCACCCCCTCCCCGGTCTTCGCCGAGATCGGCAGCGCTTCGCCGGCGTCGCCGCCGAGCAGGTCGGCGATTTCCTCGGCGACCCGCTCGGGCTCGGCCCCGGGCAGGTCGACCTTGTTGATCACCGGGATCAGCTCCAGCCCGTTCTCGATCGCCAGGTAGGTGTTGGCGACGGTCTGCGCCTCGACCCCCTGCGCCGCGTCGACGACGAGCAGGGCGCCCTCGCAGGCGGCGAGGCTGCGCGAGACCTCATAGGAGAAGTCGACGTGGCCGGGCGTGTCGATCAGGTGCAGGTGGTACGCCTGCCCGTCGGCGGCCCGGTACTCGACCCGCACGGCCTGCGCCTTGATCGTGATTCCCCGCTCGCGCTCGAGGTCCATCGAGTCGAGCAGCTGGGCGCGCATCTTCTTCGGGTCGACCGAGCCGGTCAGCTCGAGGATGCGGTCGGCGAGGGTCGACTTGCCGTGGTCTATGTGGGCGATGATGCTGAAGTTGCGGATGCGGTCCATCGGCGGGGCGGAGTATGGCGGGCGTGATCGGCCGGCGGGTCCTGTCGCGGAGGAGGGGCGCCCCTCCCCCGCGCCACCCGCCGGAGAACGTCAGTGGCTACACGCCGATGGACTCCAGGGGGGCGGTTAGCTTGAAGACCTTGGTCGGGGGTCGTTGCCAGGACGAGATCCGCCGAATGGCCGGCGGTCCAGGCGGCTGTGGCGGGATAGGGGGGCTTGCCTGGTTCGACTCGGTCGCGGGTCGTGACTACGTAGTCGTAGTGGCCCTCGTTTAGGAGACGGCGCCATTGGGGGCAGGTGGTCGGGGGGACGAAGCCGCCGTGGGGGGTTTGGACGCCTATGTATTGGACGTGGTTGGTCAGGTCGCGGCCGAACAGGGGGTACTGGCGGGTGCTGGTGGTGGCTATGCGGGCGTTCGAGACGTCGTTGGCCCACTCGAAGGCGGTGTTGAGGCCGGGGGCGGCGAAGGTCGGGTCGGCGTAGCGGTCGTGGAGGTAGCGGCGCTGGACCGGGTAGCCGATCGCGATCGCGGCGAGCAGGACGAGCGCCAGTGCGAGCGCCGCCGGGCGGCCACGGGGCACCCTCCGCCCGGACAAGCGCCGGCCTAATGAGGCCGGCGCTTTGAGTATCCGCCCGTTCGGAGGGTGCCCCGCGTCCGCCCTTCGGAGCCGTGTCGGCAGGACGATCGAGGAGCGTGTCAGGCCGACTGGCAGCAGCGCCAAGCCGAGGACCAAAGCTGGCGTGAGGTAGCGGAGGCCGGATTCGAAGCCTCGGGGCATTCCCTCGGGGCCCGAGGCGGAGGTCGGCGCCACGAGCCAGGCGAGAGCTGCCGCCAGGCCGGCGAGACCGGCGACGCACAAGGCCGCACCACCCCCCCCTCGCTCGTTCCGCTGTTCCTTTGCCTCGTTATTTGGGGTAAAGGAACAGCGGAACGACAGAAGGAGGCCGGTTAGGGCGAGGAAGGCGACGAGGGGCCAGAGGATCGTCAGGGCGCCGTGCAGGCCGGGGAGGAACCAGTCGGACCAAACCTTGCCGTCGGTGAGGTAGCTGAGCACCGTGTGGCCTTCGCGGCCGCCGAGCGCCTGCTGCGGCGCTGGTAGGGAAATCGGGCCGAGGTGGTCGAACCAGGGCAGTGGGTTGCCCGTGTGGACGAGGTTGCGCAGGTACCAGTAGCCGCCGCCGGCCAGGGCGGCGAGCGTGGTCGCCGCGAGCGCACGCAGGCGCTTGCCGGCCGGCGCGAGCAGCGGGAGTCCCAGGACTAGAACAGCAGCGGGCAGGAGGAAGTTGAGCTTCGTCCCCGCCGCCATCCCCGCGGCAAGCCCCACGACAACCCCCGCGTTCGCCTTTTGTCGGGTTGAGCCTGACAAAAGGCGAACGCGCGAAGGGTCATCGAGCTCGGCGTCGCTCGAGGAGGCGTTCAGGGCGATCGCGACGGCGGCGAGCAGAAAGAAGATGCCGACGATGTCGTTTCTCGCTTCTCCCGCCTGGTCTGCGAGCACGGGCAAGCTCAATGCAATCGCCCCTAGGGCGAGCGACCAGGGAGCGACGCGGTACGGCCGACCGATGCACCAGCAGGCGACCAGGCAGCCGGCGAACCAGCCGAGGTTCAGCAGCGGCGAGAGAATGTCCCGCCCAAACGCCAGCATCCCGGCCGCGTGGAAGATTTCTGCGTTCGCCGGGTAGAACCACGCCAGGAACTGCGGCGCGATGAAGTGCAGGCTCCACGTGTCCCCGCTCTGGAAGAACCCCGCTGCGAAGGGCCCGTGGTACCAGGTCGAATCGAACCCGGTCATCCCCGTCATCAGCTTCGACCGCACGTCGACGCCGAACTTGACGAGCGCCAGTGCGGTCACGAGGAAGGCGACGAAAGCTATGACCGACAGCTCTTCGCCGCCCTTCCCTTTGCTTCTCCTTCTCTCAATGCCTAACCAAAGTCCCCCTCCGACGATCCCGATCCCGACGAGATATGGCACTGGCTCGAACAGGCCGAAGCTTCCGAGCAGCTCCGCCGTCCAGATCAGCAGGGCGAGCGCTACGACCGACGTGGCTAGATAGGCGGGAGCTGCCGAGAAGCCGGGCAGCAACCGGGCGCGCACGGCCGAGGCGCCCAGCCAGGCGAAGCCGCCGAGCAGGAGGAGCTCGGCGACGCCCAGCAGGTAGCGCGGCAGGTCGAGCATCAGCCGCGGCGCCGGACCAAACGCATCACCTGCTCCAGCTCGGCGATGCGCAGCAGCTTGGCGGCGCCGACGTAGACGAGCCCGCCCAGCGCCAGCGCCGTGCCGAGCGAGGCGATCTGGCCGAGCAGGCCGCGGCCCAGGGCGCCGTCGAGCACGTCCCAGACGCCGTAGCCGACCGCCGCCAGGGCGGCCGCGGCGAGGGTTATCCGTAGGCCGGTCGAGAGGAGCCGCCGCAGCTCCAGCCCGCCCAGCTCGCGCCGCAGCACGACGGCCTGGGCTACCACGGCCGCGGTCGTGCCGATGCCGGTGCCGGCGACGATGCCGCCGGTGCCGAAGGGCTTGTAGAGGACGAGCGCGCCGAGCGCGGAGACGATCAGGTCGACGGCGGCGAGCCCCGTCGCCATCCAGGGGCGCTGGAGGCTGAAGAAGGTGCGCGTCTGAAGCAGGTAGAGGCCGTTGGTCGGCAGCGAGAAGGAAAACCAGAAGAGCGCGGTCGCGACCAGCGTCGTCTGCGAGGGGTCGAATTCGCCGCGCTGGTAGACGAGTCGGATCATCGGCTCGGAGAGGGCCAGGATCGCGGCGGCGGCGGGCGCGAGGACGAAGATGATCTGCCGCATCCCGTTCGCCATCGTCGCCCGCAGGTTGTCGACCTCGCCGCGGTTGGCGAAGCGGGCCAGGGTCGGGAACAGGACCGTCGCTATCGCGACCGAGAAGATGCCCTGCGGCAGCTGATAGATGCGAAACGCTTTTTCGATCGCGGCCGGTGCTTCGTCCGAGACGAGGGTGCCGAAGAAGCTGTTGATCACCTGGTTGAAGTTGATCAGCCCGAGGCTGATCGTCACCGGCAGCATCAGCAGCAGCACCCGGCGGACGCCCGGGTGACGCCAGTCGAAGGAGAAGCTGAACTTGAAGGGCGTGTTGCGCAGGTCGAAGGTCGGGATCAGCAGCTGGACGAGGGTGCCGATCAGGATCCCGATCGCGTAGGCGTAGATCTTGTCCTGGCCGTGGAAGCGCGGCTCGAGCACGACGAGCACGACGATGATCGTCAGGTTCCAGAACAGCGGCGAGATCGCGAAGGCGCCGAAGCGGTCGTAGCTGTTGAGGATGCCGACGACGACGCCGCTCACGCCGAGCACGATCAGGATCGGGAAGAGGACCTGCGAGAGGCTGACCGTGAGGTCGAGCAGCTCGCCTTCGAAGCCGGGCGCGAAGAGCGGCATGATCACCGGCGCGAGCAGCACGAAGAAGGCGGTGATCGCGCCGAGCACCATCGTGATCAGGAGCAGCAGGGTCGATGCGAGGCGGAAGGCCTCGCGGTAGTGCTTCTTGCCGACCAGGTCGGTGAAGACGGGGACGAAGGCCGGCTGAAGGGCGGCGTCGGCGAACAGCGCGCGGATCAGGTTGGGAACGCCGAAAGCGACGGTGAAGGCCGAGATCGGCCCGTTGACGCCGTAGTAGCCGGCGGCGACCACTTCGCGCCCCAGGCCGGCGACGCGAGACGCCGCCGTGGCGATCGAGAAGAAGGCGGTGGAGCGAGCGATCCGCCCGGGGCGGCTCTCGGACTGCGCCTCGGTATAGTCCGGCGCCGCACTCATGGCGAATATAGCCTCACAGAAGAAGCGGATCCTACGCAGCGATCGCGAGCGGACCGAGAACCGGCTGCTGACCAGCACGGTCAAGACCTACTTCAGGCGGCTGGAGAGCGCCGTCGAGGGCGGCGAGGAGAGCGCGATCGAGGCCGAGCACCGGGCGCTCGTCTCGCGCATCGACAAGGCCGTGCAGAAGGGCGCCATGCACAAGAACACGGCCGCCCGCAAGAAGGCCAAAGCCGCGCGAATCGCCGGCGCCTAGGACGCTGCAAACCGGCGCATCTCGGCGTCCTCGTTCGGTCATGTGCAAAGCACACTCCCTCTCTCGTCTTTGATCTGCTTGGTTTTCGCGCCCTATGAACCGGCGACTGAGGAAATGGCGAGGGTAAAGGCGAGATCTTCGCCGTAGGCCGCGCCGCCTCGCAGCCAGACCTCGAGGTCGGCGAGGGCGATCGTCGCCTCCGGCAGCGAGCCGCCCCGCGCCCGGCGCAGGCGCGAGGCGAGCGCGTAGATCATGCCGGTGACGTTCTCGCCCTGCGCCAGCAGGCGCTCGGCCGCCCTCAGCGCCGCGGCCGGGTTGCGGGCCTCGAGCGCGTCGGCGAGCGCCCAGACGACGGTCTCGGTGGTGTCGGCGACCATCGCGTCGACGTCCGCGGCGCTCACCTCGCCGCCCTCTCCCGCCCACAGCGCCAGCCGCTCGAGCTCGTTGTGGAGGCGCTGCGGGTTGGCGCCCATGCGGTCGACGAGCATCCGCGCCGCCGCCGGCTCGAGGCGGAAGCCGAGCCGCTGCGCCTCGCCGGCCAGGACGCGAGGCATCTCCCTCGCCTTCGGCGCCTCGAACTCGTAGGCCTCGCCCCTGGCTGCCTTGACCGCCTTGACCAGCTTCGCCGGCGCCTTCGCGCGGGCGATCAGGACGACGCTGAGGTCGGGCGGCAGGTCGGCGAGCGCGGCGGCGACCTCGTCCAGCTGGCGGTCGCGCCAGCGCTCGACCCCGTCGGCGAGCAGGTAGCGGCGCGACTCGGTCAGCGACATCGCCGGGATCGCCGCGAGCAGCGCCTCGTGGTCGGGCGCGGCGCGCCCCTCGCCGGACTCGAAGACCTGGAGCGCGGCGGCGCCCCCGTCGCGCTCGGCGCGAGCGCGGAGGCGAGCGCGGGTGGCGTCGATCTTCGCGCCGTCGGTGCCGGCGATCAGGTAGAGCGAGCGCATCTCCTCGGCCATCGTCGGTCGAGTCTAGCCCGGTGCTCAGCCGCCCTCGACGCGGAAGGAGCTGCGGCCGACGTCGATCGTCACGGTCCCGTCCAGGTCGGTGCGCAGCACCGGCACGCGGTGCGCGGCCAGCGTCGCCAGCGTCCCCGGCGTCGGGTGACCGTAGGGATTGCCGGCGCCGACCGAGATCACCGCCAGCCGCGGCCGCGTGCGGTCGAGCAGCGAGCCGAGGCCGGTGTCGTCGCTGCCGTGATGGGCGACCTTGAGCACGTCGATCGGGCCGGGTTCGAGCGGCGTGGCCTCAGCCTCGGCGTCGGCGGTGAGGAGCATCGAGAAGCCGCGCCAGCGAGCGAGGGCGACGATCGCCAGCAGGTTCGGGTCTTCGCCTTCGTGCGGGCCGGCGAGCCGCTCGGGCGGCGGCCAGAGCACGTCGAGCCGCAGGCGGCCGTCATGCAGCTCGCTCCCCTGGGCCAGGCGGCGCGTGGGGATTCCGGCGGCGTGCACCTGCGCCAGGGTGCGGCGGCGCAGGACCGCGTAGAGGACGCGTTCGACCGGGAACCTTCCCAGCAGGTCGCGGATCCCGCCGGCGTGGTCGGCCTGGTCGTGGGTGACGATCGCCGCCCCCAGCCGGTCGACGCCGGCGGCGCGCAGCTTCGCGGCGAGCCCGTCGCCGGGCGGCCCGCCGTCGACCAGGATCGGCGGGGCGCGCCGCGGCTGAAGCAGGATCGCGTCCCCCTGCCCGACGTCCAGAACGGATACGCGCAGCCCAGGCTGCGGCGAGCCAAGAGCACCCCGTGAGCCCCCACCGGCGAGCGCGAGCCACCCGATCGCCACAAGGGCAGCGAGAGCAGCCCCCCACCGAACCAGCGCGCCCCCCCGCGTGTTCCGCTGTTCCTTTACCTCGTTATTCGGGGCAAAGGAACAGCGGAGCGAGCGTTTGGGCCGGCGTAGGCGCGTGAGGCGGCGGTGACGGATGAGCCGGACGACCGCCAGGGTGGTGGCGGTGAGAGCTGCGTAGGTGAGGAGGAGGCCGCCGAGGCTCAGGTGGACGCGCAGCGCCGCCCAGCTCGGGCGGCCGCACCAGGCCGCCACCTGGGCGATGTAGGCGAGCAGCGGGGCGGCGAGCGCGTTGAGCGCCTCCACCGGGGCGCCCGGGACCTGGCCGGCGGCGGCGGTCAGCATCCCCAGCCACATCGCCGGCGCCACCGCCGGCAGCGCCAGCAGATTGGCGAGCAACGTCGTGAGGGACGCTTCTTCGAAGTGGAAGGCGATCAGCGGCGCGGTCGCGAGCGTGGCGGCGGTCGTCATCGCCGCGCCGTCGGTGAGGCCGCGGCGCCAACCGCGGTCGCCGATGCGCGCGAGGATCGCCGCCCGCAGAGGCGCCGCTAGCAGCAGGATCCCGAGCACCGCGGCGAAGCTGAGCTGCCAGCCGACGTCGCTCGCCACCCGCGGCTCCAGCGCCAGCAGGACGACGGCGGCGAAGGCCAGCGCGTAGAGCCGCGAGGCCCGGCGGCCCGCGAGGGTCGCGAGCACGCTCAGCCCGCCCATGATCCCGGCACGCTGAATCGACGGGCCGGCGCCGGCCAGCGGCACGTAGACGGCGATCAGGCCGAGCACCCAGAGCAGGCGCGTGCGCAGCGGCATCCCCAGCGCGGCCAGCAGGGGCATCGCCAGCAGCGCCAGAAGCGCGACGTTCTGGCCGCTGACGGCGAGCAGGTGGCTCAAGCCGGCGCGGCGGAAGTCTTCGGTCGTCGCCGCGTCGACTTCCCCGTCCTCGCCGAGCACGAAGCCGCGCGCAAGGGCGGCCTCGCGGGGCGGCATGCCGCGCCCCAGCGCCGCCTCGGCGCGGGCGCGGATCTCGCCGGTGTGGGCCAGGGCCAGCACGACCGCCGCCGCGACCAGCAGAAGCGGCGGCAGGCGCGAGCCGCGGCCCGCCATCGGGCTACGGCTGAAGCCGGCCGCGCAGCGATTCCATCGTCGCCGGGCCGATGCCGCTCACCTGGTCGAGGTCGTCGACCGAGGAGAGGCCGCCGTGCTGGTCGCGGTATTCGACGATCTTCTCCGCCGTCACCGGGCCGATCCCGTCGATCGTTTCGAGCTGCTCTGCGGTGGCGCTGCCGAGGCTGATCGGCCCTTCTTCGGCCGCGCCCCCGCCGGCCGCGGGGGGCGCGCCACCCGGCCCCCGCTCCGGCACCACCACCTGCTGTCCGTCGGCGAGCCGGGCGGCGCGGTTGATCCCTTCCAGCGCCGCGTCCCCCGCCGCCCCGCCGGCGCGCGAGATCGCGTCGACGACCCGCGAGCCGACCGGCAGCCGGTAGACCCCCGGCCGCTTCACCGCCCCGGCGACGTCGACGACCACGTCGGGCCCGCCGCTCGACGCCAGGCTCATCCCCCCCGAGGATTCCGACGAGGAAGACGATGACGATGAGTAGGAAGCGCTCGAAGAGGAGGCGTAGGAGTCGCTGGGCCCGCTCCCCTCAGCCTTGATCGCCCGCACCCCGACGAGCAGCAGGGCGACGGCGACGGCGCCGTAGACGACCACCTGAGAGCGGGAAAGATGCGGCACGGCCGCAGCGTGGCCGCCCCCGACGCGCGTGTGGCGCGCAAGATCAAAAATGTCTGAAACGCAACTGAGGCGCGAGAGGCAAGCAGGTCGGAGGACGCAGGGAGCGTGGCGTGCTCTGCACGCGAGCGACCGAGGACTCCGAGATGCGCCGCCTATCGCGTCTCAGTCGTCGTCATAGCCCGCGACCTCGGCGAGTTGGTCGGAGTAGAGGTCGGCGGCGGCGACCGGCGGCGACTGCACCGAGACGCAGGCGAGCTCGGCGCTCCCCGTGTTGGCGACCGAGTGGTCGGTGGCCGGCGGGACGAGGATCAGGTCGCCCTCCCCCACGTCCTGGGTGTCGCCGGCGACCGACATCGTGCCCGAGCCGCGGACGACGACGTAGACCTGCTCGCCGCCCTCGTCGGAGCGCAGCGTCTGCTCGGCCCCGGCGGGCACCTCGAGCCAGGTCACCGACATGTTGCGAGCGCCGAGCTGCCCCGCGTCCATCAGGGCGTGATAGCGAAGCTTGTGCCACTCCTCGGCGGGGGCTTCCGACAGGCGTCTGACGAGCACGGCGGCTTTCTACCAGAAAACCCACACCAGGCCGCAAACATTCAGCGCACAACTAGGTTCACCAGCTTGTCCGGAACGACTATCTCCTTGACCACCTGCTTGCCGTCGAGGTGGCGCGCCACCTTCTCGCTCGCGCGCGCGAGGGCGAGCAGCTCGGCCTCGGGGGCGCCGGCGGGCGCCTCGATCCGGTCGCGCAGCTTGCCGTTGACCTGGACGACGAGCGGGAACGTGTCGCTGACCAGCAACTCCGGGTCGGCGACCGGCCAGGGCCGCTCCCAGACCCGCCCACCCTCTACCCGCTCCCACACCTCGGCGCCTAGGTGCGGCGCGAAGGGAAAGACCAGCGAGGCGGCGGTGGCGACGGCGAAGCGCACCGCCGCCGCCCCGCCGGCGTCGCCCAGCAGGCCGTCCTTCAGCCGGTAGGTCTCGTTGACCAGCTCCATCACGGCCGCGATCGCGGTGTTGAACTGGAAGCCGCGCTCGAAGTCGCGCGTCGCCTTGTCGATCGCCCAGTGCGCCTTGGCGAGCAGCTCGCGCGCCTCGCCCTCGGCGGCGACCTCCGCGTCCCCGCCTCCGGCCGCCTCGACCTCCTCGCAGAGGCGCCAGAGGCGCGAGAGGAAGCGGTTGACGCCCTCGACCCCCTCGTCCGACCAGTCGCCGCCGCGCTCGGGCGGGCCCATGAAGCAGACGTAGGTGCGGGCGGTGTCGGCGCCGTAGCGCTCGACGTACTCGGCCGGGCTGACCGTGTTGCCCCTCGACTTCGACATCTTGGCGCCGTCGCGGGTGATCATCCCCTGGGTGAAGAGGTTGGCGAAGGGCTCCTGCACCTCCAGCTCGCCGAGGTCGGCGAGCGCCTTGGTGAAGAAGCGCGCGTACATCAGGTGCAGGATCGCGTGCTCGACGCCGCCGATGTACTGGTCGACCGGCAGCCAGTGCTCGGCGGCGGCGCGGTCCCAGGCGGCATCGCCGTTGCGGGGGTCGAGGTAGCGGATGAAATACCAGGAGGAGTCGACGAAGGTGTCCATCGTGTCGGTCTCGCGGCGCGCCGGGCCGCCGCAGCGCGGGCACTCGGTGGCGACCCACTCCTCGGCGGCGGCGAGCGGGCTGCGGCCCTGCGGCGCGTAGTCATCGATCTCCGGCAGCTCGACCGGCAGCTGCTCGTCGGGCACGGGGACGATTGCCGGCGCGCCGTCGGCCCCGCAGGCGTCGCAGTAGACGACCGGGATCGGCGCGCCCCAGTAGCGCTGGCGCGAGACCAGCCAGTCGCGTAGCCGGAAGTTGACGGCGGATTCGCCGCGGCCCTCCTCGGCCAGCCAGGCGACGATCTCCCCGTAGGCCTCGCGGTTGTGCTTGCCGTCGAAGCGGCCGGAGCCGGTCATTTCGCCGTCGCCGGGATTGGGCAGGCCGCGCGGGTCGCGGGCCGCCTCGGGATCCTCGCCCTCGATCACGCGCTTCACCGGCAGGTCGAATCGCTGGGCGAATTCGTAGTCGCGCGCGTCGTGGCCCGGCACCGCCATGATCGCGCCGGTGCCGTACTCCATCAGCACGTAGTCGGCGACGAACATCGGGATCTGCTCGCCGTTGACCGGGTTGACGACGCTGCGCCCCAGCGGCACGCCGGTCTTCTCGCGGTCCTCGGCGCCGCGTTCGGCGGCCGACTCGCGGGCGACCCGGTTGACGTACTCGCGCACCGCCTCCTCCGCCGGCGTGCCGGCGACGAGGCGCTCGAGCTCGGGGTGCTCCGGCGCGAGGACGAAGAAGGTCGCGCCGAACAGCGTGTCGGGGCGGGTGGTGAAGACGGGGAAGTCGAGGTCGAGGTCCGCGCAGCGGAAGGTCACCTCGGCGCCCTCGGAGCGGCCGATCCAGTTGCGCTGCATGGTGACGACGTGCTCGGGCCAGGACTCGAGCGCGTCGAAGTCGGCGAGCAGGCGGTCGGCGTACTCGGTGATCCGGAAGAACCACTGCTCGAGACGGCGCTGTTCGACGGGCGTGCCGCAGCGCTCGCAGCGGCCGTCGACGACCTGCTCGTTGGCGAGCACGGTGGCGTCCTTCGGGCACCACTGCACCGGCGCCTCCTCGCGGTAGGCGAGGCCGCGCTCGAGCAGGCGCAGGAAGATCCACTGCGTCCAGCGGTAGTACTCGGGGGTGTGCGTGGCGAGCTCGCGCGACCAGTCGATCGAGATCCCCCACTCGCGGAACTGGCGGCTGAAGGAGTCGATCGAGCGCTGGGTCGCCTCACGCGGCGGCTCGCCGGTCTTGATCGCGTTGTTCTCGGCCGGCAGGCCGAAGGAGTCGTAGCCCATCGGGTGGATCACCTCGAAGCCGTGGCGGCGGCGGAAGTGGGCGATCGCGTCGCCGACCGCGTAGCACTTGAGGTGGCCGACGTGGGGCTCGCCCGAGGGATAGGGCAGCATCTCCAGCACGTAGGACTTGGGCTTCGAGTCGTCGTGGCCGGGCTGCCCGGGGTTCGCCACCTCCCAGGTCTTCTCCTCAGCCCAGAGCCGCTGCCACTTCGCCTCGATCGCCTTGGGGTCGTAGCCGCTCGCCGCAGACACGCCTCTCGCGTTTCGCTCGCGGTACGAAGAATCGGATATGGACGCTTGCTCGCTCCGCACTCGGGGGCGATCTTATGACGGACTCACTTCGGAGCCGGGTGCCTCGCTGCGATCGAAGCCCAGCATGGAGAAGATGAATCCCGTGCCGTCCTCGCCGGTTTCCTCCCGACGCTCGGCGTCCTTCGCCGCGATCTCCTGGCTCTTTTCCAGAGTCTCCTCCAGCAGAGCGAGGACTTCGCTGACCCCCGTCTCGCTGAGACTCATCGGAAGCCAGCTCACGTGCCTCTCCACGCGCGCGTCGAGGTCGCCCGACTGCAAGGCTCCAAGGGCCTCGCTGAAGATCGCCTGGAGCACCGTGGCCGAAATCTCTTCCCTGGTCGCCTGCGGTAGCTCGCCGGCCTCCTCGTCGCTCACAAACGGCCATGAGGTGGCGCGGTAGTAGTGCTCCACCGCCCCCCGACGCTGCTCCGTTTTCACCAGCACGAGCGAGCCGTTGTCGCGCAGATTCGCGATGTGGTAGCTGACGTGGCTCAACCCCTCGCCCAGGATGGCCGAAAGTTCCTTGGGGCTCGCGACGCGTTCGTTGAGGATTCGCAGGATGTCGATGCGAATACCGCTGGCCACGGACTTGGACAGCCGCCGCTGCAGATTGGTGCGTGGTTTCGCTCGTTTCGACAAGGCCTCTCCTCCTGGTTTCCAATACTCGACCTCTTCAGGATAAAGAGGATTTCCCTCACGGACGCGATTTTTAAAGCCATGTTTGGCTAATACTGGAACTTTCTCTTGTATTCCCACGGTCGCTCTCGCCCGTTCCAACGTTCGGAGGGGGTGAGCGAGATGAGAATCGACAAGGCCGACAGCAGGTTCCCTGCTCTGTTGATCACGAAGCACGGCTAACCGCCACGCGGAGGTCGGCCCTGCCAGCCGTTCGGCGGGGTCGAGCCTGCCGCGCCTCAGAAGATCGGGGAAACGGCCGCGAGGATGCGGGGCCAGACGTAGACCTCGATCGTCGCCGCGACGATCAGCGTAGGCACCGCCAGCGCGACCGTAAGGGCGGTCGCCGCGAGGAGCTGGCTCCACTCGCCGCGGCGGCTGGCGATCAGCCAGGCGGCGAGCGGCAGGAAGAGGGCGGTCAGCTCGGGGATCGCGTGCGGCAGGACGGTGAGGATGAGGACGAGGCGCGAGACGTGCAGCTGGTAGGCGATCGTCGCCCCCTGGAAGCCGAGGTAGAGGGCCTGGGTCGATAGTGAGAAGAGGGTGACCGCGGCGACGAAGAGGATCGCGAACTGGCCGGCCTTGACGTGGACCCAGCGCGAGAGGCCGTTGCGCTGCGCGGCGGCGAGCGGCATCGAGGCGCCGGCGATGAAGCCGGCGACGCAGGCGGTCGCGTGCAGGGCGAGGACGAGCGAGTTGCGCCAGAGGATCGGCAGCAGGTCGCCGGGGCTCTGCGGTTCGGTCAGGCCGGGCAAGTGGATCGGCGTTATGTCCGGGGTCAGCAGCCCGGAGACGACCCAGACCGCCGCCAACAGCGCCAGCGCGATCGCCAGGCTGAGCGCGAGCCAGCCACGCAGAACGCGCCAGGGATGGCCGTTCCAGGCGGCGAAGGCCGCGCGCGTGTCCCGCATCCCGTGCGAGAACACGTGCTCGTTGGCGGTGCTCATCGCTCACTCATCGGCAGCCCCCCGGTGACGATTGAGCCGAGGCAGAAGATGGAGCTGAGGGGGCTCGAACCCCTGACCTTCGCGCTGCCAGCGCGACGCTCTTCCAGCTGAGCTACAGCCCCAAGCGGTACATCGCAAGTCTAACGCGGGTCGCTCGAACGTCCTGCTACGCCGCGTGCTGCTCGGGACCCTCGTCCTCGTCCACGTCGAGGACCAGGCGCTCGTCGGCGGTGCGGCGGATGTTGAACTCGAAGGGGGCGCTCTCTTCCAGCTCGCGGAGGAGGGCGACCGGCTCGTCGAACTGCATCGAGACGGTCGCACGGCCCTCGGAGAAGCGCTCTACCGAGATCTCGGAGGCGCCGAGGCGGCCGACGGCGTCCTCGAAGCCGACCAGCTGGGAGAAGTCGCCTAGCGGGCCGATCTCGAGCTTGATCAGGCCCTCGAAGAGCTGTCCGAGCGCCGCTTCGGCGCTCGCGGCCTCGGGCGCCGCGCCGTTGCTCTCGGCTGCCGGAGCCTCACCCTCGTGAGCCTCCGCCAGGTCCTTGCTGCGGCGGCTGACCTCGACCGCCTCGCGCAGCGCCTTCATCCTGATCCGCGTCGCCTGCCCGCGCGCCTGCGCCTGGATCTCCTCCAGGCGCTCCGAAACCGCGCACAGCGAGGCGATGCTGCGCTCGTGGCGCTCCTCGGCCTCGCGCAGCCGCTCGCCGAGGCCGCGGATCTCGCGCTCGCGCTCGATCACCATCCCCGAGAGCGAGGCCAGCTCGGCGTCGGAATCCGCGGCGTGCCGCTCCACGGCCTCGATCGCCGCGTCGCGCGCGGCCAGAGCGTCATCCACTTCCTCGCGGCGGTAACCGAGCAGGGCCCGCTTGAAGCTACCCATGCGCGGCACCGTAGAGGCGCCCTCGGACGCCATCTCGGGACAGCCCCGGATCCAGCCGCGGCGCCTCGCGCCACAGGTCCTCCAGCCGGTAGCGCTCCCGCTCCTCCGCGGTGAAGACGTGCAGCACCGCGTCCAGGAAGTCGAGCACGATCCAGCCGGCCGCGCCCTCGCCCTCGACGCCCCCCGGCAGCAGCCCGTGCTCCTGCTTGAGCCGCAGCTTCACCTCGTCGACGACCGCCCGCGCCTGGCGCTCGTTGCGCGCCGTGCAGATCGCCAGGAAGTCGGTGTAGGCGGCGAGCCCGCGCATGTCGAGGACGACGATCTCCGTCGCACCTTTGGCGTCGGCCAGCTCGGCCAGCCGCCGCGCCAGCGCCTCGGACTCGATCCCTCCCCCCGCCTCGCTCACCGGTAGATCCCCTTCTCCTCGATGAAGCGGGCGACCGCCTCGGGGACCAGGTAGCGCAGCGGCCGGCCCACCGCCGCACGCTCGCGCACCGCCGAGGAGGAGACGCCGAACTGCGGCATCTCGAGCATCGTCACCCGGTCCTCGGCGCCGAGCCCGCGCATCGTCGAGGCGACGTCGGCGTCGGAGACCCCCGCCCGCCGCGCCACCGCCAGCCGCGCCAGCTCGGCCACGCGCTCGGGCTCGCGCCAGCTCTCGAACCCGACGGCGGCGTCCGCCCCCATCACGAACACCAGATCCGGCTCTCCCTTCTCGCGCGCAAGCAGCTGCAACGTCTCATACGTGTAGGACGGCCCCTCGCGCTCGACCTCCAGCGTGGAGACGCTGAAGCGCGGGTCGTCGGCGGCGGCGAGCCGCGTCATCGCCAGGCGCAGCTCGCGGCCGGGATCGTCGTGGATCCGCTTGTGCGGCGCCTGCCCGGTCGGCACCAGCACCACTTCGGCGAGGCCGAGCTGCCAGAGCGCCTCCTGCGCCAGCGCCAGGTGGCCGAGGTGCGGAGGGTTGAAGGCCGAGCCGAGGACGCCGATCGCCGGGCGCGCGCCCTCGGGCCGGGGCGCGCTACTCACGCACCTGGCCGTCACCGCGGACGACGTACTTGTAGGTGGTCAGCTCGCGCAGGCCGATCGGGCCGCGCGCGTGCAGCTTCTGGGTCGAGTTGCCGATCTCCGCCCCCATGCCGAACTCGAAGCCGTCGGTGAAGCGGGTCGAGGCGTTGGTGTAGACGACGGCCGCGTCGACGGCGGCGGCGAAGCGCGCCGACGCCTCGGCGGAGCGGGTGACGATCGCCTCCGAGTGGCGCGTGCCGTAGCGGTTGACATGCTCGATCGCGTCCTCCAGGGAGTCGACGACGGCGACCGCCAGCTTCAGGTCGAGGTACTCGCTCGCCCAGTCCTCCTCGCCCGCCTCGCCGATCTCGGCCCCGCCGGCAGCGGCCCGAGTCCGCGCGTCGCCAACCAGCTCGACCCCCGCCTCGCGCAGCTCCGCCAGCGCCGCCGGCAGGAACTCCTCGGCGACCGCGGCGTCGACCAGCAGCGTCTCGGCCGCGTTGCAGACCCCGGGGCGCTGCGTCTTCGCGTTGACCGCGATCCGCCGCGCCATCTCCAGGTCGGCGTCCTCGTGCACGTAGACATGGCAGTTGCCGGCGGCGGCGTAGATCACCGGCACCGTCGCCACGTCCTTCAAGGCGTTCTTCAGCCCCTCGCCGCCGCGCGGGATCAGCAGGTCGACCGTCTCCTCCTGCGTCGCCAGCTCAGCCAGGTCCTCGCGGCCGCCGCCGGCCAGCAGCACCGCGGCGTCCTCCGGCAGCCCCGTCTCGCCCAGCGCCTCGCGCACGATCGCCGCCAGGGCGCCGTTGGTCCGCTCGGCGTAGCTGGAGCCGCGCAGGACGATCGCGTTGCCGCTCTTGATCGTCAGCGCGGCGCAGTCGATCGTCACGTTGGGGCGCGCCTCGTAGACGACGGCGACGACCCCGAGCGGCACGCGGACCTTGCGCAGGTCGAGCCCGCTGGCCAGCGTCCTGTGTTCCAGCTCCTCGCCAACCGGGTCGGCGAGCGCCGCCACGGCCCGCACACCCTCGGCCATCGCCGCAACCCGCTCCTCGCTCAGCGCCAGCCGGTCGCGCAGCGCCGGCGTCAGTCCCTCGGCCCGCTCGTCGGCCAGATCGGCCGCGTTCGCCCCCAGCACGTCGGCGCTCCGTTCGCCCAGCAGCCGCGCGATCGCCGCCAGCGCGGCATCCTTGCGCTCGCTGGGCGCCGGCCCAAGCGCCCGCGCCGCCCGCCGGGCGGCTGCGCAGCTTTCGGCGGCGGATTTCGCGGCAACGGCCATTGGCGGAAGGGTAGCGGCAGGGCAAGGGCGCTCCTCTCGCTCCTACACTCCGTCGGCTATGACCTTGGTCGTGAAGCTGGGATCCTCGATCGTCGCCGCGGACAACGGCGAATTGCGCACCGATGTCCTCGATTCGGTTTGCGCGCAGGTAGCTCACCTGGAGCAGGAAGGAGAGCGAATAGTCCTGGTGACTTCGGGGGCGATCGCGCGAGGCATGCGGGTTATGGAACTGCAGAGCCGGCCCACAGCGATGGATGCGTTGCAGGCGGCCTCCGCGATCGGCCAGGGCGACCTCTTCAGGGCCTACCAATCTCGGCTGGCCGAGGGCAGGACGCGTGCGGCACAGGTGCTTCTTACGGCCGCAGACATCGCAGCACGCACCAACTACCTCAATGCCCGCCAGACCCTGCGACGACTGATCGAGTGGAGCGTGGTCCCCGTAGTCAACGAGAACGACACCACAGCCACCGACGAGATCACCTTCGGTGACAACGATTTCCTCGCCGCCCAGGTGGCAATACTGCTAGACGCACGCCTGCTGGTGCTGCTTTCGGACGTGGACGGATTGCACCGAAGCGATCCTCGCGCGAATCCGGACGCCGACCTGATCGACGTCGTCGACGACTTCGGCAAGCTCTCGGAGCTCGAAATCGGTGACCGGACCTCCGCCTTCGGATCGGGGGGAATGCGAAGCAAGGTGGCGGCGGCCGAGATGGTGGCGGAGTCGGGCATCCCGGCCACGATCTGCAACGGCACGACAGACGGAACCTTGCTCGCCGCAGCACGCGGAGATGTCGCCGGTACCCGCTTCAGGGCTCATGCCGGCAAGGCCTCCAGCTTCAAGCTCTGGCTCAAATACGCCAAGCCCTCCCGCGGACAGCTCACCGTCGACGAAGGCGCCGCCCAGGTCCTGCGGGAAAGCGGATCCAGCCTCCTGCCAGTGGGAATCACCGGAGTCGACGGCAGCTTCGAGGTCGGCGATGCGGTCGAGGTCACCGTAAACGGCTCCGTGATCGGTAAGGGCATCGTCGACTACTCGGCCACGGAGCTCTCTCAGGTGTTGGGCCTGAGAAGCGCACAGGTACGAGAGCGACTGCCGCACGCCGCCGACGAGGTAATTCATCGCGATCGCTTCGTCCTCCTGTAGGAACGCCCCGACTTGGACGGGTCGGGGGTGTCCCTCCCGCGCAGCGGCGTCCGTTTTTCGCACCAACCACGATCTCGGACGGCCGCAAGCTCCCCAGGCGAAAAACCCAGCAAGCGGGAGGGACACCCCCGGGCCGTCCTGACCGACCACCTCTACGGGTGAAGCTCGAACTCGTGCTCGCCGACGCGCACGTCGTCGCCCGGCTCGAAGCCCGCCTTTTGCAGCGCCGCGATCACGCCGATCTCGTTGAGGCGCTGCTCGAGGTAGGCGAGCGCCTCTTCGTTTTTGAGGTCGTGGCGCTCGAAGAGCAGCTCGACGCCGCGGCCGAGCACGCGGAAGCCGCCGTCGGGCTCGCGCTCAACCGTGTAACCGCCCTCGCCGACCGGGCGGTACACCCGGTGCTCGGCCTCGAACTCGCCCCCTCCCTCGTTCAGCTGTTCCTTTCCCCCGTTATGAGGGGAAAAGGAACAGCTGAAGATGCGGTTTCGCAGCTCGCCGAGGCCCTCGCCGGTGGCCGAGGAGATCGCGAGCACGTCGACCGCCCGGTCGCCGAGCCGGCCCTGCCACTCGGCGAGCCGCCGCTCGACCTCCTCGCCCGGCAGCAGGTCGCGCTTCGACAGCACGACGATCTCCGGCAGGCGCTCCAGCCCCGCCCCGTAGGCGACGAGCTCCTCCCGCACTGCCCGGTAGCTCGCCTCCGGCTCGCCCTCCAGCGGCGCCAGGTCGACCAGGTGGACGAGCACCGCGCAGCGCTCGACGTGGGCGAGGAACTCATGGCCGAGCCCCGCGCCCTCGGCGGCGCCCTCGATCAGCCCCGGAATGTCGGCGAGGACCGCCTGCCGGTCATCGCCCTCGATCGTCCCCAGCACCGGTGAGAGGGTCGTGAACGGGTAGTCGCCCACCTTCGGCTCCGCCCGCGTCAGCCGCCCCAGCAGCGAGGACTTGCCGGCGTTCGGCAGCCCCACCAACCCGACGTCCGCCAGCAGCTTCAGCCGCACCTCGATCCAGCCCTGCTCGCCGGAGGTCCCCTGCTCGGCGAAGCGCGGCGCCTGCCGGGTCGAGGTCGCGAACCGCTTGTTCCCGTGCCCCCCGCGCCCGCCGTGCGCGACGACCGCCCGCTGCGCGACCTCGATCAGATCGACCCGGCTCCCGTCCACCGCCTCCGCCTGCGTCCCCGCCGGCACCGGGATCGCCAGGTCCTCCCCGCGCGCCCCGTGCTTGTTCGCCCCCTGTCCGTGCCTCCCCCGCCCGGCCCGGAAGTGCCGGCTCCCCCGCAACGCCCCCAGATCCCGCCGCGACGAATCGCAGACGAGCACCACATCCCCCCCATGCCCCCCGTCCCCCCCGTCGGGCCCGCCACGAGGAACATGCGCCTCCCGCCTGAAGCTGACGCACCCGTTTCCCCCAGCTCCACCTTCAACCCAGATCTTTGCCTTGTCGTCCACAAGGCTCGCTCAGAGCGAAGCTACTCGGAGGAGAGGACCGAGATCGTGCGGCCCTTGCGCGACGGCTTGAACTGGACGGTCCCCGCCTGCGTGGCGAAGATCGTGTGGTCGCGGCCGATGCCGACGCCGTCGCCGGGCCAAAAGCGCGTGCCGCGCTGGCGCACGATGATCTCGCCGCCGGAGACCTGCTCGCCGGAGAAGACCTTGACCCCGAGCATCTTGGGGTTCGATTCGCGGCCGTTGCGGCTCGAGCCGAGCCCTTTCTTATGCGCCATCGTCGTCCTTTTCAGCAGCCGCTTTGGCTTTGGCTTTCGGTTTCGCTTTTGGTTTCGCCGGAGCTTTTTTGGCGGCTTTCTTCGGTTTCGCCGGCGCTTTCTCGGCTTTCGGTTTCGCCGCCGCTTTGCGAGCGCCGTGCTTGACCTCGGTCACCTCGAGCCGGGTCAGCTCCGAACGGTGCCCGGCGCGGCGCCGGTAGCCCTTCTTCGGCTTGTATTTGAAGACCTTGATCTTCGGCCCGCGCAGGTGCTCGGCGACCTTCGCCTCGACTTTGACCTTCTCCAGCTCCTTCGGCTCCGCGACGACCTCTTTGTCGCGGAAGAGCACGGGCCGGAGGGCGACCACCTCGCCCTCACTGGCATGCAGCCGGTCGACGAGCAGCTCGCTGCCCTTCTCGACCTTGTACTGCTTGCCGCCGCTCTCTATGACCGCATACGTGCTCATCTCGTAGGTGCTCATCTCGCGGCGGCGGATTCTAGAGCGTCTGCCCCGGCGCCGTTGCTCCCGGGCGGGTCGCCGAGCAGCGAGGCGACCGCCGCGGCCCGCTCGACCCGCTCGATCCGCACCATCTTGCGCTCGCCGACGTGGCGCCCGCCACCGCTGACGCTGACGATGTAGGAGTCGATCCGGGCGACCGCGTCGTCGGCGTTGTACATGTGCGGCTCCTCGATCGTCACCACCACCTCCTCGCCGACCTTGAACGGCAGCGCCCGCTCCTCGATCTCGGCCCGGCTGCCCGCTTCGACCAGCGTGAACGTGTCGATCGCCAGCGCGTCGCCGCCCTCGAAGTGGAACTGCCTGCCCGTCTCCTCCTCCAGCTCGGCGAGGCCGCTGTCGGGCTCGATCAGCTCGGCGGCGACCTTCGGGTTGACCCGCAGCAGGAAGGCCTCGGCCTCCCCGTGCTCGGCGGCCATCTCGCGCATCTGCCGCAACCCCTCCAGCGCGACCGTCTCGGCCGAGAGCACGACGCCCTCGCCGTCGCAGGTCGGGCAGGGCGCGGTGAGGATCTCGCGCACGCCGTCGGTGATGTTCTGGCGCGTCATCTCGACCAGGCCGAGCGGCGAGACCTCGACCACGTAGCTCTTCGACTTGTCGGCGTCGAGCGCTTTCTGCAGCGTCTTGACGACTTTGTCGCGGTTCCTCGCCCGCGCCATGTCGATGAAGTCGATGACGATGATGCCGCCGATGTCGCGCAGGCGCAGCTGCCGCACGACCTCGTCGGCCGCCTCGGTGTTGACCCTGGTGATCGTCTCCTCCAGGCCGCCCTTGCCGCGCCCCGTGAAGGAGCCGCTGTTGACGTCGATCACCGTCAGCGCCTCGGTGTAGTCGATGATCAGGTAGCCGCCCGAGGGCAGATCGACGCGCCGCACCAGGGTCGACTCGATCTCCCTGTCGATCTCCCATTTCTCCAGCAGCGGCTTGCGGCCCTCGTACAGTTCGACTTTGTCGACCAGCTCCGGCGCGGTGCGCTGGAAGAAGCCGGTCACCCGCTCGAGCTGCTTGGGCGAGTCGATGATCGCCCGCTCGAACTCGCTGAGGAAGACGTCGCGCAGCACCCGCACCGGCAGGTCCTGCTCCTGGAAGACGAGCCCCGGCGCCTTGGTCTTCTCGTCGCGGCGCTCGAGCACCTCGTAGAGCTTTTCCAGGTAGCCGATCTCACGCACGAAGTCGGATTTCTTCGCCCCGTGGGCGGCGGTGCGGACGATCAGCCCGCCCGGCCCCTTGTAGGTGCGATCGACCATCTTGCGCAACCGGTCGCGCTCGGAGCTGCTCAGCCGCCGGCTGACGCCGACCCCCGAGCCCTGCGGCGCGTAGACCAGGTAGCGGCCGGCGATCGAGACGTTCATCGAGAGCCGGGCGCCCTTCGACTTGAGCGGGTCCTTGACGACCTGGACGAGGATCTCCTGCCCCGACTTGATCAGGTCGGTGATCTTGCGGCCGCCACCGCCGCCGCCGCGCCCGCGCCGCGGCGCCTGCTCGCCGTTCGGCAGGACGATCTCGTCGACGTGCAGGAAGCCGTTGCGCTCGAGGCCGATATCGACGAAGGCGGCCTCCATGCCGGCGAGGACGTTGTCGACCTTGCCCTTGTAGATGTTGCCGACGATCGAGCGCCGGCCACGGCGCTCGATGTAGAGCTCCGCCACGTTGCGTTTGCCGCCTTTGGTCTTCGACTCGAGGACGGCGACTCGGGTCTCGCCGCGATCGGCGGACACCAGGATGGTTTTCTTCATGTTGAGTTCAGCTCAGTTCAGATAGGTACGCATTCGCCGGGGCCTTCAACGGGTCACCAGGCGAACCTGCCTTTCTGGCTGAGACGCGCTTGCATGTGGATGCTCTGGAGCACTCCCACGGCGAGCAGGGTCGCCAGCACGGACGACCCCCCGTAGCTCATCAACGGCAGGGGAATCCCGGTGATCGGCATGATCCCGAGGTTCATCCCCACGTTGACGAAGACCTGGAACAGCAGCATGGCGGCGATGCCGCCCGCCACGAGGGTCCCGTAGGAGTTCTTCGAGAGCGTCACAATCCGCAGCGCCCGCCAGACCAGCAGGGCGTAGAGGGATAGGACGAACGCGGCTCCGAGAAACCCGTAGCGCTCACCGATCACCGCGAAGATGAAGTCGGTGTGCCGCTCGGGAACGAAGTCGAGCCGCGTCTGGGTGGCCCGATCGCCCCGGCCGGTCTTCTCCCCGGATCCGATCGCGATCTTGGCCTGGTTCTGCTGATAGCCCGCGTCGCTCGGGTCGGCGCTCGGGTGCAGGAAGGAGGTCAGCCTCTGCTGCTGGTATTCCTTCAACACGGGCGTCCCGATTGCGGGAGCGACCACTAGCACGAGCGCCACGAGGGCGGCGAGGGCCGCGCCGATCACCGCGAAGTGCGTCCAGCGGACGCCCCCCACGTACATCACGGCGAGGGTGATAGCCCCGTACACCAGGGAGGTGCCGAGGTCCGGCTGCAGGAAGACGAGCGCAGCCGGGGCGAAGCCGAGGACGAGGTAGCGCACCGTGCGCTGCCACGGCGAGCCCCGCCGGGCGCCGTCGATGACGAACCCGGCAAGCGCCAGAACGAGCAGGAGCTTGCCCAGCTCCGACGGCTGGAAGCTGAAGAAGGGAAGTTCGAAGGAGCGGCGCGAGCCGCGCGCGGCGACGCCGAAGACGAAGACGAGCGAGACGCTGACGCAGAGGAAGGTGTAGATGCCGACCCGCAGCTCGCGGAAACGCGAGTAGTCGATCCGCGCCAGCGCGTACATCCCGACCAGCCCGAGCACGGCGTAGATCGCCTGCCGGTCGACGTAGTAGCCGGGGTCGCCGGGCACGTCGTGCCGGGTCGCCTGAGCGAGCACGAAGGCGCTGAAGGCGACGAGGCCGACCGCGGCGAGGCCCAGCGCGGCATCCATGTAGGGGAGGCCGAGGCGCTCGGCGATGCCCGGGCGCAGGGCGAACGGCTCGGGCCGGGCCCGCCTGGTCCGCGTCGCGTACATCAGCCGGGGCTCCCGCCGTTGGGGCCGCTTTCGCCGCTGCTGCGCTTGCCGAAATAGGCTTCCAGGATCTTCAGCGCGGCCGGGGCCGCCGATTCGGCTCCGAAGCCGCCTTCCTCGATCGTCACCGCCGTCACGATACGCGGATTGGGATACGGGGCGAGGACGATGTACCAGGACTGGTCCGCGTGGCCGACCCGCTGCGCGGTCCCGGTCTTGCCCGCGACCGGGATCGGGAAGCCGCCGAAGACGGCATACGACGTGCCGCCGGGCGCCTGCGCCGCGAGGTGCAGCCCTTCGAGGATCACATCGCGGCTTTCCTGTTTGAAGTGGACGTGACGGCGCGGCTTGGGCTCGAATTCCTTCAGCACCCGGCCGGCGGTGTCGGTCACCTCGAGCCCGACGTGCGGCGTGACCACGGTGCCGCCGTTGGCGAGGGTCGCGTAGGCGATCGCCATCTGCAGCGGGTTGGTCTGCAGGTCGCCCTGCCCGGTCGCCAGCTGGATGTTGTCGCCGGCCGACCAGGGCCGTTCTTCGGCAAGCCCTTCGGCCGCCAGCTCGTCACGCCACTGTTTCGTCGGCAGCAGGCCGGCTTCGGCGCCGGGGACGTCGATCCCGGTCGGCCGGCCGATCCCCAGCTTGTGCGCCCAGCGCTGCAGCTGGCCGGTGTCCCACATGTCGAAGCCGAGCGTGTAGAAGAAGACGTCGGAGGAGACCTGGAGCGCCGGCACCAGGGTGAGCGAGCCGTAGGAGGCGCCGCCGGCGTTCTGGAAGCTCTCGCCGCCGACCGTGAACGAGCCGCCGTCTTCGATCACCGAGCTGGGCGTGATCACGCCGCCTTCCAGGGCCGCCAGGGCGGTGATCAGCTTGAAGGTCGAGCCGGTCGGGTACAGGCCGGCGATCGCCCGGTCGATGATCGGCGCCGCGACCGGGTCGCGGTAGAGCGCGTTGACCTGAGCCTGGCTGGGTTCGATCAGCTCGCTCGGGTCGAAGGTCGGGGACGAGCCGAGGCCGAGGATTTCGCCCGTGTGCACGTTCATCGTGACGAAGCCGCCCGGCAGGCCGCGTTCGGAGAGCGCCGCTTCGCCGGCCTCCTGCACCGCCGAGTCGACCGTCAGCTTCAGGTTGTCGCCCGGCACCGGCGGCTGGGAGAAGAGGCGGCCGTTGCGAGTCGGCTGACCGAAGGCGTCGACCTGGATGCGTTCGAGGCCGGGCATGCCGCGGAGGAAGCGGTCGTAGGTGTCCTCGACCCCCGACTGGCCGATCTCGTCGCCCGGCTGGAGGCCCTTGTAGCGCGGTTCCTTCAGCTGTTCTTCGTCGATCTCGCCGACGCTGCCGAGGATGTGCGCGGCCAGCGTTCCGTGCGGGTAACGGCGCACGAAGACCCGCTGCACGGCGACGCCGGGGAAGCGCTTCTGGTTTTCCTGCAGGTAGTAGACGAGGTAGTCGCCGACGTCGCGGCGCACCGTGATCGGGGCGCTCGGCGCCAGCAGAAGCTGTTCGTGCAGGGTCTTGCGCAGCCTGTGCGGGGTGGTGTGGATCAGGCCGGCCAGCCGAGCCAGCTCGGCGCGCCTCTGCCCTTCTTCGGCCGGCAGCTTGCGCGGGTTGACCTGGAGCGCGAGGCTGGTCCGGTTGGCGACGACGATCCCGCCGCTGCGGTCGAGGATCTCCCCCCGCGGCGCGCCGACGCGGAACTCGCGCGTGCGGTTGTTGTTCGCTTCGGCCAGATACTTCGGGCCGTTCAGCGCCTGCAGGAACCAGAGGCGGAAGAAGAGCACGACGAACAGCGCCAGGGCGAAGCCGCCGAAGACCGCGATGCGCAGCGCCAGGCGGTTGCCCGCCTGCGGGCCCAGCTCGTCCGATCGCCTGTACATCAGGCCTTTCTCGCCCCGAGCACGGTCGGCGGGCGGCGCCGCGTCACCTGGGGCTCGGTGACCAGCGCCGGGCGCAGCAGGCGGCGCAGGCCGAAGTAGATCGGCCAGGCCCAGAAGAATGCGTAGATGCTCTTCAGCACCATGTCGCGCACGATCAGGACGCTGACCGGCGCGTCCGCCCCGAGCATCACCTGGACCAGGGCGAAGCCGATCTCGGCGAGCAGGGTGGCGCCCATGCAGATCAGCGGCGGCAGCAGCGGGCTGTGGATGTCGAAGCGCTCGCGGAAGAGCCCGGCGAGGTAGCCGACGCCGAGCAGCACCAGCGAGGTGCCGCCGAGCGGCGCGACCAGCAGGCAGTCGACGAGGAAGCCGATCGAGAAGCCGGCGACGGCGCCGGTCATGCTGCCGCCGAGCAGACCGAGCGAGACGACCACCGCGGGCAGGACGTCGGCGCTGGTGTGGAGCAGCTCGACCCGTGAGAAGAAGGAGAGCTGGAGCAGCACCGCGAGGATCGCGGCGGCGGCGAGGCGGGCGAAGATCTTCGGCGTGACGATCATCGTTCGTGCCCGGTCAGCACCTGGACGAGTTCGAGGTTGGCGATGTCCGCATAAGGTCGCAGGTGGACCTGCTGGCTCGCCTCCTGCTCGGCGATCGGGGCGCTGGTCACTTCGCCGACCGGCAGGCCCGGCGGGAAGTGCGAGGCGATGCCCTGGGCGCGCCAGCCCGAGGTGACCACGGCCTGGCCGCCGTGCACGTGCCTGGTCGAGTCGATGAAGTCGAGGATCAGGTCTTCGGGATCGCCGACGTCGGGGCGGATCACCCCCTGCACGCCGCCGGGGAGCACCTTGGCCGCGACGGCGCTGGCGTGGTCGGTTATGAGCGTCACCTGCGAGGACCCGCCCTGGACAGAGGCGACGATCCCGGCCAGGTCGCCTTCGCTGACCACCGGGTCGTCGACCTTCACCCCGTCGCCGGAGCCGACGTCGACGGTGACGGTCGAGCTCCAGACGCTCGGCGAGCGGCCGATCACGCGGCCGGTCACCGGCTCGTAGGCCGATTCGGCCAGCGGCGGATCGCCGTCGAGTTCGACCAGCTTGCGCAGCTGGGCGTTTTCCGACAGCGCCACCTGCCCGGCGACGGCCTGCTTGCGCGCCTTCGCCAGCTCTTCCTTGAGCCGGCCGTTTTCGCCGCGGGCGGCGAACGTCTTGTCGAACCAGTCGACCGTGTCGCGGGCCGGCTTCAACGCCCGGTCGGCGACCGTCTGGAGCGGGCTGAAGACGGCGCTGACGCCGCTCTGCACGCTCCCCGAGCTCTGCCCATAGGTGACCGTGAGCAGCAGGAAGGAGCCGATTATCAGGAGTGCGAGTACCGCCCTACGGCGGCGTACTTGCTTGCGGTACACGTATAGAGCCTAAGTCTTGTGCTTTATATGAACGGGTTCTAAGCGACACGGGTTCTTCCCGTGGTCATCTTGCTCGCCCGGTGGATCGTCTCGAACTCCTCCAGCGAGATGCCGGAGCCGACCGCCACGCACGTCAACGGCGACTCTGCCAGCTGACAGGGCATCTGGCACTCGTCGCGGAGGCGCTGTTGGAGTCCTTGCAGGAGCGCACCGCCTCCGGCAAGTGTAATCCCCCGGTCCATGATGTCCCCGGCCAGCTCGGGCGGAGTGCGGTCGAGCGTGTCCTTGACCGCGTCGACGATGTGGATGATCGTTTCGTCGAGCGCTTCGCGCACCTCGCCCGAACCGAGCGTGATCGTCTTCGGCAGGCCGGAGACCAGGTCGCGCCCGCGGATCTCGACCTCGACCTCCTCCGGCAGCGGCGAGGCCGAGCCCGCCTCGAGCTTGACCTCCTCCGCGGTCTGGGTGCCGATCGCCAGTTTGTAGTGCTGTTTGCAGTGGTGGACGATCGCCTCGTCCAGCTCGTCGCCGCCGACGCGGATCGACTGCGAGACGACGATGCCGCCGAGCGAGATCACCGCCACCTCGGTGGTGCCGCCGCCGACGTCGACGATCAGCGAGCCGGTCGGCTCGGCCACCGGCAGGCCGGCCCCGATCGCCGCCGCCATCGGCTCCTCGATCAGGTAGGCCTTGCGGGCGCCGGCCGAGAGGCAGGCCTCCTCGACCGCGCGCTTCTCCACGCCGGTGACGCCGGAGGGCACGCAGACGACGACGCGCGGGTGGGCGAAGCGGTTGGAGTGCACCCGTTTGATGAAGTGGCGCAGCATCTCTTCGGTCACGTCGAAGTCGGCGATCACGCCGTCCTTGAGCGGCCGGATCGCGGTGATCGTGCCCGGGGTGCGGCCGAGCATCCGCTTCGCTTCGACCCCGACGGCGTGCACCTGGCCGTTGCGAGAGTCGATCGCGACGACCGAGGGCTCCGAGAGCACGATGCCGCGACCGCGGACGTAGACGAGCGTGTTCGCGGTGCCGAGGTCGACCGCCATGTCGCGGCCGCCGAGCCCGGTCAGGCGGTTGAAGATGCCCATGTGTGCGATTTAGGGGAGATAGCGGCGGAATCATCCCAGATGGCCGGCGCGGGCCGGGGGCGATGTGGACTCAGGCTCGATCGGGGCGCACCGAAAAATTTATAATCAGCCACACTGGATTAATTGCATCGACGCCGGTAGGATGCGGCCGGCGAGGGCAGATAGCCACTTAACCGACGAGGAGTCGCCGGTGAACGAGAAGCCTGCCGCGAGCGGCCCAGCGGAAAGCGAGCGCGAGAAAGCGCTGCAAGATCAGTTGCAGAGGGCACGGCGCCTGGAGAGCGTGGGTCAGCTCGCCGGCGGCATCGCCCACGACTTCAACAACATTCTCGGCGTGATCATGAACTACGCCGAGTTCGTCGCCGACGAGCTCCCACCGGACTCCAAAGCGCACGAGGACGTCGAGGAGATCCGCCGCGCCGCCGAGCGGGCCGCTGCGCTGACCCGCCAGCTGCTGATCTTCAGCCGCCGCGAGGTGGTCAAGCCGAAGGTGCTCTACCTGCGCAAGGTCATCGCCGGCCTGGAGAACCTGCTGCGGCGCGCGCTGGGCGAGCGGGTCGAGCTGGAGACGCGCTTCAGCGACAAGCTGTTGCCGGTCGAGATCGACCCCGGCCAGCTCGAGCAGGTGCTGGTCAACCTCGCGGTCAACGGCCGCGACGCGATGCCCGATGGCGGCCGGCTCTTGATCGAGGTCGAATTGACCGAGCTCGACGAGGAGTACGCCTACATGCACCCCGGCACCGAGCCCGGCCGCTACGCCTGCCTCAAGGTCTCGGACACCGGCGTCGGCATGGACGCCGAGACCGTGGACAAGATCTTCGAGCCCTTCTTCACGACCAAGGACGACGGCACCGGGCTCGGCATGGCGACCGCCTACGGGATCGTCATCGGCGCCGGCGGGCGGATCGACATCTACTCGGAGCCCGGAATCGGCACGACGATCAAGGTCCACCTGCCGGTGGTCGAGGACGCGCCGGACGCGCCGGAGGTCAAGCCCGCGCGAGCGCCGGAAGGCGGGGCCGAGGTCGTGCTCGTGGTCGAGGACGAGCCCGGCGTGCGGGGAATGACCGAACGCATCCTCGGCAAGGGCGGCTACACGGTGATCGGCACGGCCGAGGGCGCGAAGGCGATCGACGCCTTCACCAGCGGCGGGCACGAGGTCGACCTGCTGCTGACCGACGTGATCATGCCCGAGATGCTGGGAACCGAGCTGGTCGAGCGGCTGCGCGAGATCCGCCCGGACCTGCGCATCGTCTACATGTCCGGCTACAGCCACGAGGTGCTGGCGCCGGGGACGCTGGACGAGAACGACCACAGCGCCTTCATCGAGAAGCCGTTCAGCGCGCGGGAGCTCCTGGAGACCGTCCGCGAGCTGCTCGACCGGCAACCCCAGACGCAGGAGTGAGGACATGGCGTCGCCCGCCACGGAGCCGGAGCCGCCGCCGCGTCCCCGCGTCCTCGGCACCGACGACCGCCCGGAGGTGCTGCGGCTGCTCGAGCGCTCGCTCGGCGAGCGCTACGAGTGCGAGTTCGCCGCCAACACCGCCGAGGCGCGCGAGAAGCTCGCCGGCGAGCCCTTCCAGCTGGCGCTCTGCGACATCGAGATGCCAGGCGACTCCGGCCTCGTCCTGGCCGAGGAGGTCGCGCGGGACTACCCCGAGACGGCCGTCGTGATGCTGACCGGCGTCGACGATCCCAAGGTCGCCGAGCAGGCCTTCGCGCTCGGCGCCCACGGCTACCTGGTCAAGCCCTTCTGGTCGGGCCAGCTGCTGATCACGGTCGCCAACGCGCTGCGCCAGCACGCGCTCGAACTGGCCGAGCGGCGCCGGCACGAGGCGCTGCTGGGCAGCGCCGACGAAAAAACGGAGGCGCTGCGCCACGAGCTGATCGAGGCGCAGCGACTGGCGATCGCCGACCTGCAGGCCTCGCGCCAGGAGACCGTCGAACGGCTCGCGCGGGCGATCGAGCTGCACGACGTCGAGACCGGCCAGCACGTGCACCGGATGGCCTCCGTCGCGGCGCTGCTCGGCTCGGCGCTCGGCCTCGACGCCGGCAGGGTGCTGCTGCTGCGCACGGCGGCGCCGATGCACGACGTCGGCAAGATCGCGACCCCCGACAGCGTGCTGCGCAAGCCGGGCAAGCTCACCGCCGAGGAGCGCGAGCTGATGGAGCAGCACACGACGGTCGGCCACGAGATCCTCTCGGGGTCGAGGAGCGAGCTGCTGAAGATGGCGGCCGAGATCGCCCTCACCCACCACGAGTGGTTCGACGGCGGCGGCTACCCGCGGGGGCTGAAGGGCGAGGAGATCCCGGTCGAAGGGCGCATAGTCGCCGCTGCCGACGTCTTCGACGCCCTGCTCAGCGACCGGCCCTACCGGCCGGGGATGAGCATCGCCGAGGCGACCGACCTGATCGCCTCGGAGCGCGGCACCCACTTCGACCCGGCGGTCGTCGACTCCCTGCTCGACAACCTCGACCAGGCGCTCGAGCTACGCGGCTGAGCCGCCCGCAAGCAGCTGCGGCGCCAGCTCGGCCAGCAGCCCGACCGGCAACCCGACCACGTTCGACACGCTCCCCTCGACCCGCTCGACCAGCGTCGACCCCAGGGCCTGGATCGCGTACCCCCCGGACCTGCTCCCGCCACTCCCCGAACCGCACATACCGCTCCTTCTCCCCCTCGCTCAGCTCCCTGAACACCACGGTCGTGCTCTCCACCCCGCTTCTCTCCTCCCCCTCCACGAGCACCACCAGCCCGCTCATCACCAGATGAGCGCGCCCTGACATCCGATCCAGGTATTGGCGAGCTTCCGCCTCATCAGCCGGCTTCCCAAGCGCCTTCCCGTCCAGGACAACATCGGTATCGCAGGCGATGACCGTCCCGCCCCGCCCTACGGCTCGCGCCTTCATCCGAGCGTTCTCGAGCACCTCGACCTCGGGCTCCCCGCCCGTCAACTCCTCGACCCCGGGAACCACGACCTCGAACTCCACGCCCAGCTTCTCGAGTATCTCCCGCCTCTGGGGAGATCCTGATGCGAGCGTGACCTTCAGGACAGCTCGGGGAACCAGATCCCGATCTCGCGCTCGGCCGACTCCTCGGAGTCCGAGCCGTGGACCATGTTGAAGGTGACCTCCAGCGCGTAGTCGCCGCGGATCGAGCCGGGGGCCGCCTCGACCGGGTTGGTCGCCCCGATCACCTGGCGCGCCGCCGCCACCGCTTCGGTCCCCTCGAGCACCATCGCCACCAGCGTGCCGCCGGTGATGAACTCGACCAGCTCGCCGAAGAACGGCTTCTCGGTGTGCTCCTCGTAGTGGGCGTGGGCGATCTCCTCGACGGCCACCATCGTCTTCAGGGCGACGATCCGCAGCCCCTTGCGCTCGAACCGCGCGATCACCTCGCCGCTGAGGGCGCGCTCGAAGGCGTCAGGCTTGACGAGGATCAGGGTCCGGCTCACGGCTGGGGCTCCTTTGCTGTCGTTTTTCGGGGATCTCCTGCGGCTCTTTCTTCGCCGCCACGGGTTTCTTGCGCTGCGCCGGCTTCTGGGCTTTGCGCCGCGGGCGCTCGGCTTTGGCCAGGGCGGTCTCGCAGTAGGGGCAGAGCGCCCAGCCGGGGTCGACCGGCTTGCCGCAGCTCGGGCAGGGGCGCTTGAGCCGCTTCTGGCACTCGGGGCAGCGGAGGAAGTCCTTCTCGGCGGGGAAGCCGCAGCTCGGGCAGGCATGCTCGGTCAGCTGGCGCACGCGCAGCTCGGCGGCCTTGATCTCCAGCTCGCGTTCGTGCGCGTCCTCGAGGAACTCGGGCGGGCGGACGATCGCGTAGACGGCGGTGCCGAGGTAGGGGATGAAGGCGGCGAGGGTCGCGCAGCCGACCAGGAAGGGGTCCTTGATCCGGCGCCTGGCGTCGAGGTAGGTGTAGATGATCAGCGCCAGCCAGACGACGACCAGCATCAGGATGAGCAGGTTGACGACCAGGTTGAGGCCGTTGTTGCTGATGCCGAAGGTAGCGATAGCCATTGCTGTGCCCGCGCTCCCGTGGAATGAGCGCGGCGGGGAGTCTACTTCGCCACCCGCACCGCTAACCCTGTCGCTCCGCGCTCAGAGGAAGAGGCTGCCGAACAGGTAGCCGAGACCGAAGAAGACGAGGATCACCGCGGCGACGACGGCGGCGACCAGCGCCATCATCGAGAGCAGTTCGGAGCCCGCGCTCTTGTCGGCGCTCGTCGAGTTCATCCGGCGTCCAATCCTAACGCCGCCCGCGCCGGCTCCAGCGCGTAGTGGGAGCCGGCCACGAGCAGCACACCCCCGGCCGCACGCGCCAGCCCCCGGCCGCGCGCGACCGCGGCGGCCAGGTCCGGCTCGACCTCGACGGGCAAACCGGCGTCCCCGCAGAGCCGCGCCAGATCTGTCGCCGGAAACGAAGGCCGAGATGCGGGAACCTCAGTGCAGACGGCACGAGCCAGGATCGGCGCCAGAGCCTCGACCATCGCCTTCGCGTCCTTGTCGGCGAGGATTGCCAAGCAGGCGACCACCTTCACCCCCGCGTTCGCTGTTTGTGGCGCTGAGCCCGACAAAGAGCGAACGCGATCGAGGGGGAGGGCCGCGAGGGCCTCGGCGAGCGCCCGAGCGCCGTCGGGGTTGTGAGCGGCGTCGAGCAGAACCGGCGGGTCGTCGGCCACCCGCTGGAGGCGGCCCGGCACCTCCACCTCGACGGCCACCGCCCTCACGCGCTCGGCGTCGAGCTCGGCGTCGAGAAACGCCTCGGCGGCGGCGCAGGCGAGGGCGAAGTTGCGCCGCTGGAAGGCGCCGGCGACGTGCAGCTCGATCCCGGGCCCGGGATCGTCCGGGGCGACGATCAGCCGCGCCCCGCGCTCCCGCGCCACGCGCTCCGCCAGCGCCGCGACCGCCGGGCTCACCCGTCCCAGGACCAGCGTCGTCTGGTCGCGCAGGACGGCGAGCTTCTCGGTCGCGATCTCCTCCTCGGTGTCGCCCAGCCACTCGGTGTGGTCGAGCCCGACCGAGGTGAGGACGGTCACCTTGGAGGGGATCGTGTTGGTCGCGTCGAGCCTCCCCCCCAGCCCGGCCTCGATCGCCGCCGCCTTCACCCGGGCGCCGGCCAGCGCGACGAAGGCGGCCGCGGTCGCCAGCTCGAACTGCGTCACCGCCTCACCCTCCTCGAGGGTCCCGTTGACGGTCTCGGCCGCCTGCGCGGCGCGCTCGACCGCGGCGGCGAACTCGGCCGCACCGATCTCCTCGCCGCCGATCAGCACCCGTTCGCACCAGCGCCGCGCGTGCGGCGAGACGCAGGCGCCGGTGGGGACGCCGTGCGCCTCGAGCAGCGCCGCGATCATCCGCGTCGTCGAGGACTTGCCGTTGGTGCCGACGACGTGGATCGAGGCGAAGCGGTGCTGGGGCAGGCCGAGCAGCGTGCTCAGCGTGCGCATCCGCTCCAGGCCCAGCTTCCAGCCGATCGGCTCGAGCGAGTCGAGGTAGGCCTCCGGGTCGCGCGGCTCTATGCCGACAGCTCCTCGAGCTCGGCGCGGTAGCGCTCGAGCTTGCGCCGCTCCTCCTCGACCACCTCGGCCGGCGCCCGCTCGACGAACCTCTCGTTGCCGAGTTTGCCTTCGGCGCGGGCGACCTCCGAGCGCAGCTCCTCGCGACGCGCCTCCAGCCGCGCCGCGACCGCCGCGGCGTCGATCTCCCCCGAGGCGAGGATCTTCACCGGGCCGACCGCGGCCACCGGGTCTCCCCCATTCTCGGTGAACCTCACCCGCGCCAGGCGAGAGACGAACTCGCGCGGCTCGATTCCCTCGGCGCGCGCCGGCAGCACGGCCGCCGCCGGCGCCTCGACCAGGTCGCGCCAGGTACGCAGCCGCCGCGTCAGCTCGATCGCCTCCCCGACCTCGGCCTCGGCCGCGGGATCGCGCAGCGACTCGTCCGGCTCGGGGAAGGGGTGCACGGCGAGGTGCCCGCGGCGCGAGCGGTGGTAGCGCCAGATCTCCTCGGTGACGAAGGGCATGATCGGGTGCAGCAGGCCAAGAATGCGCTCCAGCGTCCAGAGCAGGGTCGCGGAAACCTCCTCCTCCTGCTCGTAGAGGCGCGGCTTGACGATCTCCAGGTACCAGTCGCAGAGCTCGGACCAGACGAAGGCATAGACCTCCTGGGCCGCGTGGGCGAAGTCATAGGACTCGAGCTTCGCCGTGACCGAGACGATCGTCGCCTCCAGCCGCGAGAGGATCCAGCGGTCCTCGACCGTGCGCGGCCGCGGCGCCGCCTCGACCTCGGCGACGCCGAGCAAAATCAGGCGCGAAGCGTTCCAGAGCTTGTTGGCCAGATCCGCCCCCTGCTGGACCTTGGCGTCGGAGAAGCGCACGTCCTGGGTCGAGGACATCGCCAGCAGGCCGAAGCGCAGCGCGTCGGCGCCGTGCGCGTCGATCTCCTCCAGCGGGTCGATCCCGGTGCCGAGGCTCTTCGACATCCGCCGGCCGTCGCGGGCCTGGATCACCGAGTGGACGTAGACGTCGCGGAAGGGCACGTCGCCGGCGAACTCGATCCCGGTCATGATCATCCGCGCCACCCAGAGGAAGAGGATCTCGCGCGCCGTGGTGAGGAAGCTGGTCGGGTAGAAGGCGCGCAGCTCCGGCGTCTCCTCGGGCCAGCCGAGCGTCGCGAAGGGCCACAGCGCCGAGCTGAACCAGGTGTCGAGCACGTCCTCCTCCTGGCGCAGCGGGCCGTCGCAGGCGCCACAGCGCTCGGGCGGCTGCTCGGCGACGTAGGTCTCCTCGCAGGCGTCGCAGTACCAGACCGGGATCCGGTGCCCCCACCAGAGCTGGCGCGAGACGCACCAGGGGCGGATCTCGCGCATCCAGTCGAGGTAGACGCGCTTCCAGCGCTCCGGCGCAATCCGCACCTCGTCGCGCTCGACGACCTCGATCGCCGGCGCCGCCAGCTCGTCCATGCGGCAGAACCACTGCAACGAGATCAACGGCTCGATCCGCGCCCCGGAGCGCTCCGAGAAGGGAACCGAGTGGACGTAGGGCTCCTCGGCCCGCAGCAGACCCTGCTCGCGCAGCGCCGCGACCACGGCCTCCTGCGCCTCGGCCGCGGTCAGCCCGGCGAAGCGCTCTCCCGCCTCCTCGCCGATCCGCCCGTCGGGGCCGATCACGCCGATCTCCTCGAGCCCGTGCCGGCGGCCGATCTCGAAGTCGTTGGGGTCGTGGCCGGGGGTGATCTTGAGCGCCCCGGTGCCGAACTCGGGGTCGACGTGCTCGTCGGCGATCACCGGCAGCCGCCGCCCGACCAGCGGCAGGGTGCAGTGCTTTCCGACCAGGTCGGCGTAGCGCCCGTCGCCGGGATTGACCGCCACCGCGGTGTCCGCGAGCATCGTCTCCGGCCGCACCGTCGCCACGGTGAGCACCCGGTCGGAGCCCTCGACGGGATAGTCGATCGAGTAGAGGGTGTCGGTTACCTCGCGGTTCTCCACCTCGAGGTCGGAGATCGCCGAGTGCGAGCCGGGGTCCCAGTTGACCATGTAATGGTCGCGGTAGATGTAGCCCTTGTCGTAGAGCCGCTTGAAGACGCGGTAGACCGCGCGCACGTAGCCCTCGTCGAGGGTGAAGCGCTCGCGCTCGTAGTCGCAGGAGGCGCCGAGCCGCTTGTACTGCTCGACGATCCGCGAGCCGTACTCCTCTTTCCAGGCCCAGACCCGCTCGACGAAGGCGCCGCGGCCGAGCTCCTGGCGCGAGGTCCCCTCCTCGGCGAGCACCTTCTCCACCACGGCCTGGGTGGCGATGCCCGCGTGATCGGTGCCGAGCACCCAGAGCGCGTTGCGCCCGCGCATCCGGTTCATCCGCACGAGCGCGTCCTGGATCGAGCCGTTCAGCGCGTGGCCCATGTGCAGGGCGCCGGTCACGTTCGGGGGCGGGATCGCGACCGAGAAGCTCTCCTCCGGCGTCCCCTCCGCCTTCGGGTGGAAGTACCCCTCCTCGATCCACTCGGCGAAGATCCGCGCCTCGACCTCCGCCGGCTCGTAGCGGGTCGTCTGCTCCAGCCTCTTCCGGCGCTCGTCGGGCACGAGGCGCCGAGTCTAAATCAGGCGGTTTCCTCGCCCAGGTCCTCTTCGGCCGCGCCGATGTCCTGGTGGGCGGCCTCGGTGACCAGGGTCGGGCGGCGCCCCTGGGCGATCGTCTCCCTGGTGACGACGCACTTGGTCACGTCGCGGCGCGAGGGCAGCTCGAACTGCACGTCGAGCAGCGTCTCCTCGAGGATCGAGCGCAGGCCGCGGGCGCCGGTCTCGCGCTCCAGCGCCCTGTCGGCGATCGCCTCGAGGCTGTCCTCGGAGAAGACCAGCTCGATCTCGTCGAACTCGAAGAAGCGCTGGAACTGGCGGGTCAGGGCGTGCTTGGGCTCGGTCAGGATCGTGATCAGGTCGTCGCGGGTGAGCTGGTGGATCGCGGAGACGACCGGCAGGCGGCCGATGAACTCGGGGATCAGGCCGTACTCGATCAGGTCCTCGGGCAGCACCTGCTCGAACCACTCGCCGGCGTCCTTCTCCTCGCGCGAGGAGATCGCCGCGCCGAAGCCGACGCCGCGGTCGCCGACGCGCCGCTCGATCACCTTGTCGAGCTCGGCGAAGGAGCCGCCGCAGACGAAGAGGATGTTCGTCGTGTCGATCGTCAGGAACTCCTGGTGGGGGTGCTTGCGCCCACCCTGCGGCGGCACCGAGGCGGTCGTCCCCTCGAGGATCTTCAGCAATGCCTGCTGCACGCCTTCGCCGGAGACGTCGCGGGTGATCGACGGGTTGTCGGCTTTGCGCGCGATCTTGTCGATCTCGTCGATGTAGATGATCCCCGTTTCCGCCTTCTTGACGTCGTAGTCGGCGGCCTGGATCAGCTTCAAGAGGATGTTCTCGACGTCCTCGCCGACGTAGCCGGCCTCGGTCAGCGCGGTCGCGTCGGCGATCGCGAAGGGGACGTTGAGGATGCGGGCGAGGGTCTGCGCGAGCAGCGTCTTGCCGCAGCCGGTCGGGCCGAGCAGGAGGATGTTCGACTTCTGCAGCTCGACCTCGGGATCCTCCCCCCCGGCGGCCATCTGCACCCGCTTGTAGTGGTTGTAGACGGCGACCGAGAGGGCGCGCTTGGCGGCCTCCTGGCCGACCACGTACTCCTCCAGTGTCTGGTGGATCTCACGCGGCTTGGGCAGGTTCTCGAGCT
This sequence comes from uncultured Solirubrobacterales bacterium, assembly GCA_963805475.1. Lineage (GTDB taxonomy): Bacteria > Actinomycetota > Thermoleophilia > Solirubrobacterales > 70-9 > VRUE01. The sequence continues at coordinate 168,964 of CAWDUO010000008.1, read as the reverse complement.
CGACGCCGGCGCCGCTCGGGGGCGTCAGCTCCTCGTCGATGATCTCGTTGCAGAGGTCGATGCACTCGTCGCAGATGTAGACGCCGGGACCGGCGATCAGCTTCTTCACCTGTCGCTGCGACTTGCCGCAGAAGCTGCAGAGGAGCTGCTCGTTGGAATCGGTGGGACGTGCCAAAGCGGAAGATCCCCTCCTTGCGGGGTCGGTAGTCGCCTACCGGCGTCGCGTCCTAAAAAGCTTAGAGAGGGACGCAACCCGGCCCTGTCGCTGCCCGTCGTTTACGCCGAGCCGGCGGCGGTCCCTGCAAGCGGGCGCGAGCTTGCGGGAGGCGTGCCGCATCCGTCCCCTCCCGCAGTCCCGGTGTGGATTAACCCCCGTCAGGTCGGGTGCCGTCCACGGAAGCGCGGTGGTCGCGCCGGTGAGAGCGTTCCCGCTCAGGCTGTCTGTGCAATCGACCATTGGAGGTGTCTTTAGATGCGAAGAGGACTGGAGCTGGGCGGAATCGTCGCCGCGATATTGCTGATCGCGTTCGGCGTCGTCGCGATCGTGATGGGGGCGAGCGGCCAGAGCACGCTCTCGACCGAACTCGAACGGCAGAACATCACCGGCACGCCCGACATGACGCCCTCGGCGATCGCCAAGGAGGCGAGCGAAGCGGGACTGCCGGCGAGCGTCGGGCTGCCGAGCTGCGAAGTGGCCGAAGAACCGGTCGACAACGGCGAAAGGGCGCGCTGCTTCGCCGACTACATGCGGATCCACGCGCTGGAGGCGACCGGCGGCTACACCTATTCGGAAATGGGCCAGTACGAAGCCAAGCCGGACACGCCCAAGGCCGAACTGGAGCCCGGCGGCGGCACCAGCAACGAACAGTACGCGGTCATCGACTCCAAGACGGGACAGCCGGTGGAAAACGGCATCCGCGAAGTCTGGGTGACCGAGACCGCCCTGTCGACCGCCCTGAACGCCAGCTACATGGCCGACAGGCTGTCGCTCTTCGGCATCGTGATCGGCATCGCCCTGCTGCTGACGGGGATCGGCTTCGCCGTCCTGGTCGCCGGCGGCGCCGTGCGCGACCCCGAGACGGCGCTGAAGTTCCTGCGCTCCCACAAGCCCCACGTGCCGCACCGCGGCGGCGGGGAGTAGGGGAGCGGTCGCGTCCATCGCGCCCAGGCGGCGAACGCCGCCTGGGCCGGGCGGCCGCCAAAGCGCGACTTCGACCTCGAACTCCGCCATCGTCGGCGGGCCCGGCAGGAGGGGGCCGCCTTCCTCGCGCTCTAGTGGTGTTCGATGACGCGGTCGACGATGCTGTACTCCTTCGCCTCCTCCGCGGTCATGAAGTAGTCGCGATCGGTGTCGTTCGTGACTTTGTCGAACGGCTGACCGGTGTGCTTGGCGATGATCTCGTCGAGGCGGCGGCGGGTGTCGATGATCTCTTTGGCGTGGATCTCGATGTCCGCGGCCTGGCCCTGGAAGCCGGCCGAGACCTGGTGGATGAGGATCTTCGAGTTGGGCAGCGACATCCGCTTGCCCGCGGCGCCTCCGGCCAGCAGCAGCGCGCCCATGCTCATCGCGATGCCGACGCAGATCGTCTGCACGTCGGGCTTGATGAACTGCATCGTGTCGTAGATCGCCAGCCCGGCGTAGACGTCGCCGCCGGGCGAGTTGATGTAGAGGCTGATGTCCTTGTCCGGGTCCTCGGACTCCAGGTGCAGCAGCTGGGCGACGATCAGGTTGGCGATTTCCTGGTTGACCTGCGTGCCGAGGAAGATGATCCGCTCGTTCAGCAGGCGCGAGTAGATGTCGAAGGAGCGCTCGCCGCGCGAGGTCTGCTCGACCACCATCGGGACCAGGGGACTCATGCGCGGCACTCTATAGAAGGGGTGCGGCGCGCCGCGCTCACTCGTCGGAGTCCGGGGTCCAGAGCTCGCCCTTCTCCTCTTTCTCCTTCTCGGGAGTCCAGATCTTCTCGCGCGCCTCGGCCTGCTCCTTGGGGATCGGCTTGGCCGACCCGGCGATCAGGTCGATCGCCTTGCGGAAGCGGATGTCGTCGCGGATCATCGCGTCGCGGCCGCTCTGGCGCAGCCGCTTCAAGAGCTTCTCGGGGGTCGTGCGCTCGTGTTCGGCGGAGTGCTCGAGCGCCTCGACCATCTCCTCCTCGGAGATCTCGATCCCCTCGGCCTCGGCGATCGCCGCCAGCACCGCCTCGCGCTTCAGCTCCGCTTCGGCCTCGGGCCTGGATTCCTCGATCACCTGCTCGCGCGTCTTCCCTTCCGCCTGGAGGTAGGCGTCGGGGCTCATGCCGCGGCCGGCGAGCTGGCGTTCGACCCGCTCCCAGCGCTCCGTCGCGCGGGCGGCCGCGAGCTCCTCCGGCAGCTCCACGGTGGCCTCGGCCGCCGCGGCGTCGATCGCGGCGAGGCGGAAGTCCTGCTCGGCTCGCTGGCCGACGACCTCGGCGAGACGCGCGGCGATGTCCTCGCGCAGCTCCGCCAGCGTGTCGAACTCCGAGGCCTCGGAGGCGAACTCGTCGTCCAGCTCGGGAAGCACCTTCTCGCGCACCTCCTTGACCTCGACCGTGAAGACGGCGTCTTCGCCGGCGAGCCGCTCGGCCTGGTAGTCCTCGGGAAAGGTGACCTTCACCTCGCGCGTCTCCCCCCCTTCGACCCCCTGAAGCTGCTCCTCGAAGCCGGGGATCAGCTGGCCGCCGCCGAGCTCGATCATCTGGTCGCTCGCCTTGCCGCCCTCGAAGGCCTTGCCGTCGAGCAGCCCCTCGAAGTCGACCAGCAGCACGTCGCCCTCGGCGGCGGCGCGCTCGACCGGCTCGAGGCGGGCGAAGGCCTCGCGCATCCGCTCGATCTCGCGGTCGACCACCTCGGCCGGCGCCTCGGTCTCCTCCCGCGGCACCTCCAATCCTCTGTACTCGCCCAGCTCGGCGCTCGGCCGCACGCCGATCTCGAACTTGAAGGCGAGCGGCTCGCCAGGCGCCGCCGGGGTGGAGACGACCTCGACGCTGGGGTCGCCGACCGAGGCGACGCCGGAGCCGAGCAGGGCGCGTTCGTACCACTCGGGCAGCGCCTCGCGGATCGCCTCCTCGAGCACCGCGTCGAAGCCGGCTCGCTGGATCACCAGCGAGGGCGGCGCCTTGCCCTTGCGGAAGCCGGGCATGCGCATGTCGCGCGCCAGCGAGCGGGCGGCGCGGTCGAGCGCGCGCTGCACGTCCTCGGCGGGAACCTCGACCTCGACGCTGACGCGCGAGTCGGGCAGCTCTGAGACTTTCGGCTCGGTCAGGGACACGGGAGAGCGCGGGACCCTATCGGGAGCGCCGCAGCAGGCCCCGCCGCACCGCGATGCCGAAGTCGACCGCGAAAGCGAAGCCGCGGCCGAGCGGGCCGGTGACAAGCCATGCTCGCGTCCGGTTCACGGTGGTAGCTTGGCAGCTTGAAGGACGCTCAGACCCGCTTCCCGCCGATCGGCAGCTACGGCTTCCTCTCGGACTGCCATACCAGCGCCCTGGTCTCCTACGACGGCCTGGTCGAGTGGCTCTGCCTGCCGCGCTTCGACTCGCCCAGCGCCTTCGCCGCGCTGCTCGACCGCGGCGCCGGGCATTTCAAGCTGAAGCCGCGCGGCGTCGTCGTGCCGATCAGCCGCCGCTACGAGCCGGGCACGCTGGTGATCGAGACGACCTGGGTGACCGACACCGGCTGGGTCGTCGTCCACGACGCGCTGACGATCGGCGATTGGGTCGAGCAGGCGGGGCCGGGCTCGCGGCCGCGCACCGAACACGAGTCCGACCGCTCGCTGCTGCGCACGGTGACCTGCATCGACGGCGAGGTCGAGATCGAGATGGAGTGCCTGCCGCGCTTCGCCTACGGCGCTGAAGCGGCGCGCTGGAGCGGCGGGGGGATGGGCGAGGCGACGGCAGCCGGCGACGGCGTCCGGCTGGAGCTGACCAGCGACATGGAGCTGACGATCGAGGGCGGCGCGGCGCGCGGCGCGGCGCGGCTGCGCGAGGGCGAGACCGGCTTCTGCGCGCTGACCTGGGGCGAGGGCGACCTCGGCGGCCCGCGCAGCGCCCCCGAGGCGCTGGAGCGGCTCGACTCGACCGAAGACTTCTGGCGCAAATGGCTGCGCGACGGCGACTTCCCCGACCACCCCTGGCGCATCCACCTGCAGCGCTCGGCGCTCGTGCTGAAGGGGCTCACCTACGCGCCGACCGGCGCGATCCTCGCCGCGCCGACGACCTCGCTGCCGGAGACGCCGGGCGGCGAACGCAACTGGGACTACCGCTACTGCTGGATCCGCGACTCGACCTTCAGCCTCTGGGCCCTGCACACGCTCGGCTTCGACCAGGAGGCGCGCGACTTCATGCGCTTCGTCCTCGAGATCTGCCGCAAGGACCCGGAGCTGCAGATCATGTACGGGATCGACGGCGAGAAGCAGCTGACCGAGAGCACCCTCGACGAGCTCGAAGGCTACGGCGGCGCCAGCCCGGTGCGGATCGGCAACGGCGCCTTCGACCAGCGCCAGAACGACGTCTGGGGGGCGCTGCTCGACTCGGTCTACCTGCACGAAAAGGCCCTGCGCGGCAGCGGCACGCGCTCGGATCGGGAGGTGATCCGCCGGCAGGTCGAAGCGGCGATCGAAGCCTGGCCTCACCCCGACCAGGGGATCTGGGAGTCGCGCGGCGCGCCGCGGCACTACGTCTCCTCGAAGCTGATGATCTGGGTCGCGGTCGACCGCGGCGCCCGCCTCGCCCGCGGCGTCGGCCTCGACGAGCTGGCCGGCGAGTGGGGGCGGATCGCCGGCGAGATCCGCGAGGAGATCCTCGCGCGCGGCGTGCGCGACGGGGTCTTCCGCCAGCACTACGACACCGACGCGCTCGACGCCTCGACGCTGCTGATCCCGCTGGTCCGCTTCCTGCCGCCCGACGACCCGCGCGTGCGCTCAACCGTCGAGGCGATCGGCGAGCAGCTCACCCAGGACGGGCTGGTGCTCCGCTACCTGGTCGAGGAGACCGACGACGGGCTCAGCGGCGAGGAGGGCACCTTCCTGATCTGCTCCTTCTGGCTGGTCGCGGCGCTCTCGGAGATCGGCGAGGCCGAGCGGGCGCGGGCGCTCTGCGAGCGGCTGCTCGAGGCGGCCGGCTGGCTCGACCTCTACGCCGAGGAGCTGGAGGCGCGCAGTGGCCGCCACCTCGGCAACTTCCCCCAGGCCTTCACCCACCTGGCGCTGATCAACGCGGTCTCCCACGTGATCGCCGACGAGCAGCGCGCCGACGGCGGCCCGACCGCGGTGTTCAGCGAGATGGGCGGAGTGCGCGAGGGGGTTTGAGCGCGCCCGTCTTGGCGCAGACGAAACGCCTTCAGACAGAACAATTCAGTTCAGTCTATTATTCCCCGGCGATGGCACGGGCCAGCGACGGCGGGGAGAGTCGGGACAGGGGGGAGCGCCATCGGCGCGCGGCGCTGGGGCAGCCGCTGCGCAGGCGGATCGCGAAGCGCCTCGACGATGGCGGCGAGGCGAGCGCGGGGGAGCTCGCCACCGAGCTCGGGGTGTCCGTGGGCAGGGTCGCTTACCACCTGCGCGTGCTGCACAGGCTCGGCGACGAGGGCGGGAAGGACGGGTGATGCGAGGTCGAGGGGGGAGAGTTCCGCGCCCTGTGCCCTTGGGGAGGACGAGCCATGGATGAGACGGCAACCGACAGGCACCAGGCAAGGGAGGACATGAAGATCGAGGCAGCCGTGCTGCAGCAGCTGCTGGCGCTGCATCCCGCCCAGCTCTCCTTCGCCGAGCTGGTGCGCGAGATCGCCGGCGGGTCGGCCGACTTCGCGGCGACCGACCCGGTCGACCGCGCCGTGGGCGAGCTCGCCGCCGCCGGCCTCGTCCACCGCAACGACGGCACCGTGCGGCCAACGCGGGCGGCGCTGCGCTTCCACGAGCTGCTGGGCTGAGCCCCGCGGCTAGTCTGCCGGGCGATGGGAAGAGCCCGCCTGGCGATCCGCCTGGGCCTCGCCGTCGGCCTGGCCATCCTGCTCGCGAGCTGCGGGCAGAGCGCCGCGCGGCCCTTCCGGGCGCACGTCCACACGACCGGCGTCGGCGGCACGCGGATCGCCTGGTACCAGCGCGGCCAGGGGCCGCCGCTGCTGATGCTGACCGGGACCGGGTCGACGATGTCCGAATGGGACCCGGCGCTGCTGCGGCTGCTGGCCCGCGACCACCGGCTGGTCCTCTTCGACTACCCGGGGACCGGCCGGTCGGGGCCGTGGCGGGGGGACTCCTTCGACTCGCTCGCCGGTGCGGCCGCCGGCCTGATGCGGGCGATCCACCTGCCCCGGGCCGGCGTGCTCGGATGGTCGATGGGCGGCTTCGTCGCCCAGCGCCTCGCGATCGAACACCCCGGCCGGGTCTCGGGCCTGATCCTCGCCGGGACCAACCCCGGCGGCCGCCGCGCCGTGCTCGGCACGCCGCGGGCGCAGGCGATCGACAGCGAGCCCGACCCCTCCGAAGCCCAGATCATGCGCGAGCTCTACCCGCCGGGCCGCCGGGCGGAGGGGCGGCGCTTCCTGCGCCGGCTCGAACGCGCCAGCGCCGACGGCGAGGTCCCCGACGACTTCCACGTGCCCGCCGCCACGGTGCGCAGGCAGGTCGCCGCCGAGGACCCGTGGCTGCGCAGCGACCGCAACTACCGCCAGCTGGTGGGCATCGCCGTCCCCACCCTGGCCGCGGCCGGCGCCCGCGACCCCGTCGTCCCCCCGCTCAACCTGCGCCGCATCGCCGAACGCATCCCCGGCGCGCGCTTCGCCCGCCTCGCCGGCGCCCACGCCTTCCTCTTCCAGTCCCGGCGCCGCTTCGCCCGCCTGGTCGATAGGTTGGCTCGCTGATGCGGCGCCGAGACCGACCGCTGGAACTGGCGCCGGCCACGGCGCTCGACTACCGCGAGCTCGCGCGCCGGCGGCTGCCCCGCCAGCTCTTCGACTACGTCGACGGCGGCGCCTACGAGGAGCGCACGATGCGCGCCAACACGGCCGACCTCGAGCAACTGCTCCTGCGCCAGACGGTGATGCGCGACGTCTCCGAGCGCGATCCGGGGGTCGAGCTGCTGGGCGAGCGGCTCGCCCTGCCGATCGTCCTCGGCCCGGTCGGCCTCGCCGGCATGCTCGCCCCCCGCGCCGAGGTCCAGGCCGCGCGCGCCGCGCAGGCGGCCGGCGTGCCGTTCGTCGAGTCGACGGTCTCGATCTGCCCGGTCGAGGAGGTGGCCCGCGCCGTCTCCCGGCCGCCCTGGTTCCAGCTGTACGTGATGCGCGACCGCGGCTACACCGAGCACCTGATGTCGCGTGCGCGGGCCGCCGGTTGCCCGGTCCTGGTGCTGACCGTCGACCTCGCCGTGGTCGGCGCCCGCCACCGCGACACGCGCAACGCGGTCGTCGGCGAGGGGCTTCCCATCCGGGCGAGAGCCCGCCGCGCGCTCGACCTGCTCGGCCATCCGGGCTGGGTCCGCGACGTCGCGATCGGCGGCAAACCGCTCACCTTCGGCAACCTCGAGGAGGCGGTGCCCGGCGCCCGCACCCCGGCTGCCTTCCGCGAGTGGGTCGACGCCCAGTTCGACCCCAGCGTCACCTGGGAGGACATCGCCTGGGTGCGCGAGCACTGGGACGGTCGGCTGCTGGTCAAGGGCGTGCTCGACCCCGCGGACGCCCGCCGCGCGGTCGAGGTCGGCGTCGACGGCGTCGTCGTCTCCAACCACGGCGGCCGCCAGCTCGACGCGGTGCCCTCGACGGCGCGCGCGCTTCCGCGGGTGGCGGAAGCGGTCGCGGGCGAGGCCGAGGTGCTCGTCGACGGCGGCGTCCGCACCGGGCTCGACGCGTTCAAGATGGTCGCGCTGGGGGCGAGCGCCGTGCTGGTCGGACGCGCCTGGGCCTGGGCGGTCGCCGCCCGCGGCGAGGCCGGCGTGGCCCACGTCCTCGACGTGCTCAGGGCCGACCTCGACGTCGCCCTCGCCCTGACCGGCAACACCTCGCTGGCGGACGTGGACAGCTCGGCGCTGCACGCCGCGTGAGCGGCGGGCCCGCTCAGGAGCTGGAGCGGGACGGCGGCTTCAGGCGCGTTTCTTCGACCCGGGCGAGCTTGCGTTTGAGGCGTGCGAGTTCGCGCTCCTCAGTTGCCGTGCGCTTGTATTCGGGGAAGGCGATGTTGCGCTTCTCCAGCGGGTCGGTTCGCAGGTTGTACATCTCCCACTGCGGTTCCGCGCGGCCCTTCGGGTCGTAGTACTTGGCCAGCTTCCAGCGCCCTTCGCGGATGCTGACGATGTGGTTCGGCGGTTTCGGGTAGGGAGGGTTGCTCTGGCCGGACTGGTAGTCGTCGTAGGTGAAGACGACGTAGTCCTGCACGCCGTGCTTCGCGTTCGGGTGCAGGACCAGCTTCGAGTAGTCGACCCCCTGCCAGTCCGCGCGGGCGCCCTGCGGGGCGTCCGCCAGGCTCGCCAGCGTCGGCAGGAAGTCGACGTGGGAGACGAGCGCGTCGCTCTCCAGCGGCCGCGGGAACAGCTTCGGGTTGGAGTAGACGAGCGGCACCCGCGTCGCCTCCTCGTAGAAGTTGAAGTTCTTCTGCCGCAGGCCGCCGTGGGCGAGGCCCATCTCCCCGTGGTCGGCGGTGCGGACGATCAGCGTGTCGTCGAACAGGCCGACCTCTTCGAGCTTGTTCAGGACGTCGACCAGGTAGGAGTCCGAGGAGCGCATCAGGTTGCCGTAGAAGTTGAGGTAGCTGCGCCGCTGCTGGGGGTTTTCGGGCGCCCCGGTGAGGTTGAAGATGCGCAGGAATTCGGCCTGCACGTCGGGCTTGGTCGAGAGGTCTTCGTCCCAGGTCGCCGGTTCGTGGACGTCGCCGCGCAGCCAGGAGCCGTCGTAGCCCGCTTCTTCGAAGGTCCTGCTCGGGTAGAAGAGGACGTCGTGGGGGTTGACCAGCGAGATCACCATGAAGAACGGCTGTTCCTGCGCGGCGTTCGTGCTCAGGTACTCCAGCGCTCCTTCTGAGGCCCCCGCGCCGGTCGACTCGATGAAGCGCCCGTCGTTGTCGGGGTTCCCCCCGCCGGCCTCCGGGACCGTCTGGTTGGCGCCGGCGTCGGGCGGGTTCCAGCGGTCGAAGCCGTACTTTTCGAGGTCTGACGGCTGCGCGTTTTCGGGTTCCGCCGGTTTCGAGCAGTGCCACTTGCCCTTGTAGACGACGTTGTAGCCGGCCGCCCCCATCACCGTGGCCAGGTTCGGCAGCACCGCGGGCGGCGGCAGCTCGACCTGCGGGTTCTTCGGCGGGTGCATGTCTTCCTCGAGCGTGTACTTGACCCCGTGCTGGGCGGGGAAGAAGCCGCTCATCAGGGTCGAGCGGGCGGGAGAGCACATGCAGGCGTTGGTGAAGGCGCGTTCGAAGCTGAGCCCGTGGCGCCGCAGCCGGCGCATCCCCGGCATGTTCTTGCGCAGCCAGTCGGCCGGGAAGTGCTGGATCGCCCGTTCCTGGTCGGTGAGGAAGAGGATGACGTTCATCCCGGCGACGCTTCGCCCCCTCTTCCCGGCGGCGCCGAGCGCCCGCTCGACCCCGGCCCCCTGCTGCGCCAGCAGCGCCGCCGCGGCGGCCCCCGCCCCGGTCCCGATCAGCTCTTTGCGGGTGAGCCCGCCTTCCTTCTCGTGCTTCTCGTTTGCGCTCATCGGCTCCTCCGCTGTGTCAGGGGCGCTGCTGATGCGCCCAATCTATTACGTGTAGGCGCGGCGCCCACCGGGCAGTAGGTTCGGGGCGGCAAGCGACTCAACCACGAGCCCGGCCCACGCCTGCGTAGACGAGATCCTGATCCGCCCGACCGAACAGGTGGGGTGATCGGCGCGCCGGCGCCGAGCGACGGTCAGCGGCCGCTGAGCCGCAGCCAGGCGATGACGTCGGCGGCGTTGTCCTGCGGGGGGAAGACCGGGTAGAAGACCTTGACGATCCGCCCGCGGTGAGCGACGAAGGTGAGGCGGCGGTAGTGGCGGGCGCCGTCCGCCTCGAAGGTGGGCAGACCCAGGTCATCAGCCAGGCGGAAGCCGCTGTCGTTGAGCAGCGGGTACGGCAGGTGCTCGCGTGCGGCGAACTCGAGCTGCTCCTCGATTGGCTGGGCGCTGAGGCCGTAGACGACAGCGCCGAGCTCGCGCAGCTCGCCGGCGCCGTCGCGGAAGGCGCAGCTCTGCGGCGTGCAGCCCCGCGCCCCCGGAATCCGGTCCCAGCCCGCGGGCAGCGGTTGGCCCGGCACGCCGGTCCGCGGGTAGACATAGACGACGAGGAACCCCTCGCCAGCGGCCTCGGCCGCGAGATCCACCTCCCCACCATCGGTCGCCTTCAGGAGGACGACGGGCACCACAGCACCCAACAGATGGTCGGCCGCCCCATCGTTCACGGGCACCGGCAGGTCGGGCGGCAGGGCGTGCCGATCGAGGTCCACTCAGGTGTCGAGGCCGGGGATCTTGTCTTCGGGGAGCTCACCGTGGATCTCGGCGAGGCCGAGCAGGTCGTTGCGGTCGCGCGGGCGGTCGCTGAGGCGCTTGAAGCCGACGATGCTGCGCAGGCCCGCGACCGCGGCGGCGGCGACGTCGAGCTCAGGATCGGGCGCGCTCATCGCCCCGCTCCACAGCGCGCAGCAGACCGGCGGCCTGGGAGGAGAGATGCTGGCCGCGGCGGAGCAGCTCGCCGATCGGCGTATCGGGGGCAGGCGTCAACGCCCGGCGCTTTTCGTCGTTCAGCCGTTCCCACTCGGCCTCGTGGCCTGGCTCGAGCAGCGTCTTGCGAGGGCGGGTAGCCATCTACCCAAATGGTAAGCCCACCGGACCACGACACCTACCGGCGCAGTGGTACTCCGGTGGTACACTCAGCCGGTGCCGACGCGATATCACCGCATCCAGGTAACCGAGGATCGCGAGCTCACGGCCGCCCTCCATGCCGCCGCGCCGCATCTTCCGGCCAACCTGCCCCGCTCTCAGCAGGTGCGCGAGCTGGCGATCGTCGGGGCGCGGCATCTGAGTGGCGCGCCGGTGGACGAGGAGCGGCGCCGGGAGCTGCTGGAGGAGTTGGCCGGCTACTTTGAGCAGCCCGAGACCGCGCCGTGGGACTGGGACTACCTGCGCGAGAGCAAGCGGCATGCCTGGCCGCTCCGCTGAGAACGGCTCCTGGGGCGAGCTACCGCTCGTCGTCGACACCTCCGCCTGGGCGCGGGCCGGTCTAGCGGAGGTGCGCCAGCCGTGGCTCGAGGCCTTGCGCGAAGGCCGCCTGCGCGTCTCCCCCCTGACCCGCGTCGAGATTCTCCAGAGCGCCCGTGGCGGTGGAGAGTTCGACCTGCTCGTGGAGCGCCTCGACTCGATGCGGGCGGCGCCGTTGACGCCGAGCATCACCCGCGCGGCCGAGGCCGGGATGCGCGCGCTCGCCCACCGCTCGGCCGGCTCCCAGCGCCTGCCGGTCGTCGACTATCTGGTGGCCGCCGCCGCGCAGGAGCTTGGCGCTGCCGTGCTCCACTACGACCGCGACTGCGACACGCTCGCCGAGGTTATGGAGTTCGAATCGGTGTGGCTGGCGCCACCGGGCACGCTTCCCTAGCCGGAGCTCGGCAACTCGGCCGTGAGTAGGCGCAGGCCGATGTCGAGCTCGGCCCGCGTCCGCAACTCGCCGTGGCGGCGGTCCCACTCGCCGCTCTCCAGGTCGGCGTGGAGGCGGTCGAGTCCGTCGGCGACGACCTCCTCCGGCAGGCAGTGCCAGATCGAAGAGGAGCGACGGACCATTGGGTCGAGGTGGGCCTCGGGCCGGCTCCAGAGGGCGACGCAGAAGCCGTCGGTGCAGTCGCTTGGCACCGGGATCGCGTCCATCCGCATGCCGGGGAGGATCGACTCGAGCAGCTCGGTCGCCGGGAACGTACGGCGGTCGTGCTCGAGTATCTCCGGCAGGTAGTCGCGGCAGAGCCACATCTCCGCCGTCACGTCCAGGTCGAGGGTGACGAAGGCGACCCGGTCGCGGGTGACGCGGACCACCTCGGCGAGGCCGCGCCCCACGTCGTCCCAGTGGTGCATCGTGAAGACGCCCATCGTCGCGTCGACGCTCTTGTCCTCCAACGGCAGTTCCTCGGCGACCCCCTGGATCGCCGGCCCCGCGCCCGGCGGCCGCTGGGCGATCATCACCGGCGAGGGCTCGACCGCGATCACCTCGCGGTCGCGCGGCTCATACGAGCCCGCCCCGGCGCCGACGTTGAGGACGACCCGCGCGTCGCCGAGCGCCCCATGGATCGCCGCCTCGATCCGCGGGTCGGCGCGGCGGATCTCGGTGTAGCCGAGGCCCATGCGGTCGTAGGCCGGCGCCTTCACGGCTTGGTCGGGCGGGTGACTATGTGGTCGACGACGCGTTCGCCTTCCACCTTTTGGACTTGGACGTAGGCCGTGTAGGGGCCGTCGGGCCCGGTGAAGTGGCACTGGAACCGCGTGCCGACCTTCGCCGGCAGGCCCGACGGGCAGGTCACGTCGGTCGGCCGGAAGCCCGTGTGCCTGGCGACTAACTTGGCGACGGTGCGCTCGGTCGCGTGCTGCTTGAGCGTGCTTTCGCCGCCGCCGCACCCCGAGGCCAGGAGGGCGAGACACACGATGGCTGCGCCGGCCCGTCGCACGCCGCCTACCGGCTGCGCGAGAAGACGTCGACGGCGTTGCTGCCGAAGGAGGTCGCGTAGACGTTGCGGCCGTCGGGGCTGACGGCGATCGAGCTGACTCCCTTCAGCGCCCGCCCGTGCGCACAGTCCGGCAGCGAGCTGGCCACGCAGCCGTGCTGCCCTGGCACCTGGCGCACCGCGCCTGATTCCCGTTCGCGGCCGAGCACGTCGATCGCGCCGCTGGCGAACGAGGCGACGTAGACGTTGAGCCGCGGGGCGAGAGGGCGAGGCCCTCCGGCGCGGACATCGCCCGGCCGAACGAGCAGCCGACCGAGCGCAGGTAGACGAGGCAGGCGTTGGTGCCCGGCTTCTGGGTGAGGATCCCCGCGGCCGAGCGGCTGAACGCGGTGACGCTGTCGCTGAGCAGCGAGGTGACGTAGAGGTCGCGGCCGGCCGGGCTGATCGCCACCGCGTTGGCGCCCGCCAGCTGGACGCCTTCCGTGCAGCCGCCGAGGGCGCCGTTGGAAACGCAGCCAGCGGCCCCGGACGGCTGGCTGAGCGCCCCGGTTTCGGGGTCGCGCGCCAGCTCGGCGACCGAGTTGGAGAGCGCGCCGGCGGCGTAGACGCTGGTTCCGTCGGGGCTGATCGCCAGGCCCTCGGGCGCGCCGAGGGCGACGGCGGGAGCGCAGCCCGAGATCGCTTCGGCGATGCAGCCGGCTGTTTCCGGCAGCTGGTAGAGGGCGCCGTTGCGCCCCCGCTGGAAGCCGGCGACCGCGTTGCCGAAGAAGGAGCCGACGTAGACGTCTTCGCCGTCCGGGCTGACGACGACGACGTCGGGGGCGACGAGCGCCCGGCCCGCGGCGCAGCCGGGGATCGGCAACCCGGAGACGCAGCCCATGCCGGCCCGCAGCTGGGTCAGGGCGCCGGTCTTGCGGTCGCGGCGGAAGGCGGTCACCGAGTCGGCGGCGCGCGAGGTCGCGTACAGGTAGCGGCCGTCGGGGCTGAGCGCCACCGAGTTGGGCCCGTCGAGGCCGACCGCCTTCGCGCAGCCTTCCGCGCCTTTCGCGGCCACGCAGCCGCGCCTGCCGCGGGGCTGGATCAGGGCGCCGCTGCGCGGGTTGCGGAGGAAGACCGCGATCGCGTCGCTTTTGGAGGAGGCGGCGTAGACGTTGCGGCCGTCCGGGCTGACCGCGATCGCCCGCGAGCCCATGAACGGGCCGGGGCCGTCGAGGGCGCGGGCGGGGGAGCACCCCCTCCCCCGCTTGGAGTGGCCCGCCTTCCCGCCGCCGGCGAGGCAGCCGCGCGGCCCGGCAAGCTGCACGATGCTCCCCGGCGGTCGTCGCTTCTTCGCCTTCGACCTGGTCCCCGGCTTTGCCTTGGGAGCGCCCAGCGCGGCGCTCGGCGACGCCGCCGCAAAGGCAACCGCGACGACGATCGCTGACGCGGCGACGCGGTGAAGTCGGCGGGCGGAGCTCACAGGCATGTCGAGACTACCCAGCCCCTGCGGATGTCGTCCAGGGCCGCGACCTACCGGCTCGACTCAGCGGCGATGCCCGCTCGCCCCGCCGGCGGGGTTGCCGACGACGCCGATGCGGAAGCCAAGCCAGGGGTAGGTGGCCGTGTAGAAGGTGTTGTTCTCGGGCTGAAGCCCGACCGCGGAGAGCCAGAGCTGGTAGGCGGGCGCGTTGGCGATGCCGCCGTGCAGCCGCCGCCAGACCCGCGCCCCCTTCACCCCGAAGGGCGGCGGGGTGATCGTGTCCGTCCACTCGACCGCGTTGCCGCCCTGGTCGAGGGTGCCCCAGGGCGAGGGCGTCCCCGCCTGGCCAACCGTGGAGAGGCTGCCCTGGAAGGCCTCCTGGTAGAGCGCCGGATCGAGGCCGAAGGGATTGCCGTTCGCGCAGGCTTCCGCCGACTCGGTCGACGGGCACCAGCTGGGCGCCGGCTGGCCGGACGCGTGGTAGGTGGCCAGCGGCTGCGTGGCGGCGTTGGTGACGTCGCCGTTGGCCGGGTCGAGCGTCGACGCCGCCGGCGCCGTGGCGCTGCCGTCGCCGAAGACGCCGGGGTCGGTCGGGTACTTCCAGTAGGAGTAGGTGCCGCCGCCGCTGGGGTCGTAGTAGGCGGCCTTGATCCACTCGTCCTGGCTCGGCACCACGAAGCCGCGCTTGTGCAGGCGCGTCGTCTTCGGGTTCGCCAGGTCGTACATCCCGCGCTCGGTGCGGCGCGAGAGCCGCACCCGGTAGGCGACGTAGTGGAAGCCGGCGGCGCTCGCGCGCCTGGAGAGGACGCGGCCGTTGTAGAGGGAGTTGACGAAGCGGGCGGCGCGCAGGAAGTTGGCGAAGCCGAACGGCTTGTCGGCCCATTCGGGCGAGGCGACCGTGTAGTGGCGGCCGGTGGGCGCGCCGCCGGCGAAGTCGATCTGGCCGAAGCGCGGCCAGGCCGCCGCGCTCTCGTTCGAGCTGTAGAGGCCGCGCCGGTTTTGCCCGCGCGGGTCGACGGTGTTGAGGAAGGCGACCCACTGCGCCACCGTGACCTCCAGCTGCCCGATGCCGAAGCGGTGCTTGACGCCGCCCACTTCCTGGCAGGCGGGGCCGCTCGTCGGCGCTTCGGAGCAGGAGCGGTAGATCGCGTCGGTGAAGGGGACGATCGCGGCGCTCGGGTTGCCGGGGGCGCCGACGCGGACCGTCTTCAGCGTCAGGACGGCAGGCTTCGGCGCCGCCGCGGCGGCGCCGGCGGGCGCGAGCAGCGCGGCGGCCGCGAAGGCGGCGAGGCCGAGCATGTGGAGCTTCTTCGGGCGGCTGGATGCACGGCGCGCGATTCGCATGGCCCGGTCATCGGGTACCCCGCTGGAATTCTTTAGCGTTGACCTCACCAGGCTCCGGTTGGCCCGCCGCCGTTGCCGGCGAGGCTCCAGCTGGGGGCGCCGGCCGCGTCGACGAGCGTTTGCGCGGGTCCGCCGGCGAACGGGATCGCGCTCACGCTGCTGTAGGCGAGGCGCCGGTTCAGGCCCGCCGGCTCGTCTTCGACCAGAGCCTGCGAGCCGTCGAGGGAGATGCCCCGCCCCTCGGCGACGTACCCGGATTCCAGCGGCGTCAGCGGCCGCGCCGTGCCTGCGGAGACGTCGACCGCCCAGGGGAACCCCCTGACCGAGCCGTATCTTTCTTCGTAGTAGTTGGCGAGCAGATGACTCCCGTCCGCGGAGACCGCCACCGGGACGAGACCGGCGACGAGCGGTTCGGGGTCGAGGTGGGTGATCTGGACCGACCCGCTCTTGCGGTAGAGGAAGATCTCGTAGGCGGGCAGGAAGGGCGCACGCGACGGTTCCGGCGCGCGCAGGGTGCGCTGGTCGTAGAGGATCCCGTTTCGGCTCCACACCGGGTTGAGGCTGTTGCCGTCGTCGGTGAGCCGCCTCGCGCGGCCGCCCCGGGCGCGGACCACGTAGAGGTCGCGCGGGGTCGAGAACAGCTGCCGGCGGCCGAGCCCGAACGCCAGGCGGTCCGCCCCCTCGGGCGCGAAGCTGACGCCTTCGATCTCGCCGCGGGCGACGGTGCGCACACGCCCGGCCACGGTGTCGACGATCGCCAGCCGCGGCTGCTTCCTGGAAAAGGAACCGAGCGCCCACACGGCGAGGTAGCGCGAGTCGGGCGACCAGGCCA
Source organism: uncultured Solirubrobacterales bacterium (assembly GCA_963805475.1). GTDB lineage: Bacteria > Actinomycetota > Thermoleophilia > Solirubrobacterales > 70-9 > VRUE01. Next base: position 152,679 of record CAWDUO010000008.1, on the reverse strand, counting down.
GGGGCTCGACGTTCTGCAGGTAGTTGAAGTACTGCCCCAGCACCCTGCGGCGCGGCGAGACGACCAGCAGGGCCCGGCGGCCGGGACGGGAGTCGGCGCGGGAGAGCGCGAGCTTACGGCCGTTGGGCGAGAGGAGAGGCTCTTCTCCAGCCGCCATCCGCCGAGCGCCGGAGCCGTCCGCGCGCGCCAGCCAGACGGAACTGGAGTGCCCCCGTCCGCCCGCCGTCATGTAAGCGAGCTGAGAGGACTGCGACGCCTCCGCCACGGTCGCCGTGACCGCGAGCACGAGAAGGGTTGCGACCAGCGTCCTCACTCGCGGTGGACGCTAACAGAGGCCGCCGGCGCCCTCGCGGTGCTCGCCTCCAGCGCGTCGGCCTCTGAGGTGTCTCTAGGGGTGGATGACCGGATTCGAACCGGCGACCGCCTGGACCACAACCAGGAGCTCTACCAGCTGAGCTACATCCACCGCGCCGGCTTCCAATCTAGCCTAGAGGGGGATGCATCGCCGGCCGCGCTACCTTTGGGCGATGGCGCAGCGACGCGGGATCGCCTTCTTCAGGCCGGAGGCCCGGCCGGCCGCGATGACCGGCGCCCGCGCCGTCGGCGCGCTTGCGGTCGGCGCTGCGGCGATCGGCGGCTTCGCGATCGGGCGGCTCAGCGTCGGCCGCCTGGCGATCGGGCGCGCCGCCGTCGGCAAGCTGAAGATCGGCGAGCTCGAGATCGAGCGGCTGCGCCTGCCCAGCGACTCTTAGAGAGCTCTCACAGAAGCTTGCGCTCCGCTTAGGAAAGCGCGCTGAGAATCGCACGATGGACGAAATGCGCAAGCTCGAAGCGAAGAGCCTCGCCCACGCCAAGTCCCAGTCGCGCCGCCGTCGCGCAGCCACGATCCGCAGCCGCACGATCCGCGGCTCGCTGGCGCTCTTTGCGATCCTCTGGGGGATCGTCTTCGTCCAGCTGGCGAGCGGCAACGACCCGGCGCTGAGCAGCAAGAGCCACGCCGGAAAGAGCTCGGTCTCCGCCTCGCACGAACCTACCCCGGCCGAACCGGCCCGCGAACCGGCGCCCGAAGCCGAAGCGGAACTCGACGAGTCCGAACTGGAATTCGAAGAACCGGGAACGGAATTCGAAGAACCGGCATTCGAAGAACCCGAAGCCGCCCCGGAATTCGAAGAACCGGTCGTCACCGCCTCCTCGTGACCGCCGTCGGGCCGCACCTCTTCTGGATCACCAGCCGCGCCGCCGGGATCGCCGCGCTGATCCTCGCCAGCGGCTCGCTCGGGGTCGGCGTCCTGATCCGCGGCCGCGGCGAGCCTCGGCGGCTGCTCGGCGGCGACGTCCGCATCCTGCACGAGGCGCTCTCGCTGGCGACCCTGGTCGCGATCGCGATCCACGGCCTCGCCCTGCTCGGCGACGCCTACTTCCACCCCAGCCCGCTCGACATCGCGGTCCCCTTCACCGGCGCCTACCGGCCGTTCTGGACCGGCCTCGGGATCATCGGCGCCTGGGGGCTCGCCGCGCTCGGCCTCTCCTACTACGCCCGCGGCCGCATCGGCGCGCAGCGCTGGCGCTACCTGCACCGCTTCATCCCGATCTTCTGGGCGCTCGCCCTCGTCCACACCCTCGGCGCCGGCACCGACGCCGAACAGCCCTGGCTGCTGATCGCGGTCGCCCTGCCGACCGTCCCGGCCCTGTTCCTGCTGCTCGGCAGGCTCCTCGGCGCGGGGGACGACAGCCAGCCTCGCCAGCGAAGCCAGCAGGCGCCCCAGCCGCAGCTCAGCGGCCGGCGGGGCTGAGCCGGACCTGGCGGAACTCCGCCCGCAGCCGCGACTCGAGCTCGCGCGCGGCGGCCTCGTCGGCCTCGCTCGGCTCATCGGCGCCGACCAGCACCACCTCGCTCGCCGGGAAGCTCCCCAGCTGGTCCTCCACCGCCTGCACCACGTCCTCGTCCCCCACCCGCGCCTCGGCGGCGATCCCGGCCTTGGCCAGCGCCGCCACGGTGACGACCAGGTTGCGCTGCGCCTCCTGACGGGCGGGCTCGACGTCGGACATCCAGCGGTCGAGGAAGCCGATCCGCGCCGGCGAGAGGACGAGCACGGAGGCGTCCTCGCCGGCGGCGATCCCGGCCGCCTCGGCGAGCCGCTGCACCGCCGCCGGCTCCTCGACGGCGCAGGTGGTCACCAGCAGGATGCGGCGGCGGCCGTCCTCCGGCAGGGACCCGATCGGGCCGCGCGGGGTCTGCCTGGCGGCGACCCAGACGATCGCCAGCACGATCACCGCCGCGACCAGCACGCCCAGCCCGGGCCCGGCGACGAGGAAGCCGGCGACGATCGGGACGACGATCGCGATCGCGATCAGCGGCAGCTTCCAGGGGGCCATGCCGGAAGCTTCCCACTCGGCCCCCGCCTAGGCGACCCTCCCGATCCAGACGATCCCCGCGATCGAGGCCCCGGCCAGCACCGCCAGGGCGATGTCGGTCCGCCGCCCGCCCCGCTCCTGTCGCTCCTCCCCTGTCATCTCATATCCATAAACACGCCCGAACACAGAACGACGCGGCGGGCTGATACCGTCCTCGTATCGGGTTCGGCCGGTTCGCCACCCGAGAGGTTCCGTTTCCTCCGTGTGCCGGTTGGTGCCTTGGGGTCGCAGGATCTCCCCCAAGACAACAACTCGAGGAGCACACCCATCACCACGTTTGCCGATCTCGGCGCATCCAAGCCTGTCGTCGAAGCGCTGCGCGCGCGTTCGATCACCCAACCCTTCCCGGTCCAGAGGATGGTCGTCAGCGACGCCCTGGCCGGTCACGACCTGCTCGTCCAGTCCCCGACCGGGTCCGGCAAGACGCTCGCCTTCGGCGTACCGCTCGTCGACCTCGTCCGCCCGCGGGGCGAGCGCCCGCAGGCGCTCGTTCTCGCTCCCACCCGGGAGCTGGCCGGGCAGATCGTCGACGAGTTGGCCACGCTCGCCGAAGCCCGCGGCCTCCGCATCGCCGCGGTGTACGGCGGCGTCGGGTTCGCTCCGCAGATCGCGGCGGCCCGCCGTGCCGACATCCTCGTCGCCACGCCGGGCAGGCTCGAGGACCTGATCGGGCGCGGCGCAGTCTCGCTGCGGCGGGTGCGGGTCCTCGTCCTCGACGAGGCCGACCGGATGCTCGACATGGGCTTTCGCCCCGCCGTCGATCGCATCGTCTCCAAGGTTCCGGCGGACCGGCAGACCCTCTTCTTCTCGGCCACGCTCGAGGGCGCGGCCGGGCAGCTGGCCGCCGCATACACGACGAATGCCCGCTCTCACACCCACGAGGATTCCGAGCGCGCCGAGGCGGACATCGCCCACCACTTCGTCCAGGTCGAGTCGCAGAGCGCCAAGTTCGACCAGCTCCTCGCGCACCTGGATGCGCAGGACGCCGGGCGCTCGCTGGTCTTCGTCCGCACCAAGCGCGGCGCCGATCGGCTCGTCAAGCGCCTCCGCGGCCGCAATGTCGAGGCGGTCGCGATGCACGGCAACAAGAGCCAGGGCCAACGCGAGCGGGCGCTGACCCGCTTCGAGCGCGGCGAGGTGATGACGCTGGTCGCGACCGACGTGGCCGCCCGCGGCATCGACGTCGCCGAGATCGAGCGGGTGATCAACTTCGACGCTCCCGAGGATCGCGAGGCCTACGTCCACAGGATCGGCCGCACCGGCCGGGCGGGGCGCAGCGGCACGGGCATCAGCTACGTCCTCGCCGATCAGAGCAAGGAGATGCGGCGGATCGCCAAGGGGCTCGGGCTGACCCCCGACTTCGATCCCCTGTCGCTACACCCCCGCCAGGATTCGAACCTGGGACCCTCGGATTAGAAGTCCGACGCTCTGTCCACTGAGCTACGGGGGCAGGTGGGCCTAGGTTACGGCCCCTCGCGGGTGGCGTCAGCCCTTGCCGACGTCCGCGCAGCCGGTGTCGAGCTTGCCCTTGACCTTGAAGACGTAATCGGGCTCGGGCGTGATCGCGGGCTCGGCGATCACCTGTTCGAGCGCCTCGGCGCTCTTCAACCAGGCGTAGATCGGGTACCAGTATTCGGCTTCGGGCGAGTCCTGGGTGTACTGGCTGACGATCAGGTAGTCGTAGTGACCTTCGTTGATCACCTGGCGGAACTGGTGGCAGCTGGTAGCCAGGCGGTAGGCGCCGCGCGGGCCCTTGACGCCGATGTACTGGACGTAGTTGTCGAGGTTGGCGCCGTAGAAGCCGTACTGGCCGAAGAAGATCTCACCCGAGCCGGCGATCCCGATCCGCTTGCCGTGCTGCGCGCGGGCGAAGGTGTAGGCCTGGCGCGGGCCGCCGTCCTGCAGGAACGGGCTGGTGTTCACGTAGTGGTGGTCGTAGTACTGGACCTCCTGCGCGCGGCCGAGGACGACGGCCAGCAGCAGCACGCAGCCGGCGCCGGCGACAAGCGCGGCGCTGCTCGCCATGCGGCGGCTGCGCAGCAGCCCGATCGCGGTCGGCGTCCAGACCAGCGCCAGCGTGAGGAAGACGGTGCCGACGATGTAGGGCGGGTACCAGCGCGGCGTCGTCAGCACGGTGATCGCGTAGACGAGGACGAGGAAGAGCAGCGTCTGCCAGGCGCGCGAGTCCGGCGCCCGCAGCGGCCGCGCGATCGGCAGCAGCGTCATCGCCAGCACCAGCCCGGGCGCCAGGTAGCGCGTGTTGGTGAAGAAGCCGGTGGGAGAGCCCTCCTGGCCGGCCGCGGTCAGCGGGGTGAAGAGGTAGACGACCGCGGTCAGCAGCGCCGCGGCGGCGATCACCCGCAGGATGCGGTTGCGCGAGCGCACCGCGACGAAGACCGCCGCGGCGACGGCGACGATCAGGATCAGCGGCCACAGCGGGCCGAAGGCGTCGTCGAGGCGGGGGAAGAACCAGTGGCGGTAGATCGTCGGGTCGGTCAGGTAGTGGGAGACGGCGAAGCGCGGCCGCGGGTCGAGCGGCATCTGGTCTGGGCGCGGCAGGTGCAGCGGGCCGAAGCCGGTCGAGGGGATCGGGTTGCCGCCGGTCTTGATCGCCGCCTTCACGTACCAGTAGCCGCCGACCACGAAGGCCGAGAGGCCCAGCAGCCAAGCCGTCGTCAGCCGCCTGCCTCTGCCGCTGAACAGGACGACGCCGAGGCCGATCGCCATCACCGGGACCAGGAAGGTGAACTTGACCGAGATCGCGAGGCCGCCGGCGACGCCGGCGAGCACCAGCGGGCCCTTGTCGAGCAGCGGCGCGTCGCGCTCCGGCGTGTCCTGCACCGCCCCCTCCCTGGGCGCCCGCCGCTGGTGGCCGTTGATCAGGAAGGCGGCGAAGGCGATCAGGAAGGCGAGGCCCATGATGTCGTTGCGCCCCTCGCCCGGCTGGGTCTCGATCATCACCCCGGCATCGAGCACGATCGCCGCCGCGACCAGCGTCGCCGGGCCGACCTTGTAGGGGCGGCCGACGCACCAGGCGGCGAGCAGGGCGATCGCCAGCCAGATCATGTTGATCAGCGGCGAGAGCCAGTCGGTCTTGAAGACGACGATCCCGGCGGCGTGGATCAGCTCCGAGGTCTGCGGGTAGAACCAGGCGGCGAGGCGCAACGGGTCGGTGTAAAGCAGGTGGACCGTGGAGGCTTCCTGGGCCATCCGCGCCGCGAACGGCATGTGGTACCAGGTCGTGTCGCCGCCGAACATGCCCGCGTCGAGGTTGAGCTGCGTGGGAAACGTCCACTCGGCGACGGTGAAGGAGGCGACGCCGAGCGCGAGCGCGAAGGCGATCCAGTGAACGCGCGGCGCGGCCACCTCGCCGGGCTCGCGCGGCGCCATCCGCCAGCCGAGCCAGGCGGCCCCGAGCCCGACGGCGATGCAGACGACGACGATCCAGCCGAGGTAGAGGACGCTGAGCGAGCCGAGCAGCTCGAGCGAGAGCACGAGCAGGGCGACGGCAAGCGTCGCCTCGGCGAGCCGCGCCAGCGCGCCGGAGAATTCCGGCACGATCCAGCGCCGCAGCCAGTAGCCGCCGAGGCCGACCGCGGCGACGATGCCGATCACGGCCAGGCAGCCGCCTATGTAGGAGCCGAAGGAAGGCGTCACCGGCGCGGGATGCTATAGACGGGTTCAGCGCGCCGGGCGGGCGTCGATCAATCGGTCGCCGCCGCCGGGATGCGGCAGGAGACGCCGGTGCCGGCGAGGCCGCAGTAGCCGTTCGGCACCTTGTGCAGGTACTGCTGGTGGTAGTCCTCGGCGTAGTAGAAGGGGCCGGCGGGCGCGACCTCGGTCGTGATCGGCGCGTGGCCGGCTGCGCGCAGAGCCTCGTCGTAGGCCGCGCGCGCCATCTCCGCCGTCGCCTTCTGCGCGTCGTTCCGGAAGTAGATCCCCGAGCGGTACTGGGTGCCGACGTCGTTGCCCTGCCGCATTCCCTGGGTCGGGTCGTGCTCCTCGAAGAAGACCTTGAGCAGGTCGGCGTAGGAGACCCGCGCCGGGTCGAAGGCGACCAGCACGGACTCGGCGTGGCCGGTGCTCCCCGTGCAGACCTCCTCGTAGGTCGGGTTCGGCGTCGTCCCGTTCATGTAGCCGACCGCCGTCGTGTAGACCCCGTCGAGCGTCCAGAAGAGCCGCTCGGCGCCCCAGAAGCAGCCGAGCGCGAAGTAGGCGGTCTCGATCCCCTCGGGGAAGGGCGGCTTCAGCGGCGTGCCGAGCACGGCGTGGCGCATCGTCCTCACAAGGTACCGTGCGCCGATCGGCTGCCTCGTCCTCCTGTTCGCCCTGATCTCGCCGCGACTGGCGCTGTTCTGCCTGTTCCTGTTCAGCGACCTGCTCAGCCGCGCCTTCGAGAGCTGGATCGTCCCCTTCGTCGGCTTCTTCCTGCTGCCCTGGACGACCCTCGCCTACGCCGTGATGTGGGCCTCCGCGGAAAGCGTCCACGGCTTCGAGTGGTTCGTCGTCGCGCTCGCCTTCCTCTTCGACCTCAGCGCCCTCGCCGGCGGCCGGCGCCGCCGTCAGGCGAGCTGACGCCCGGGGCTAGCCCTCGTCGAGCGGGTAGGCGACGCGGACGTGCTCCTTGGCGAGGACGACGAACGCGCGCCGCTCGGTCACGCCGCCGCCGAGCGGCGAGATCTCCACGTCGAGCAGCGGGATGAACGCCACGTCGCTGCGGTTGACGGCGTCCGAGAAGCGGCTCTGGTAGCCCTCGTGCGGCAGCGTGATGTCGCCGACGACCATGTGCCTGTCGGTTTCGAAGACGATCCTCTCCCGCCGCCGCGGGCTGCCCGAGCGTCCCTCCATTCCCGCGATTATCGGCGTTTCCGGGCATTTCCGGACCGAACAAGCGTCCAGTGGGAGGTTTCGCGCAACCGGCGCGGCCGGCGCTGTCACGGATCGGCATCCTGTTTCGTCTACCGGGCATGAACTCTCCCAAGGCAGTTTCAGCGCACATCACCCCTCCAAAGACGGCGATCGTCGTCGGCGGCGGACCGGCCGGGCTGGTCGCGGCCGGGCGCCTGGCCGAGGGCGGCGTCGCCACGACGCTGCTCGAGGGCGGCGGCGGGCTCGGCGGCCGGGCCGCCTCCGAGCGCCGCGCGGGGTTCGACCTCAACCAGGGCCCCCACGCCCTCTACGCCGGCGGCCCGGCGATGCGCGAGCTGCGCGCGATGGGCATCGACCTGGACCGGTGGAATCCGACCTCGGCGCTCCGCTCGGTGCTGCTGCGCGACGGCAGATCGACACGCCGCCCGGGCGGATCGCCGGCGCTGATGCGCTGGCTGGCCGGCCTCGCCCGCGGCCGCCCCGCGGACCTGGCCGGGCTGTCGGTCGCCGAGTGGCTGCGGCGGGACGTGCGCTCCGCGCGGGCCCGCGCCGCCGCCGCGGCGCTGGTGCGCGTGACGACGTTCGTCGCCGACCACGACGCGCTCAGCGCCGAGGTCGCCGGCGTCCAGCTGAGGATCGGTCTCTACCCCGGCGTCCGCTACCTGCGCGGCGGCTGGCAGTCGCTGGTCGACGCCCTCGCCGACGGGGCGGAGCGCCGCGGCGCGACCCTGCGCACCCGCGCCGCGGTGCGGGCGATCGAGCGCGACGGCAGCCACTGGGCGGTAACGCTGGATGAGGAGACCCTGCGCGCCGACGTCCTCGTCGTCGCCGCCGGCGGGCCCGACGCGTTCGCCAAGCTGCTCGGCGAGCGGGCGCCGGCGGCGCCCGGCCCGGCCGCCGAGCTGAGCGTGCTCGACCTGGGACTGGAGAGCCTGCCGCGCGAGAGCCGTCGCTTCGCGCTCGGCGTCGACTCCCCCACCTACCTCTCCAGGCACTCGCCGCCCGACCATCGTGACGGCGTCCTGCTCAGCCTCGCGAGCTACGCGCGCCAGCCGCGCGCCGAGCTCGAGGCCGTGGCCGACGCCGTGCAGCCGGGCTGGCGCGAGCGCGCGACGCTGGAGCGGTTCCTCCCCCGCATGGTCGCCGTGTCGGCGATCCCCGGGCCGGCCGGCGGCGGCCTCGCCGGGCGGCCGGCGGTCGACCGCGGCGAGGGCCTCTACCTGGCAGGCGACTGGCTGGGGCCGGAGGGCTGGCTCGTCGACGCCGCGATCTCGAGCGGCGCCGCGGCGGCCGCGGCGGCCCTGCGCAGCCCGGTCCCCGTCGCCGCATGACCGGCGACGCCTTCGCCGCCTGCCGACCCCGCCTGCTCGGCGTCGCCTACGGGATGCTGGGCGAGCTGACCGAGGCCGAGGACGTCGTCCAGGACGCCTGGCTGCGCTGGGAGCGGGCCGACCGCGACGCCGTCCGCAACCCGGAGGCGTTCCTGGTCAGGACGACCACCCGGCTGGCGCTCGACCGGCTGCGCTCGGCCCGCGCCCGGCGCGAGGTCTACGTCGGGCCCTGGCTGCCCGAGCCGCTGCTCACCGACCCTGAGACGCCGGAGACACGGGCGATCGAGGCCGAGCGGCTGAGCCTGGCGCTGCTCGGCGCGCTGGAGCGGCTCAACCCGGTCGAGCGCGCGGTGCTCGTCCTGCGCGACGCCTTCGACCTCGAGTACGCCGAGATCGCCGACGTGCTCGACCGCTCGCCCGAGAACGTGCGCCAGATCGCCAAGCGCGCCCGCGACCGCGCGGGAGACACGAGCCGCGGGCGCGACGTCGACGCGGAGGAGCGCGAGCGCCTCGCCACCGCCTTCATGGCCGCCGCGGTCTCCGGCGACCTCGACGGGCTCCGCGACCTGCTCGCGGCGGACGCGGTCATGTACTCGGACGGCGGCGGCGTGGTGCAAGCGGCCCGCAAGCCCATCTACGGCGCCGAGAAGATCGCCCGCTTCATGGTCCGCGTGCAGGACAAAGCAGCCTTCCCCGCCGACCCCGTCTACACCAGGGTGCTCGTCAACGGCGACCCGGGGGTGCGCATGGACAGCGCCGCCGACGGCTTCCTCAGCATCATCGCCGTGGAGGTCGGCGACGGCGCGGTCCAGAGCATCCGCTTCTTCAACAACCCCGAGCGCTTCCCGGTCGCGTTCCCGAGAAACGGCTGAGAAGTCAATACATGGTCGCTATACTGACCATGTGTCCAAACAGGTGACCGCAACCGATGCGAAGGCTACGATTCTGCGTCTTCTCGATGACGCTGCTGCGGGCGAGGAGATCGAAATCACGCGGCATGGTCGCCCGGTGGCTCGCCTCGTACCCGCCGCCGGCGCACGCTCGCTGAAGGGCTCGGCAGAGGGCATTGCGATGACGGCGGTCGGCGAGGACCAGCTGTTCTCGACCGGCGAGCGCTGGGACGCCGCCTGAGCGTGGCAGCAGCACTGCTCGACACCCACGTGGTCCATTGGTGGTCGGCGGAGCCGAAGCGAGTCAGCGCCCGCGCAAGAAAGGCGCTGGAGAGCGCAGACGAGCTCGTCATCGCGGCGATCTCCTGGTACGAGCTTGCATGGCTCGCGAAACACGAGCGCATCACGGTCACCGTGCCCATCCAGTCGTGGCTCCAGGGGCTGGCTGCGCAGCTGCGGACGATCGGCGCAAGTCCGGCGATTGCGGATACCGCCGTCAATCTCCCGGCCTCATTCCCCGGCGATCCTGCCGACCGGTTGATCTATGCGACCGCAATCGAGCATGGGCTCGGTCTGGTGACGAAGGACAAAGCGATTCGCGACCGCGACAAGCCCAGGTCGCTGACTGTCTGGTAATCCCCCCGGCCAACCGGTGCTCCCCCCGCGTGCCTGCGCCGCTACCGCTCGTCGTCCTTTGCGGGAGCGCCGTGCGAGACGCTCTCGCGGATCGTGATTGTCGGTCGAAAGCTCGCCGGCTGAGCGCTGGTCGACGTCGGCGCAACGAGGGTCGTGGTGCCACGCGGTACCTTGATCGGGGCGGCTGGATTCGAACCAGCGAAACCTCCCGCCCCCAAAGCGGGCGCTCTGACCAGGCTGAGCTACGCCCCGATGCGTCGATCTTAGAGCCAGATCGGCGTCGCGACGGGCGCGGGCGGCAATCGCTAGGTTCCGCCCGATGGCCGACGTGCGACCTCTCTATGCGACTCGTTACGACCTTGGGGTGGTCGGGGGGCTGGAGGAGGTGGCGGCGCCGCCCTATGACGTGATCGACGCGGAGCTGCGGGCGGAGCTGCTGGGGCGCTCGCCCTACAACGCGGTCGCGATCGACCTGCCGAAACCCTACGGGGAGGGCGGGCCGCAGGAGACCGGCGACGACCCCTACGAGCGCGCCGCGCGGACGATGGCGGAGTGGCGCGAGGCCGGCGCGCTCGTCGCCGACTCCGAGCCGGCGATCTGGGCGATCACCCAGGACTACACCGGGCCCGACGGAACGCCGCGCACCCGCCACGGCATCCTCGCCCGCGTCCGGGTCGAGGATTTCTCCGCCGGCCAGGTGCTGCCGCACGAGCGCACGCTGCCGGGGCCGAAGAAGGACCGGCTCGACCTCACCCGCGCCACCAGGCACAACCTCTCGCCGATCTTCTCGCTCAGCACCGAGGATCCCTGGCCGCTGGTCGCGCCGGAGATCGAGGGCGCCGAGCCCTGGGGCACCGCGAGCGACGAAAGCGGCAGCCTGACCCGCGTCTGGCGCGTCGCCGCTCCGGGTGTGCTCGCCGCGGTGAGCGAGCAGCAGGCCGGCGCGCGGCTGCTGATCGCCGACGGCCACCATCGCTACGAGACCGCGATCGCCTACCGCGACGAGGTCAACGCGGGCGCGGCGCCCGGCGGCGAGGGCGGCCACGAGTTCACGCTGATGGCGCTGACCGGCCTCGAGGACCCCGGCCTCACCGTCTTCCCCACCCACCGCCTGCTCTCCGGCCTGCGCGAGGACCCCGAGCGCCAGCGCCGCCTCGGCGAGGGGCTGCGCGAGCTGTTCGACGCGACCGAGGTTCCGCTGGAGGAGCTCGACCCGCTGGGCGAGGAGGGCGCCGGCGTCTTCGGCCTCTACGACTGCTTCCACCGCAAGGCCTTCCGCCTGCGGCTGAAGGACAGTGCCGTGGCCGCGCTCGACGAACGGCTAGCCGGCAAGCCCGAGGCCTACCGCCGGCTCGACGCGGCGATCCTCGAGGAGCTGGTGCTGAAGGGGATCGCCGGGCTGAGCGAAGACGACATCCTCGCCAAGCGCGGTCTCGGCTATTCGAAGAGCGTCGAGGACTCGCTCGCCCTGCTCGAGGACGGCTCCTACGACGTCGCCTTCGTCCTCCGCCCGATCCCGGTCGAGCAGACCCGCGCGATCTGCGAAAGCGAGGAGAACATGCCGCCGAAGTCGACCTACTTCTTCCCCAAGGTGCTGACCGGCCTCGTCTTCAACCCGGTCGGCTGAGCGGCGCGGCGTAGGATCGGGCCGTCGTGAAGATCTACACCAAGAAAGGCGACGACGGCACCACGTCACTCTGGTACGGCGGGCGGATCCCCAAGCACCACGGCCGCACCGAGGCCTACGGGGCGCTCGACGAAGCCTGCTCGCAGCTCGGCGTCGCCCGCGCCCTCTGCGCCGAGGAGGGCGCCGAGGAGCTGGCCGCCGACGTCCTGCGCCTCCAGGACGACATCTTCGTCGCCGGCGCCGAGCTGGCGACCGCGCCCGAGGCGAGCGAGCGGCTCGAAGACGGGATCAGCCGCACGACCGAGGAGATGGTCGGCGAGCTCGAGCGGGCGATCGACCGCTACATGGACCGCGTCGACCTGCCGCCCAAGTTCGTCATCCCCGGCGGCAACCAGCTCTCCGCCCAGCTCGACGTGGCGCGCACGACGATCCGCCGCGCCGAGCGCCGCATCACCGCGCTCGCCGAGGGCGGCGAGCCGATCGCCGCGACCGTGATCCACTTCGTCAACCGCGCCTCCGACCTCGCCTACGCGATGGCCCGCTTCGCCGACGTCGACGATCCGGCGCTGTTCGAAGGGCGCCGCAAGGCCGAGCGTTGACGGCGGGGCCGCGCTGATGGACCTCGGGCTCGCCGGGCGCGCCTGCGTCGTCACCGGCGCCAGCAGCGGCATCGGGCGTGAGACGGCGCGGCTGCTCTGCGCCGAGGGCGCCAACGTGGTGCTGGTCGGCCGCGACGAGGAACGGCTGACCGAGGCGCAGGGCGAGGCGGTCGCCGCCGGGAGCGCGGCCGGCGGCGCGGCGCGGCGACTGGCTCTCGACGTGACCGACCCCGACGCCGGCGAGCGCATGTTGGCGACGGCGAGCGAGCTGTACGGCGGCCTCGACGTGCTCGTCAACAACGCCGGCTCCGCCCGGTGGCGCCACCTCGACGAGGTGCCCGACGAGGACTGGTACGCGCAGTACGAGCTCAACGTGATGGCGCCGCTGCGGGCGATGCGCGCCGCCGCACCGCCGATGGCCGAGCGCGGCTGGGGGCGGATCGTCAACGTCTGCTCGACCGCCGGCAAGCGGCCCTCGGCGGCGATGCCCGAGTACTCGGTCGCCAAGGCGGCCGAGCTGTCGCTCTCGCGCCTCTTCGCCGACCGCTTCGCGGCGCGCGGCGTGCTGGTCAACGCGATCTGCCCCGGGCCGGTCGAATCGGAGATGTGGATGGATTCCGGCGGCCTGCTCGACCAATCGCACGCGCTGTCCGGCGCCGAGAGCCGAGAGCAGGCGCTGGCCGAAGCTGGCGCAAAGCGGCCGATCGGCCGGCTCGCCGAGGTCGGCGAGATCGCCGGCGCGATCGTCTTCCTCTGCTCCGAGCGCGCCTCCTACGTCGCCGGCGCGGCCTGGTCCGTGGACGGCGGCACCGTGCAGGTGATCATCTGACCGAGGCGGCGGTTTTGCTGCCGCTCTACGGCTGGCCGGAGGAGCCCGGCCTCGTCTTCACCGAGCGGCGTGCGGACCTGCGACGGCACGCCGGCGAGATCTCCTTCCCCGGCGGGCGACGCGACGAGGCCGACGCCGACCTCGCCGCGACCGCCCTGCGCGAGGCGCGGGAGGAGATCGGCCTCGACCCGGCGGCGGTCGAGCTAGGCGAGGAGCTGCCGGTCACCGGGACCTTCGTCACCGGCTACCTCATCCACCCCTTCGTCGGCCGCATCCCCCACCCCGGCGAGCTCGGCCTGGCGCCGAACCCGGCCGAGGTCGAGACCGTGCTCACCTTCTCGCTGGAGCTGCTGCGCGAGGGCTACGCGATGCGCCGCCTGATCCGCCGCGGCGTCCCGATCCACACGCCGACCTACGAGGTCGAAGGCCAGATGATCTGGGGCGCCACCGCGCGGATCCTCGGCGACCTGTTCAGCCGCCTGCAAACCGGCGACTGAGCGGACGCCGGGCGCTACTTGCCCGGCTGCGGCACGATGCGGATGTACGGACGGGGCTCTTCCCAGCCGTCGGGGTAGATCTCCTTCGCTTCCTCGTTGGAGACCGCGCCGCCGATGATCACGTCGTCGCCCTGCTTCCACTGGGCCGGCGTCGCGACTTTGTGCTTGGCGCCAAGCTGGAGCGAGTCGACCACGCGCAGCACCTCGTCGAAGTTGCGGCCGGTGCTCATCGGGTAGACGAGGATCAGTTTGACCTTCTTGTCGGGGCCGATGACGAAGACGTTGCGCACCGTCTGGTTGTCGACCGGCGTGCGGTCGCCGGGGTCGCCGGAGACGTCGGACGGCAGCATCCCGTAGAGCTTGGAGACGTTGAAGTCGGCGTCGCTGATGATCGGATAGTTGGGCGCCGTGCCCTGGGTCTCCTCGATGTCCTTCGCCCACTCCTCGTGCTTGCCGAGCGGGTCGACCGAGAGGCCGATGATCTTCACGCCGCGCTTCGCGAATTCGGGCTCGATGCTGGCCATGTAGCCGAGCTCGGTCGTGCAGACCGGGGTGAAGTCCTTCGGGTGGGAGAACAGCACCCCCCAGGAGTCGCCGAGCCAGTCGTGGAACCTGATCCGGCCCTCGGTCGTGTCGGCCTCGAAATCCGGTGCTTCGTCGCCAAGCTTCAGCGTCATGGGGGACCGTCCTCTCGGGTGCTCGCCGTCGGCGATTTCGATTTACCTGAATTCCAATCGGAGTTTAGACATATCGGTCTGGCGGTCGGCGATCGTGACCGGGATGCGCCAGCGCTCGCCGGCGGCGCGGGCGATCGCCGCTCCGCCGGCGAGGATCTCGGCGTCGACCGAGCCGCCTGCCTCGTAGACGAAGCGACGCACCGGGGTTTCGACGATCCGCTCGAGCACCCGTTCCAGGCTGGAGCCGTGCAGGGCGGCCAGCTGCTCCGGCTCGCCCTCCGCCGAGCCGAGCAGCCAGACCAACGCGGCGACGTCGCCGACCAGGTCGAGCACCGTGCCGGGCCGCGCCGGGTCGGCCAGGGCGGGCTCGATCCCGGCCGCCTCGATCGGCGCCAGACCGTCCGCGCGGCGGCTCGTCCCGCGCACCCGCCAGCCCTCGGCGATCAGCCCCCCGCCCAGCTCCCGGCCGCGACAGCCGCAGCCGACGATCAGCGCCCGCGCCACGCCCTCCTCACCCGCCGAACGGGTCGCCCCGCCGCAGCCGCTCCATCTCCTCCTCTTCGACCTCGGCGCGCAGCGCGCCCTCGTCGACCTCCGGGGCGCCGCGCCGGCGCCGCATCTCGTTCTGCGCCTCGAGCATCTGGCGCACGTCGTCGAGCTCGTTCTGGGCCTCGACCTCGGGGCTGCGGGTCGGCTTCCAGTCGACCAGGTCGGCGACGCTGCCCTTGTAGGAGCGGTCGATCAGGAACAGCACGCCGACTATCAGCGCCAGCATCCCCAGAGTGAGCAGGACGAAACCCATGCCCCTTGAGACTACGCCGCCGCGTCGCGTCGCATTTAATGGCGTACATGGCCGACGCATACGTGGTCGAAGCGATCCGCACGCCGATGGGCTCCTACCGCGGCGCGCTGGCCGGCGTGCGGCCCGACGACCTCGCGGCGCGCACGATCGGCGCCGTGGTCGAGCGCACCGGGGTCGACCCCGAGGCGATAACCGACGTCTACTTCGGCGCCGCCAACCAGTCGGGCGAGGACAACCGCGACGTGGCGCGGATGGCGGCGCTGCTCGCCGGCCTGCCGCAGAGCGTGCCGGGGGCGACGGTCAACCGGCTCTGCGCCTCGGGTCTGGAGGCGGTCAACTGCGCCGCCCGCGCGGTCAAGCTCGGCGAGGGCGACCTCTACCTGGCCGGCGGCGTCGAGTCGATGAGCCGCGCCCCCTGGGTGGTCGAGAAGCCCGAGCAGGGGCTGCCGCGTGGCCCGCGGACGATGCACGACACGACGCTCGGCTGGCGCATGGTCAACCCACGGATGGCCGAGCTCGGCGTCTCGACCGAGTCGATGGGCGAGACCGGCGAGAACGTCGCCGAGCGCTACGGAGTGAGCCGCGAGGACCAGGACGCCTTCGCCCTGCGCAGCCACCGGCGTGCCGTCGCCGCCGCCGAGGCCGGCCGCTTCGCCGAGGAGATCGTGCCGGTCGAGGCGCCGAAGGGGCGGCGCGAGACGGTCCTCATCGAGGCCGACGAGGGGCCGCGCCCCGACGCCTCGCCCGAGGCGATGGCGGCGCTGCGGCCGGTCTTCCGCGAGGGCGGCACGGTGACCGCCGGCAACGCCTCCACCCTCAACGACGGCGCCGCCTGCCTGCTGATCGCCTCCGAGGCCGGGGTCGAGAAGCTCGGCGCCGAGCCGCTGGCGCGCGTCGTCTCCTTCGGGGCCGCCGGCGTCGACCCCGCCTACATGGGGATCGGCCCCGCGCTCGCCGTCCCCCGCGCCCTCGCCGCCGCCGGCCTCGAGCTCGCGCAGATCGACCTGGTCGAGCTCAACGAGGCCTTCGCCTCGCAGGTGCTCGCCTGCGCGCGCGAGCTGGGGATCGACGAGGAGCGGCTCAACGTCAACGGCGGCGCGATCGCCCTCGGCCACCCGCTCGGCTGCTCCGGCGCCCGCCTCGCCACCACCCTCGTCCGCGAGCTGCGCCGCCGCGGCGGCCGCTACGGCGTCGCCACGATGTGCGTCGGCGTGGGCCAGGGACTCGCGACGGTTTTCGAGGCCGTATAGCCTCGCCGACCATGCAGGAGCTGGCGAGCGTGGACGGGACGGTGACGCCGACCGCCGAGGCGACGGTGCCGATGAAGGACGACGGGCTCTACCGCGGGGACGGCGCCTTCGAGGTGATCCGGCTCTACGAGGGACGGCCGTTCGCGCTCGGGGAGCACGTAGACCGGCTGGAGCGCTCGGCCGCGGCGATCGAGCTCGAGTTCGACCGCGCCGCGCTGGAGCGCGAGATCGAGGCGCTGCTCGACGCGGCCGGCGGGCCCGACGGGCAGCTGCGCCTGATCGTCACCCGCGGCGGCCGCCGCATCGCCGCCGTCGAGCCGATCCCCGCGCACGCGGAGACGCTGACCGTCGCCACCGTCACCTACTGCCCGACGGTGATCCTCAACGGCGTCAAGTCGCTCTCCTACGCGGCCAACATGCAGTCGACGCGGCTCGCCAAAGGACAGAACGCCGACGAGGCGGTGCTCGTGCAGCCCGACGGCACGGTGCTCGAGCCGCCGACCTCCTCGATCTTCTGGGCCTCCGCCGAGGGTGGCCTGCGCACGCCGGCGCTCGAGGTGGGCGTGCTCGAGTCGATCACCCGCGACCGCCTGGTCAAGGCGCTGCACGTCGAGACCGGCGCCTGGCAGGTGGACGACCTGCGCGGCGCCCACGAGGCCTTCCTCGCCTCGACCACGCGCGAGATCCAGGCCGTCGCCGCGATCGACGGCCGCCGGCTCCCCGAGGCGCCGGGGCCGCGCACCCGCGAAGCCCAGGAGGCCTTCGCCGCGACCCTGGAGCGAGAACTTCCGTGATCACCACCGAGAGACGAGAAAGCAGGGGCTAGATGGACTTTCAACTCACAGACGAGCAGCGGCTGATCTCCGAAGCGGCGCGCGAATTCGCCGACAAGGAGATCGTTCCGCGGGTCAAAGAGAACGACAGGGCGGCCCGCTTCGACCGCGAGCTGGCGAGCAAGTTGGGCGAGGTCGGCTACCTCGGCGCGCCCGTCGCGGAGCAGTACGGCGGCCGCGGCCTCGACTACCTCGGCTACGGGCTGATCGTCGAGCAGGTCGGCCGCGCCGACTCCTCCGCCCGCACAGTCGTTTCCGTGCAGACCTCGCTGGTCGCCGGCTCAATCGAGAAGTGGGGAACCGAGGAGCAGAAGCGGCAGTGGCTGCCGCGCCTCTGCTCGGGCGAGGCGCTCGGCTGCTTCGGCCTGACCGAGCCCGACACCGGCTCCGACGCCGCCAACCTGCGCACCCGCGCGACGAAGACCGACTCCGGCTGGTCGATCAGCGGCCAGAAGATGTGGATCTCCCTCGCCAACTTCTCCGAGGTGGCGCTGATCTTCGCCCAGACCGACCCCGAGAAGAAGCACCGCGGGCTCGCCTGCTTCCTCGTCCCGACCGCCAGCGAGGGCTTCGCCACGCAGGAGATCCACGGCAAGCTCGGGCTGCGCTCCTCCGACACCGGCGAGATCTCGCTCGACTCGGTCGAGGTCGGCGAGGACGCCATGCTGGGAGAGATCGGCGACGGCTTCAAGGTCGCGATGAGCGCCCTCGACAACGGCCGCTACAGCGTCGCCGCCGGCTGCGTCGGGATCTGCGACGGCTGCGTCGACGCCTCCGTCGCCTACGCGAAGGAGCGCAAGCAGTTCGGCGTGCCGCTGGCCCGCTTCCAGCTCGTGCAGGAGATGATCGCCGACATGATCCTCAAGCGCGACGCCTCGCGGATGCTGGTCTACCGCGCCGGCGCGCTGAAGGACGAAGGCAAGCCGAACACGATGGAGACCTCGGTGGCGAAGCTCTACGCGACCGAGTCGGCGGTCGAGTGCGCCAACCTGGCGATCCAGGTGCACGGCGGCGCCGGCTACGTCGACGACTACCCGGTCGAGCGCTACCTGCGCGACGCCCGGGTGACGACGCTCTACGAGGGCACCTCGCAGATCCAGAAGCTGATCATCGGGCGGGCGGCGACCGGCGAGAACGCGATGACTCCTCTATGAGCGAGATCGTCCAGCGCTCGGTCGACGGCGGCATCGCCCTGCTGCGGCTGAACCGGCCGGAGGCGCGCAACGCGCTGTCGCCGGAGGTCATGGAGCTGCTGGCGGGCGAGCTCGAGCGGCTCGACCCCGACCCCGAGATCCGCTGCGTCGTGATCGCCGGCTCGGAGAAGGTCTTCGCCGCCGGCGCCGACATCAAGGCGATGGCCGAGCGCAGCTTCGCCGAGGCGCTGCGCCACCCGGCGGCGTCCTTTTGGCGGCGCGTCGCGGCGATCAAGACCCCGCTGGTCGCCGCGGTCTCCGGCTACGCGCTCGGCGGCGGCTGCGAGCTGGCGCTCGCCTGCGACATGATCGTCGCCTCGGAGACCGCTGTCTTCGGCCAGCCGGAGATCACGCTGGGGATCATCCCCGGTGGCGGTGGGACGCAGCGCCTCGCCCGGGTCGTCGGCAAGCAGCGAGCGATGGAGCTGGTGCTGACCGGGCGCCGAATTCCCGCCCGCGAGGCGCACGAGCTCGGCCTCGTCAACAGCGTGGTCGAGGCGGACCGCTGGCTGGAGGAGGCGCTGGAGCTGGCGCGCAGCGTCGCCGAGCGGCCGCCGATCGCCGCCCGCCTCGCCAAGCAGGCCGTGCTCACGGCCGAGGAGACGGCGCTCAGCGCCGGCCTGGAGAGCGAGCGCCGCCTCTACGAGCTGGCGATGGCGACCGAGGACCGGGTCGAGGGAATGAAGGCCTTCCTGGAAAAGCGCGACCCCGACTTCAAGGGAAAATGACCTTCCACTGTTCTTTTTGTCCGGATAGCGCACATAAGGCACAGCGGAAGGCTCGTTGGTGAGCGTGCGGCGGGTGGGCGTCGTCGGCGCCGGCACGATGGGGGCCGGGATCGCGCAGATCGCCGCGCTCGGCGGCTACGAGACGCTGCTCCACGATCCCGTCCCCGAGGCGCTGGAAGCCGGAATCGAGCGGCTGCGCGCCGCGCTCGGCAAGGGCGCCGAGCGCGGCCGCTGGAGCGAGGAGGAGGCGACCGCGGCGGCGCGGCTGGCCGAGGGCGCCGGCAGCCTCGGCGACCTCGCCGAGTGCGACCTGGTGGTCGAGGCCGCGCCGGAGAGCCTGGAGCTGAAGCGCGAGCTGTTCGCCGCGCTGGCGGAGGCCTGCGGCCCCGAAACGATCCTCGCCACCAACACCTCCTCGCTGCCGGTCGCCGCGATCGCCGCCGGGGTCCCCCACCCCGAGCGCGTCGTCGGCATGCACTTCTTCAACCCGCCGGCGCTGATGAAGCTGGTCGAGGTGGTGGCGACCGAGCGCTCCGGCGAGGGGGCGCTGGAGGAGACGACCGAGGTCGGCCGCCGCATGGGGCGGACGCCGATCCGCGCCAATGACAGCCCCGGCTTCATCGCCAACCGCCTCGCCCGCCCGTTCAGCCTCGAGTCGCTGCGCATGCTGGCGAGCGGCGTCGCCGAGGCGCCGACGATCGACCGCGTCGTCAGGGAGGGCGGCGGCTTCCGCATGGGCCCGTTCGAGCTGCTCGACCTGATCGGCCTCGACGTCAACCTCAGCGTCGCCCGCTCCTTCTACGAGCAGGGCGGCGAACCAGCCCGCTGGCGCCCCAGCCCGATCCAGCAACGAATGGTCGCCGAGGGCCTGCTCGGCCGCAAGTCCGGCCGCGGCTTCTACGCCTACGACGACACCCACGCTTCTTCCGCTGTTCCTTTGCACGAGATAACAGGGCAAAGGAACAGCGGAACGAGCGATGTGGCCGACGAGGCGATCCTCGACCGGCTCTACGCCCAGATCGCCAACGAGGCAGCCTTCGCGCTCGAAGAGGAGATCGGCTCGCCCGCCGACATGGACACCGCGATGCGGCTCGGCTTCAACTGGCCGCGCGGGCCGCTGGAGATCACCGAGGAGATCGGCCGCGAGCGCGCCGCCGCCCTGCTCGCAGACCTACAGGCCGAGCACGGCGAGGCCTACGCACCCGCCCCGGGCCTGCTCGGCCGCGTCTGAGGCTGGATCGCATCGGCCCCGCCGCATCTGCAAAGGTGAGCGCATGAACGGCGCCGACGGAGGCGGGGAGCCGATCACCCCGGAGGGGATCGCGGCCCTGCGCGAGGAGATAGAGCAGCTCGAAGGCCCGGCCCGGATCGAGATGGCGGCGCGGATCAAGGCCGCGCGCGAGCTCGGCGACCTGAAGGAGAACGCCGAGTACCACATCGCCAAGGAGGACCAGGCCCACCTCGAGACGAGGATCAAGCGGCTGCGCGAGCGGCTGCGCAGCGCGGTCGTCGTCGAGACCGACGGCGACGCCGGCCGCTTCGCCTTCGGCCGCACCGCCGAGGTGCTCGACGAGGAGAAGGGCGCCGTCAACGCCTGGACCCTGGTCGGCTCGACCGAGGCCGACCTCGCCGCCGGCAGGCTCTCCGCCGAGTCGCCGATCGGCCAGGCCCTGCTGAACGCCGAGCCCGGCAAACCGGTCGAGGTCGAGACCCCGCGCGGCAGCCGCACCTTTGTGGTGAAGAAGCTGGTCGACTGACTCAGGCGAGCCTGGGCGCGGTCTCGGTTGGCTCGCCCTCCGGAAGCCAGTGTGCCTCCGAGCTGGGCGGGGTGTCGCGCAGGTACCACTCAGCGTCGAGCGCGCCCATGCAGCCGGTGCCGGCGGCGGTGACCGCCTGGCGGTAGGTGCGATCGACGACGTCGCCGACGGCAAAGACGCCGGCCAGGTTGGTCTTGGTCGAGCCCGGCTGGGTGAGGATGTAGCCGTCCTCGTCGGTGTCGATCAGGCCCGCGACGATCTCCGATTTGGGGATGTGGCCGATCGCGACGAAGGCGCCCTCGGCGGCGAAGTCCTCGGTCTCCCCCGTCTCGGCGTTGCGCAGCCGTACGTGGTCGAGCTTCGGCTCGCCCTCGGCGGCGGCGAACTCCTCGGGGACGAAGGGGGTCTTGAACTCGATGTTGCCCTGCTCGCGCGCCCGCTCCTGCATGATCTGCGAGGCGCGGAACTCGTCGCGGCGGTTGACGATCGTCAGCTCGCTGGCGTACTTGGAGACGAAGATCGCGTCCTCCATCGCCGAGTCGCCGCCGCCGATCACAATCACCTTCCGGCCTTTGAAGAAGGCGCCGTCGCAGACGCCGCAGGTGGAGACGCCGCTGCCGCTCAACTCGAGCTCGCCGGGGACGCCGAGCCGGCGCGGCTCCGCCCCCATCGCCAGGATCACGGTCTTCGCCCGGTGCTCCTCCTCGCCGAGGAAGACGCGGTGCACGCCACCGTCGCTCAGCTCGACCCGGTCGACGTCGTCGGTGACGAAGCGGGTGCCGAAGCGCTCCGCCTGGGCGCGGAACCGGCTCATCATCTCCGGCCCCATGATCCCCTCGGGGTAGCCGGGATAGTTCTCGACGTCGGTCGTGTTCTGAAGCTGGCCGCCCCACTGGAAGCCCTCGAAGACGAGCGGCTCCAGGTTGGCCCGCGCCGTGTAGAGCGCGGCGGTGTAGCCGGCCGGCCCGCCACCGACGACGATCACGTTCTCGACTCTGCGCTTCTCGGTCATCTCGGTTCCCCAGTCTACGAATCGGCCCACGAATCGGCCGTTGCCCTGTCCATTACTTCACTTTTTATAGTACCTTCCCGGTCAATCGGCAGGCCCTCCTCTTCCCAGCGCACCACCCGTTTGCGCAGCTGGAAGAAGGCGACGATGCCGGGTGGGATCGGCAGCCAGAAGGCGACCAGGCGGTAGACCAGGATCGCCGGGAAGACCGTCTCCTCGGGCAGGCCGAAGAGGACGAAGGCGCCGATCATCCCGGCGTCCACCGCCCCGACCCCCGCCGGCGCCAACGGGAAGAGGTTGGCGACCATGCCGAGGAAGAAGCCCTGGACGACGACGGCCAGCGGCACTTCGACGCCGAAGGCCTGGAAGGAGGCCCAGAGGATGCCGATGTTCGCCGCCCAGAAGCCGGCGGCGCCGATCACCGCGAGGCCGCCGCGCGAGGGGTGGGCGAAGAGGCCGAGCGCGAAGCGGAAGCCTTCCGCCGCGATCGCCGGCACTTTGGCGATGCCGTGGGCGATCGCCTGCGCGCGCTCGCCGCGCGCGTGGGCGGCCGCCCGGCGCCCCAGGTCGGAGGGGATCAGCGCCAGCAGCAAGCCGAGCACGAGGATCGCCCCGGCGACCGCGGCCGGCACCACCGTCAGCTCGACCGAGTCCTCGCCCGGCAGCACGCCGGTGCGCAGCAGCACGCCGAAGACGATCAGCGCGAACGGGTAGAAGACGTAGTGCAGGGTGAGGAAGGCGACCATCCGCCGGCCGACGTCGCGGCGGCCCATCCCCGCCTTGCGCAGCGCCCAGTAGGTGAGCGCGATGCCGCCCGCGCCGGCGGCCGAGAAGAGCAGCGTCGCCGCCACCCCCGCCATGTTGATCTCGTAGGTCTCGCCCCAGGTGAGGCGCAGCTCCCGGCCGCCGACGACCGCCTTGAAGAGGGCGATGTAGGTGGCGATCGCGACGACGTTGAAACCGATCGCGACGGCGATCCAGCCCGGCTCGGCGTCGCCGAGCTTGCTCAACGCGTCGCCGAGGCCGACCAGCTTGGGGAAGAGGAAGTAGACGCCGATCAGGACGGCGATTACTACGAGCAGGGTCTGGGCGATCCGCCGCGGCGTGAATTGCGGCAGTTCGTAGCCGCCATTCCCGTTGGCCGGCTGCGGCTGCTCCTGAGACACGCAGGAGACGCTACCCGTTCGCCAGGCGCTCCAAGAACTGCAGACGCCGGGTCACGGCCTCGACCGCCGGCTCGGCTAGGCGCTCGCCGCGCAGCACGGCCGCGACCAGGCCGCCGCCGGCGAGGAGGTCGGTGACGTAGTGCTCGCCCAGGTAGACGAGGGCGAAGCCGAGCGTCAGCGAGTAGGCCCAGCCCGCCGCGCCCGGGCCGCGCCCGGCTTCGGCCAGACAGATCGCCACCGTCGCCGAGGTGGCGAAGTGCAGCGAGGGCATCGCCGCCCAGGGGTTGCCGCCGAGCGCCCCGTACATCGCAGGCCAGGCCGACTTCCAAGTCTCCTCGCCGACCTCGACCATGATCCGCCGCACCGGTTCGCCGGTGTAGCCGTTCTCCGAGGCCCACCAGGGCGGCGCCGTCGGCGCAAGGAAGTAGACGCCGCAGCCGATGTCGAAGACGGCGGCGAGGCGGCGCGCCGCGCGCGGGAAGCGCTCGGGGTGGCGCAGGAGGATGTAGGCGAGCGCGACGTAGGGCTCGAGGAACCAGAGCCAGTGGGCCCAGGTGAGGAAGCGGTTGAGCGTGCCCACCCCGCGCAGGCGGGCGAGGCCGCGCTGGAGGCGCACGTTCGGCAACTGGCCGAGCCCGATCGCCCGGTCGGCGACGATCGGGTAGCGGATCTTGAGACGCGCGCGCAGGCCCTCGGGGTCGTCGTAGGGCAGCTCGTGGGTCATCGTGAAGGCCCACATCTGCATCGCGTACATCGCCACGTCGCGCTTGCGCGAGCGCGGCCGCAGGACGGCCAGCCCGAGCGGCCCGCCGGCGCAGGCGGCGACGGTCGCCGGGGCCGGAATCCGTGCCCGCTTGCGCAGCAGCGGCACCGCCACCGCGGCGCCGATCGCCGCCGCCGCCCCGGCGCGCACGGCGTTACGCAAGACCGGAGATGGCCGGGCCTTCTTCATGAGGTCGGCGAGTATAGGATGGCCGCGCTTTGAGTCCACACAGTCCCGGCATCGACCAGATCGACACCCTGTTCTGGATCGGCTTCGTCGCCGCGGTGATCCTCGGGGTCGCCGCGATCGGCGGGCTGCTCTTCGTGCTCGCGCGCAACCGCGCCGAGCGCGGCGCCGAGCCGCGCCAGGTGACCGGTGGCCGCGGCATCCAGCTGCGCGTCGGCGGCGCGCTTGGCGTCTTCGCCCTCGCCCTGCTCGTGCTGGGCATCGTCTTCACCGACAAGGCGCGCGAGGCGCCCGCTACCGGCCCGGCCGGCCTCCGGACCGCCCACGGCGAACCGCTGACGATCAAGGCGACGGGCCAGCAGTGGCTGTGGCGCTACCAGTACCCGAACGAAACCTTCTCCTATTACCGGCTCGTCGTCCCGGTCGACACCGAGGTCAAGCTGGACCTCCTCTCCACCGATGTCGTCCACACCTGGGACGTCCCCGACCTGGCGCCGAAGACCGACGCCGTGCCGGGCAAGACCCACGAAGTCGTCTTCCGCGCCGACGAAGAAGGGACCTACTACGGCCAGGCGGCGACCCTCTCCGGCCAGGCCTACGCGGCGATGCGGACCGCGGTCGAAGTCGTCTCCCCGGCGCAGTACGAAGCCTTCGTCAAGACCCAGAAGAGCGAGATCCAGGCCGCGCAGGACCGCGTCGTCAAGCTGATCGAAAACGGAGAAACGCCATGAGCGCGAGCGCGCCCGCCAGGAACCCCGAGCTGGTAGTCGACGGCTTCCCCCCGCGCCGCAAGCGCTGGGTGCAGCTGGCGACCAGCGCCGACCACAAGGACCTCGGCCGCATCCTGATCGCCGGGGCGCTCGGCTTCCTCTTCATGGCCGTCGTCGAGCTGCTGCTGATGCGGCTGCAGCTGGCGGTGCCGGAAAACACCTTCATGCCGCCGGTCACCTTCAACCGGATGCTCTCGCTCTACGGCGCCACGGCGATCTTCCTCTTCGCGCTGCCGCTGGCGCTCGGCTTCTTCTACTACGTCGCGCCGCTGCAGATCGGCGCCCGCGGCACCGCCCTGCCGCGCCTCGGCCAGCTCGGGACCTGGCTGTTCGTCGCCGGCGCCACCGTCCTCTACGTGACCTTCCTCTTCACCCCGCCCGAGGCCGGGGTCAACCCGCTGCCGCCGCTCTCGGGCATCGCCTTCATCGAGAACAACGGGGTCGACGCCTGGCTCGCCGCCTGCGGCCTGGCGACGCTCGGCTTCGTCCTCGTCGCGATCGACCTGGTGGCGACGATGCGCCGCATGCGGGCGCCCGGCATGGCCTGGCGGCGCCTGCCGATCTTCGCCTGGGCGGCGGCGATCTCCGCCTGGCTGACGATCGCGATCGGCGCCGTGATGCTGGCCGCGATAACGATGCTGATGGTCGACCGCAACTTCGAAGGCATCTTCTTCGCCGGCGACGCCGGCGGCTCGCCGCTGCTCTGGCAGCACCTGAGCTGGATCTTCTACACCGGCGCCTACATGCTGATCCTGATCTTCGCGCTCGGCGCGATCGCCGAGATCGTGCCGGCGCTGGCGCGCAAGCCGCTGTTCAACCGGGGCGGAATCGTCGGCTCGCTGATCGCGATCGCCGTGCTCGGCACGCTCGCCTGGATGGAGAACATGTACACCGCGCCGATCGGCCTCGGCTGGATGTACTTCGCGATGATCATGTCGCTGGCGCTGATCGTCCCCTTCGGCCTCGTCTTCTTCAACCTGATCGCGACGCTCAGCGGCGGCACGGTCCGCATGCGCGCGCCGCTGCTCTTTGCCGCCGGAGCGATCGTCGCGATCGTGATCGGCCTCGTCTCCGAGATGAGCCACTCGCTCGTCGCCGCCGGCTGGCGCCTCCAGCACACCACCGACAGCACCGCGGCGACCCACTTCGCGCTGGTCGGCGGCGCAGTCTTCGGCGGCTTCGCGGCGCTGCACTGGTGGTTCCCGAAGATGACCGGGCGGACGATGGGCGAGACGCTCGCCCGCTTCTCCTTCTGGACGATGGCGATCGGCATCCTCGTCGCCTTCGTGCCGCTGTTCCTCGCCGGCAGCGAGCACGACCAGGTCGTCGACGCCTACAAGTTCTTCAACGGCAACGGCCTCGACGCCTACAACCTGATCGCCACGATCGGCGCCTTCGTCCTCGCCGCCGGCATCTTCATGACGCTCGCCAACGCGATCCTCAGCCGCGAGGGCGGCCGTCCGGCCGGCCACGACGCCTGGGGCGGCGACTCGCTCGAGTGGTTCGCCCTCTCGCCGCCGGAGCCGCACAACTTCGACCTGCTGCCGGACGTGCGCAGCGCCCGGCCGATGCGCGACATCCGCGCCGCGATCGCCCACCGCAGCGCCCGCGAGCGCCCACCGGCCGGCGAGCGCCAGCCGGTAGCCTGACGCGTTGTGATCGTCCGATGAGCAGCGCCGAAACCGCCGCTATCGCGCGGCGCCCGGCCGCGCCCTCGCTGCCGCGCGACCTGGTCACGCTGACCAAGCCGAAGGTGCAGTCGCTGCTGCTCTTCACCACGGTGACGACGATGTACGTCGCCGGCGACCCCTCGATCGGGCTCGTTCTGCTCACCTGCCTCGGCGGCGCCCTCTCGGCCGGCGGCGCCGGCGCCGTCAACCACGCCGTCGACCGCGACATCGACCGCACGATGGCCCGCACCGCCGACCGCCCGGTGGCCGCCGGGCGGATCTCGGCGCGCGCCGCGATCGGCTTCGGCGCCCTGCTCGAGCTCTGCTCCTTCGCCCTGCTGGCGAGCGCCGTCAACCCGCTCGCCGCGACCCTCTCGCTCGCCGGCTTCGCCGGCTACGTCTTCGTCTACACGCTCTGGCTGAAGCGCACTACGCCGCAGAACATCGTGATCGGAGGCGCCGCCGGCGCGATGCCGCCGCTGGTCGCCTGGGCGGCGGTCACCGGCGGGCTCAGCGGCACCGCCCTCTTCCTCTTCGCGATCGTCTTCTTCTGGACCCCGCCGCACTTCTGGGCGCTCTCGCTGCTGATGAAGGACGAGTACGCCAAGGCGGGAGTGCCGATGCTGCCGGTCGTGCGCGGCGAGGACGAGACGCGGCGCCAGATCCTCCTCTACACCGTGCTTCTCTACGCGGTCACGCAGCTGCCCTTCTGCGCCGGCGGCTTCGGGCTCGCCTACCTGTTTCCCTCGATGGCGCTCGGCGCCGGCTTCATCTACTGCGCCGTGCGCCTGCTGCGCAGCGCCAACCGCCGCTGGGCGTTGCGCACCTACCTCTTCTCGCTCGCCTACCTGGCGCTGCTCTTCGGCGCGATGGCGATCGACGCCAGGCTTGGCTGACCCGTCTTCTCGTTTCCGACTTTGACCACACCGGGGTGTGGAAAAAGTCGGAAACGACGCGACGCGGTCGCGTGATAGAAATCCACCCGTGGACCGCGAGACCGCCAGACGAGACATGTCCGCCGGCCTCCTCGCCGGGGGGATCGCCGCGGCGATCTTCGCCCTCTGCTTCGTCGCCGCCACCCTCTACATCGCGGTATGAGCGACTGAGATGAGCGAGCACCGCGAGATCCCCGAGCCCGGCGAGCTGGTCTACCCGCCCCGCCCCTCCTGGGCGCCGGCCTTCTTCGCGCTCGGCGCGCTCGCCGCCGTCTGCGGCATCTTCGCCGAGGGCTTCATGGTGCGCGGCTGGATCTTCTCGATCGTCGGCATCGTCATCCTGCTCTTCGCCCTGCGCAGCATGATCCGCGGCGCCACCCGCGACTACTTCCGCCTGCCGCGCAAGCAACATGCCCGCGGCGCTGTGCTCCCGGTGGAAAAGATCAAGTTCCCGCTCTCCTGAGCGACTCCGTCAGTCGGGGCTCATGCCTGAGGTGGCTCCGGTGGCCGTCCAGCACCTGACGATGTCCCTGATCGAGAGCATGCCGATCACGGCGCCGTCCTCGAAGACGACGAGGTGGCGGATGCCGCGGGTCGACATCTCCGCCGCGGCGCGCTCGAGGCTCCACTCGGGCGCGGCGGCGATCACGGCCCCGCTCATGTGGGCGGAGACGGTCTCGGAGTCGGGGTCCTCGCCGCGGCCGAGCGAGTTGAGCACGTCGCGCTCGGTGACGATGCACGGCACCGGCTTCCCGTCGTCATTGACCAGGGCGGCGCCGATCCCCCGCTCGGTCATCATCGCGGCCGCCTCGCGCAGCGTGTGCGACGGCCCCACGGTCAGCACCACCTCCGACATTCCTTCCCGTACCTGCATTCTCGTCGCCCTCCTTCGCGGCTCGCGGATTAGTGCGAATCGCCTCAAGCCTACCCGACGGCGGCGGCGCGGTCAGGCATGGCTGACGCGTGCCGGGCATATAGACTGCGGCGCGCTCCGCGCCGTATGACGATGCCCACGCCTACCAACCTCATCCGCGCCCTGCTCGCCCTCGCCGCCCTGACGGCGATCGTCGTCGCCTCCTCGGGCTGCGGCACGACGACGGCCGACGTGCAGCGCGGCCGCACCCTGTTCATCCAGAAGTGCGGCGTCTGCCACGAAATGGCCCAGGCCGGGACCACGGCGAAGATCGGCCCCAACCTCGACCGCGCCTTCGCGGCCGCCCGCGAAGCCGGCGAGGCCGACAGCACGATCGAAGGCATCGTCATCCCGCAGGTCAAGGACCCGCGGCCGAGCACGGACAGCCCCAACAACTCGATGCCCGCCGACGTCGTCAGCGGGCAGGATCTCGACGACGTCGCCGCCTACGTCGGCATGTGGGCCGGCGTGCCGGGCGCGGAACCGCCCAAGGTGCCCGGCGGCCCCGGCGCCCAGGTCTTCGCCAACAACGGCTGCGGCGGCTGCCACGCGCTCGCCGCCGCCGGCTCGGGCGGAGTCACCGGGCCGAACCTGGACGAATACCTGGCGCCCGACGACAACACCGCAGGGATCGAAGAAATGATCGTCGACCCGAACGCCGAGATCGCCGAAGGCTACGCCGCCAACGTGATGCCGCTGAACTTCGGCGAAACGCTGACCAAGAAAGAACTCGAAGACCTGGTGCAGTACCTGATCGAAAACACTCCCGCCGGCGGCGAAGGTAACGCCAAGCCCGAGGGGCCCGGCGGCGAGGAAAACGACGTAGGCGGCCCCCACAACTGAACGGCGGCCGCGCGGCCGCTGCGATGATGTCGCGACGATGCGGGATCGCTTGAGAGAACGCTTCTCGATCTCACCCCGGCGCTACGCCCAGGTCGCCCTCGTCGCCCTCGGCGCGCTCGCGCTGATCGTGCTCACCGGCGCCGGCGTGCGCCTCACCGGCTCGGGGCTGGGCTGCCCCGACTGGCCCAAGTGCTACGGCGGCACCGCGCCGCCGCTCGAAAGCCACGCGGTGATCGAGTACGCCAACCGCCTCCTCACCGGTTTCGTCGGCCTCGCCGTGATCGCGGCCAGCGTGCTCGCCTGGTTCCGCAAGCCCTACCGCGGCCACCTCGCCCTGTTCGGCGCCCTGCTGCCGATCGGCGTGGTCTGCCAGGCGATCCTCGGCGGCCTCGTCGTCCGCTACCACCTCGCCCCCGGCCTCGTGATGAGCCACTTCATCCTCTCGATGCTGTTGCTCGACGCATCCTTCGCGCTCGCCTGGTGCGCCCGCTACGAGCCCTGGGAGCGGCGCCGCTCCAGCGACCGGCTCGGCGTCTGGGCCGTGCGCTGCCTGATCCCGCTGGGGCAGCTGACGATCCTCGCCGGCACGATCACCACCGCTTCCGGCCCGCACGCCGGCGCCCACGCCGGCCAGCTCGTCCACCGCTTCCACTTCATGGGCCGCGACACGCTCGAATGGGTCGTCCAGCGCCACGCCGCGATCGCCACGATCTTCGGCCTCGCAGCGATCGCCGTCTGGCTGCTCCTGCGCCGCCCTGGCGGCGACAGAAGGGCCGTCCGGCCCCTGACCGCGGTGATCGCCCTGCTGGCCCTGCAGGGCGTCGTGGGCGGCGTCCAGTGGTGGCTGAAGCTGCCGACCGAGCTGGTCTGGATCCACGTCTCCCTCGCCACCGCCACCTGGCTGGCGATGCTGTGGACGGTGGCTACCGCAGGCCGCCTCGAGCCGCGCGACTCCGCCACCAGCGGTACGCGTGCCACGCCCCGGCGAGAACCAGAATCGACGCCCACAGCGCCCCAACCAACGGCGTAGTAAGCAGCGTCACCGCAACGATCGTGACCGCCGCGACGGCAAAGATCACGACCCACCTGAAAACCGCTTCCTCAGAGATCTTCATCCTGCCTCCAACGTTCTGAGGCGGCGAAAATCAAGTCTGGCAAGGACGCAGGGAGGCCAGGTGAGGGAGCGCACAGTTAGTGCGTGACCGAACCGGGCCGACTGAGGACGCCGCCAGACGCCGATTTGCAGCCGCCTCAGAGGACGTAGACGGAGAGAAAAACGATGATCCACATGATGTCGACAAAGTGCCAGTAGATGCCCGGCACCTCGACGCCGAGATGCTTCTCCGCCTCGGGGCCGAAGTGGCCGCGGAAGGCGCGGATCGTGGCGAAGCTGAGCAGCATCAGCCCGACGAAGACGTGGGCGCCGTGCAGGCCGGTGAGGCCGTAGAAGATCGAGCCGAAGGCGAGGTCGCGGGCGCTGAAGCCGATGTGCGCGTACTCGTTGATCTGGATGAAGAGGAAGGTCGCGCCGAGCATCCAGGTGAGCACGAGGCCGAGTTTCATCCCCCTGCGGTTGCCGCGCCGGATCGACTCCAGGGCGTAGTGGATCGTGAAGCTCGAGGAGACGAG
This sequence comes from uncultured Solirubrobacterales bacterium, assembly GCA_963805475.1. GTDB lineage: Bacteria > Actinomycetota > Thermoleophilia > Solirubrobacterales > 70-9 > VRUE01. The sequence continues at coordinate 121,862 of CAWDUO010000008.1, read as the reverse complement.
GATCCCGGTATTGACCAAGGCGACGTAGACCGGCAGCTTGTACGGTTCCGGCGGCCAGACCGGTGGGTGGACGACCACGCGGAGGAAGAAGTAGGAGGCGAAGAAGGCGCCGAAGAGCATCACCTCGGAGACGATGAAGAGCAGGATGCCGAGCGTCTGGCGGTCGATCCGCGAGCTCTGGTTGGCCTCGGGCGGGCCGTGGTGCTCCTCGTGGCCGTGGCCGAGGGCCACCGTCGCGCTCTCCATCAGGACGTCTCCCCTCCCTCCGCCACGGCGGCGGCAACCGCCTCGGCGGGCCGGCCCACCTCGAGGTGCTCGACCGGCATGTCGGTGATCTCACGGGTGCGGCCGAGCAGGTCCTCGTCGAGCCAGCGCGAGGACTCCCCGGCGAAGGTCGAGATCAGCACCTCGTCGACCCGGTAGTGCTCGATCGCGTTCTGCACGGCGTGGAACGGGTCGGGGCTCATCGGCTGGCCGGTGGCATCGACGTCGGCCCGGTAGAGCTCGGCCAGAGTAGCGGCGAGGTCGCGCACGATCTCGGCCTCTGAGACGTCGTCGCTGCGCGGGCAGACGATCGTGTAGCGGTGCGGGCGCTGCGCGGCGTCGTCCTTCAGCCGGGCGACGAGGTCCGGCGCGGCGACGGTCTGCGTCGCGACGACCAGCTTGTGGTTGAGGTCCCAGCGGATCGCGTCGTCTTCGATCCGCACCGGGATGTGGGTCACCTTCACCTCCGGCTCGAAGCGCGCCCGCGCCCACTCGACCAGATCCTTGCGGGCGATGCCGAAGCGCGTCTCATACAGGCAGGACAGCAGCACCTCCCCCGGCGCGTGGGCGCGCACGGCGTCGTCGAGCGCCAGCGCCGGGTCGCGGTCCATCACCTCGCCGACCGACTCGATGCCGTACTCGGCGAGCACCGACATCGTCACCTCGACCCGCGCGCGGGCCGCCTCGCGCAGCTCGCCGCTGTCGATCAGCTGGCCGACCGCGGGCTGGTTCTGCGGCGCCGCGACGGCGACGAAGGGCGCCCCGCCGGCGCGCTCCCTCACCGCCTGGAGCAGCTTGCGCCCGCCCGCCACCTCGTTGAGAAGGACGAGCAGGGGCTTTGCCTCGCTGCGCTCCGCGGCGCTCACGTCTGCGCCACCACCGAGGGCGCGGGCTCGGCCACCTCGGCGCCTTCGCCGGCCATGATCGCGTGGCGCGCGCCGGGGATCCCGTACTCGTAGGGCCCGCCGACGACGCGCGGGATCTCGTCGAAGTTGAAGACCGGCGGCGGCGAGGAGACCCGCCACTCGATCGAGTTGGCCCGCCAGGGGTTGGCTTCGGCGCGCGGCCCGAAGCGCCAGCTGACGATCATGTTGTAGAGGAAGACGAGCTGGACGGCGCCGAGGAAGAAGGCGAAGCAGCTGATCAGCAGGTTCCAGTTGCCGAACTGGGCGGCGTAGTCGGCGACGCGGCGCGGCATCCCGTCCATCCCGATCCAGTGCATCGGGATGAAGGTGCCCCAGGTGCCGACCAGCGTGCCCCAGAAGTGGACCCGGCCGAGCTTCTCGTCGTACATCCGCCCGGTGATCTTCGGGAACCAGTGGTAGATGCCGGCGAAGATCGTGAAGACCGAGCCGCCGAAGAGCACGAAGTGGATGTGGGCGACTATGAAGTAGGTGTCGGAGACGTGGATGTCGAACGGCACCATGCCCAGCATCACGCCGCTGATCCCGCCGATCGTGAAGGTGACGATGAAGGCGAGCGCGAACAGCATCGCGGTCGATTTGGTGTGGATCTTGCCGAAGTAGAGCGTGCCCAGCCAGGAGAAGATCTTGATCCCGGTCGGCACCGCGATCAGCAGCGTCGTGATCATCATCGGCACGCGTAGCCAGCTGAACATGCCGGCGACGAACATATGATGCGCCCAGACCGAGTAGCTGAGCACGACGATCCCGATCAGCGCCAGCGCCATCAGGCGGTAGCCGAAGATCGGTTTGCGGGCGTGGGTAGAGATCACCTCGGAGATGATCCCGAAGCCCGGCAGCATCATGATGTAGACGGCCGGGTGCGAGTAGAACCAGAAGATGTGCTGGTAGCTGATCACGTCGCCGCCGCCGGCGAACTGGAAGAACTGGGTGTGCAGGATGCGGTCTAGCAGGACCATGAACTGGGCGCCGGCGATGAACGGCGTCGCGGCGACGACCAGCAGCGAGGTCGAGAGGTTCGCCCAGACGAGCAGCGGCATCCGCCAGAAGGTCATCCCGGGCGCGCGCATCGTGATGATCGTGACGAGGAAGTTGAGCGCCGTGGCGATCGAGGAAGCGCCGGCGAACTGCACGCCGAGGTTGAAGAAGGACTGGCCGAGCGGCGCCCCGGTGGAGAGCGGCGCGTAGCCGGTCCAGCCGGCGTCGAAGGCGCCGCCGGGGGCGAGGAAGCTGCCGATGAACAGCAGCCCGGCGATCGGCAGCATCCAGAAGCTGAGCGCGTTGAGGCGCGGGAAGGCCATGTCGGGCGCGCCGATCATCAGCGGCAGCACGTAGTTGGCGATCCCGGCGAAGACCGGGATCACGAAGACGAAGATCATCAGCACCGCGTGGGTGGAGAAGAGGCTGTTGTAGGTCGCGGCGTTGACGATCTGGTCGCCCGGCTGCGCCAGCTCGGCCCGGATCAGCATCGCCATCAGGCCGCCCACGAAGAAGAAGAAGAAGGTCGTGCAGATGTACTGGATGCCGATCACCTTGTGATCGGTGTTGAAGCGGAAGTAGTCCTTCCAGCTCTTCGCCCCGTGCTGGGAATGGTCCTCGGGGATCGTCGGCATGCCGAACGCCCAGCGCAGCCAGTAGTCGAAGGCGCCGAAGCCGGCGAGGAAGCCGAGCGGGCCGGTGATCAGCGGCACGACCACGTGCGGGTAGCCGGTCTCCTCGGTCTGCCAGATCGGCAGCCCCGAGATCGCGCGCAGGGAGACCACGAGGCCGACGCCGAAGGCGGCGCCGAGCAGCGCGCCGAGGGCGCCTCGGATCCATCCCGGTTGCTTGATCGCGGCGATCATCGGCAGCTCGCCCCCATTATGCCCCGCCCGCCCCGACGGGTTCGACCGGGTTGGTTTCGGTGTCCTGGCGGATCGATTCCAGGTAGGCGGGCGGCACCGTTTCCTTCAGCCCGGCGACCCATTTGCGGAACCGGGCGGGCGGCTCGACCACGACTTTCGCCCGCATCGCGGCGTGGCCGTAGCCGCAGAGCTCGGTGCAGATCAGCTGGTAGGTGCCGACTCTGTCCGGCGTCACCGTCGCCGTGGTCGTGATCCCGGGCACGTTGTCTTTCTTGATCCGCCACTCCGGCACCCAGAAGGAGTGGATCACGTCCTGGGAGTGCATCTTGAACTTGACCTGGCGGTCGACGGGCACGTGCAGCTCGCCCTCGACGAACTTGTTCCCTTTGCCGGGGTAGCCGAAGCTCCAGGCGTATTGCTGGGAGAAGACGTCGACGGTGATCGGGTCGCCTTCGGTCTTTTCGATTTCGTTCAGCACCGCCCAGCTGTAGCCGGCGGCGAAGAGGACGATCACGGTCGGGATCAGCGTCCAGGCCACCTCGAGCCGCGTGTTGCCGTGGATCGGCTCGCCGTCGGACTCGTCGCCCGGCTTGGCTTTGAATTTCCACAGCGCGTAGGCGAGCATCACCATGACCAGCGAGAAGACGAACGACGAGAGCACGATCATCACGTTGAGCAGGTCGTCGATCTTCGGCGCCGCCGTCGAGGCCTCCTGGCCGTCCCAGTTGATCGACAGCATCACCGCCGAGATCGCCGCGGTGAGGGCGATCGTGGCGGCGAGCATTTTCGCTATCGGCAGGCGGCCGTAGGACATCAGGAATCGTCCTCCGCTCGCTTGCGAAGAATCAGATATGCACGCGGCGCTCGCTCCGGACTCATGGGCGGCGGGCATTCTATTGAAGCGGCGGCGGGAGGTTTTCCGCCCCCTCGCCGGCCGACGCGGCCAGCACCCCGCGGGCCACTCCCTCCCAGCTCCAGAGCCGCCGCGCGGTCGCGACCAGCGCCGCGCGCGCCCGCTCCCGCTCGTCCTCCGGAAGCTCCAGCCAGGCGTTCAACCGCCCGGCGATCCCCTCGACAGCCCCCTCTTCCACCGGAAAGGAGACAAGATCGGCGACGTCCCTCGGCAGCTCCCTCGCAAGCTCGCGCGACACCTCCTTCATGCCGGAATGCCCCGCGGACACAGGCAGCACCCCACAAGCAGCCGCCTCCGCCGCGACCATCCCGAAGGCCTCGGGAAACGTGCTCGGCATCACCAGCGCCTCCGCCCCGGGCAGCAGCTCCGCCACCTCGTCGTGCTCCAGGCGGCCGATGAAGTCCACAGAGCTCGCCATCCCCTTGGCAGCTTCCAGATACCCCTCCGGTGGATTCACCAGGAAGCTCCTCAGAATCGTGAGCGGCTCCGCGGAACCGCCCTCGAGCCCCCACCCCAGCTCCGCCACCTCGCGCGCATCGTCCAGATCACCCCTGTCGAGGGCCGCCAACAGACGTCTCAGCCCTTGCTCATAGGCTCCGTAACCGGCGATTTCCAGCTTCGCCTCCGGGCGCCGCGCACGCACCAAGGGCCAAGCCGCCAGCAGCAGATCCACCCCCTTGGAGACGATCAACTTCCCGACAAACACGACCCGCTGATCCGCGGGTGGCGCGGGGTGGGCCCCCCGGCGGGGCGCGGCGTCCGTTTTTCGCCCACCAAACTCAGCAGAGACCGCCGCACCGTCCCCGCGCGAAAAACCCAGCGCCGCGCCGGGGTCCACCCCGCGACGGACCCGCGGCCGGAACGCCCCCGTGTCTACGCCAGGAGGACCCAGGCGCGTCTTCTCCTTGAGCCCGGCCACATCCGGCAGCGCGGCCCACAGCGACTCGGCCGTGTGCCGGGAGCCGACGAGGACCGTTGTTGCTGCCGCCATCCCCTCTTCTGCATAGGGCAGGAAACGAGGGTGAGGCTTGACCGTGTACTCGAGGGCGGAGCCGTGGACCTTTGCCGCGAAGCTGCCTACGTCCGCGCGGGCCAGGATCGCGGGACCCATGATCAGGTGGCCGGCGAGGGCGGCGTCGAAGCCGCCAGTCGAAGCTGCCAGCTCTCGAACGGCTGAGACGTTGGCGTCGATGTATCGCGCCAGCTCCTCCTCCGTCAGCTCGTCGAACGTCTTGACCTCGAACCCCTCGTAGGGGTCCTTGACGTAGACCGGCAGCAGGCCGCCGATCTCGGGGTTGTGGATCGTGACGCCCTCGATCCGCACCTGCCGCTCCTGGCAGAGCAGGTGGACCTCGTGGCCGAGCCGGGCCAGCGCCCGCGCCAGGCTGGCGGTGTAGATGTTGCTGCCGGTTCCGCGCAGCATGTAGCCATGAAAAATCAGGACGCGCATATGCCGGTCAACCTATTAGGCTTCGCCGCCGTGAACTCGAAGCAGCTCTACCGGATGCGGGCGGCGGCCTCGGGACGCGAGGCGCTGGCGTACGCCGAGCCGGGCTCGGTCTACGTCGACCGGGAAACCGAGGAGGAGATGGCGCCGGTGGCGATGGTCCTGCCGCTCGCCCCCTCGGCCTCCTCCCTGCCCCGCACGCCGGAGAACCTGCGCGCCTGCCGCCGCTGCGACCAGCTGATCGGGCTGGACGTGAGCGACTGCCAGTACTGCGGGCTGCGGCAAGAGGCCGTCTAGGGCTTCTTCACGACTGTGGCCGTGTAGAGCAGCCGCGCTTCGCTGTAGTAGCAGCCGTAGGTCTTCGTCTTGCCGACGCCCTGCTGGGGGTGGCCGTCCTGGATGTCCTGCTTGGAGGAGCAGTGCTTGGGCAGGCGGCTGCCGCGCCAGGTGTTTTCCGAGGAGATGCCGAAGGCGAACATCGGCGCCCAGGTCGGCACCGTGAGGGCGACGACCTGGCCCTGGACGACGTTGAGCGGGTGATCGAGGGCGAAGACGACGGTGCTGCCGAAGTAGGGGTTGAGCACCTCGAGCGGGCTCTGGCGGACGAGCTTGAACTGCGGCGGATTCGAGCCTTCGACCGGCTTCAGCACGCCGATCCGCGCCTCCGAGGGCTTGCCGAGGAATTCGTCGAAGAAGCCGATCTCGTCGGTCACCTTTTCGCCTTCGCTGTGCGAGGGGCGCGCGAGCGTGATCGACCAGGCGACGATCTTGCCGTCGAAGGGCACCTCGTAGGGCCGCGGCACGCCGCCGGCGATCGCCTGGAAGCCGCTCACGTGTCCCTCCACCCGGCAGGGGACGACCTCGACGTTGTTGACGATCTTGCCCGGGCACGAGGGAGGCGGGGTCTGGTCGGTCTTGCCGAGGACGACGACGCGGGCCGGCGCCGAGTCGGCCTCGCCCGGCCAGGTCGCGGCGATCAGCAGGGCGAGGACGCAGGCGAAGCCGAGCGCGACCAGGGCGCCGCGGCGGCGAGCTCCGTTTTCTGCTGCTCCTTGCACGGTCATCAGGGACAACCCCGGCCTGCGACCAGGGTTGCGGACCGGCATTCTGCCGCTCGGAGCGTCGCGGCGGGGTCCTCCGGCCGCCGTTGCACGATCCCTCCCCGGTAGGGTTGCCGCCGTGACGGAGGGCGCGACCCCAGCCGACGAGTTCATTCCCGCCGGCCTCGCCGCGCTCGGGATCGAGGCTGACGAGGTCGACCTGGCGGTGATGAGAGCCTTCCACGAGCTCGTCTGGCCGCCGCTGCTCGAGCTGTTCGCGCTCGACGTCGAGGGGATCGAGCCGGTGCGCTGCCCGGACATGTCGAGGGGACCGGAAGCTTGAGCGAGCCGCTCGACCTCGGCCTGCGCGCCCAGGCGGCGGCGATCGCCGCCGGCGAGGTCGACCCGGCGGCCCTGCTCGACGCCGCCCTCGCCCGGATCGAGGCCCGCAACCCGGCGCTCAACGCCGTCGTCGAGACCTTCCCCGAGCGCTCGCGCGAGATGCTCGCCGCCGCCCCCGCGGGGCCGCTGCGGGGCGTCCCGATCGTGATCAAGGACGAGTGGCCGCTGCCCTGGCGCGCCCAGCGCTTCGGCGCCGCCGAGCTGATGGCGCCCACCGCACCGGCCGAGTCCGGTCCCTACCGCGCCCTGCGCGACGCCGGCGCGGTGATCGTCGGCGTCGGCAACATGCACGAGCTCGGCGGCGGCAGCACCGGCGCCGTCTCCTACTACGGCCCAGCCCGCAACCCCTGGGACCCCGAGCGCTGCCCGGGCGGCTCCTCCAGCGGCCCGGCGGCCTCGGTCGCCGGCCGTCTCGTCGCCGGCGCGGTCGGCGCCGACGGGCTCGGCTCGGTGCGCTTCCCCGCCGCCTACTGCGGCCTCACCGGGCTAAAGCCGACCTTCGGCCGCGCGGCGATGGAGGGGCACCACATGGCGCCGATAACGACGATGATCGTCGCCGGCCCGCTCTGCGCCGACGCCGCCGACGCCCGCCTGCTCGCCTCGGTCCTCTACGGCGACGAGCTCGCCGCCGGCGACGCCGCCGGCCTGCGGATCGGCGTCGTGCGCGACGCGGTCTCCGAGGACGTGACGCCCGAGGTCGCCGCGGCCTGCGAGGAGGCGATCGAGGCGCTGCGCGCCGAAACCGGCGGCGAGGTGCGCGAGGTCGAGCTGCCCGACCTCGATGCGGCGACCGTCGCGGCGCTGCTGATCATCAACGGCGAGGCCGGGAGCGGCGCGACGCCGGAGAAGCTCAACCATCTCAGTCCCGAGCTGAGCCCGATCGCCCGCGGCACGCTCAAGTACCGGATGCTGCTGCCCGGCGCCGCCACCGTGCAGGCTCAGCGGGCGCGGGAGCTGATGCGGCGGCGGCTCGCCGCCCTCTTCGCCGAGGTCGACGCGATCGCCTGGCCGACCGTCCCGGCTCCGGCGCCGCCGCTGGAGGCGCCGCTGGTCGAGCTGCCCTCGGGCACGCTCAGCGCCGACCAGGCCAACGTGCGCGGCGCCGCGCTCGCCAACTTGACCGGCATCCCGGCGATCAGCGTGCCGGTCGGGCTCAGCTCCGAGGGGCTGCCGCTCGCCCTGCAGCTGCAGGGCGCCTGGGGCGCCGACGAGCTGCTGCTCGACGCCGCCGAGGCGCTCGAGCGCGCCAACGAGAGGCGCTGGGTGGATTCGGCGCCGTCGCTGGCCGAGGCCGCGACGGAGGCCTAGCGCTATGGCGTCCGGGGCCGCGATCGCGGTCGAGGGGCTGGAGCGCGCCTTCGACGACGTGCTCGCCGTGCGCGGCGTCGAGATCGAGGTCGACGAGGGCGGCATCTTCGCCTTCCTCGGCCCCAACGGCGCCGGCAAGACGACGACGGTGCGGATGCTGACCACGCTGCTGCTGCCGACCGGCGGCCGGGCGACCGTCGCCGGCCACGACGTCGTCGCCGAAGCGCGCCAGGTGCGCGCCTCGATCGGCGTCGCCCTCCAGGAGGCGGCGCTCGACCCGCTGATGACCGGCCGCGAGCTGATCCGCCTCCAGGCGACGCTCCAGGGCCTGCCCGGCGCCGAGGGCCGCCGCCGCGCCGACGACCTGCTCGAGCGGGTCGACCTCGCGGCCGCCGCCGACCGCCGCGTCGGCACCTACTCCGGCGGCATGCAGCGCCGCCTCGACCTCGCCGCGGCGCTGGTCCACGAGCCGCGCGTGCTCTTCCTCGACGAGCCGACCACCGGCCTCGATCCGGTCAGCCGCAAGACGATCTGGGAGGAGGTGCGGGCGCTCAACGACGAGGGCACCACGGTCTTCCTCACCACCCAGTACCTGGAGGAGGCCGACCAGCTGGCCGACGACGTCGCGATCATCGACAGCGGCAGGATCGTCGCCGAAGGCACGCCCGCATCGCTCAAGGCCGAGATCGGCAACCCCCACATCCGGCTCCTGCTCGAGGAGGGCTCGGTAGCCGCGGCGGAGGAGATCTGCGCCCGCATCGGCCCGCTGCTGCCGCCGGTCGACGCGAAGACCCTCCTGGTCGAGGTCGAGCGCGGCGCCGCCGACATCCCGCGGGTCGTGCGGGCGCTCGACGAGGCCGGGATCGAGGTCGGCTCGCTGGAGCTCGTCCACCCCAGCCTCGACGACGTCTTCGTGGCCAAGACAGGGCATCACATAAAAGATGCTGAGGACTGACGCCAGGGTCGTGAAGGCGCTGGGGATGAGGTCGATCCGCCAGACCTTCCGCCGGCCGCAGCTGATGGCGCCGATCGTCGTCTTCCCGACGATCCTGCTGGCGATCCAGACCGGCGGCGCCGGGGCCGCGATCGAACTGCCCGGCTTCCCGCCGGTGCAGAGCTTCCTCCAGTTCATGCTCGCCGGGGCGATGATGCAGTCGCTGATGCTGGCCGGCAACAGCGGCGGCATCGCGCTCGCCGTCGACATCGAGATGGGCTTCACCGACCGCCTCTTCGCGGCGCCGATCTCGCGCTACGCGATCGTCCTCGGGCGGCTCGCCGGCACCGCCGCGCTCGGCCTCTTCGCCTCGCTCTGGTTCTTCGCGATCGGCCTGATCTTCGGCGCCGAGATCGCCGGGGGCGTGCCCGGGGCGCTGCTCGCGATCGCCCTGGTGACGATCACCGCGGCGGCGGTCGGCGGGATCGGCGCCGCGATCGCCCTGCGCACCGGCAGCGCCAGCGTCGTCCAGGGCCTCTTCCCGCTGGTCCTCGTCGTCCTCTTCCTCTCCTCGGCGTTCTTCCCGGTCGACCTGATGATCGAGCCGGCGAAGACGATCGCCGAATACAACCCGCTCAGCTTCATCGTCGAAGGCGTGCGCGAGCCGATCGTCTCCGGCGTCGACGCGACCGACACCGCCGAAGCGCTGCTCGCGATCGCCGGCATCGTCGTCGTCGCCGGCGTGCTCAGCACCCGCGCCCTGCGCCACCGTCTGCGGGTGGGCTGATGGAGGCATCCGCGGCCACCGCCACGGCCCTGCCCGCCTGGCGCGCCAACCTGGCGACGATCGGCGCGCTGATGTCGCGGGCCAGGAACGAGCTGCTGCGCGTGCCCGGCGCGGCGATCCCGGGCGTGCTCGCGCCGACGATCTTCTTCCTCGGCCTGAACGGCGTCTTCGGCGCCCTCACCCACCTCGGCGGCTTCGAAACGGGCACCTACGAGAGCTTCATCGTGCCGGTCAGCATGCTCCAGGGCGCCGGCTTCACCGGCGCCGCCGCCGGGGTCAACCTCGCCCGCGACATCGAGCAGGGCTGGCTCGACCGGCTGCTCGTCTCCCCCGCCCCCCGCTGGGTGCTGCTGGCCGGCACGGTGCTCGCCGCCGGCGTCCGGGCGCTGATCCCCGCCACCTTCGTGCTCGCGATCGCGCTGGCGCTCGGCGCCGGCTGGCCGGGGGTCGACGGGCTGCTCGTCACCTACTTCATGGTCGCCGCGATGGCCGCCGTCGCCGCCTGCTGGGGCTCGATGCTGGCGCTGCGCTTCAAGAGCCAGTCGGCGGCGCCGCTGATGCAGGCGGGGATGATGGCGTTGATCCTGACCACGACCGCCTACGCGCCGCTGGCGCTGCTGCAGGGCTGGCTGGAGAAGGTCGCCCGCGTCAACCCGGTCACCCAGGTGATCGAAGCGGCCCGCCAGGGCTTCGTCGGCGGCGTCACCTGGGCCGGCACCTGGCCCGGCGTCGTCGCTCTCGCCGGGCTGCTGCTGCTCTTCGGCGGCCTCGCCCTGAGGGAAATGAAACGGACCGGGGTCTGAGCGGCGCTATTTGTAGCGGTAGGTGATTCGACCTCTGTCGAGGTCGTACGGGGAGAGCTCGATCTTCACGCGGTCGCCCGGGAGGATGCGGATGTAGTGGCGGCGCATCTTGCCGGAGATGTGGCCGAGCACATCGTGCCCGTTGTCGAGCTTGACGCGGAACATCGTGTTCGGGAGGGCCTCGGTGATCTCGCCCTCCATCTCGATCTTCTCCTCTTTGCCCATGCGTCGATGAGAGTATCTGACCCCCGGGGCCAAAGGTCAGCCGCGGAGCGCGCGGGCGCGCTCGACCGCCTGCTCGCGCGTGCTCACCTCGCCCGCGTACTGGGCGGCCTCCAGCTCGGCGAGCAGGTCGCCCAACTCCGGTCCGGGCGCGATCCCCAGCTCGGCCGCCAGCTCGTCGCCGCGCAGCAGCGGCGCCGGCGGGCCGTCGCGGCGCCAGTCGAGCGCCGCGGCGAGCATCTGCCGGGCGAGGTCGAGGTGGGCCTGTATGGCCTCCTCGGTGGCGAAGGGGCCGCCGCCCCGGGCCGAGAGCCGGTCGGCGACGGTGAGCAGGGTGACGTCGGCGGCGACCGGCTGGGTCGCCCGCAGGTACTCGTGCACGCGCCGCGGCGGCAGCGGCGCCTCGTGGACCATGAAGCCGAGCCGCAGGTGGTGCAGCGTCAGCGCCTGGAGGTGGCGGGTCAGCTTGGCGCTGGCGCGCAGCCGCTTGCAGATGCCGCCGACCGTCTCGGCGCCGACGCTGTCGTGGCCGACGAAGGTGACCCAGCCTTCGCGCTCGCCCTTGGTCTGCGGCTTGGCGATGTCGTGGAAGAGGGCGCCGAAGCGCAGCGCCGTGCCGCGCGTCATCTCGTCGGCCAGCGGCTCGGCGAGCAGCGCCCGCGCGTCGGCGGCGCGCTCGCCGGCGAAGCGCTCCAGGTCCTCCTCGACCTCGAGCGTGCGTTCGAGCACGGCGAGGGTGTGGCCGAAGCACGTCGAGGTGGTGGTTGGGGCCCTGCTCGACTCCGCGCAGCCCCTCGACCTCGGGCAGGACGACGGCGGTCAGGCCGAGCTCGTCGAGCAGGGCGAGGCCGCGCAGCGGGTCGGGGCCGCCGAGCAGCCGCCGCAGCTCGGCCAGCTGCCGCTCCCCCGCCGGCCGCGCGGCGAGCTCGGCCTGCGAGCGGGCCAGCGACGCGGTCTCGGGGTCGACCGCGAGGCCGAGGTCGGCGGCGAGGCGGGCGGCGCGCAGCAGGCGCAGCGGATCGTCGCGGAAGCTCGCCTCGCCGACGACCCGCAGCCGCCGGCGCTCGAGGTCGGCGAGGCCGCCGAAGGGGTCGATCGGCTCGCCGCCGGCGAGCGGCACCGCAACGGCGCCGAGGGTGAAGTCGCGCGCCGCCAGGTCGGCCTCGATCGTCGCGCCGCGCAGCGCGGTCGCGTCGAGCTGCCAGGAGCGGTCGCGGGCGACCGCGCGCCAGGTCGCGAACTCGGACGAGAGCTCGAATGCGAACCCGCCCTCGGCGTCGGCGACGGCCTTGGCGACGCGCTCGGGGTCGCCGGCGACGGCGAGGTCGAGGTCGGTCACCTCGCGGCCGAGCTCCGCGTCGCGGACCGCGCCGCCGGCGATCCAGACACCGTCCTCGCCGGCGAGCGCCCGCCGGGCGAGTCCGACCAGCGGCGCGGCTTCGAGGCGTTCGCCGAAGCTCAAGCCTCCACCCGGGGGACGCGGGCCGAGATGCCGCAGGTGATCTCGTAGTTGATCGTCCCCAGGCGCCGGGCGAGCTCCTCGGCGAGGATCGTCTCGGAGCCCTGCGAGCCGATCAGCACCGCCTCGGCGCCGGGCTCGACTTCGGCGCCGGGGCCGAGGTCGACGGTGACGTTGTCCATCGAGACGGTGCCGACGAGCGGGTATCTCCGGCCGCCGATCAGCACCTCGGCGTCGTTGGAGAGCCCGCGGCGGACGCCGTCGCCGTAGCCGAGCGGCAGCACGCCGACGCGGGTGTCGCGCTCGGCCCGCCAGGTGCGGCCGTAGCCGGCGCTGTCGCCCGCCGCGAACCTCTTGAGGTCGGCGACATAGGAGCGCAGGGAGAGCGCCGGGCGCAGGCCGCGCTCGGCCGGGTCGCCCTGGAAGGGGTCGAGGCCGTAGACGGCGACGCCGCAGCGCGCCATGTCGAAGTGGGCGCCCCGGTCGCGGAAGACCGCGGCGCTGTTGGCGGCGTGGACGAGGATTCCGGGGACCGCCTCGCGCGCCGCCTCGGCGACGGCCGCGAAGCGCTCCAGCTGCTCATCGAAGAAGCCCCCGTCGGCTCCCGGTTCGTCGGCGGTGGCGAAGTGCGTCCAGACGCCGGCCGGCTCGAGGTCGGGGCTCGCGGCGCAGGCGCGGAGCAGCTCCAGCACCGCGGTGGGATCGGGGTTGCCGAGACGTCCCATGCCGCTGTCGTGCTTGACGTGGACGCGGGCCGGCCGGCCGTGCGCGCGGGCGCGCTCGGCGAGGTGGTCGAGGAAGCCGCGCCGCCAGACGGAGAGCTCGGAGCCGGCCTCGAGCGCCGTGTCGAGCTCCTCCGGCGTCAGCGCCCCCATCGTCAGCAGCGGCGCGTGGGCGAGGCGGCGGCCGATCCGCGCCGCCTCCGCGGCGGTCGCCACCGCGAGCCGGGTCGCGCCGCCGGCCAGGGCCGCCTCGGCGCAGGCCTGCTCGCCGTGGCCGTAGCCGTCGGCCTTGACCACCGCGCAGAGCTCCGCCCCGCCCAGCTCGGCCTTCAGCCGGGCGCAGTTGTCGCGCACCGCGCCGAGGTCGATCCGGGCGACCGCCCGCTGCATGCCTACTCCTCGACGAGCGCAGCCAGCGCGTCGGCCCGGGTGACCATCCCCGCGAGGCGGCCCTCCTCGTCGACCACGGGCAGGTGGTTGTGGTGCGAGTCGGCGATCTTCCTGGCGACGTTCTCGGCGCTGGTGTGCTCCTTGACGACCACCGGGTCGGCGCTCATCAGCTCCGAGACCTTGGTCGCGAAGGCCTTGTCGAGGCGCTTCTCGAAGCCCTTCATCGAGCCGACGAAGACGACCCCGCCCATGATGTTGAGGTAGTGCGGCAGGTGCAGGTCCGACTGCTCCTCGCTGAGCACGAGGTCGGACTCGCTGACGATGCCGACCACCTTGCGCTCCTCGTCGACTACCGGGATCGCGCCCTTGTCGGTCTGCGCCAGCAGCTCGATCGCGCCGCGGGCGTCGGCGTCGGGCGCGACACTCGGCACGGAACTGTCCATGATCTCGGCGGCGGTCTTCACGGTAGCGACGAGATTATTCGACCCGGCGGACTCGCGCTGTCGACTTTGTCCCCACCCCAGTGTGGAAAAGGTCGACAACGGCGGGCTAGGACGTTCGCAGTCCGGCGGGGACGGAGTCGATTACATCAGTGGCGATGACGGACTCGGCGGCGCCGATGCGGGCGGCGGCGTCGCGGCCGGCGCGGGCGTGGGCGAGGACGGCGGCGCAGGCGGCGGCGAACGGCTCGAGCCCGCGCGCGAGCAGCGCCGCGAGGATCCCCGAGAGGACGTCGCCGGTCCCGGCGGTGGCGAGGGCCGGCGCGGAGAGCGCGTTGACGGCGACCCGCTCTCCGTCGGCGACGATCGTGTCGTCGCCCTTGAGCACGACGACGGCCGCTGCCGCCCGCGCCGCTTCGCGCGCCGCCGCGAGCCGGTGGGCGCCGATCTCCTCCGGGTCGCGGCCGAGCAGCCGCCCCAGCTCGCCGGCGTGCGGGGTGAGCACAGTCGGCGCGCCGCGCGCCGCGATCGCGCCGAGCTCGCCGGCGAAGCAGTTGAGCCCGTCGGCGTCGAGCACCAGCGGCGCGTCGATCCGCGGGACCGCCTCGCGCGCCAGCTCGACCGAGCCCGGGTCGCGCCCCAGCCCCGGCCCGAAGACGCCCGCCGCGGCGCGCTCGAAGGCGCCCAGCAGCGGCTTCAGCGAGGCCGGCGCGAGGCAGCCGTCGCCGCCCGGGCAGCCGACCGACATCACCTCCGGCTGGCCGGCTTCGAATACCGGCTCGAGCTCGGCCGGCACCGCCACCGTCGCGTAGCCGGCGCCGGCCCGGATCGCCGCCAGCGAGGACATCCGCACCGCGCCGGTCAGGCCGCGCGAGCCGCCCGCGATCGTCACCTGGCCGGAGCTGAACTTGGTCGAGCGCGGCCCGCGGCGCGGCGCCAGCCCGAGCACGGCGGGCTCGATCTCGCCCCCGGCGGGCTCGGCCGGCGCGCCGTCCGGAATCCCGATCGGCGCCACCCGCAGCTCGCCCGTGCGCCACTTGCCGGGAGCGACGCGGTGGCCGAGCTTGGCGGCGTGGAAGCTGACCGTGACGTCGGCCTCGACCGCCGAGCCCGCGATCTCGCCGCTCGAAGCGTCGACGCCGGAGGCGACGTCGCAGGCGACCACCGGCGCGCCGCAGCGGTTGATCGCCTCGATCGCGGCGGCGGCAGGCTCGCGCGGCGCGCCGGCGAAGCCGGTGCCGAAGATCGCGTCGACGACCGCTCCCGACCCCGCCAGCCAGCTGTCGAGCTCCTCCGGCTCGGCGGAGAAGAGATCGAGCGCCTCCACCTCGAACCCCATCGCCTCCAGCCGCCGCGCCGCCACCCTGCCGTCGCCGCCGTTGTTGCCCTTGCCGCAGACGATCCGGATGGGGCCCTGCGGGCTCAACCCGGCGAGCGCCTCGGCCAGCGCCGTGCCGGCAGCCTCCATCAGCTCGGCGCCGGGAACTCCCTGCTCCTCGATCGCCCAGCGGTCGACCGCCCGCATCCCGGCGGCGTCGTAGAGGGGGCTGAGCCAGGGCTCCATCGGTTGCTCAGGCTAGTGTTCTCACTAGCCGCGGGCGGGCGCTACTTCAGGCCGACGATCAGCTTGGCGGTCGCCACTTCGCCCTGGCTGACGCTGCCGAGCGCGAGGAACTCGATGTTCCTCAGGTACTTCTTCGCCTTGGCGAAGCCTTCGTTGGAGCCGGGAACGAGCGATTCGGCGAGCTTCAGGGCGCCCTGGCCGTCGGCGAAGCCCCCGATCGGCGTGCCGCCGAGGGCGCTGACCGCTTCTTCGTAGGCGGGGACTTCGGAGAGGGTCTTGCCCTTGCCCGAGCCGCTCACCAGGCCGTTCAGGGTCGGCGCCAGGCCATAGCCGATCGCCAGCCTGCCTTCGGTGGCCGCGACGACGAGCGGCTTGCTGCCGAGTTCTTCGCTGTGGATCGAGAAGCCCTTGTACTTGCCGCCCAGCGCGGTGACGCCCTGGACGTGGACCTGGCGCAGAAGCAGGCCGATGTTTTCGACCGCCTTGGTCGCCTGCGAGCCCTTCGTGCTCAGCACCAGGGCGCCGCCGAGGTTGTTCTTGCCGGTGCCGCTGGCGAAGACCGCGGCGTCTTCGAGCGAGCCCGCCACGCCTTCGAGGTCGATGCCGATTTCCTTCAGCCCCTTCTTCAGCTGGTTCGGCGGAACCGTCCCTTCGATGCCTTCTTCGTCGAGGCTGTCGATCGCTTCGGTGAGCTGTTCGCCGAAGCCGGAGACGGCGAAGCCGGCGAACGCGTCGCCGGGCAGTTCGCCGAGCAGCTTCGAGGCGTCGCCGGTCGGCGCTTCCTCGCCGCCGAGGTTGCTGCTCAGCTCGACCGCGACCTGTTCGGCGCCGGGCACGACGCTGGCGACCGCCGTCGCTTCGCTCGGGTCGATGCCGGCGTTCTGGAGCAGGCCGCGCGCCGTCGGGTTGATCTGGCCGCCGTTCTGGTCGATCAGCGCGCCGATGTCGACGTAGACGTCGGCGAGGCTGCCGTCGGAGGCGGCCGAGATCGCCTTGGTGAAGGTGTCTTCGTCGCCCAGCGCCTCGCCCTTGGAGGCGTCAACGACTTCCTTGAAGACCTTTTCGCCTTCGGCGATCACCAGGGAGTCGCCGACGACGCCGATCGCCTGGCCTTCAGAACCGCCCACCTGGTAGTCGACGCCTTCGTAGGAGGCGGACTTGTAGGGGTCGCTGCTCTGCTTGACCTGCTTGTCGATGAATTCCTGCGTCGCTTCGGCGTCGGTCGATTCGACGATCATGCCGGCGCCCTTGAAGTCTTCGCCTTCCAGCCGCTCGAAGAAGACCGCGCCGCGTTCGCCCAGCCACGGTTCCACTTCGGTGGCGAAGTCGAACGGTTCGCCTTCGCCCTTGGCCTGCTTTTCGAGTTCTTCGACGATCAGGTCGCCGAGGTTTTCGACGCCCCCCACCTTCTGGGCGATCGCGTCGACGTTCGACTTCAATTCCCCTTCGGGCCGCACCGTGCCTTCAAGGAACACCGGCGCCTTGGGCGGCGCCAGGGAGGCGAGGTCGTGGCCCGAGGAGGACGAGCCGCCGCAGCCAGCCACGAGGGCGATAATGGCGGCCGCCGCGAGCGCCGCGATGAGCAGACGAGACTTCACGAGGCTCGGCATCCTAGACGAATCGGCCGCGCCGCGGGGGAATCTCACTCGACCGTGACCGTCTTCGCCAGGTTGCGCGGCTGGTCGACGTTGAGCCCGCGCCCGCGGGCGATGTCGTAGGCGAGCAGCTGCAGCGGCAGCACGGCGAGGATCGGCTGCAGGATCCAGTCGCTGGCGGCGACCTCGATCGTCTGCTCGGCGACCGCGGCGGCGCGCCCGTCGCCCTCGGTGGCGATCGCGATCGTGTGGGCGCCGCGCGCCCGCACCTCTTCGACGTTGGAGAGGACCTTGGCGAGGATCGGGCTCTCGGTCGCCACGCAGACCACCGGCGTCGACTCGTCGAGCAGCGCGATCGGGCCGTGCTTCATCTCGCCGGCGGCGTAGGCGTCGGTCGGAATGTAGGAGATCTCCTTCAGCTTCAGCGCCCCCTCGAGGCAGACCGGCAGGCCGATGTGGCGGCCGAGGTAGAGGAAGAAGCCGTCGTCCTGATGCGCGGCGGCGACCTCGCGCACCTGCTCCTCGCAGCCGGCCAGCGTCGCTTCGACCTTCGAGGGCAGCGCCTTCATCTCGGCGACGAGCTCGGATAGGCGCTCGGGCGGGAGCGTCCCGCGCAGCTCGGCCAGGCGCAGCCCGAGCAGGTACATCGCCGCCACCTGGGCGACGAAGGTCTTGGTCGCGGCGACGCTGATCTCCATGCCGCTGCGGGTGTAGAGGACGGCGTCTGCGTCGCGCGTCGCCTGCGAGCCCATCACGTTGGTGATCGCCAGCACGGTCGCGCCGCGCTCGCGCGCCAGCCGCATCGCCGCCAGCGTGTCGGCGGTCTCGCCCGACTGGGTGATCCCGATCACCAGGTCGTCCGTCCCGACGACGGGGTTGCGGTAGCGGTACTCGGAGGCGACGTCCATCTCCACCGGCACCCGCGCCCATTCCTCGATCGCGTAGCGGCCGACCAGGCCGGCGTGGTAGGAGGTGCCGGCGGCGACGATCACGATCCGCCGCAGCCCGCGCAGGAACTCGTCGTCCAGCCCGACCTCGGAGAGATCGACGCCGTCCTCGCCGGGCAGGCGGCCGGCGATCGTTTCGGCGACCGAGTCGGGCTGTTCGTGGATCTCCTTCAGCATGAAGGTCTCATAGCCGGCCTTCTCGGCCGCGGCCTCGTCCCAATCGACCTCTTCGGGCTCGCGCGCCACCGCGTTGCCCTCCGGGTCGGTGATCGCCGCCCCCGCGCGGGTGATCGTCACGATCTCCTCGTTTTCGATCGTCAGCGCCTGGCGCGTCTCGGCGAGGAAGGCCGGGATCGCCGAGGCGAGGAAGGTCTCGCCCTCGCCGATCCCGGCGACCAGCGGGCACTCCTTGCGCGCGCCGACCAGCTCCTCGGGCCGCTCGGCGTGCATGGCGACGAAGGCGTAGTGGCCGCGCAGCTCGGCGAAGGCGGCGCGCACGGCGGCGGTCAGGTCGCCCTCGTAGCGGCTGGCGATCAGGTGGGCGACGACCTCGGCGTCGGTTTCGGAGCTGAACTCGCGCCCCTCGGCTTCCAGCTTGTGGCGCAGCCTGGCGTGGTTCTCGACGATCCCGTTGAGCACGATGTGGACGCGGTCGGAGCCGTCGCTGTGGGGGTGGGCGTTGCGCTCGGTGACCCGCCCGTGGGTCGCCCAGCGGGTGTGGGCGATCCCGGTCGTCGCCGGGACGGTGGCGACGGCGACGCCGCCCTCCGCCGTGGCCGCGTCACGGGCCTCGAGCGCCGCCCGCAGGTTGGCGAGGTTGCCGACCGCGCGCACGCTTTCGACCCGCCCGTCCTCGATCGTCGAGACCCCGGCAGAGTCGTAGCCGCGGTATTCGAGCTTCTCCAGCCCGGCGAGCAGGATGTCGCGACAGGGCCGCGAGCCGACGTATCCGACGATTCCGCACATTGAGGCGGTAAAGGGTAGAGGGCCGCCGGTCAGGCCAGCTCGCGACGGACCAGCTCGGCGAGGCGCTCGCAGACGGCGGCGGCCTCCTCGGCGGTCGGCGCCTCGGCCATCACGCGGACCAGCGGCTCGGTGCCGGAGGGGCGCAGGAGGACGCGGCCGCGACCCTCCAGCTCGGCGCCCTCGCGCTCGACCGCCTCCCAGACGGCGCTCGCGCCGGCGATCGCCTCGCGATCGGCGACCTCGACGTTGACCAGCCTCTGCGGCAGCTTCTCCATCGCCGCGACCGAGGCGAGCTCACGGCCGCCGAGCTCGCGCATCGTCATCAGCGCCGCCGCGATGCCGTCGCCGGTAGCGGCGAAGCGCATGTCGATGATGTGGCCCGACTGCTCGCCGCCCAGCGCCCAGCCGCGTCCGCGCAACTCGTCGAGCACGTAGCGGTCGCCGACCTTCGTCGTCGCCGCCTCGATCCCCGCCTCGCCCATCGCCCGGTGGAAGCCGTAGTTGCTCATCACGGTGACCGCGACGCCGCCGCCGAGCTCGCCGCGCGCCGCCTGCCCGCGCGCCAGCAGCGCGATCAGCTCGTCGCCGTCGTGCGCGCGGCCCTCGCCGTCGACCGCCAGCACCCGGTCGCCGTCGCCGTCGAAGGCGAAGCCGACCGCGGCGCCGCTGGAGGCGACGTGGGCGGCGAGGTTGTCGAGGTGGGTCGAGCCGCAGCCGTCGTTGATGTTGCGCCCGTCGGGCTCGACCGCGATCGACTCGACCTCGGCCCCGAGCCGCTCGAAGATCGCCGGCCCGACCCGGTGCGTGGCGCCGTTGGCGCAGTCCAGCGCCACCCTGACGCCGGAGAGGTCGAGCGGGAAGGCGGCCTCCAGGGCACGGAGATAATCCTCTTCGCCGCCGCCGAGCTCCCGGACGTCGCCAACCTTCAGCGTGGCGTTCGCTGTTTGTCGAGCTGTGGCCGACAAAGGGCGAACGCGGTCGTGGAGGAAGGACTCGATGCGGGACTCGGTCGCGTCGTCGAGCTTGCTGCCGTTCGCGCCGAAGAACTTGATCCCGTTGTCCTTGTAGGGGTTGTGCGAGGCGGAGACGACCGCGGCCAGATCGAGCCCGAGCTTGCGCACTAGGACCGCGGCGGCCGGCGTCGGCAGCACGCCGGCGCACAACGCGTCGCCGCCCGCCTCGGCGACCCCGGCCGCCAGCGCCGCTTCCAGCATCGGCCCCGACTCGCGCGTGTCCCGCACGATCAGCACCTGCGGCCGCTCTGCCTCCTGCGACGCCGTCGCCGCACGGCCGAGTGAAAGGGCCAACTCCGCAGTGAGAAACGTTCCCGCCTCCCCCCGCACCCCATCCGTGCCAAACAGTCTTCTTTCAGGCATAGATCGAAGTGTTGAGGCGAGCCTCAACGCTTCGAGAACTGAGGGCGCTTGCGCGCCTTCTTGAGACCGGCCTTGCGGCGCTCCTTGGCGCGCGCGTCGCGGGTCAGGAAGCCGCGCCGCTTGAGCTCGCCCCGCAGCTCCGGGTCGACCTCGGTCAGCGCCCTGGCGACGCCGTGGCGCACCGCCCCGGCCTGGCCGCCGACGCCGCCGCCGTGGACGCGGACGCGGACGTCGACGCTGCCCTCGTAGCCGGCGCTCACCAGCGGCTGGCGGGCGGTCGTCTGGTGCAGCGGCCGCGGGAAGAACTCCTCGATCGAGCGGCCGTTGACGGTGAAGGCGCCCTTGCCGGGCAGCAGGGTGACGCGGGCGATCGCCCGCTTGCGCTTGCCGGTCGCCGAGTAGCGGGAGTCGCCCTCCATCTTCGCCGGCGCGCGGCTGGCGGGCTCCTCCTCCTCGGACTCGCCGGCCAGCGCCGCCTCGCGCGCCCGGCGCTCCTCCTCTTCGGCTTCCTTGCGCGCCTGCTCCTCGGCGCTCAGCGGCCGCTCCTCCGGCTCGACCGCGATCGGCTCCAGATCGGCCCCGGGGATGACGTCCTTCTTCTTCTCTTTCTCTGGAGCCGGCGCGGGCTCGGGCTCCTCATCTTCCTGCTCAGCAACAGGAGACTCAGCGGGCTCCTCCGCAGCCGCCACGTCCTCGGCGTCAACCTCTGCCGCATCTGCCGCGGGTGGCGCGGACGCGGAGGTTTCCGGCCGGGTGAGGCCGGATTCCTCCGCGGTCGCGTCAGGCCCCGCGGCCTGAGCGCCCTCGTCCTGAGCGCCCTCGTCCTGCTGAGTCTCGTCGTTCTGCTGCGGCTCGTCGGCCATCAGGCGGTCTCCATCTCTCGGGGTTTCTGCGCCGCGTGCGGATGGTCCGGGCCGGCGTACACCTTCAGCTTGGTCAGCTGCTTGCGGGCCAGGCGGTTGCGGGGGAGCATCCCCTTCACCGCCTTGCGGATAACCTCCTCGGGGCGACGGTCGAGCATCTCGGCCAGGCTGCGGGACTTGATCCCGCCCGGGTAGCCGGAGTGGCGCCAGTAGCGCTTCTGCTCGAGCTTTTTCCCGGTCACCCGGATCTTCTCGGCGTTGACGACGACGACGAAGTCCCCGGTGTCGACGTGCGGCGTGTACTCGGGCTTGCGCTTGCCGCGCAGCGCGTCGGCGATGCGGGTCGCCAGCCTGCCCAGGGTCTGCCCCTCGGCGTCGACGACCAGCCACTCGCGCTGGCGCTCGGTCGGTTTCGCGACGTAAGTCTTCAAAGTCCGGGGATCATAGGGAAAGCAGGGTGCAACCGCAGGCGCTCTTGCAGGTTCGGAGGCCAAGTCGGGCGAAGATCCCCGCGTGACACGTGGCGGAACCGCAGCCGGATCGTGGCTCGGCGCAGCGACATCGATCCTCGCGGCGGCGATCATCCTGATCGTCCCCGCGGCGCCTGCCCGCGCGGTCACCGGGGGCGCCGCGACCCCGGGCGGCCCGCCGCCGGCCCCGCCCAGCCGCAGCGGCGCGCCCGATCCCGCGCCCAGCGCCGGTCGGGTGACCCTGCTCTCGGCCCGGACGTGGCCGCGCAAGTCCTTCTACTACGGCGCCCGCACCCCACGCCTGCGCTTCGAATTCGCCAGCGGCCGGGCGGCCAACGACCTGCGCGTCGACGTGGTCTCCGCGAGCGGCGAAGCGGTGGCGATCTTCTACCGCAACGACCTCGCCCCGCGGACGCCGTACACGGTCCGCTGGGACGGAACCGTCGGCGGCGGGCGCCCGGCGCGCAACGGGCGCTACAGCTTCCGCGTCGCCACCCAGGCGGGCCGCCGCCTCGTCCCCGGCGGCGCCACCTCCTCGGCCTCCCAGTCGCTGAGCCTCGGCTTCCAGCTCTACGGCTACGCCTTCCCGGTCCTCGGGCCGCACGACTTCGGCGACGCCGCGGCCCGCTTCGGCGCCGCCCGCGCCGGCCACACCCACGAGGGCCAGGACGTGCTCGCCGCCTGCGGCACGCCGCTGATCGCCGCGCGCGGCGGTCGCGTCCAGTACGCCGGCTACCAGAGCGCCGCCGGCAACTACCTTGTGATCGACGGCAGGGGCACCGGCTACGACTTCGCCTACATGCACCTGCTCGAACCCGCGCCGCTGAAGGCGGGAGAAGAGGTGCGCACGGGCGAGCCGATCGGCCTCGTCGGCCAGACCGGCGACGCCAGCGGCTGTCACCTGCACTTCGAGATCTGGACGCCGCCCGGCTGGTACGAGGGCGGCAGCCCGATCGACCCGCTGCCCTTCCTCGAACGCTGGGACGCCTACTCGTGAGCCGCCGCCCCGCCTGAGAGCTCGGCTCAGCCGGCCGCTTCGATCGTCGCTTCCAGCTCGCCGGCCGAGGCCGGCGTCCGGATCGGCTTGGCGCCCCGCGGGGTGGAGAGGGCGAACGACGGCGTGCTGGCGAAGCCGAGGCCCGCCGCTTCGGCGCTCGTGCGCTTGACCTCGGCGATCAGCCGCCCGCTCTTGCGCGCCCGGTTCCACCTGGCGATGTCGGGCACGCCCGCCCCGCGGGCGATCCTGGTCATGAACGAGTCGGTGACGTAGCCGGAGGCCTCCTCGCCCTGGTTGCGGTAGAAGAGCTCGAGGTAGTTCCAGCCGCGGCCCTGCTCGCCGGCGGCGAGCGCCGCCGCCCCGGCCGGGATCGACTGCCGGCTGATGATCGTGAAGTTGCGGAATTCCAGCGCCGCTTCGCCGTCGCGCACGGGGCCTTCGATCGCCTGCGGCAGGACTTCTTCGGAGTAGGCCTTGCAGGCCGGGCACTGGAGGTCGCCGAACTCGATCGCGGTCAAGGGGGCGCCCGGGTGGCCCAGCAGCATCCGCTCCTGCGGGATGCCGGCGAGCAGGCTGCGGACGGCGGCGGCGCCCTTCAGCCCGGCGCCCGCGCCCACGCCCGCTCCGCTCCTTCCGCTCCCGCCGCCGCTCCCGCCGCCGTTCTGGCCGACCGCAATCAGCGCGACCACGACGACGATCGCGAGGAAGACGCCGCCGGCGCCGGCCTGCAGCAGGCGCCGGCGGCGCTCCGCCTCAGCCGCCTGCTTCTCGCTCTGCGGCATTCTCGATCCGGGTGCGCAGGGCGGCTCCGCGCCCCGCCGCCACCGCGCGGGCGGCGCGAGCCGAGCTCAGCTCCACCCGTTCGTCCTCGGCGAGGTCGAGCAGCTCCTGGCGCTCGATGTCCTCGGCCGCCCAGCGCAGGAAGACCCAGGCGAAGATCGCGAGAGCGGCGAGCATGCACTCGATCATCAGGATCGCCCCGGCGGTGCTCTGGTCGGCGACCGGCCCGACACCGTGCGCGAGGGCCGTGCCGGCGTAGTCGGGATAGAGGTCGGTCCCCGACCACATCAGGGTGTTGGCGAGGACCATCGCCGGCAGCCAGATGCCGATCGTGTAGATGACGTGGGCGCCCTTGCCGAACCACTGCGGCTTCGGCAGCGGGCCGAACAGCGGCATCCAGAGCAGCATCCCGGTGCCGATGAAGAGCACGTGCTCGAGCACGTGCAGCGGATCGGAATAGAGCACCGCCTGGTAGAGCGGCGGCGAGTGCCAGAGAAAGAGGTTGAAGGTGAAGATCGAGATCGCCGCGACCGGGTGGGTGAGCGCCCGCAACGGCCGGGCGACGCGCATCGAGAGCAGCGGCTGCATGATCGGCCCCGTCAGGCCGAGAACCAGCAGCAGCGAGGAGAGGTCGGCGAGCAGCAGGTGCTGGACCAT
Source organism: uncultured Solirubrobacterales bacterium (assembly GCA_963805475.1). Classification (GTDB taxonomy): domain Bacteria; phylum Actinomycetota; class Thermoleophilia; order Solirubrobacterales; family 70-9; genus VRUE01. The sequence continues at coordinate 97,749 of CAWDUO010000008.1, read as the reverse complement.
GTGGGTGGAGACCATCTCCTCGGCGAGATGGTCCATCGGCCCGAAGGTCGCGACGCAGATCACCGCCAGGCCGGCGCCGAAGCAGAGCTGTCGCCACAGCGGCACCGGCCGCCCCTGGGCGCTCAGCGTGTGGGCTCGCTTCAGGTAGATGGCCGCGAGGGCCAGCGGCACGGCAAGCTCGATGCCGGTCCAGATCGCGTCGAGGATCACTCCTGCAATGCTATCCAGCCGCTTGCTCGTGAGTAGACATCCAGGCAGGGCACGGCGAACCGCGGCGGCAGCGCTGTGCCTCGCGGCGATCGCGCTCTGCGTCGCGCTCGCCGGCTGCGGCTCCTCCGGCGGCGCGAGCACGTCGACCGCGAGCTATGTGGGCGGGGACGCGGTGCCGGCGAAGCCGGCGGCCCCGCTCCGGCTGACCGACTACCGCGGGCACGAGGTCGACCTCGCGAAGCTGAAGGGGCGGCCGGTGCTCGTCGCCTTCCTCTACACGCACTGCGAAGACGTCTGCCCGCTGGTCGCCGCCAAGGTGCACACGACCTACTCGCTGCTCGGCCCGCACGAGCCGCGACCGGTCTTCCTCGCCGTCTCGGTCGATCCCGGCCGCGACACCCCGGCCAGCGCCGCCGCCTTCAACCGCGAACACCGCACCACCGGGGAGATCGACTGGCTGCTGGGGTCGCGGGCCGAGCTGGAGCGCGTCTGGAAGGCGTGGCACGTCCTGCCGCAGGAGGAAAAGAACGACCCCGAGGTGATCGAGCACTCGGCCGACATCTACGGGATCGGCGCCGACGGCAAGCTGCACGTCCTCTACACCCCCGAATTCAAGCCGCCGCTGCTGGCGCGCGATGTCAAGACCCTGGCCGAAGCCTGAGCATGCGGCCGGGGCGCGCACTGCTGGCGATCGTCGCGATCGTCGCCGTGCTGGCGGCGGTCGAGCTGCTGAGCGGCGGCGGGGGGTCGGCCGAGCGGCCGGCCCCCGCGCTGCCGACCGCCGTCCTCGTCCCCCCCAGGACGACCCTCGCGAGCCTGCGCGGCCGGCCCGCCCTGGTCAACTTCTGGGCCAGCTGGTGCGACCCGTGCCGCGAGGAGGCGCGCCGGCTGGAGCGCTTCGCCCGCTCCCGGCCGGGCCCGGGGACGCCTCGTCGGCGTCGACTGGAGCGACGGGATCGTCGGGGCGCGCGCCTTCGTGCGCCGCTACGGCTGGACCTTCCCGGTCCTGCGCGACCCGAGCGGCACGGTCGGCGATCGCTACGGGATCGCCGGCCTGCCGACGACCTTCGTGCTCGACTCGCGCGGCCGGATCGTCGAGACCCTGCGCGGCCCGCAGACCATGGCGAGCCTGCGCCGCGCGCTCAGAGAAGCCTCCTGACCTCCCGACGGCTCGACCAGCGCCAGGGCGAGCGCGACCGGGACCGTCGCGGGCAGCGTGTCGACGGCGAGGAAGAGCAGGTCGAAGGCGAGGGCGAGGATCGCCACCAGCAGCGTCGCGCGGCGCTGGGTGCGGCGCGAGCCGGCCAATAGGCAGCCGAGCAGCGCGGCGACGAAGAGGTCGCCGAAGCCCATCGCGGCGGCGCCGAAGTGGACGACCTGGAGGCTGGGCAGCCCGCTCGGGGCGGCGGCGCTGAGCACGGCGTTCGGGCCCTGGAGCAGGTCGGCGGCGACGAACGCGGTGTCGACCGCGGCCATCGCGTAGATCCCCCACCTCAGCCAGCGCGCCGGCGCGACGGAGGTCAGCAGCCAGCCGAGGCCGACGCAGCCGAGCGCGGTCAGCGCCGTCGCCGCGGCCTCGCCGAGCAGCGCGCCCGGGGCGGCCCAGGCGACGACGAACAGCGCCGGGACCGCGGCGGCCCACTCGGGGCGCGACCCACGCACCAGCCAGCCGAGCGCCAGCGCGGCGAAGGGCGGCACGGCGAGCAGCGCCAGCCAGGAGAGGGCCGTCGCCGATTCCCCCCGCCAGGCGACGATCCCGATCACGACGACGATCGAGCCCGCCGGCGCCAGCGCCCACCAGGGGCTGCCGAAGCGGTCGAGCCAGGCGAACCGCCGCGCCCCCGGCAACGCGACAAGCGCCGCCTGGACCAGGCTCAATATCGCAATCGAAACCCCGAAGGACATCGCCAACCCGTTCCGCTGTGCCTTATATGTCCTATGACGGACATAAGGCACAGCGGAAGCTGTCACTCCCACTCGATTGTCGCGGGCGGCTTCGATGAGATGTCCAAGGCCACGCGGTTGACGTCGCGGATCTCGTTGATGATCCGGTTGGAGACCTTCTCCAGCAGGTCGTAGGGCAGGCGCGCCCAGTCGGCGGTCATCGCGTCGTCGGAGGTGACCGCGCGGATCACGATCGGGTAGGCGTAGGTGCGGCCGTCCCCCTGCACGCCGACCGAGCGCACGACCGGCAGCACGCAGAAGGACTGCCACAGCTGCCGGTAGAGCTCCGCCGCGCGGATCTCCTCCTGGAGGATCGCGTCGGCGGCGCGCAGGATGTCGAGCCGCTCGCGGTTCACCTCGCCGCCGACGATGCGGATCGCCAGGCCGGGCCCCGGGAAGGGCTGGCGCCAGACCATCCGCTCGGGCAGGCCCAGCTCGGCGCCGACCGCGCGCACCTCGTCCTTGAACAGCATCCGCAGCGGCTCGACCAGCTCGAACTCGAGGTCCTCCGGCAGGCCGCCGACGTTGTGGTGGGACTTGATCGTGTCGGCGGCGTCGCTGCCGCCGGACTCGATCACGTCGGAGTAGAGCGTGCCCTGGACGAGGTAGGCGGCGTCCTCGAGCTTCGCCGCCTCCTCCTCGAACACGCGGATGAACTCCTCGCCGATGATCTTGCGCTTGCGCTCGGGGTCCTCGACCCCGACGAGCCGGGCGAGGAAGCGCTGCTCGGCGTCGACGTGCACGAGCGGGATGCCGAACTGCTCGAACGCGGCGACCACCTGCTCGGCCTCGTTCAGCCGCATCAGCCCGTGGTCGACGAAGACGCAGGTCAGCTGCTCGCCGACCGCGCGGTGGACGAGCAGCGCCGCGACCGAGGAGTCGACGCCGCCGGAGAGGCCGCAGATCACCCGGCCCTCGCCGACCTGGGCGCGGATCCGCTCGACCTGCTCGGCGATCACCGACTCGGCCGACCACTGCTGCTCGCAGCCGGCGATCTCGCGCAAAAAGCGGGTCAGCACCTCGGTCCCGTAGGGCGTGTGGACGACCTCGGGGTGGAACTGGATTCCGTACAGCCCCCGCTCCGGCGCCTCGCAGGCGGCGACCGGCGAGGCCGGGGTGGCGGCGAGTGCCGCGAACCCCGGCGGCGGCTCGAAGACCGAGTCGCGATGGCTCATCCAGCAGGTCTGCTCCTCCGGCAGTCCGCCGAGCAGCCGCCCGCCGCCGTCGCGCAGCGTCAGCTCCGCCCGCCCGAACTCCCCCGACTCGGCCCCTTCGACCCGTCCGCCGAGCGCCTTGACCATCGCCTGCATGCCGTAACAGATCCCCAGCAGCGGAATCCCCAGGTCCAGTAGCTGAGCAGGAAACTCCGGCGCCCCAGGCTCATAGACGGACGCCGGTCCGCCGGACAGCACCAACGCCTTCGGGTTCCTCTCTCTGATCCTCTCCACAGGCGCGTCGGCCGGCAGCAGCTCCGAGAACACGCCGCATTCCCGAATCCGCCGCGCGATCAGCTGCGAGTACTGCCCCCCGAAGTCGAGGACCAGCACCTCCTCGGAGGCCTGCGCCGGCGCCGCTTTGGCGCCGGCGTCAGTCGTCGGCGACTCCAACACCGGCCGAAACCGCGGCGCGACCATTGGAACCCATGCCGACCGCCTGCTCCGTCTGCAGCTTCTTGCCCTCGCTCATCAGCGCCGGCGCGACCATCACCTCGGCCCGCTGGAAGGAGCGGATGTCCTCGTAGCCGGTCGTCGCCATCGAGGTTTTCAGCGCCCCCATCAGGTTGAAGGTGCCGTCGTTCTCCTGGGCCGGGCCGAGCAGGATCTCCTCCATCGTCCCGTCCTGCTTGGTCGAGACACGGGTGCCGCGCGGCAGCGAGGGGTGGAAGGTCGCCATCCCCCAGTGGAAGCCGCGTCCCGGCGCCTCCTTGGCCCGCGCCAGCGGCGAGCCGACCATCACCGCGTCGGCGCCGACCGCGATCGCCTTCGAGACGTCCCCGCCGGTGCGCATGCCGCCGTCGGCGATCACGTTGACGTACTCGCCGGTCTCCAGCATGTGCTGGGAGCGGGCCGCCGCGACGTCGGCGATCGCCGTCGCCTGCGGCACGCCGATCCCGAGCACGCCGCGCGTCGTGCAGGCGGCGCCCGGGCCGACGCCGACCAGCACGCCGACCGCGCCGGTCCGCATCAGGTGCAGCCCGGTCGAGTAGGAGGCGCAGCCGCCGACCACCGTCGGCACCGGCACCTCGGCGATGAACTCCTTCAGGTTGAGCGGCTCGACCGTGGTCGAGACGTGTTCGGCGGAGATCACGGTGCCCTGGATGACGAGGATGTCGATCCCGGCCTCGACCGCGATCTCGTAGTGCTCGCGCACCTTCTGCGGCGTCAGCGAGCCGCAGGCGACCGCGCCCCGCTGCTTGATCTCGGCGATCCGCCGCCCGATCAGCTTCGGCTTGACCGGCTCGGAGTAGATCTCCTGCATGATCCGCGTCGCCAGGTGCTTGGGCGCGGCGGCGATCTTCTCCAGCAGCTCCTCGGCGTTCTCGAAGCGAGTCCAGATCCCCTCCAGGTTGAGCACCCCGAGGCCGCCGAGCTCGTTGACGAGGACCGCGGTGTCTGGGCTGACCACACCGTCCATCGCCGAGGCGACGAGCGGCAGCTCGAAGCGATAGGGGCCGAGGGTCCAGCTGATGTCTATGTCGTCGGGATCGCGGGTGCGGCGCGACGGAACGATCGCGATGTCATCGAAACCGTAGGCGCGCCGTCCCTTCTTGCCGCGACCGATGTCGATCTCCAAATCAGTCCTCCAGGCGGGATGGCGTTGAAGGACTGAGCCTACACCTCGGCGTGGACCTCGAGATCGCGCACCTCGACCTCGTCGAGCAGCCGCTCGACCCGGCGGCGGTCGACCGTGCCGGCGCCGAAGTGCTGCGTCGACTCGGCCCCGCAGGCGACCCCGTAGGCGAGGCACTCGGCCGGCTCGCGGCCGTCGTAGAGGCCGGCGGCGTAGCCGGCGAGGAAGGCGTCGCCCGAGCCCACCGTCGAGACCGGCTCCAGCGACCGCGTGCGCACCTCGACCACGCGCCGTCCGGCCCCCGCGCCGACCGCGGCGATGCAGCCGTCGGGCCGCGTGATCGCCGCCTCGCCGGCGCCGAGCCGGACCAGCTCCGAGAGCCCGTGGACGACGTCCTCGCTGTCGGCGAACTCCTGCCCGACCAGCTCCTCGGCCTCGCGCTCGTTGGGGGTGACGACCGAGGCGCCGGCGCGGATCCCCGCCAGCATCGCCTCGCCCTCGGAGTCGAGGATCGTCCTCACGCCGGCCTCGCGCAGATCGCCGATCAGGCGCGCGTAGAGCTCCTCGGGGGCGCCCGGCGGCAGGGTGCCGGCAAGCACGCAGAGCCGCGCCCCGTCGGCGAGGTAGCGCAGCCGCTCGACGAAGCGCTCGACCTCCTCCGGGCTGACCGCGGGGCCGCGCTCGTTGATCTCGGTCTGCTCGCCCGAGGTCGGGTCGATCACCGCCATGTTGACCCGCGTCTCTCCGGCGATCCAGGTGAAGTCGGTGAGGATCGCCTCGCGGCGCAGCTGCTCCAGCACCCGGTTGCCGGTCGGCCCGCCGGCGAACCCGGCGGCGATCACCGGGCGGCCGAGCAGGCGCAGCGCGCGGGCGACGTTGATCCCCTTGCCGCCGGCGACGGTGCGGCTCTCCACCGCCCGGTGGCGGTGGCCGAGCCGGAAGTTCGGCACGGCGACAGTGCGGTCGATCGCTGCGTTGAGGGTTACGGTCAGGATCATTCGTCTACCGGCTGGCCCTGCGTCGGCGCCTCCTCGCTACCCGGCGGCGCCTCAGGATCGTCATCGCCCCGACCAGTATCGCGAATGCGGCGATCGCGATCCACAGGAGGTTGTCTTCGACGAAGCTGCGCGCCCGCTCCCAGGCGCTCGCCTTCGGCACGGCGCGCCCGGCGCGCAGCGGCACGCTCGCCGCGCGCAGCCCGTCGACGCGGACGATCGCCCGCCCCAGGCGGGCGCCGCGGCGGATCGGCCCCTCGACCTCGCGCGGCGCCCGCACCACCGTGGTCAGCCGCTGGCCGCGCCGCACACCGACCGAGACCGTGCGCGCGGCGCGCAGCGGCAGCGTGCCGCCGCTGTAGCGGATCGTCGGCTCGGCGAGCGCCTGGCCGGCGCGGATCGGCCGCCGCCGCCGGTACCGGGAGAAGCCGTATTCGAGCAGGTCGAGCGTGTCGTCGAAGCGCTCTTCGTCGGTCCACGTCCCGACCACCGCGGCGATCAGCTCGATTCCCTTGCGCCGCCCCGAGCCGACCAGGACGTAGCGGGCCTTGAACGTGTGGCCGGTCTTCACCCCGTTCACCCAGGGGGCCATCTCGAGCAGCTCGTCGATCGTCTCGATCCGCCGCGGCGGTCGCACGCTGCGCAGCTCGGCGCCGCGCGAGTCGGCAATCCTGGCGAAAGCGGGAATCGCCAGCAGGCGCCGCGCGAGGGCGACGAGGTCGCCGGCGCTCGAGTAGTTGCCGCGCTGGTCGAGCCCGATCGGGTTCGCGTAGTGGGTGTCGGAGAGCCCCAGCGCCGCCGCGTAGCGGTTCATCTGGCCGACGAAGCGATCGATCGAGCCGGCGGCGGCGTGGGCGAGGTCGTAGGCGGCGTCGTTGCCGCTGCGCAGAATCAGCCCGTACAGCAGGTCGCGCACGCTGATCCGCTGGCCGGGGCGCAGGTTGAGCAGCGACTCGCCGTATTCGGCGTGGTACGGCGCCGCCCTGACGATCTTGCCGAGCGGCAGCTCGTGCAGAGCCACCCAGGCGGTCATTAGCTTGGTCGTGCTGGCGATCGGCAGGTGGCGGCGGATTGCGTGCGAGGCGATCACTTCCCCGTTGCGCGCGTCGATCAGCGCCCAGGCGCGCGTCTGGCGGAGATGCGGCGGCCCGGCTTGCTCGGGCGGCTCCGCGGCCGCCGTCGCCGGCGCGGCGAGCAGCAGCGCCGCGACGATCAGCCCGGCTAGTCCGGCGGGCGGGCGCCGGCTCACCGCAGCCGCAGCTTTTCGCCCGCGATCAGGATCTGCGGGTCGACGCCGGGGTTGAGCCGGAGGATGCGGGCGACGGGGACGCCCGTCGCGTGGGCGATCGAGCTCAGCGTGTCGCCGTTCTCGACCACGTAGGACTTCGGCGTGTGAACCTTCCCCGCCCGGCCCGCCTTCTTGGCGTGGCTCGTCCCGGTCGAGCTCCCGCCGGCGCCCCCGCCGCCCCCGCCGCCGAGGCTCGACGCGATCAGGACGATCACGACGACGAAGCCGCAGAGGACGGCGGCGGCGGCGAGGGCTCTGGCGGGCGCTCTGGAGCTCAGCCCTTGACCTTGGCCTTCAGCGCCGAGCCGGCCGAGAAGCGCGGCACCTTGCCGCCCGGGATGGTGATGCGCTCGCCGGTGCGCGGGTTGACGCCCTGGCGCGGGCCGCGCTCGGCGACGTGGAACTTGCCGAAGCCGGTGAAGCTGACTTCGCCCCCGCCGCTCAGCGTGTCGGTGATCGCGTCGAGGACGGCGTCGACCGCGTCGCCCGCGGCCTTCTTGCTGCCCACCCGCTCGTCAGCTGCCAGTTGATCCAGAAACTCAGCCTTGGTCACGTCGAAGCTCCTCCATCTGTGGTTGAGGTCGGCGGCAATCTAACAGCGCAAACGGCGTAATCGCGCACCAGGGCGCGGATTCGTCCGCTGCGTGCGGTCAGGAACCGCTGATCGTCATCTCGCCGATCAGCAGCGGCGGCGCGCTGACCGAGCCGCCGAAGGGCACCCAGCGCGGCTGCGAGCCCGCCGCGCGCACCGCCCGCAGCATCGCCGTCAGGTCGCTGGCGATCGTGAACTCGCGCAGCGGCTCGGCCAGCTCGCCGCCGGCGATCGCCCGCCCCGAGGCGCCGACCGAGAAGACGCCGGTGACCGGGTTGACGCCCGAGTGCAGGCCGGCGACGTCGCTCACGTAGACGCCCTCGCCGGCCTCGCGCAGCAGCTCCTCGCGGCTCGTCGCGCCAGGCGCGACGATCAGGTTGGAGGCGGCGACGCCGGGCGGCGAGCGGTAGCCGGAGCGGCCGGCGCTGCCGGTCGAGGCGGTCCCGCCGCGGCGGGCGGTGTAGGAGTCGTGCAGGAAGGTCAACAGGCGGCCCTCCTCGACCAGCGCCGTGCGGCGGCGCGGCGCGCCCTCGGCGTCGACCGGCGCGCTGGCGAAGCCGCGCGGGTCGAGGCCGTCGTCGTGCAGGACGAAGGCGTCGGAGGCGACCCGCTCGCCGAGCAGCGCGGCGAGCGGCGAGCGGCCGCGCTGCACCGCGTCGGCGCCGGCGGCGCGGCCGAGCAGGCCGGCGAAGCTGGCGGCGACGGTCGGGTCGAGGACGACCGGGCAGCGGCGCGAGGCCGGCTTGACCGAGCCGATCATCTCGGTCGCCCGCGCCGCCCCCTCGGCGCCGATCGCCTCCGGGTCGAGGCCGGCGGGACCGCGCGCCAGGCCGAACCCGAGCCCGGTCTCGCGCCCGTCCTCGCCCTCGGCCAGCGCCTGGAGATAGGCGTAGCAGCTCGTCGTCTCGTAGGAGGCGCGGATGCCGGCGGAGGCGGCGATCGCGACCCGCTCGCCGCTGTCGGAGTAGACGGCCTGCTCGACCGCGGCGACGCGCGGGTCGGCGCCGAGCGCCGCCCGCTCGACCGCCAGCGCCAGCTCGGCCACCCGCTCGATCGGCCACGCCGCCCGCGAGGGATCGCTCAGCCCCTCCAGCCGTTCCGGTGCGCCTCTTGTGGTTATGGGACGCATAAGGCGCACCGGAAGCTCGGGGGGCGCGGCGAACTCGTCCTCGTCGGCGGCGCGCGCCGCCTCGACCGCGCGGTCGGCGATCTCGCCGAGCCCCGCCGCGGAGAGGTCGGTGCCGAAGCCGTAGCCGACCCGGTGGCCGATCCAGACGCGCAGGCCGAGGCCGCGCTGCGTCGCCGCGGTCAGGCTCTCGACCTCGCCGCCGTGCACCCGCACCTCGCGGTTCTCGGCTTCGGTCGCGTAAGCCTCGGCGTCGCCGGCCCCCGCGGCCGACGCCACCTCGATCGCCCTCCACGCCAGATCGGCTTCAACCGTCACGGACACTCCCGAGTTCGCCTTTTGTCGGGCGCGGGGCGACAAAAGGCGAACTCACGCCTCCGTCCCCCCTACGGTCATCGCCGCGATCCGCACGTGGCCCTGGCCGGTCCCGACCGGCGCTTTCTGGCCGCCCTTGCCGCAGATCCCCGTCTTCATCCAGAAGTCGCTGCCGACCGCGTCGATCGCCGCCAGCGCCTCGAGGCAGTTGCCGACCAGGGTCGCGCCGCGGCAGGGGCGCGTCACCCGGCCGCCCTCGATCAGGTACCCCTCGTTGACGCCGAAGACGAAGTCGCCGGTCGCCGGGTCGACCTGGCCGCCGGCGAAGGAGACCGCGTAGAAGCCCTTGGCGACCTCGCCGATGATCGCCTCCGGCTCGGCCTCGCCGGGGGCGATGTAGGTGTTGGTCATCCGCGGGATCGGCAGGTGGCGGAAGCTCTCGCGGCGGCCGTTGCCGGTCTGGGCGACGCCTTCGCGCATAGCGCTGCGGCGGTCGTGCAGGAAGCCGGTCAGGCGACCCTCCTCGATCACCCGCGTCCGCTGCGTCGGCGCCCCCTCGTCGTCGATCGCGTCGCTGCCCCACTCGCCCGGCATGCGGCCGTCGTCGTAGGCGCTCAACAGCGGCCGCGCGACCGCCTCGCCGAGCTTGCCGGCGTAGACGCTGGCGCCCTTCTGCACGTGGTCGGCCTCGAGCCCGTGGCCGGTCATCTCGTGGAAGAGGACGCCGCCGAAGCCGCCGCCGATCACGACCGGCATCGAGCCGGTCGGCGCCGGGCCGGCGTCGAGCAGGGTCAGCGCCTTGCGCGCCGCGCTCGCGGCGATCGCCGCCGGGTCGCCCTCGAAGAGCTCGAAGCCGCGCGTCCCGCCGAGCGTCTCGGCGCCGGTCTCGACCCGGTCGGAGCGGCGCGCGACCGCCTGGGCGCCGATCCGCACCCGCGTCCGGTCGTCGCCGCTGAGCAGGCCGTCGGAGTTGGCGACGGCGACCTGGCGCCGCGCCTCGCCGTAGGAGGCGCTCGCCTGGGCGATCTCGCCGCCCTCGGCGCGGGCGCGCTCGTCGAGCTCGCGCAGCAGCTCCGCCTTGCGCGTGGCCGGGACCTCGCCGGGCGGGAGCTCGACCGGCTGCGGGGACGGCGCCTCGGCGCGCAGCGGCCGCGGCTCGGCGCGCTCGGCGCGCAGCGCGGCGGCGGCCTCGTCGGCGGCGCGCTCGAGGTCGGCCGGGTCGAGCCCGTCGACGTGGGCGAAGTAGGTCGTCGCGCCGCTCAAAACGCGCACCCCGGCGCCCTCTTCGGCACCCGCCTGGACCGACTCGATCCGCGACTCGTCGATCGCCATCGTCAGCCCCGCGCGCCGTTCGGCGAACAGCTCGGCGAACTCGCCGCCGTGGGCGAGCGCCCGCGCCAGCACCCGCTCCGCGACCCCAGCCGCGATCAACTCACTCATTCCGCTGTTCCTTAGCCCCGTTATTTACGGCAAAGGAACAGCGGAACGTCATGGCCGTTTCCCCGCGACCTCGATCAGCCTGCCCGCGGCGACGAACAGCTCGCCGCCGGCGGCCGAGTCGGTGGCGTGGTCCTCGGCCCGCCCCTCCCTGTAATAGAGGCGGGCGAAGGGCTTGCGCGCGGCGCGGCGCCGGCGCATGTAGGCGGCCGCCTCGTCCGCGTAGCCCGAGACCCGATCCAGCAGCACCCGGTGCGGCTTAGGCGGCATCGGCCCCTCCTCCTCCGCGCCGTTGTCGACTTTTTCCACCCTCCGGTGTGGAAAAAGTCGACAACGGCGTTCCTCCGGCGAGGTCGCGCAGGATCGAGCGCATGTCGAAGAAGGTGAGCGAGGCGAGGGCGAAGCGCTCGGTCACGGCGACCGCGGCGAGGCCGGCGTGGCGCAGCGCGAAGACCTCGCCCTGCGCGGTGCCGATGTGCACCTGCTCGACCGGCTCCTCGCCGGCCCGGTCGGCGACCTCGAACAGCGCCGCGGCGTCCTCGCGCCAGCGCTCGGCGTCGCCGCTGCCGGCCAGCACGTCCCCGCCGGGACCGAGGATCGCGGCGCCGCGCAGGTCGGGCGACATCTCGGTCAGATAGGCGAGCGCGCCCTCCGCCGCCTCGGGCGAAACCTGCTCTGCGGTGTCGTCGTCGGGCATCTCGGCCAAAATACCGACCGTGTCCCTCGCCCGAGCCTCATGGATCACCGTCGTCGCGGTCTGCGCGATCGCCGCGGTCCTCTTCGCGATCAGCGGCTACACCGGCTACACGATCACCCTGGTGGCCGTGGGCTTGGCGGCTGCGGTGAACCTGCTGCCCAGTCCCTAGCCCGCCCCCTCATAAAACGCCACCTCCTCCGCTTCGCGTCCGGGGGTGGCGTCTACGCGCCATATCGGCGCCGCTCACGAAGAATCCCGACATAAATACGCCACCTCCTCCGCTTCGCGTCCGGGGGTGGCGTCTACGCGCCATATCGGCGCCGCTCACGAAGAATCAGATCGTGACGTTCGCTGATTGGTTCTTCTAACCGGCGCGATATGGGCCTTCTTCCTTTTCCCTAAGGGAGGTTTCGGGCTCTACGTGGATCAGGACCTCGGCGCGGGGGATGTCGGCGGCGATCTCGTCGCGCATCCGGTGGGCCAGCTCGTGGGCGCGCTCGAGGCTGGTGCCGGAGCGGTACTGGACGTGCAGGTCGATGTAGCGGCGGCTGCCGGCGCGGCGCGCGCGCAGCTTGTGGTAGCCGGCGACCTCCGGCGTGCGGGCGGCGGCGATCGCCGCCTCGATCCGGTCCATCTCGGCGGCGGGAAGCGCCTCGTCGACGAGCACGCCCGAGGAGCGGCGGATGATCCGCAGGCCGGCGGTGACGATCGCCGCAGAGACGATCAGCGCCGTGATCGAGTCGAAGGCGACGACGCCGGTGATCTGCACCAGCGCCAGCCCGGCGAGCACGCCGAGCGAGGTGAGCGCGTCGGTGCGCAGGTGGGCGGCGTCGCCCTCCAGCGCCGGCGAGTCGTGCGCCCGCGCCTGCCGCGCCAGCACGGTCGAGACTGCGAGGTTCGCGACGACCGAGAAGCCCATCACCGCGATGCCGACGCCGAGCCGTTCGACCTCGGCGCCGACGACCAGCCGGTGGGTCGCCTCGTAGACGATGATCCCGGCGCCGATCAGGATCAGCATCCCCTCGATCGTCGCCGCCAGGCTCTCGACCTTCTCGTGCCCGTAGGGGTGCTCGGCGTCGGCCGGCTCGTCGGCCTTGCGCACCGAGACGAAGGCGACGACCGAGGCGACCAGGTCGATCAGCGAGTGCACCGCCTCGGTGACGATCGCGATCGAGCCGGTGATCGCGCCGGCGGCGAGCTTGATCGCGATCAGCAGCGCGTTGGAGGCGATCGAAAGCCCCGCGGCCCCGCTCTTGGTGCGGATCATCGCTGCGCGGGCGCCGCCCCGCTGGCGCTCAGATGCTTGCCCAGCTTGCGCGCGGCGAGCGCGCGGTGGCTGATCTCGTTCTTCTCCGCCTGGTCGAGCTCCGAGTAGGTGCGCTCGTCCTCGGGCCCGGTCGCCTCGGGGACGAAGGCCGGGTCGTAGCCGAAGCCGCCCTCGCCGCGCGGCTCCTCCATCAGGCGGCCGTCGCTGCGCCCCTCGAACACCTGCTCGGTCCCGTCGGCCTCGATCAGCGCCAGCGCGCAGACGTAGTAGGCGCCGCGCTCCTCTCCCGCCGCGGCGACCTCGCGCAGCAGCTTCGCCAGGTTCTCCTCGTCGCTCGCCCCCTCGCCGCCGTAGCGGGCCGAGTGGATGCCGGGACGGCCGCCGAGCCCGACCGCGCAGATGCCGGAGTCGTCGGCGATCGTCGGCTCGCCGGTCGCCCGGTGCGCCGCCCGCGCCTTCTCCAGCGCGATCTCGGCGAAGCCCTCGCCGTCCTCCGGCGGCAGCTCGACCCCCTCGGGCAGCCCCTCCAGCTCGACCCCGGGGAGCAGTTCGCGCATCTCGCGCAGCTTGTGCTTATTGCCCGTCGCGAAGATCAATGGTCTCCGCCGTTCCGGTTACCCGCTCCTGCACCTGGCGCAGCCGCGAGATCCCCATCTCCGCGAACCCCAGGAGCTCGTCGAGCGAGGCGCGCGAGAGCGGCGTGCGCTCGGCCGTCGCCTGCACCTCGACCAGGCCGCCGTCGCCGGTCATCACCACGTTCGCGTCGACCTCGGCATTGGAGTCCTCGCCGTAGTCGAGGTCGCAGAGCGCCCGCCCGCCGACCATGCCGACGCTGACCGCGGCGACCGAGCCGCTCAGCGGCATCGTCTCGATCTTCTTCGCGTCGAGCAGCTTCTGCAACGCCAGCCGCAGCGCCACGTAGCCGCCGGTGATCGCCGCGCAGCGCGTGCCCCCGTCGGCCTGGAGCACGTCGCAGTCGACGTAGACGCTGCGTTCGCCCAGCGCCCGGAAGTCGACGACGACCCGCAGCGAGCGGCCGATCAGCCGCTGGATCTCGACCCCGCGGCCGTCCTGCTTGCCGCGCGCGACGTCACGCGCCTTGCGGTCGCCGGTCGAGGCGGGCAGCATCGAGTACTCGGCGGTCACCCAGCCCTTGCCGCGCCCGCCCATCCACTTCGGCACCGACTCCTGCACCGAGGCGGTGCAGATGACCCGCGTTTTGCCGACCGAGATCAGCGCCGAGCCGTCGGCGGTCTCGACGAAGCCGGGGTCGATCGAGACCGGCCGGATGTCGGCCGGCGCCCGATCGTAGCTGCGCGAAGCTGGCACGCAGCGAGTCTTTCACTTTTATTTGAACTTGACCTTGTCGACCGCCTCCTTGATCTTGTCGACGATCACCCCGGCCAGCTCGGTCCCCTGCTTGCCGTTGAACCCTTTCATCGCCGCGACCATGCCCACCATCAGCAGCGAGACGAGCAGGATCAGGCCGACGTACTCGACCGTCCCCTGTCCGCGCTCGCCGTCGAGCAGCGAGCGGATCGTCCTCACCCGCCGCACGGCCGCGGCGTGCGCGTAGCCCATCAGCGCGTAGATCATCAAAGCCTCCTTCGACTCGGGTTTTGCCCTGAGCCTGCGCGCCCTCGCCGCGCGGATCTACGCCCGAATGGGCCAATTCGGCGACGAGAGCGTCAAATTTCCGTGACAAGCGCTCGGCCGCCCCCGCCGCGGGTACGCTCAGCCCGGCATGCGGGTGCTCGTCGTCACCAACTTCGCCCCCGATGCGGGGGCGCCACAGCGGGGGCGCTGGGTGCTCGACCAGGTCGAGGAGGTGCGGCGGCTGGGGGTCGAGGTCGAGGTCTTCGGCTTCGCGCGGGGGTCGCGGCACTACCTGCCGGCCGCTGTGCGGCTGCGGCGGCTGCTGCGGCGCGAGCGCTTCGACCTCGTCCACGTGCACTACGGGCTGACCGCCTGGTCGGCGCTGCTGGCGGGGGCGCGGCCGCTCCTCGTCACCTTCCACGGCACCGACGTGCGCCACCCGGTCGTCGGGCCGCTCTCGCGGCGGCTCGCCTGGCGGGCCGACCTGGTCGCCGCCGTCTCGCGGGCGCTGTTCGGGCCCGAGGACGGGCGGCCGGGCCTCCCCCCCGTCCCCGGCGCGGCGGTGCTGCCCTGCGGTCCCGACCTGCGCCGCTTCCGGCCGCTGCCGCGGGCCGAGGCGCGGCGCGAGCTCGGGCTCGAGCCCGGCGGCCGCTACCTGCTCTTCCCCGCCGACCCGGGACGGCCCGAGAAGCGGGTCGACCGGGCGCGCGCGCTGGCGGACGCCTGCGGGGCCGAGCTGCTGACCGGCGGCGCGATCGAGCCCGAGCGGATGCCGCTCTGGGTCAACGCGGCGAACGCGGTCCTCGTCACCTCCGACTACGAGGGCTTCGGCATCGTCTGCGTCGAGGCGCTGGCCTGCGACGTGCCGGTGCTCTCGACCCCGGTGGGGATCGCGCCGTTCGCGCTCGCCGGAGTCGCCGGGGCGCTCTGCGCGCCGTTCGACGCGGCGCGCTGGGCGGCGAGGGCGCGGCCGCACCTGGAGGCCGCCGATCCGCGGGTCGATGGCGCGGGGCGGGCGGCCTCGCTCTCGGCGGCGCGGATGGCGCAGCGCGTCGTCGTCGCCTACCGCGAGCTGCTGGAGCGGTAGATTTGGCCGCACCGATGGGCGATGAGAAGGACGCCAAGCGCGACTCCGCGGAAGAGGGCCTGGACGCGCAGGTGGAGGCGGCCGAGCGGCGGCTGCGCGAGGCGAGCGAGGCCGCGGCGGCCGCGGAAGAGCGGGTGGCGGCCGAGATCCAGGCGCTGGAAGCCGACCTGGAGCGGGAGCGGCGCGAGAAGCAGACGGCGATCGCCGCGGCGGAGCGGCGGCTGGGCGAGATCGAGCAGCAGGCCGAGGCGGCGGAGCGGCGGGTCGATGAGGCGCAGCGGCGGGCGGGCGAGGCCGAGGCCGCTGCGGCGGGCGCCGACGTCGAGACGCGCGCCCGCGAAGCGGCCGCCGCCTGGCTGCGGAGCCAGATCGAGGCGCTGCGGCGAGAGGCCTCGGGGCGCTAGCGCCGGGAGTCGACGGATGAGCTCCGAATGCGACGTCGCCGTCGTCGGCGGCGGGGCGGCCGGGCTGTGGACGGCGCTGCGGGCGGCGGAGCAGGGCGCCGCGGTCTGCGTGATCTCGCGCACGCCGCTCTCCCAGAGCGCCAGCTTTTGGGCGCAGGGCGGGCTGGCGGCGGCGCTGGAGCCCGGCGACTCGCCGGCCCGGCACGCCGCCGACACGATCGCCGCCGGACGAGGGCTGTGCCGTCCCTCGGCGGTGCGGGCGCTGGTCGAGGAGGCGCCGGCGGCGGTGCGCGAGCTGCGCGAGCGCGGCGTGTCCTTCGACCTCGACCCGGAGGGTGAGCTGGCGCTGGGCCTGGAGGGCGGCCACACGCGGCGGCGGATCGTCCACGCGGGCGGCAGCCAGACGGGCGAGGAGATCACCGCGAAGCTGGCGGCGATGGTCGCGGCGGAGCCGCGGATCGCCGTGCGCGAGCGGACCTCGGCGGTGGCGCTGTGGAGCGACGGCGAGCGCTGCCACGGCCTGCTGACCGGCGGCGGGCCGATCGCCGCCGCGGCGACCGTGGTCGCGACCGGCGGCGCGGCGGCGCTGTGGCGCCGGACCAGCAATCCGCGCGGGGCGATCGGCGCCGGCGCCGTGATGGCCGCCGCGGCCGGGGCGGACCTGGCCGACCTCGAGTTCTGCCAGTTCCACCCCACGGCCTTGGAGCTGCCGGGCAGCCGCTTCGACGGGATGCTGATCACCGAGGCGGTGCGCGGCGAGGGGGCGACCCTGCTCGACGCCGCCGGGCGCCGCTTCACCGACGAGCTGGCGCCGCGCGACGCGGTCACCGCGGCGATCCTCGACCGGATCGAGGCCGACGGGGGCGCCGGCGTGCGGCTCGACCTGCGCGGGATCGATCCGGTGCGCTTCCCCAGCGTCTTCGCCTCGCTGCGCGAGGCGGGGATCGACCCGGCGGCCGCCCCCGTCCCCGTCGCCCCCGCCTCCCACTACACGATGGGCGGGATCGCGGTCGACCTCGAGGGGCGCTCCTCCCTGCCCGGGCTCTACGCCGTCGGCGAGTGCTCCTGCACCGGGCTGCACGGCGCCAACCGGCTCGCCTCCAACTCGCTCAGCGAGTGCTTCGTCTTCGGCACGCGGGCGGCGCGCGCGGCGCTGGCGGAGCAGGGCGCGGGGACGGGGGCGCGGCGGGCGACGGGCGAGTGGCGCTTCCACCCGCCGAGCGAGGCGACGCGGGACGCGGTCTGGCGACTCGCCGGGCCGCTGCGCCGCGCCGAGCGGCTGCGCGAGCTGCGCGGCGACCCCTACCCGCTGGCCGCGGCGATCGCCGCCTGCGCGCTGGAGCGCGAGGAGTCGCGCGGCGGCCACCTGCGCACCGACTTCCCCGCGCTGGACCCGGAGCTGGACGGCGTCCACATCGTGCGCGGACCGGACGGGCGGACACGCCGCGGGGAGTGGCGCTAGCGTCGGTTCGATGCTGCTGGGCGTCGACGTGGGCGGGACCTTCACCGACGCCGTCCTCTTCGACGGCGAGACGCTGCACACGGCGAAGCTGCCGACGACGCCGGAGGACCAGTCGGCCGGGGTGATCGCCGCGGTCGAGGAGGTGCTGCGGCGGACGGGCGCCGGGGCGGACGCGGTCGAGTCCTTCGCCCACGGGATGACGGTCGGGACCAACGCGCTGCTGGAGGAGCGCGGCGCGCGCACGGCGCTGATCGCGACGCGCGGTTTCGCCGACCTGCTGGAGATCGGCCGCCAGGACCGGCCCGAGCTGTACCGGCTGTGCGCGCCGAAGCCGGCGCCGCTGGCGCCGCCGGAGCTGCGCTTCGAGGCGGACGAGCGGGTCGGGCCGGAAGGCGTGCTCGAGCCGCTCGCCGCGGGCGAGCCGGAGCGGCTGGCGGAGCTGGTGCGCGAGAGCGGCGCCGAGTCGGTCGCGATCTGCCTGCTCTTCTCCTATATGGACCCCGCGCACGAGCGGGCGATCGCGGAGCACCTGCGGCGCGAGCTGCCCGGCGTCCACGTCTCGGCCTCGCACGAGGTGCTGCCGCGCTTCCGCGAGTTCGAGCGCTGCTCCACCACCGTGATCGACGCCTACCTCTCCCCCCTGCTCGGCCGCTACCTCGGCCGGCTCGGCGAGGCGGCGGCGCGCGGCGGGCTGCCGGCGCCGCTGGTGATGCGCTCCTCGGGCGGGGTCGCGCCGGCCGCCGAGGCGGCGCGGGCCGGCGCTTGGAGCGTCCTCTCCGGCCCGGCCGGCGGCGCGGTCGGCGCCGGGCTGCTGGCGCGGGCGAGCGGCGACGGGGACGCGCTCGGGCTCGACATGGGCGGCACCTCCTGCGACGTCTGCGTGGTCGAGGGCGGCGAGGTGCGGCGCACCGGCTCGCGCGAGATCGACGGCCGCCCGATTCAGCTGCCGATGGTCGACGTGCACACGGTCGGCGCCGGCGGCGGCTCGATCGGCTGGCGCGACCCCGGCGGGGCGCTGCGGGTCGGGCCGCGCTCGGCGGGCGCCGACCCCGGGCCCGCCTGTTACGGCCGCGGCGGCGTCGAGCCGACCGTCACCGACGCCAACCTGCTGCTCGGGCGGCTCGACGCGGACTCGAGCCTGGCCGGCGGGGTCGCCCTCGATCCCGAGGCGGCGCGGGCGGCCGTCGCGCGGCTGGCCGGCTCGCTCGGCCTCGACGAGCTGGCGACCGCCGAGGGGATCGTCCGCGTTGCCAATCAGGAGATGGTGCGGGCGCTGCGCGTGGTCACCGTCGAGCGCGGCGTCGACCCGCGCCGCTTCGCCCTGCTGCCGTTCGGCGGCGCCGGGCCGATGCACGCCGCGGCGCTCGCCGCCGAGCTGGGGATCGGGCGCATCCTCTGCCCGCGCGCCGGCGGCGTCCTCTCGGCGCTCGGCCTCTGCGCCTCGGACCGCCGCCGCGACACGGCGCGCACGGTGATGCTGAGCGGCGCGAACTTCAGCGCCGCGCGCATCGTCGCCGAGGTCGAGGACCTGGTCGCCTCGCTGGAGGGCGACGGGCTCGGCGGCGCCGGCGAGCCGGAGGTCGTCTACGAGCTGCGCTACGCCGGCCAGGCCTTCGAGCTGCCGGTGTCGGGGACGACCCGACCCGACCCGGCCGACCTCGCCGCCCGCTTCGAGGACGAGCACGAGCGCCACTACGGCCACCGCGACCCCGACGGCGAGGTCGTCCTCGTCCACATCCGCCTGGCGCTGGTCGCGCCGGGACCGCGCCCGCGCCCGACGGCGGCGCCGGAGGGGCGACTGGAGCGGCTCGGCCGCCGGGTCCGCTTCGACGGGGAGTGGGTGGAGACGCCGGTCCTGCGCGGCGAGCCGCCGGCCGGCCTGGCCGTCGCCGGCCCGGTCGTCTTCGAGCTGCCCGAGGCGACCTTCGTCGTCCCGCCGGGCTGGCGCGCCGAGGTGGACGGCACCGGCACGATCGCCGCGCTGTTCCTTTCCCCCGATATACGAGGAAAAGGAACAGCGGAGTGACCGAGAGCGGGATGGACCCGGTCAGCCTGCAGGTGACGATCGGCGGCCTGCGCGCCGCCTGCGACGAGATGGGCGCGACGCTGATCCGCTCCGCCTACTCGGCCAACATCAAGGAGCGCCGCGACTGCTCGACCGCGCTCTTCGACGCCGCCGGCGAGCTGGTGATGCAGGCCGAGCACATCCCCGTCCACCTCGGCTCGATGCCCGACGCGGTCGCCGCAGTGCTCGGCGAAGAGCAAAGGCCGGGGAGCGAATGGATCCTCAACGACCCCTACCGCGGCGGCACCCACCTGCCCGACGTGACGCTGATCCGGCCGGTGTTAGCCGCCGGCGGGCTGCTCGGCTTCGCCGCCTGCCGCGCCCACCACGCCGACATCGGCGGGCCGAGCCCGGCGGGGATGCCGGCGCGCTCGCGCACGCTGGAGGAAGAGGGCGTGGTGATCCCGCCGACGCGGGTCGGGGGCGACGTGCTGGAGCGGCTGGCGGCGCGGATGCGCTCGCCCCACCAGCGGCTCGCCGACCTGCGCGCGCAGGCGGCGGCGAACCGGGTGGGCGAGCTGCGGCTCGGCGAGTTGGCCGCGCGGCACGGGCTCGCAGAGCTGCGCGCCGGGATGGCGGAGATCCTCGCCTACGCCGAGCGCCGCACCCGCGCGGCCCTCGCGGCGCTCCCCGACGGCGTCTACAGCGCGGGAGACGCGCTGGAGCCCGCCCCCGCTTCTTCCGCTGTTCCTTTGCCCTCCTATACGGGGCAAAGGAACAGTCGAACACGCGATGTCGTGCTGCGGCTTACGGCGCGGGTCGACGGCGACCGGCTCATCCTTGACTTCTCCGGCACCGACGCACAGGTCGACGGCAACCTCAACTGCCCGCTCTCGGTGACCAAATCGGCCGCCTTCTTCGCCGTCCGCGTCCTTACCGACCCCGACGCGCCGCCCTGCGCCGGCGCCTACCGGCCGATCGAGGTGCGCGCGCCGCGCGGCTGCCTGCTGAACGCGGAATACCCGGCCGCGGTCGCCGCCGGCAACGTCGAGACCTCGAGCCGCGTCGCCGACCTGACGATCGCGGCGCTCGGCGGCGCGCGCCCCGTCCCGGCCCAGGGGCAGGGAACGATGAACAACCTGACCCTCGCCGGCGGCGATTGGACCTACTACGAGACGCTCGGCGGCGGCCAGGGGGGCTGCCCGGACGCGCCCGGGCCGAGCGCGATCCACGTCGCGATGTCGAACACGCTGAACACGCCGGTCGAGGCGCTGGAGAGCGAGTTTCCGCTGCGCGTGCGCGAGCTGGCGCTGCGGCGCGGCAGCGGCGGCGCCGGCGCCCATCCCGGCGGGGACGGGATCGTGCGCGAGCTCGAGGCGCTGGCGCCGATGCGCTACACGCTGATCGGCGAGCGGCGGCGGCACCCGCCGCGCGGGCGCGACGGCGGCGGCGACGGCGCGCCGGGCGCCGACTTCCTCGACGGCGAGCGGCTGCCGGCCAAGGCCGAGGGCGAGCTGAAGCCGGGCCAGCGGCTGCGAATCGAGACGCCGGGCGGCGGCGGCTACGGCCCCGCGCCACCGTAAATCGGCCGTGCTTCCCCGGAAACTGGACGATCGCGCCACTAAATCGTGCGTTAATTTGGCGATTCGGGCCGCCTCGTCTAGAATGCGCGCTCTTGGGCGGGGCTCCCGCCGGAACAGGCCGCCAGGACAGGGGTCCGTGGCGCCGCCAGGCCAGTCGAGGAATCACCCGGCCTTCGCAGGACTACTTCATATGCCGATCGCTTTAAAGGAATGGGCTGTAACGGTGCGCGCGCTGGCCGAGGGCGAGCAGCTGCTGACCCTGCGCAAGGGCGGCATCCGCGAGGACAACAGGCACTTCGAGCTCGAGCACGAGCGCTTCTTCCTCTACCCGACCTTCGACCACCAGCGCAACAACCTGGTCCGCGAGTCGCACCACCCGGAGCTGCGCCGCGCGCTCGAGGAGGGCGTCTGGCCCGACGAGGAGCCGCCGCCCGGCGCGCTGATCCAGGACGGAGGCATCCCCCAGCCCGACCGCGTGCGGCTGCGCTGCTGGGCCGAGGTGACCGACCACCTGACGGTCACCAACCCGCGGATCGTCGACGACCTCTCCCCCTACTACGTGTGGACGCCGGACTACGCGGAGAAGCGGCTCAACTGGAAGCGCCGCCACCCGCTGCACATCCTGCTGCTGCGGGTGCACCGCATCCCGCGGCCGGTCACCGTGCGCGTCCGCGACGAGTACCACGGCTGCCGCTCCTGGGTCGAGATCGACCGCGATCTGCCCTTCGAGGGCACCCCGGTGATGGCCGACGAGGAGTTCGACCGCGCCCGCTCGGAGATCCGCTCGGTTTGCACGGCCTCCGAGCCGGTCCTCGTTTAAGCCCCGGTTGTAGGCTCGGCCCATGCCGTGGGTCGAGACTCATTCGCTGAGCTTCACGGCCCGCCACGACAGCGGCGACGCGGCGTCGGCGGAGCGGACGCTGGACCGGATGGAGGAACTGCGGCTGCGGCTCGAGGACCGCTTCGAGTCGGTGCCCGGCGAGGTCACCGTCGTCGTCCACACCAACCCGGCGCTGCTCGCGCTCGCCCATCCCTTCCTGCCGGCGGCGCGCTGGTCGGCGGCGCCCGCCGGGCGGCGCTACCTCGCCGGCTGGGCGATGGCGACCGAGCTGCACGTGCTCAACGATCCGCACATGGAGCGACGGGCCGGCGGCGAGGACTCGCGCGAAGCGCTGCGCGGCACGGCCGAGCGCCTCTACGCCCAGCTCGTGGTCGCCGCCAACAACCCAACCCTCCCCCCCTCCTGGACGCCGCGCCGCTTCCTCCGCTACCTCGGCTGGGCCTGGCTGGTCGAGGGCGCCGCCCAGTACTTCGCCCGCCAGGTGGGCCTCTACCGGGCGGCGGTGATCCGCCGCCTGCGCGAGAGCGGCCGCCCCTCCTTTCCCCCCTCGCGCCGCGACGCGGTGATCCTCGGCGGCACCGTCTTCGACCTGCTGGAGACCGAGCGCGGCCCCGACGCCTGCGAGCGCCTCGCCCTGAACATCCTCGCCGGCGGCGCCAATCCGACCCTCGAAGCCGCCTTCGAGGCCCGCCTGGGCGAGATCGAGAGCGCCTGGCGCGACTACCTGCGAGCCATAGCCCGCCCGAGCCCGGGTTAGCTGACGCCCGGGGTGCCCTCGAGCACCTCGCGCGCCTGCGTGGCGATCTCCTCGGAGACGAGGATCTGGCGGGGGCCGGCGGCGAGGAAGTCGGGGACGTCGAAGCCCGGGGCGCGCTTCAGCATGCTGGGGATGCCGTGCTCGGAGAGCAGGCCCTGGATCATCTCCGCCTCCGCCTGGTTCTGGGCGTAGGCGACCTTGACCAGCCGGCCGCTGCCGCCCTTACTCGACGACGAGCTCGGCATCGGCGATCCTCCCGTCCTTGATCCAGAACCCCTTCAGGTCCGGCGCCTCGGGGTCGGCCAGCGAGACGATCAGGTATACGGCTTCCGGCCAGCCGGCGAGGTTGACGTCGGTCTGCGAGGGGTAGGCGGCGCTCTTGGTGTGCGAGTGGTAGATCGCGACCAGCTCCTCCCCCGCCTCTTCGATCTCCCGCATCAGCCGGAACTGCTCCTTGGCGTCGATCGAGTAGCGCAGCGGGCTCGCCTCGGCGTTCTCGGCCCGGTGCACCGTCCGCGCAGCCCCGTCCTCCCCGCCGACCATCCCGCAGCACTCGTTCGGCAGGTCCTCCCGCGCATGGGCGACGATCTCGTCGACGAGACTCTGCGGGATCTTCATACAACGCCGATGAGGGCGGGTGTGGTCAAGCAGATCAAGGACGCAGGGAAGGGCGCCGAGGGGAGCGCACTGCAGTGCGTGACCCGAGGCGACCGACCGAGGACGCCGATATGCGCCGCGCCACACACGTCCTCATCACCACCAGACGGTGGAGTCCAGGTTCTCGATGTCGTCTATGGGCCGCGTGTAGACGCCCGAGGAGAGGTACTTCCAGCCGTCGTCGGGGATCAGGAAGACGACGTTGCCGCCCTCGAGCTCCTCGCCGATCCGCACGGCGATGCGGGCGATCGCGCCGGAGGAGACGCCGGCGAAGACGCCCTCCTCGTCGAGCAGCTTGCGCGTCCAGACGATCGCGTCGCGGTTGGAGACCATGATCTTGCGGTCGAGCAGGTCGATGTCGATGATCGGCGGGATGAAGCCGTCGTCGAGCGAGCGCAGGCCGTGCACCATCTCGCCCTGCATCGGCTCGGCGGCGACGATCAGCGTGCCCGGGTCGTGCTCCTTCAGCCGCCGCCCGTTGCCCATCAGCGTGCCGCCGGTGCCGAGCCCGCCGACGAATGCGGTCACCTCGTCCAGCTCTTCGAGGATCTCGACCGCGGTGCCGTCGTAGTGGGCTTTCGGGTTGGCCTCGTTGCCGTACTGGTAGGGCATGTAGTACCGCGAGTCCTCGGCCATCTCCAGCGCCACCTCGACCGCGCCGTTGGAGCCCTTTGCGCCCTCGGAGTAGACGATCTCCGCCCCGTACATCTCCAGCAGCTGGGTGCGCTCCTTGGTCACGTTGTCGGGCATCACGACCTTCAGGTCGTAGCCCTTGCGGCGGCAGATCATCGCCAGCGAGATGCCGGTGTTGCCGGAGGTCGGCTCGAGGATCGTCTGGCCGGGCTCGATCGCGCCCTCGGCCTCGGCCGCCTCGATCATCGACTTGGCGACCCGGTCCTTGACCGAGCCGGTCGGGTTGCGCCCCTCGAGCTTGGCGAAGATGCGCACGCCGGGCTTCGGCGAGAGCTTCGGCAGCTCGACCAGCGGCGTGTTGCCGATCGAGTCGACGATGTCGCGGTAACGCCCCCCGCAAGGCCGGCTGAGTAGTCCCTCCGCCATTACTTCAGAAAGTATAGCCAGGGACTCGTGGGGCCGGGGCGCTTTAGTCGCCTATACGACTGCTAACGCGCCCCGCCGGCCATGGCCGGCATGATGATGACCGTGTCTCCGTCGGCGACGGAGGTCTCCAGGCCGTCGAGCACGCGCACGTCCTCGTCGTTGAGGTAGACGTTGACGTAGCGGTTGAGGTCGCCGTCGGGGCCGAAGAGCTGCTCCTCGGTCGCCGGGTGGGCGGCGGTCAGCGCGCGCAGAACCTCGCCGACGTCGCCGCCGGCCGCCTCGACCTCGGTCTGGCCGCCCGTCTGCTGGCGGAGGACTGGGGGGATGCGAACCGTGGCCATCGGGGGTCGATCCTAGTTGAGAGGAGGAAGCGGCGGTTTGATCAACCGGCGCAGAACGCCTCGTAATCGGGAAATTTCCCCAAATCCTCGTCGGCGATCTCCGCCGCGTGCTCGCCGCAGATCGGGCACTCGGGGTCGCGGCGCACCTTCAGCTCGGTGAACCTGGTGCTCAGCGCCTCGAACAGCAGCAGGCGGCCGATCAGCGGCTCGCCGATCCCCAGCACCAGCTTCAGCACCTCGTTCGCCTGCAGCAGGCCCATCGTCCCGGCCATCACGCCGAGCACGCCGTTGGCCGAGCAGCTCGGCGCCAGCTCGGCCGGCGGCGGGGTCGGGTAGAGGCAGCGGTAGCAGGGCCCCTCGTAGGGGACGAAGGTCGAGATCTGGCCGTCGAAGCTGAGGATCGAGGCCGAGACGACCGGCTTGCGCAGCCGCACGCTGGCGTCGTTGAGCAGGTAGCGGGTGGGGAAGTTGTCGGCCCCGTCGACGATCACGTCGTACTCGCCGAGCAGCTCGACGATGTTCGAGGCGTCGAGCCGGACGCGGTGCTCGACCACGTTCACGTCGGGGTTGAGCGCCTCGATCGTCAGCCGCGCCGACTCGGTCTTCGGCACGCCGATGCGCTCGGTGTTGTGGATCACCTGGCGCTGCAGGTTGGAGGCGTCGACGACGTCGTCGTCGACCAGGCCGAGCGTGCCGATCCCGGCGGCCGCGAGGTAGAGCGCGGTCGGCGCGCCGAGCCCGCCGGCGCCGAGCAGCAGCACCTTCGCGTTCAGCATCTTCAGCTGGCCGTCGACCCCGACCTCGGGCAGCAGCGTGTGGCGCGAGTAGCGGTCGCGCTGCTCGGCGCTCATCCCGCTGGCGGCGACCACCGGCAGCCCCTGCTCCTGCCAGGCGAGGATGCCGCCGGCCATCGAGGCGACGTCCTCGTAGCCGAGCGCTTCCAGCTGCGCGGCTGCGTCGTAGGAGCGGTTGCCGCTGCGGCAGTAGAGGATCGTGCGGGCGCCCTTGTCGGGCGCGGCCTCGCCGATCTCGTCGGCGAGCAGCCCGGGCGGCACCAGCCTGCCGTTCTCCAGGTGCGCCTCCTGGTACTCGTGCGGCTCGCGCGTATCGATCAGGACGACGTCGCCGCCCTCGATCTCCTGCGCGGCCTCGAAGGGCTCGATCTCCTCGACTCGCTGCTTCATCTGCGTCGGTGCCATTCTAAAATCCCCAAATCCGGATCGGCTTTTACTTCATAAAGTATAGCGGCCTCCCGGCGCGCCCACCGCGCGTTCGCTGTTTGTGGCGCATAGGTCGACAAAGGGCGAACGCGGGCGGGGGTCAGCCGAGGCTCGGGCGCATCTGGCGGAGCCGCTTGACGCGCTCCTCGATCGGCGGATGGGTCGAGAAGAGGCCGGCGATGCCCTTGCCCTTGAAGGGCCTGACGATGTAGAGCGGCTCGGCCGCCTGGTTGACCTGCATCGGCATCGCTTCCGCCCCCTGCTCGAGCCGCAGCAGGGCGCTGGCCAGCGACTCGGGGTTGCCGCAGATCTGGGCGCCGCCGGCGTCGGCCGCGTACTCGCGCTGGCGCGAGATCGAGAGCTGGATGATCGTCGCCGCGAGCGGCGCCAGCAGGACCAGCGCCAGCGAGGCGGCGAGGCTGAGCGGCGAGTTGTTGTCGTCGCCGCCGAACCACATCAGCATGTAGGCGAGGTAGGTGATCGCGGCGCCGATCGCCGAGGCGACCGACTGGATCAGGATGTCGCGGTGCTGGACGTGGGCGAGCTCGTGGGCGAGCACGCCGCGCAGCTCGTCCTCGGAGAGCAGCTTCATGATCCCCTGGGTGACGGCGACCGCGGCGTGGTCGGGGTTGCGGCCGGTGGCGAAGGCGTTGGGCTGTTCCTGCGGGATCATGTAGAGGCGCGGCATCGGCAGGCCGGCGCGGGTCGTCAGTTCGCGCACGATCTGGTAGAGGCGCGGCTCTTCGGACTCCTCGATCGGCTTGGCGCGCGCCATCGCCAGCGCCATCTTGTCGCTGAAGAAGTAGGAGAAGAAGTTGATCGCCAGGGCGATGATCAGGAACAGGCCCGCCGTCTGAGCGCCGCCGATCAGCGCGCCGATGACGACCAGCAGCCCGGACAGGGTCGCCAGCAGGATCGTCGTCCGCAGGGTGGCGCCCCAGGTGGATTGCTTGGTCGTGGTCATGCGGCTCAGCTCCTAGGTAGACGTGTGCCCGGATTATGACGCAGCCCCATAACCGACCCCTACAGTAGGATTTAGGTCGATGCTGTTCTCGACCAAAGCCGAGTACGGGGTCCGCCTGATGGTCGAGCTCGGCCGCCAGCCGGGCTCCTCCCCGGTCTCGCTCAGCGCCGTCGCCGAGGCGGAGCGGCTGCCGCTCTCCTACCTCGAGCACCTCGTTGCGAAGCTGCGCAACGCCGGGCTGGTCAGCTCGACCCGCGGCGCCCACGGCGGCTACCGTCTGGCCCTGCCGGCCGAGGCGATCACGCTCGACCAGGTGGTCGAGGCGCTGGAAGGGCAGATCGCGCCGATGGAGTGCTTCCACGAGACTCCCGAGGGCAAGGTGCTCTGCTCGCACGAGAGCGACGGCGACCGAGCCTGCGCGACGAAGCTGCTGTGGACGCGGGTCCAGGGCGGCGTCACCAAGGCGCTCGCCGGCACGACGCTGGCCGAGCTGGTCGAGTTCTCCGGCGGCGGAACGGGCACTGCCGACGCCGAGAGGGCGCCGGTCGGCGGCGCCGTCTAATCAAAAAGAAAACCTGGAAACGGAGCGAAATTGGCTGAGCTGGAGATACGCAACCTGCACGTGAGCGCCGAGGGCAAGGAGATCCTGCGCGGGCTCGACCTAGACGTCGAGAAGGGGCGCGTGCACGCGCTGATGGGACCCAACGGGTCGGGCAAGTCGACCCTGGCGAACGCGATCATGGGCCACCCCTCGCTGGAGGTGACGGAGGGCTCGATCGTCTTCAAGGGCGAGGACATGACCGAGGCCGACCCCGACGAGCGCTCGCGCGCCGGCCTGTTCATGGCCTTCCAGTACCCGGTGGCGATCCCCGGCGTCTCGGTCAGCAAGTACCTGCGGATGATCCTCAACGCGCGGCGCGAAGCGCGCGGCGAGGGCGAGATCAAGATCAAAGAGTTCGCCAAGGTCGCCCAGGAGGCGATGGAGCTGGCGAACATCCCCAAAGACTTCTCCAGCCGCTACCTCAACGACGGCTTCTCCGGCGGCGAGAAGAAGCGGATGGAGCTGCTGCAGCTGGCGCTGCTGCGGCCGGAGATCGCGGTGCTCGACGAGACCGACTCGGGGCTCGACATCGACGCGCTGCGGGTCGTCGCCGAGGGCGTCAACCGAGTTCGCCGGCCCCGACATGGGCGTGCTGATCATCACCCACTACCAGCGCATCCTGCACATGGTCAAGCCCGACTCGGTGCACGTGATGTTCGAGGGCCGGATCGTCAAGCAGGGCGGCCCGGAGCTGGTCGAGCAGCTGGAGCAGAAGGGCTACGGCTGGATCGGCGAGGAGGTCGCCGCGAGCCCGGCCGGAGGGAGCGTCACGGTCTGATGATTCGCGACCGGAGGTCGGGCGAAGCACTGCTGAGGGCGGCGTGACCGTCGCGGCGGACACCTTCCCGATCGAGAAGGTCCGCGCCGCCTTTCCCTTCCTGGAGCGCGAGGTCCACGGGCGCCCGGTCGCCTACCTCGACAGCGGCGCCAGCGCCCAGCGGGTGCTCGCCTCGATCCAGGCGGTCGACCGCTACGAGCGGGCGCACCACTCCAACGTCCACCGAGGCTCGCACACGCTCTCGGCCGAGGCGACGGCGGCCTACGAGGGGGCGCGGGCGACGGTCGCCGACCACCTCGGCGCCGCCGACCGGCGCGAGGCGATCTTCGTCCGCAACGCGACCGAGGCGATCAACCTGGTCGCGCGAGCCTGGGGCGACGCCAACGTCGGCGCCGGCGACCGGATCGTGCTGACCGAGATGGAGCACCACTCGAACATCGTCCCCTGGCAGCAGCTGGCCGAGCGGGCCGGGGCGGAGATCGACTGGGTCCCGGTGGACGACGAGGGCGCGCTCGACCTGGCCGCCTACGCCACGCTGCTGGAGCGCGGGCCGAAGCTGGTCGCGGTCGCCCACGTCTCCAACGTCCTCGGGACCGAGAACCCGGTGGCGGAGATGGCGCGGCTGGCGCACGAGGCCGGGGCCCTGGTGCTCTGCGACGGCGCCCAGGCGGCGCCGAAGCTGCCGCTCGACGTCGGCGAGCTGGGGGTCGACTTCTACGCGCTGACCGGGCACAAGCTCTACGCGCCGACGGGGATCGGCGCGCTCTGGGCGAGGCTCGACCTGCTGCGCGCGACCCCGCCCTTTCTCGGCGGCGGCTCGATGATCCGCAAGGTGACGAAGGGCGGGACCACGTACGCGGACCCGCCGGCCCGCTTCGAGGCGGGCACGCCGGCGATCGCCCAGGCGGTCGGGATGGCCTCCGCCCTGCGCTGGCTCGACGGGATCGGCATGGAGGCGGTTCGCGACCACGAGCGCCAGATCGCCGACTACACGCTGGAGCGGCTCGCCGAGGTCCCTGGCCTGCGCGTCTTCGGCCCGCCGCGCGGTCCCGAGCGCCTCGGCCCCGTCTCCTTCGAGCTGGCGGGCGTCCACGCTCACGACGTCTCCGAGATCCTCGACCGCCACGGCGTCGCCGTGCGCGCCGGCCACCACTGCGCCCAGCCGTTGATGGAACGGCTCGGCGTCTCCGCCACCGCCCGCGCCAGCTTCGGCGTCTACACGACCGAGGAGGAGATAGACCGCCTCATCGAGGGCCTCCACGACGCGCGACGGGTGTTTGGCCTCTGATGGAGGATCAGCTCTATCGGGAGCAGATCCTCGACCACTACAAGCGGCCGCACAACTTCGGCCGGGTCGAGAAGCCCGACCTCGAGTTCGAGGACACCAACCCGTTCTGCGGCGACGAGCAGCGCGTGACGATCCGGCTCGACGAGGAGGGGCGGGTCGCCGAGGTCGCCTTCGACGGGCAGGGCTGCGCGATCTCGACCGCCGCCACCTCGCTGCTGACCGACGAGCTGCTCGGCAAGACGCGCGAGGAGCTGCTGGCGATCCCGAAAGAGGAGGTGCTCGACCTGCTCGGGATCGAGATCTCAGCGACGCGGATGAAGTGCGCGATGCTCGGCCTCAAGGCGGTCAAGGGCGCCAGCCTCGGCAAGCCGGCCGAATGGGAGGACGAAGGCGAACAGGGCGATCCAGGCGAGGCGCCCGCCGACCTCGGTCCATAACGTCGTTATCGACTTTTTCCACACCCCAAGGTGGAAAAAGTCGATAACGGGGGGCAGTGCTGCGACTCTCAGCCGGTCACGTGGGCGGCGAGCCACGGCAGGGCGTGGCGGAAGGACCATTCCTTGGCCGCGGGGTCGGCGTGCGCGCCCCAGATGCGGATCAGCGATACGCGCGGGTCGCGCGCGGCGAAGCCGACGTTCATCGCGCAGGGGACGATCCGGTCTTCGCAGCTCTGGAAGATCAGCAGCGGCCGCAGGCTCGGGCGGCCGGCGGAGGAGAACGCGCGCAGGTCCGCCTCGGTGGCGTGCAGGTGGGTCCAGGAGTGGGCGTCGCCGGGCGGGTCGGTCCCGTAGCGCAGCGCGTAGGGCGAGCGCCAGGCGCGCAGCGCGGTCGGCGGCGACTTGGCCGCCGCGGCGCGCACGTAGCCGCGCGAGGCGAGCCAGGCGGCAATCGCAGCGCCGGCCGAGTCGCCGTAGGCGAAGACCTCGTGGCCCTGGCGGCGCAGCATGAGCGCCAGGCTCTTGATCCCAGCGAAGGCGGCGGGCAGGTCGTCGAGCGGATAGCTCGGTTGGAGAGTTTCGAACTCGGCCTCCTGGGCGGCGATCGCGGCGGCGTAGTCCATGTAGGCGGGTTCGCCGCCGAAGAAGCCGCCGCCGTGGATCAGCAGCAGGACCGGCTTGGGCGGCGCATCGGCGGCCGCGGGCGGGGCGCCGACCGCCGCGGCCGCCGACAGCGCCGCGAGCAGCAGGGCGAGTGCAAGCGCCGCATATGCCGCGCGAAGCGGCGTAGCCGCAGCTTGCGTCCGAGTCATGACCGCGTTCATGTCGACAGGCAGAACCGTGGAGTTGAATGAAAGGTGCGGTCGGAGATCGGCGAGGAGCGGGGTCGGGGGTCGCGGGGGTCGCGCCAGGATACGCGAGCGGCGCTCCCGGCTGCCCGTCTCGCTAAAATCCGACCTCGGAAGTAGGATTAAGTCTCAACCCGCACTAAGCACGGCGGAGGCCGCCGAGGAGCGATGCCCGACACCACCGGAACCCAGATCGAAGTCTGCCCGCTCGGCGAACTGCCCGACGGCGCGATGCGTCTGGTCGAGCACGGCGAGCTGAAGATCGGCGTCTTCAACTGCGACGGGACGATCTACGCGATCGAGGACCGCTGCTCGCACGACGACGGGCCGCTCGCCGAGGGCGAGTTCGACCGGGCCGCCTGCACGGTCGAGTGCCCCCGCCACGGCTCGCTCTTCGACCTGAGCACCGGCAGGCCGAAGACGCTTCCCGCCTATGCTCCGGTGCGGACGTTCGCGACGGCCGTCGTGGACGACACCATCGTCCTGGAGGTCTGACACATGGCAACGCCCGAGGCGGTAGCGGAGAAAAGAGAGCTCGCGGGGATCAACGCCGACTACAAGGAGAAGTTCGGCTTCCACGACCCCGAGACCGGCTACGCCTACAAAGCCCCCAAGGGGCTGACACGCGAGGTGGTCGAGTCGATCTCCGAGTACAAGGACGAGCCGCAGTGGATGCGCGACTTCCGGCTCAAGGCGCTGGAGCACTTCGAAAGCCGGCCGACGCCGACCTGGGGCGGCAACCTCGGCCAGATCGACTTCGACGACATCCACTACTTCGTCCGCGCCTCGGACAAGAACAGCCGCGACTGGAGCGAAGTCCCGGACGACATCAAGAACACCTTCGACCGGCTCGGCATCCCCGAGGCGGAGCGCAAATTCCTCTCCGGGGTCGGCGCCCAGTACGAGTCCGAGGTCGTCTACCACCAGGTCAACGAGAAGCTCGAGGCCCAGGGTGTGATCTTCACCGACATGGACACGGCGCTGCGCGAGCATGAGGAGCTGGTGCGCGAGTACTGGGCGACCGTGATCCCGCCCAACGACAACAAACTGGCGGCGCTCAACTCGGCGGTCTGGTCGGGCGGCTCCTTCGTCTACGTCCCCGCCGGGGTGAAGGTGGAGATGCCGCTGCAGGCCTACTTCCGGATCAACACCGAGAACATGGGACAGTTCGAGCGCACGCTGATCATCTGCGAGGAGGGCGCCGACGTCCACTACATCGAGGGCTGCACGGCGCCGGTCTACTCGACCGACTCGCTGCACTCCGCGGTGGTCGAGATCGTCGCCAAGCCGAGCTCGCGGGTCCGCTACACGACCGTGCAAAACTGGTCGCAGAACGTCTACAACCTGGTCACCAAGCGCGCCATCGCGCAGGAGAAGGCGACGATGGAGTGGGTCGACTGCAACCTCGGCTCGAAGCTGACGATGAAGTACCCGTCGATCTACCTGCTCGGCCCCGAAGCCCACGGCGAGATCCTCTCGATCGCCTTCGCCGGGGAGGGCCAGCACCAGGACGCCGGCGGCAAGATCATCCACGCGGCGCCGCGCACATCCTCCTCGATCTTCTCCAAGTCGATCTCCAAGGACGGCGGGCGCAGCACCTACCGCGGCCTGCTCGAGGTCGCCGACGGGGCGAGCGAATCGCGCTCCAAGGTCGTCTGCGACGCGCTGCTGCTCGACGAGGACTCGCGCTCGGACACCTATCCGACGATCCGGATCGGCGAGAACGACGCCGACGTCGGCCACGAGGCGACGGTCTCGAAGATCGGCGACGAGCAGGTCTTCTACCTGCAGAGCCACGGGCTCGACGAGGAGGAGGCCTCGAAGATGATCGTCAACGGGTTCATCGAGCCGGTGACCAAGGAGCTGCCGATGGAGTACGCGGTCGAGCTCAACCGGCTGATCGAGCTTCAGATGGAGGGCTCGATCGGGTGATCTGGCGGCCCGGGAATGCCCCTGGCTGCGTCCGTGGCCGGGGGCCGTGCAGAGCACTGTCCCCCGGCCCAGTCCTTGCCAGGCACATTCCCGACCTCGCCAGAGTCACCCGCTCGAAAGGCAATCAATGACCACGTCTGTCCTTCCACCACTTCCCGACCAGAAGGCGAAGGGGTGGGAATTCACCGACCTCTCCGCGCTCGACCTCGAGGCGTACGAGCCGGCCCCGGCCGGCGCGAGGCTGGGCGCGGCCGCGGGGGCGACGGTGGTGCCGCTGGCCGAGGCGGTCGAGTCGCACCCGGCGCTGGTCGCCGACCGGCTGGGTGCGCTGGTGCCGGGCGACGATCCCTTCGTCGCCCGCAACGACGCGGGCTGGCGCGACGGCGTGCTGATCCACGTCCCGGCCGGGGTGAGGCTCGCCGAGCCGATCAGGGTCGAGCTGCCGCTCGACGCCGACGGCGCCGTCGTCTACTGGCGCACGCTGGTCGTGCTCGAGGAGGGCGCCGAGGCGGAGGTCTGGGAGCACAGCTCCTCGGCCGGCGACGCGACCGACGCGCTGCTCAACTCGGTGGTCGAGCTGTATGTCGGCCAGGCGGCGACCCTGCGCTACGTCTCCACCCAGGACGTCTCCGAGCGCGCCTGGATCTTCTCCAGCCAGCGGGCTCGGGTCGAGCGCGACGGCCGGCTCGACTGGACGGCGCTCGGCTTCGGCTCGGGCAACGGCAAGGTGCGGATGGAGACCAACCTCGCCGGGGCCGGCTCCGAAGCGCGGGTGACCGGGGGCTACGCCGGCGGCCCGGGCCAGCACCTCGACTTCGACACCCTGCAGGAGCACGCGGCGCCGAACACGCGCTCCGACCTGGCCTTCCGCGGCGTGCTCGCGGCCGGGGCGACGGCGGTCTGGCGGGGATGATCCGGGTCGACCCGGGCGCCCAGGGGACAGACGCCTTCCAGGAGAGCCGCAACCTGCTGCTCTCCCCCGACGCGCACGCGGACGCGATCCCCGGCCTGGAGATCGAGGCCGACGACGTGCGCTGCACCCACGCCGCGGCGATCGCCCAGGTCGATCGCGAGCAGCTCTTCTACCTGACCTCGCGCGGGCTCGGCCCGGCGGCGGCCAAGCAGCTGATCATCGAGGGCTTCCTCGAGTCGCTGGTCGAGCGGCTGGCCGAGGGCCCGGTGCGAGACGAGATCTCGGCCGCGCTGGAGTCTCGCCTGCGCCAGATTTTATAAAACGCCACCTCCTCCGCTTCGCGTCCGGGGGTGGCGTCTATGCGCCATATCGACGCCGCTCGCAGAGAATCAGATCGTGATGCTCGCTAATTTGGCGACCCGATGAGACCTGGGCGGGAGAACATCGCGGCGCCGGACTTGCCGGAGGGGATCGATTGGGTCGGCGAGGCGCCGCGCTCGATGCCGGTGGCGACGGCGGGCGGGCCGGTGCTCGTCCACTTCTTCGACTTCGCGCAGCTGAACGGCGTGCGGACGCTGCCCTACGTGGGCGAGTGGGCGCGCCGCTACGCGGGCGCCGGGCTGACGACGATCGGCGTGCAGGCGCCGCGCTTCCCCTTCGGCGCCGATCCCGATGCCGTGGCGGCGGGGCTGGAGCGCCTCGGGGTCGAGTTTCCGGTCGCGATCGACGCCGACCGGCGCCTCTGGCACGCCTACGGCTGCGAGGGATGGCCCAGCCTCTTCCTCTGGAAGCTGGGCGGCGCGCTCGCCTGGTTCCACTTCGGCGAGGGCGAATACGAGGCGACCGAGGAGGCGATCCAAGAGGAGTTGCGAGAGCAGGACGCCCTCCAGTCCCTCCCCGACCCGATGACCCCCCTACGCCCCACCGACCCCCCCGGCGCCAAGGTAATGCCCCCCACCCCGGAGCTCTTCCCCGGCGGGTCCTGGGAGCAGCCCTGGGAGGACGACGAGCTGGAGGTCCCCTACGAAGCGGGCGGCGCCCACGCGACGGTCGAGGGCACCGGCCAGCTCCACATCACCCTGGACGGCACCGAGCTCCCACCGATCACCATCGAGGCCCCAGCCCTGTACACGCTGACGGAACACCCCCGCCACGAGCAACACCAGCTAACGATCCACCCCACCTCCGGCCTAAGAATCTGGTCAGTCAGCTTCTCCGCGGGAGTCCCCTGAGTGAGGTGGCGGGGTGCTGCCCCCGGCGGCTTGTACTTTTTCGGCGCTCACCTCCGGGCGACAGCCCAACCCCGCCCCACGAAAAAGTTGAGCCGGGGGCAGCACCCCGTCGCCTCACGCGCCGCCGCGACCCCCCCTAGGCCGGAGCAACCTCCCGAATCTCCTTCGGCAGCATGAAGCGCACGTCCTCGTCCACCGTGCGCAGCTCGGAGACGTCCTCGCACCCCCGCTCGCGGAACAGGGCGACGAGGTTCTCGACCAGCTCCTCGGGGGCGCTGGCGCCGGAGGTGATGCCGACGGTCTCGACCCCCTCGAGCCACTCCTCGCGCACCTGGTGGTGGAAGTCGATCAGGTGCGATTCGGCGCCGTGTTCGCGCGCCACCTCGACCAGGCGGTTGGAGTTGGAGGAGTTGGTCGAGCCGATCACCAACACCAGGTCGCACTCGGCGGCAAGCTGCTTGACGGCGATCTGGCGGTTGGTCGTCGCGTAGCAGATGTCGTCTGACTTGCTGCTGACGATGCCGGGGAACTTGGCGCGCAGGGCGGCGATCACCTCCGCCGTCTCGTCGACCGAGAGCGTCGTCTGGGTGATGAAGGCGACCTTGCTCGGGTCGGGGACCTCGAGCTCGGCGACCTCGTCCGCGGTTTCGATCAGGACGATGCTGTCGGGCGCCTCCCCGGTCGTGCCTTCGACCTCCTCGTGGCCCTGGTGGCCGACCATGATGATCGTGTAGCCGTCAGCGGCGAAGCGGCGCGCCGAGACGTGCACCTTGGTGACCAGCGGGCAGGTGGCGTCGATCGTGCGCAGGCCGCGGGCGGCGGCGTTCTCGTGCACCGCCGGGGCGACGCCGTGAGCGGAGAAGACGACCATCTCGCCCTCGGGCACCTCGGTCTCCTGCTCGACGAAGATCGCGCCGCGCTCGGAGAGCTCCTGCACGACGTGCTTGTTGTGGACGATCTCCTTGCGCACGTAGACGGGCGCGCCGTAGCGCTCCAGCGCGCGCTCGACCGCCTGCACGGCGCGGTCGACGCCCGCGCAGTAGCCGCGCGGGGCGGCGAGCAGGACGCGCTTCGGGGCTGCGGCTCGGCTTGCAGGCATACCCGTGAGGGTACCGGGGAGCTAGCCTTGCAGGATGACCAGCAACGGAGACCGCCTGGAACGCCTCAGCTCGACCGACGCCTCGTTCCTCACCAACGAGACCTCGGCGAGCCACATGCACATCGGCGGCGTGCTGATCTTCGAGGGGCCGCCGCCGCGCTACGTCGACCTGGTCGAGCACGTGCGCGGCAAGCTGGACCAGGTGCCGCGCTTCCGCCAGCGCCTGGTCGTGCCGCCGCTGGAGGCGGGGCGGCCGCTGTGGGCCGACGACGTCAACTTCAACCTCAGCTACCACATCCGCCACACGGCGCTGCCGGACCCGGGCGGCGAGGAGCAGCTGAAGCTGCTGACGGCGCGCGTCTTCTCCCAGCAGCTCGACCGCTCCAAGCCGCTGTGGGAGATGTGGCTGGTGCAGGGGCTGGAGCGCGACCGCTTCGCGCTGCTGACCAAGACGCACCACGCCGCGGTCGACGGGATCGCCGGGGTCGACATCGGGACGGTGCTCTTCGACCTCGAGCCGATCCCCGAGCCGGCGCCGGCCGAGGACGGCTGGCAGCCGCACGCGGCGCCGAGCACGACCGAGCTGCTGACGCGCGGCGCGACCGAGCTGGCGGCGGCGCCGCTGAAGCTGGCCGAGCGGGCGCTTGGGGCGGTGCGCCACCCGGAGAGCGCGGCGAAGCGCGCGGTCGAGGCGCTGGAGGGCGTCGGCGAGGTGGCCGGCGCGTTCGCCGACCCGGCGCCTGACGTGCCGCTGAACCGCGAGATCGGCCCGCACCGGCGCTTCGCCTGGTCGCGCTCGGAGCTGGCGACCTTCAAGCGGATCAAGGACGCGCTCGGGGGGACCGTGAACGACGTCGTGCTGGCGGTCGTCACCGGGCGCGCTGCGCAAGTGGCTGCACGCGCGCGGCCTGCGCACCGAGGGGCTGGAGCTGCGGGCGCTGGTGCCGGTCTCGATCCGCGCCGCCGACGAGCGCGGCGAGCTGGGCAACAAGCTGGCGGCGATGCGCGGGCCGCTGCCGGTCTACGTCGAGGACCCGGCGCGGCGCCTGCGCGTGGTCAGCGAGCAGATGGAGGGGCTGAAGCGCTCCAAGCAGGCGCTGGGCGCGGAAGTGATCTCGCGCTTCAACGACTTCGCCCCGCCGACGCTGCTGGCGCAGGCGGCGCGGATCAACTTCTCGACCCGGCTCTTCAACCTGATCGTCACCAACGTGCCCGGGCCGCAGTTCCCGCTCTACGTGCTGGGGCGCCAATTGGAGGAGATCTTCCCGGTCGCCTTCCTGCCGCAGAACCACGCGATGGCGGTGGCGATCATGAGCTACAACGGCCGCGTCTGCTTCGGCCTGCTCGCCGACTACGACTCGATGGAGGACGTCGAGATAGTCGCCGCCGGCATCGACGAGTCGCTGGCCGAGCTGGAGCAGGCGGCCGCCGCCGCAACCACGGCCTGAAATTCGCCGCGCGTTCGCCTTTTGTTGCGCTATGCGCCACAAACAGCGACCGGGCTAGGCTGGAATCGTGCTCCTCCTCCTGATCGCTCTGTTCATCGCTGTGCCGATCCTCGAGCTGTGGGTGATCGTCGAAGTCGGCGGCCTGATCGGCGTCCTGCCGACGATCGCCCTGCTGTTCGGGATGTCGCTGCTCGGGGCGACGCTGCTGCGCCACCAGGGCCGCGGCGCCTGGCGGCGCTTCAACCGCGCCCTCGCCGAGCACCGCTTCCCCGGCCGCGAGGTGGCCGACGGCCTGCTGATCACGATCGGCGGCGTGCTCCTGCTCACCCCAGGCTTCATCACCGACGCCGTCGGCCTGCTCCTGCTCGCCCCGCCGACCCGCGCGATCGCGAGGCGCCTGCTGTACGGGTTTTTGTCGAGGCGCATCGTGATTTCCTCGACCCGAGGGTTCTGAGGGCCTGGCGCGGGGTCATGCGTGTGCGGCTGGCGGGCGCCGGAGCAAGCGGGGCAAGGACGCAGGGAGCCTGAATAGCAGCGCTATTCAGGCGACTGAGGACGCCGCACCGCGCAGCTCCGCCGCCGCCAGACGTGCGCGCAGGGCGCCGTGGCGGGTCCTCAGAACCCCAATGCGAACTTGGCGTCCTCGGACATCATCACGCGGGAGGCGAGACCAAACGTCCCTGCAAATTGACGCTTTCTGATCGTCGTGGGGACAGCTATGGGGATGAAGCCGGCTCAGCAAACGTGGCCGCGCTGCTGCGGCGCGGCGTCAATGGGCGGTGCGGCGCTCTCGGAACCCTTCGATGGATGCCTCCAGGATGGCTTTCCATTCGTCGGTCAGCGGGATCGTCCCCCACTCCGCGATCAGGTGCCAGGCGACGTACTCCAGCGGGACGCGGCCGGTCGGAACGTGCAGGCCCCGACCTCCTCGCCAGCGAGGCGGCCATGGAAGTGAACGTGGGCCGGCGGATACCCGTAGTCCGGCCTTGGCGGATCGCGGTCGTACTCCCACCGGATGAGAGTCGACCCCGGCGAATCGTCGGCTTGGAGCCGGTAGCGATAGGACACGGTCTGGCAGTGCTTGCCCCCGTCCGGATCGTCCACGACCCGGACCACCTGCTGCGCAAACAAGGTCCGCGATGTTCCGGGCAGTTCCAGAGGCGGATCGTCGCCTCCCTCCAAACGCTTGACGAGGAAGAGATCTGTCTCCCCCGGTATCTCGATCAGGGAAAGGCGCGACTCGGTGAGCGTCGTGTTGAGGACGCGGTTGAGGTGGTCCGTGAACCCCTGCGCTGCGCTGCCGCTGCTAGAGGCGACCGTTCTGACCGATCCGCAGGAGGCCGACCAGCTCGCTCACGCCAGGATCGGCGTCGTCGAGGTCGTGATCCTCGTACGCGCTCTTGAACTCAGCGACGGACATACCAGAGAGCGCTTGAGCGCGCTCCTCCAAGTACTCGGCATACTCCTTCGCCGAGGGCTCGTAGACCTTCGTGCCTGCATCCGTCGTGAGAACGCTGTTCATGGTCCAAACGATGATAGGGCAGTCGGACGGAATTTCCGCCCTACGGCTTGAGCCAGATCAACGAAATGGCTCTGGCTCAGACCCCCCAAACGAACTTTTGGAGGGTGCCGGAACCGGCGATCGGGCCCAGGTCGCGCTTGAAACCGAGGCTACCCCCCGTCAGGGGGAAGCCCATGCGGTCGATGAAGCCACTGGGCATTCATGGAGAATGATCCGTGGGGACAGCCGTGGGGACGGGATGGGGACAGAATCGACCCCCATTGACCCCCTATGACCCCGCAATCCCTGGCTAGAAGCCGAGTGCGAACTTGGCGTCCTCGGTCATCATCTCCGGGGACCAGGGGGGGTCGAAGACCATCTTCGGGTGGACGGCGCTTACGCCGGGGAGGTCGCCTACGA
This sequence comes from uncultured Solirubrobacterales bacterium, assembly GCA_963805475.1. Taxonomy (GTDB): domain Bacteria; phylum Actinomycetota; class Thermoleophilia; order Solirubrobacterales; family 70-9; genus VRUE01. The sequence goes on along the minus strand of CAWDUO010000008.1, from coordinate 58,615 downwards.
ACTCCTTCATCTGCTCGGAGACCTGGGGGCCGATCGGGCAGGCCGGGGTCGTCAGGGTGAAGGTGACGTAGACGTCGGCGTCCGCCGAAGCGCCCGCGTCACTCTCCGCGCCGTTCTCGATCTCGACGTCGTAGACGAGGCCGAGCGAGACGAAGTCGAGCCCCAGCTCGGGGTCGATCACCTCCTCCAGCGCCTCCAGCACGTCGTCTTCGGTCAGCGTGTCGGTCTGGTTCTCGGGCATCCGCCCATGGTAGCGACGAGGCGTTTTCGACTTTGTCCACACCCTGGGGTGGTCAAAGTCGGAAACGGTGTCTAGAACATAGGCTTGCGGCATGAGACGCCCTGTGTCAACCCCCCGCTGGTTGAAGCCGGTTGGAATTGCCGTGGAGAGCGGAGTCATAGGGGACGCCGTCGCGCCAGCAGCGCCACAGAACGCGAATCCAGGCCCGGCCGAGAGTGCGGATCGCGTGGGGGTGGTCCTGTCCTCTGGCGCGAGCCCTTCGATAGACCTCTCTGGCCCACGGGTGCCAGTGCCGGGTCGAGTCGGCAAGGGTCGCGACGGCGAGGCGAAGGCGCTTGTCGCAGGCCCGCCTGAAGGTCGCGACGCGCAGCTTGCCCGACTCCAAGGCGACGGGGCTCATGCCGGCGTCGGCGGCCAGGGCGGCCTCGGTGGGATAGCGCCCACGACAGTCGCCCAACTCGGCGATCAGGGTCGCCGGGCAGATCGTCGTCTTGGGATCGCGAAACAGCGGCCGGAAGACCGCCGCGTCGGGATGCGTCGCGAGCGCCTCGCGAATGCGGGCATCGAGCGCCGAGATCTTCGCGACGATCGGCCCAAGCGAGGCGAGCAGGCCCGCCACGACGGCGCTCCGCGCCTCGGTCTCCGCCGCTCCCGCGGTCCCCTGCGCCGCGGAGCGCATCCGCGCCACCAGCTCGGCGGGGTCGGTGCGGCCGCTATAGCCCTGTCGCTTGAGGAAGGCGCCCATGCGCCCCGGACCCAGCGCCTTGGCGCTCTCAGGGGTTGGGTAGCGCTCGAGGAAGGCAAGCGAGATCGGACTGTCGACCTCGCTGAAGATCAGCGCCCCGGGCCAAAAGGCCTGCAGCTGAGCGCGCAGCTGGTTGGCGAGCTCCACCCGGACCCCGACCAGGTCCTCCCGCGCCCGCGTCAGCGTCCTGAGCGCCTTCGTCTTGTCGCTGTCGGGGACGAGCGCCCGGAAGCGGTGGGCGTCGGTGCGGGCCAGCTCGGCGAGCACGTAGGCGTCGAAGCGGTCGGACTTGCCGTGAGCGACCGCGAATCGCGGCCGGGCGGCTTTGACCTGATTGGGGTGGATCGCGAACACCTCGAGGCCCGCGTCCAGCAGGCGCTCGACCAGGATGCCGTCGGGGCGCTCGATCGCCACCCGCGCGACCCCTGCCCGCGCGAGTCGGCGGGTGAGCTCGCTGATTCCGCGCTCGTCGTGGGTGACGGCGAAGCGCTGGATCGCCGCGCCCTCCTGGCTGACGCACACCTCGTGGGCCTCGCTGGCCCAGTCGATTCCCGCCGTCCTCGTTCCTGCCATGCTTCCTCCTCGGTCGATTCATCTCGGCTGACTGCCGGCCACGAGGAGCCGTTGCGCATGCTCATAGGGCGGTGCTCTCGGGCACCACGTCCTGTTGGCGCTTCAGGCGCCTCGCACCGCCGGGAGGCGCTGGTCTCATGCGGGCCGTCTATGCGGCAAGCGAACGTGGCGCTCTCCCGGCGGGGGTCGGCTCTCTTTGCTTCCCAGGATCCTGAGTCGGCCTCCCTTCGGTCGGCCTCATCCAGATCTCAGAAAGAACGGGGGGAGGATCTCCTATGAGCGAGATGGGCGCAGTCGTGCGGCGGTCGATCGGGGTCGTCTTCTCCGACGGGGGGCTGCTGGCGCTGAGCGCGGAGCGGCCGGCGGAGGCCGGCGGGCACGGCGAGGAGCGGGTCAGCGCGGTGCTCTGCAACCCCGGGAACGGCGACCGAGGTCAGCGAGGCGCTGCTCTCGACCGAGTACGGCCCCGACGGCGTGCAGCGGCGAGCGACGCTGGAGCTGTGGACCGACGGCGAGGACGGGCAGCCGCTGCGCGGCGCCGGAACGCTGATCGGCGCCGCCGCGGTGCGCCGGCCCGAGGGCCTCGCCGAGGTCGCCTTCTTCCGCTGGGCGCTCGAGGGGCGCGAGGGCCTCGGCCACTACGAGCTGGTGCGCGCCGATGGCTGACGCGCCCGCCCGGATCGAGGCGATCGTCTCCGACTTCGGCGGTGTGCTGACGACGCCGCTGATCCAGTCCTTCATGGCCTTCCAGGACCGCACCGGGATCACCACCGAAACGCTCGGCAAGGGGATGCAGGCGGCGGCCGAGGCCAACGGGGCGAGAACCCGCTGTTCGAGATGGAGCGCGGCGAGATCAGCGAGGCCGCCTTCCTCGCGCAGCTGACCGACGCGCTCGAGCCGCTGCTCGGCCACCGGCCGGAGATGCACCGCTTCCGCGAGATCTACTTCGAGGCGCTCGACCCCAACCCGCCGATGATCGAGCTGATGCGCGAGCTGAAGGCCGCCGGCCACCGGATGGCGATGCTGACCAACAACGTGCGCGAGTGGGAGCCGCTGTGGCGCTCGATGCTGCCGGTCGACGAGATCTTCGAGACCGTCGTCGACTCCGGCTTCGTCGGCTGCCGCAAGCCCGAATCGAGGATCTACGAGATCGTCCTCGAGCGCATCTCCCTCCCCGCCGAGTCCTGCCTCTTCGTCGACGACGTGCTGGTCAACTGCGAAGGAGCGGAAAAGGCCGGGATGACGGCAATTCACTTTCAAGACACGACCAGGCAATCGCAGATAAGGGAAACCCTAGGATCCGAAAACCGAGCAGGTCGGGGGACGCAGGGAGTGAGGTGAGGGGAGCGCACTGTTAGTGCGTGACCCGATCCGAACGACTGAGGCCCGAGAGCGCCGGTTTGCAGGGTCCTCAGTTGTCCGAACCCGCTCTATCCCACACGTACAGATCGACGGCCTCGACGGCGAGCTCCATCAGGCGGGGCGGGAGAGCATCTCGAGGACGAGCTCCAGCGCGTCGTCTTCGGTGACGCCGGCGTCGACGGCCTCCTCGCCGCGGAAGCCGGCGGCGAGCTTGAGCGCCTCGCGGCGGTTCTCGCCGAGCGAGCCGAAGGCGCCCATCAGGAAGTCGCGGTTGGGGACCGGTTGGCCGAGCTCCAGCGAGCCGTGCCAGGCGGCGAGCATCGAGAGGTCGTGCTCGTCGAGCTCCGAGAGGGCTTTCGCGTAGTGGGCCTCGAGCTCGTCGTCGGGGATCTCGTCGACCCAGGCGCGGACCGCCTCGCCGAGCAGCTGGCGGCGGGCCTCGCGGCCGACCGAGTCGGCGATCGCGCGGATCGCGTCGGCTGGGTCTACGAAGCAGAGGGCCATTTGCGGGTCCCAATCTAGAACGGGGCGTGGACGGCAAAGCGGCGCGTGGAAATGCGCCATTTGCGGCCTCCCGAGGCGGTTCGGAGCGCGCCGGAGGCGGACCTATGCTGGTTCGTCCGCGATGCCGCTGAAGCTGATCCACGGACCCCCCAACTCCGGCCGCGCCGACCGGGTGCTCGCGCTGTTCCGCGCGGCGCTCGACCGCGACCCGGTGCTGGTGCTGCCGACGCGCGACGACGTCTACCGCTTCGAGCGGCTGCTCTGCGCCGCCGGCGCGGCGCTGGGCGGCTCGGTCCTCACCTTCGGCGACCTGTTCCGCGAGGTGGCGCGGGCTTGCCGGGCGCCCGCGGCGGCGCTGGAGCTGACGCCGGCCCAGCGGCTGGCCGCGGTCTCGGCCGGGATCGCGGCGCGGCGCGAGGAGCTGGGCCCGCTGCGGCGCTCCGCCGCGCGGCCGGGCTTCGCGATCCCCTTCGAGCGGCTGCTCGGCGAGCTCCAGGCCGCCGGGCTGGAGCCGGCGGCGCTCGGCTCCGGCGCGCGGACGCTCGAGTCCTCCGCCTACCTGGGCGACCTGACCGCGCTCTTCGCCGCCTACGCCGAGGTCCGCGACCGGCTCGGGGCTGGCGACGCGCACGGGCTCGCCGCGGCGGCGATCGAGGCGCTGCGCGCGGACCCCGCCGCCTGGCGCGGGCGACCGGTCTTCCTGTACGAGCCGGGCGAGCCGACCGGCAACCAGCGGCGGCTGCTGGCGGCGCTGAGCGAGGCGGCCGAGGTCACCGTCGCCGTCGCCTTCGAGCAGGGCAGCCCGGCGCTGACCGCGCGCCGCACGCTGATGGCGACGCTGGCCGAGCTGGCCGACGAGTCCGAGGCGCTGGCCGGCCCGGCCGAGCCGGAGCCGTTCGGCATCGACCCGCTGCTCGTCCACCTGCAGCGCCAGCTCGGCCGCGCCGAGCCGGCCAATCGACGCGTTCCGAACGAGGCGCTGACCTTGCTGCGCTCGGCCGGCGAGCGCAGCGAGGCGGAGGCGGTCGGGGCGGAGGCGGCGAAGCTGATCGGCGCCGGCGCCGACCCCGCCGCGATCGCGATCGCGCTGCGCGACCCGGCGCGGCGCGGGCCGCTGCTCGCCGAGGTGCTCGAGTCCTACGGGATCGCGGTGGCGCTGGAGGCCGAGGTGCCGGTCGCCTCCACCGCGGTCGGCGGGGCGCTGATCGCGCTGCTGGAGGCCGAGCTCGGCGCCGGCCGGGCGGCGGACCTGCTGCGCTTCCTGCGCGGCCCCTCCGGCGTCCCCCCCGAGCGGGTCGACTGGTTCGAGCGGGCGGCGCGGCGGCGGCGCGTGCGCGGCGCGGCGGCGGCGGCGGAGCTGTGGGAGGAGCGCTACGAGCGGCTGCCGGGCGACCTGCTGGCGGTCAGGGAGGCTGCCGCCGAGGGGCCGGCGGCGCTGGCGGCGGCGCTGGCCCGGCTGGCGCCGACGATGGCCTCGCGGCCGCTGCGCGGCGAGGGCGACGGCCCGGCGCCGCGGCCCGGCGAGGGACTCGAGCTGCGCGCCGCCGCGGCGATCTCCACGGCGCTCGCCGAGCTCGCCGAGCTCGCCCGGCCTGGCGCCGCCCGCCGCGGGCCTGATCGCGACCCTGCGCGAGCTGCGCTTCGACGCCTGGAGCGGCCCGGTCGAGGGCCGCGTCCGCATCGCCAGCCCCTACCGGCTGCGCGCCTCGCGCTTCGAGCACGTCTTCGTCGCCTCGCTGCAGGACGGCGAGTTCCCGCGCCGCGACCGCGGCGAGGACCCGTTCCTCTCCGAGGCGCAGCGGCTCGAGCTCGGCCTCGACCCGCGCCGCGACCCCGACGAGGAGGAGCGCTACCTCTTCGGCGCCTGCCTGGCGCTGCCGCGCCGCCGCCTCTTCCTCTCCTGGCGCGACAGCGACGAAGACGGCGCCGCCGAGGCGCGCTCGCCCTTCCTCGACGAGTTGCGCCGGCTGCTCGACCCGCCGCCGCCCGAGGACGGCGAGGACCCGGTCGAGGCGCAGCTGACGATCGCCCGCGACCTGACCCGCGTGCGCCTGCCGCGCAACCTGCGCCCCTCGCCGGAGCGGCTGGAGCGGGCGCGGCGGCGCCGAGGCGGCGAGCCGCGCGCCCGGCCCGCTCGCCAACCCCGACGTGCTCGCGGCGCTCGCCGCCGTCCCCGCCTACGGCGGCACGACGCTGGAGGGCTTCGACGTCTGCTCCTACCGCTGGTTCGTCGCCCACGAGCTCGACCCGCAGCCGCTCGACCCGGCGCCCGACCCGCTCGTGCAGGGCGGCCTGATGCATGGCGCGCTGGAGACCCTCTACAGGGAGCGGCCCGGCGGCGACCCCCTCCCCCGCCCCGGCTCGCTCGCCGCCTGGACGGCGCGCGGGCGGCAGCTGGTCGCCGAGTTGGCCGCCGAACGCGAGCCTCGGCGACCCCCCGGCCGAGCGGGCGATCGTGCGCCGGGTCGAGGGGCTGCTGGCCCGCTTCCTCGCCGACGAGGCGGGGCGGGCGGGCGCCGGCTTCGAGCCCTGGCTGCTGGAGGCGCGCTTCGGCGAGGACGAGGGGGCCGAGCGGCCGCCGCTGGAGATCGACGGCTGGCGCCTGCACGGCGCGATCGACCGGGTCGACCGCGACGCCGCCGGACGGGCGCTGGTGCTCGACTACAAGCTCTCCCCCGCCGTCACCGCGCTCGACAAGTTCGAGCAGCGGGCGAAGCTCCAGCTCCAGCTCTACCTGGTCGCGGTCGCCGAGCACTGGGGAGGCGACGCGGCCGGCGGCCTCTACCACCCGCTGCGCGGGACGTCGGCCGACGCGCGGCGGCCGCGCGGCGCAGTGCGCGAGGACGCCGCCGCGGCGCTCGCCCCCTACCGCCTCTTCGGCAACGACCTGCTCGACCGCGAGGAGTTCGAGGAGATGCTGGCCGACGCGCGCCGGCGCGCCGGCGAGATCGTCGCCCGCATGCGCCGCGGCGACGTCCGCCGCGACCCCGGCCCGCGCGCGCGGCCTGCGCGGCCACGACGTCTGCCCCTCCTACTGCGGGTTCGCGCCGATCTGCCGCCGCGACCGGGCGCCGGTCGAGCCCGAGGACGAGGGCCCCAGATGAGCGCTGCCGACTTTCTACACACTGGAATGGGGAAAAGTCGGCAACGCGCGTCCCCACGCCCGAGCAGCGCGCCGCGATCGAGGCGGCCGGGCACGACGTGATGGTCGAGGCCGGGGCCGGCACCGGCAAGACCGGGGTGATGGTCGACCGCTACTGCCGCCTCGTCCGCGAGCAGGGCCTCTCGCCCGACTCGATCCTGGCGATCACGTTCACCGACAGGGCGGCGGCCGAGCTGCGCGAGCGGATCCGCGCCCGGCTCGGCGCCGACCTCGGCGGCGCCTGGATCACCACGATCCACGGCTTCTGCAACCGCCTGCTCGCCGGCCACCCGGTCGCCGCCGGGATCGACCCCCGCTTCCGCGTGCTCGACGCGCCGGAGGCCGAGCGGGCGGCGCGCGAGGCCTTCGACGACGCGCTGGAGGAGTTCCTCGCCGACGGCGAGAAGAGGATCGCGAGCGCACCGTCGCCGCCTTCGAGGTCGGCGGCCTGCGGGCGATCGTCGCCGGCGTCCACGCCGAGCTGCGCAGCCGCGGCGAGGAGCGGCCGCGGCTGCCGGCGCCGCCCGAGCCTGACGTCGGGGCGGCGCTGCGGGACGCGGCCGCGGCGGCGGCCGAGGCGCTTGCCGAGCTGAAGCCGGACGACGCCAACCGCGAGCCGCTCGAGCGGGCGCTCGGCGGCGCTGGAGGACGACGCCGCGCCCGACCTCGACCTGCTCGACTCGCTGCGCACCGCCAGCAAGGCGAAGGCGCTGGCCGCCTACCGCGAGGCGATCGACGCGGCGCTCGCCCGCACCGCCGAGGCGGGCGAGGGCGGCGTCGCCTACCGTCACCTGGCCGAGCTGCTGGCCCTGTTCGACGCCCGCTACGAGGCGGTCAAGGCGCGCCGCGAAGGGCTCGACTTCGAGGACCTGCAGCTGCGCGCCGCGCGCCTGCTCGAACGCGAGGAGATCGGCGACGCCTACCGCGACCGCTTCGGCCACCTGCTGGTCGACGAGTTCCAGGACACCAACCGGCTGCAGCTGCGGCTGATCGAGGCGCTGCGCGGCCCGCGCACCGAGCTGATGGCGGTCGGCGACGAGCTGCAGTCGATCTACGGCTTCCGCCACGCCGACCTCGACGTCTTCCGCGAGCAGCGGCGCGCCGCCGAGGCGAGCGGCGACGCCGTGGCGATGGCGCTGAGCGGCAACTTCCGCTCGCGGCCGGAGGTGATCGGCGCGGTCGACGCGATCGGCGAGAAGCTGCTCGGCGAGAGCTTCCAGCCGCTGCGCGTCGGCGCCCCGCCGGCGTCGCCTGCCCCGCCGGGCGACGGTCCGGCGGTCGAGCTGCTGCTGACCGCGCGCGACGGCTGGGAGGAGGAGAGCATCGACCTGGCGCCGGCGACCGACGCCGTCACGCCGCCGGCCCAGCTCGCCGAAGCGCGCTTCCTCGCCGAGCGGCTGCGCCGCCTGCACGAGGGCGGCGTCGAGCGCGGCGAGATGGTCGTCCTGCTGCGCGCCTTCACCCACCTCGACGCCTATGAGGACTCGCTCGAGCGCGCCGGCCTGCGCCCCTACACGATCGGCGGCCGCGGCTACTGGTCCCAGCAGCAGGTCGCCGACGTGCGCGCGCTGCTGGCGGCGATCGCCAACCCGCTCGACGACGAGGCGCTGTTCGGCGCGCTCGCCTCTCCCGCCTGCGCGGCCGCCCCCGACACGCTCTGGCTGCTGCGCGCGGCGGCGGGACGGCGGCGCCACGTCTGGCCGGCGCTGGCGCGGGCCGCCGGCCTCGACGACGGCGCCGAGCTGGAGGCGCCGGAGCGGCTGGAGGCGATCCCGGGCTCCGAGCTGGAGCTGCTGCGCCGCTTCGCCGCGACGCTCGGCGAGCTGCGCCGCCGCGCCGGCCGCCTCTCGCTCGCCGGCCTGATCGACGCCGCGATCGGCGAGACCGGCTACGACCTGGCGGTGCTGGCGCGGCCGCAGGGCGAGGCGCGCTTCGCCAACGTGCGCAAGCTGATGCGCCTGGCGGAAGCGTTCGAGGCGCGCGAGGGGCGCGACCTGCGCGGCCTGCTCGACTTTCTCGACGGCCGCGCCGAGGCCGACGCCGAGGCGCAGGCGGCGAGCGCGGTCGAGGGGCACGACGGGGTGCGGATCATGACCGTGCACAGCGCCAAGGGGCTGGAGTTCGGCGTCGTCGCCGTGCCCGGCCTCGCGCGCCGCCTGCTCGCCGGCACGCGGCTGCCGGCGCTGACCCTCGGCCACGAGGGCGAGCGGCCGCGGGTCGGCCTGCGGCTGCGCCGGCTCGGGGCGTCCTCGATCGACCTCTACGCGCACCGGGCGCTCTGCGAGGAGACGCAGGAGCGCGAGGCGGCGGAGGAGCTGCGCCTCTTCCACGTCGCCGCGACGCGGGCGCGCGAGCGGCTGATCCTCAGCGGCGTCGCGGCGCCGAAGCCGGCGAACGGCGCGGCCCCCGGCACGCCGGTGATCGAGCGGATCCTCGTCGGCTTCGGGGTCGACCGCGAGCGCGACTCGGCGATCGAGGTCCCGCCGCCGCTGCCGCGCGAGGGGCTGGAGGCGAGCTTCGAGCCCTCGCGGATCGCCGTGCGGGTCAACCTGCCCTCGGCCGAGCGCGCCGCCGAGCTGACCGCGACGCGGCGCGACCCCGGCGCCGAGCCGGCGGCGGACGAGGACGTCCCGCCCCTGCTCGAGCGCCGGCCGCCGGCCGTCCCCAACCGCCCCCTCTCCTACACCGCGCTGGCCGCCTACGAGGAATGCCCGTACCGCTTCTACACCGAGCGAGTCCTCGACCTCGGCGAGCGCGTTCGCCCTTTGTCGACCTCAACCCGACAAAAGGCGAACGCGGCGGACGGGGGCGGGCGGGAGGCGGCGGCGGAGCGGGGCGCGGCCGTCCACGAGCTGCTCGAGTGGAGCGCGGCGAACGGCTGGCGCGAGCCGGAGGCCGCGCAGCTCGAGGAGCGCGCCCGCGGCGAGGCCGCCGAGTCGCTGCTGGCGCCGGTGCGGGCCTGGCTCGGCTCCGCCCTGCTGCGCGAGCGGGTGCGGGCGCCGGGCGCGTCGGTGCGGGCCGAGGCGCCGCTGCTGCTCGGCGTCGGCGGCGCGACGCTGCGCGGCTCGATCGACCTGCTGGTCGAGCGCGAGGGGGCGCCGCCGCTGGTCGTCGACTACAAGACCGACCGCCTCGGCGGCGCCGCGCCGGCCGAGCGCGCCGCCAAGTACGCGATCCAGCGCGCCGTCTACGCGCTCGCCGTCGCCGAGGCGCGCGGCGCCGAGCGGGTCGAGGTCGCCTACGTCTTCCTCGAGCGCCCCGAAGAGCCGGTGCTGGCCCTGCTCGACGCCGGAGAGGTCGAGCGGGGCCGCGAAGAGCTGGCCGCGCTCGTCGGCCGCATCGGCGCCGGCGAGTTCCCCGCCGCCCCGCCCGAGCGCCGCGACTGGGACCTCTGCCGCGGCTGCCCGGCTCTGGGCCGCCTCTGCTCCGGACCGCGCGGGCGAGGCTAACCGGAGCGCCAGCGGCGGGCCCAATCCTTGAGCTCGGCCATGGCGGGGCCCAGCTCCGTCCCCGCCTCGGTCAGCGAGTAGCTGACGCGCACGGGCGAGCCCGCTTCGACGCTGCGGACGACGAGGCCCTCGCGCTCCAGCTCGCGCAGCCGGCTGGAGAGCAGCCGGTCCGAGAGGCCGGGCACCGCCTCGCGCAGCTCACCGAAGCGCAGCCGGCCCTCGGTCAGGGCGAAGACGATCGCGCCGGTCCACCGCTTGCCGATCAGCTCGATCGCGTCGTGGAAGTGCGGACAGACGCCGGGGGGCTGCTCTTTGGCGGACAGAGCCTCCACTTCGATCCAGCTTACTGAACGTAAGTGACGGGCCGGCGGGGGCGCCTGCTTGTATTCAGCCGTGACCGTTCTCGACTGGGCGATCGTCGCCTTCACCGTCGGCTTCGCGATGTGGGGGTACCGGCAGGGGCTGATCGTCGGCCTGCTCACCCTGATCGGCTTCGCCGCCGGCGCCGCGGCCGGCAGCCGCGGCGGCCCGCTGCTGCTGAGCGAAGGTGCGAGCTCGCCCTACGCGCCGCTGTTCGCGGCGGTCGGGGCGCTGCTGGTCGGCGCGGTCGTCGCGGTGACGGTCGAGAGCCTGGCGCTCGGCCTGCGCGCGCGCGTGATCCGCGGCCGCACCCTGCGGCTCGCCGACGGCGCCGGCGGCGCGGCGCTGATCGCGGCCGTGGCGCTCGGGCTGATCTGGGTGTTCGGCGCGGTCGCCCTGCACGCCCCGGGCGCCACCCAGCTGCGGGGCGACGTGCAGCGCTCGCTGATCCTGCGCCGCCTCAACGACCTGCTGCCGCCCACGGGGCCGGTGCTGAACGCGCTCAACCGGGTCGACCCGGCGCCCTCGATCGTCGGGCCGACGACGCCGCTCTCCCCGCCCGACCCGGCGCTCGCCGGCGAACCCGGCGTGCGCGCGGCGAGCGGCTCGGTCGTGCGCGTGCTCGGCACCGCCTGCGGCCTCGGCGTCGAGGGCTCCGGCTGGGTCGCGGCGCCCGGCCTCGTCGTCACCAACGCGCACGTCGTCGCCGGCGAGGAAGACACGACCGTGACGACCCTCGACGGCGCCTCGCTCACCGCGACGCCGGTCCGCTACGACCCCTCCAACGACCTCGCGCTGCTGCGGGTGCAGGCGCCGCTCGACCCGCTCGAGATCGCCCCCGACCCGCAGCCCGACACCGCGGGCGCCGTCCTCGGCTACCCCGAAAACGGCCCCTTCACGGCGACCCCGGCCCGGCTCGGCGACACCAGCACCGTGATCAGCGAGGACTCCTACGGCGCCGGCCCGCTCCACCGCTCGATCGCCTTCCTGCGCGGCGCCGTGCGCAGCGGCAACTCCGGCGGCCCGCTGGTCGACTCGCGCGGCGAGGTGATGGCCACCGTCTTCGCCGCCACCACCGACGGCCCCCAGGGCGGCTTCGCCATCCCAAACCCCGTAGTCACACAAGCTCTAAAAGAAGCCGCCCCCACCGCGGTGGACACAGGCCCCTGCACCGGGTGAGCAAGGGAGGGGTCGGGTGCTGCTCCCCGCGGCTTGTACTTTTTCCGGCCAAACCGACCTCGGACGGCCGCGGCCTGTCTTCGGGAAAAGTTGAGCGGGGAGTAGTACCCGACCCCTCTCCATACTAAATTTCGCCCTAGTGAACCCTACGTCTACCGCGGTGCAGCGACGGCGCCGCCTCGCTGCGCTCGCCGTCATCGCCGTCGTCTCCTTCGTCGTCGGAGCCTCCGCCGGCTCCTCCGGCTCGCCCGCGAAGGGGGCCGCGCAGCGCTTCGCCGAAGCGTGGGCGCGCAAGGACTTCGCCGCGATGTACAGGGAGCTGAACGACGCCTCGCGCCGGCGGACCAGCGAGGGCGATTTCGCCAAGGCCTACCGCGAAGCCGCCGAGGTGGCGACGCTGCGCAGCCTCGACCCCGGCTCGCCCGGCGACCCGGCCGACCGCGAAGGCGAGACCGTCGTGCCGGTGCCGGTGCAAGCCGCCACCGTCGCCTTCGGCGACGTCGCCGAGGACGTCGACCTCCCCTACGCCGAAGGCGGCATCGCCTGGGAACCGAACCTCGTCTTCCCCGGCCTGCGGCCCGGCGAGCGCCTCGAGAACCGGGTCGAGCTGGCGCCGCGCGCGCCGATCCTCGCCGCCGACGGGACGCCGCTCGCCGAAGGCCCGGCCGACGCCCGCGAACACCCGCTCGGCAGCGCCGCGATCGACGTCAGCGGCGAAGTCGGCGAAGCCGAAGAAGAAGATCAGCCGGCGCTGGCGCGCCAGGGCTTCCCCGGGGGGACGCCGGTCGGCGTCAGCGGCCTCGAGCAGGCCTTCAACCGGCGGCTCGCCGGCAAGCCCGGCGGCTCGCTGCTGGCGGTCGCCGACAAGGGCGGCTCGGCGCGCGTCCTCGCCCAGGCCGAACCGCGGCCCGGCGCGCCGGTGAAGACGACGATCGACCCGGCGCTCCAGCAGGCCGCCGTCACCGGGCTGGCCGGCCGCGCCGGCGGCGTCGCCGTGCTCGACGCGCGCAGCGGCGACGTCCGCGCCCTCGCCGGCCAGGCCTTCTCGGCGCCGCAGCCGCCCGGCTCGACCTTCAAGACGATCACCACCACGGCGGCGCTGGAAAAGGGCGTCGTCTCGCTCGACGACGAATTCGAACTGACCGACGGGGTGAACGTCGGCGGCCGCTTCGTCAGCAACGCCAACGGCGAGGTCTGCGGCGGCACCTTCCGCCAGGCCTTCGCCGAGTCGTGCAACGCCGACTTCGTCCCGCTCGGGCCGAAGATCGGCAACGACGATCTCGTCGCCACCGCCGAACGCTTCGGCTTCAACCACCCGCTGACCCTCTACGCGCCGGACGTCGTCGCCGCGGTCGAACCGCCCGAGTCGACGATCCCGAAGCAGATCGGCACCGAGCTCGACCTCGGCGTCAGCGCGATCGGCCAGGGGGAAGTGCTGGCGACCCCGCTGGAGATGGCCTCGGTCTCGCAGGCGATCGGCAACGGCGGCGTGCGCGAGCCGACCTCGGTCGTCGCCAACTCGAAGCTTCGCCCCGGCGCCGAGCCGGTGCGGGTGATGTCGAAGAAGGTCGCCGCAGAGCTGACCGAGCTGATGATCGGCGTGGTCGCCGAAGGGACCGGCACCGCCGCCGCGATCCCCCAGGCGCAGGTCGCCGGCAAGACCGGCACGGCGGAGCTGGGGCCGAAGCCGGGGACGGAAGGCGAAGAAGAACCGCAGCAGATCAAGGACGCCTGGTTCACCGCCTTCGCCCCGGCGGAAAAGGCGCGGCTTGCGGTCGGCGTCCTGCTGGTCGAAGCCGAAGCGGCGGGCGGCGAAGTGGCCGCCCCGATCGCCGCCGAAGTCCTCTCCGCCGGCCTTTGAGCCGGGGGCGGCTTACAGGTCGAGTGTTACCTTGGCCGGGCCGTCGGGGCCGGCGATCGAGAGCGTCAGCGGGCGGTTCTCGGAAACCGAGGCCGGCAGCTCGAAGAGGACGAGCGAGCCCTCGATCGGCCCCTGCTGGGGGGTCGAGTCGTCGACCGGGATCTGTTCCTGCGATTCGGCTTCGCCGCCCATCGGGAAGGCGTAGAGGCTTTCGCTGGGGATCGCCTGGAAGACCTGGTGGCTGGCGTCGGTGATCGTGAAGGAGTCGGCCAGCGTCTGCGTCTCTTCGCTCTTGTTCTGGACTTCGAGGAAGATGCCGAAGTAGTTGTGCCCGGGCGGCGCTTCGGGCTGGCCGACCAGGTAGGCGGAGTCCTCGTTGTCGTGCGGGTTGAGGAAGCGGGAGAAGACGACGTTGTACTGGAGCTCGCCGAGCTTCACCGGCTCGCCCTCGGCGACGTCCTTGGAGTCGCTCGAGTAGCCGCAGGCCGAGAGCGCGAAGGCGGTCGCGGCGAGCAGCAGCGCGAACAGCAGCGGCAGGGCGTATCGGCGGTGGCGGGCCATCGGCGGCGCGGAGTCTATTAACCGGGACTACGGGATGCCGGTGAGGTGCGGGTTGCCGCCGGCGACGGCCAGCGGGGGCGGCGCGGGGCGCTCCCCCTCGAGCTCCTCGCGCAGCCGCCGCAGCGCCTCGCCCCAGCCGCGGCGGGCCGCTCCGTCGCTGCCGGAGAGCGCCTCCAGGGCGCGGTCGAGCGGGCTTGACGGCTCGGTCCAGTGGGAGACCCGCACCGCGGTCAGCGAGCCGCCGCCCCCGGTCAGCTCCCAGACTGTGGTCGCCGGGATGCGGTTGGCGCGCCCGCCGCGCCCCCGCTCGACCAGCTTGTAAGGGGGGTCCAGCTCGGCGATCGCCGTGTCCATCCAGACCGAGCGCCGCCGGGTGCCGGTGCGGAAGCGGGCGCCGGCGCCGACCCCGCTCGACGCGATCCGCGTCAGCCGGAAGCCGTGCTGGAAGCCGTCGGTGAAGGACGGCCGCCGCGCCAGGTCGGCGATCGCCGCGAAGACCCGCTCGCGGGGAGCGTCGATCTCGATCTCAGCGCTGACGGGCCCCATGCGTGGATCGCGATTCTATGGGTATATCGATGCGGGAAAACCACGATGTCCCGGCTTGTACGCAGCGTTACTATCCATCGCGGTAGGTGCCGGAAAGGAGCAGTAGCCATAACCGCCAGTCTCACCCCCGCCTCCCCGCCCGATAACCACGTCGCCGGCTCGTTCCCCGGTCCCGGCACCTATTTCTGCGTCGAGTGCGGCTCGCAGCTCGCCCTGCACGAGGACGACGCGCTGCCGGCCTGCCCGCGCTGCGGCTCCTCCCGCTTCCAGCTCGACTCGATCTTCGAGTCGATGCAGGAGCACGGCGCCACGGCCGAATTCGAGCTCGCGGCGCAGGCGCCGCCGGCGAGCTGGCTGGAGCAGCTGCGCGGGAAGCTCGCCGCGGGAAGCCGCCGCCTCGTCTGCCGCAGCGACGAGGGCGAGGTGCTCGACTTCGAGATCGGCGAGGGCTGGACGCGGATCGGCCGCAGCGTCACCGCCGACATCCGCCTCGACGACCCCAGCGTCTCCCGCCGCCACGCCCTGATCGTCTCCGAAGCGGGCAAGCCGCTGCGCGTGCTCGACGACCGCAGCCTCAACGGCGTCTTCGTCAACGGCGAGCTGGTCGAGTGGGAACGGCTGGCCGACGGCGACGAGCTGGCGATCGGCCGCTACCGCCTGATCGCGCTCGAAGGCTGAAGCGCGCAATTTCCGGCCTGCGGCGGGCGTAGAGTGCGCGTCGTGGACTCCCCGCAGGATCCCTCCCTCGCCGCCGAGCAGGCGCGCCAGCGGCTGCACGAGGAGATCGAGCGCGTCCGCGAGGGCGTCGAGGAGATGCTCGCCGAGTCCGACGGCGAGAGCTCGGCGCTGCGGCGCGAGCTCGACGCGATCCGCGACGAGTTCCGGCGCGAGACCCGCGACTACGTCAAGAAGCGGGTCGGCAAGGTCGAGAAGCGCGTGGACAAGCGCGTCGGCAAGCTCGAGCGCCGCCTCGACCGGGTCGAGCAGGACCGCAAGTACGCCGAGTGGCGCATCCACGTCAACACCGAGCAGATGCTCGACGGACTGCTGCGCGAGGTCCGCGCGATCGCCGACCTGCTGACGCGGACGCGGTAGCGCCTACTCGGTCGAGATCGAGGGATCGGCCTGCACCTTGTGCGGGACGATCATCAGGAAGTTGTCCGCCGCCCCGGAGGCGAGCGAGGCCATCCGCCCGGCCTCCTCGTCCTGGCCGGTCGCCCGCAGCTCGTCGGCGTAGTGGCCGAGCAGGTCTTCGACGTCGAGCTCGCCCTCGTCGTCGATCTCCCGCAGCTCCACCTTCGCCCCCTCGCCCAGCCGCGCCTCGATCGCCTCGCGGTCGAGGCCGAAGGCGCCCTGGCGCACGTAGACGCGGCCGCCGGTCATCCCGGCGCAGGCCCAGGGGCCGATGTCGCCGAGCACCACGGCGCGGCCCGAGGTCATGTACTCGAAGGCGAAGCCCTTGGCGTTGGCGCGGTCGACGACGCAGCCGCGGCTGTCGTCGATCGGCTCCTCGGGCTCGCCGCCGAGCACGACGTCGGCGCCGGATAGGCGGATGCAGAAGCGCGAGTCGGCCGAGCCCTGGACGAAGAGGCGGCCGCGCTGGGCGCCGTAGGCGAACGACTTGCCGACCGAGCCGTTGAGCCGCCGGCCCTTGGCCCCCTTGCCCTTGAGCACGGCGACGGTCCCGCCGAGCATCGTCTTGCCGACGCCGTCCTGGGCGCCGCCCTCGACCCGGATCGAGACGCCGTAGGCGTTGAACGCGCCGAGCCCCTGGCCGGCGACCGAGCCGCCGCTGAACTCGAGGTCGGCGAGCACGTCCTCGCCCGGCTCGGGGCCGTCGTCGAAGATCCGCGAGCGGGCGATCGCCCCCGACAGCTCGGTGCCGAGCACGCGGTCGTTGGCGTCGGTGGCGCGCGGGAACTGGCTGGTCACCGTGTTGCCCGAGCGGACTTCGCCGGCAAGCGAGCCGATCTGCGCCGAGGCCTGCTTCGCCTCCATGCGGATCGGCCGGGCGACGACGAGGCCGGCCTCGGCCCGCTCCTCGGCCAGGTCGCCCTCCGCCACCGGCAGGTCGATCGGCTCGAGGTCGAGGAACTCCTCCAGCGGCGTGATCAGCGGCGCCAGGTCGATCTGATCGTGGTGGGAGACCTGCTCGAGCAGGTCGTAGCGGCCGACCAGGTCCTGGGCGCGGTCGTAGCCGAGCGAGGCGACGACCTGCTTGACCTCCTCGCCCATCGCCGAGAAGAAGCGGGCGCAGCTCTCGGCCGCGGCGTCGACCTCCTGCGGGGTGAACTTCTTCAGCCCGTGCTCCTGCGCCTGCTCGGTCGTCTCGATCTGGGTGGCGATGCCGACGTGGCAGGTGTCGAGCTGGCAGCCGCGGCAGATCGTGCAGCCGAGGCTGACCATCGCCAGGGTGCCGAAGCCGACCCGGTTGGCGCCGAGGCAGTGCAGCTTGACCACGTCGTGGCCGGTGCGGTAGCCGCCGTCGGCCCAGATCTCGACCCGGTTGCGCAGCCCGGCCTCCATCAGCGCCCGGTGCACGGCGCGGGTGCCGATGTCCGAGGGCAGGCCGACGTGGCGCAGGGCGTGCTGGCGGGCGGCGCCGGTGCCGCCCTCGAAGCCCGAGAGGGTGATGATGTCGGCGCCCGCCTTGGCGATCCCGAGGCCGATCGTGCCGATGTTCGGCACCACCGGCACCTTGACCGAGACGCGCACGTCGGGGTTGACCGTCTTCAGCTCGTCGATCAGCTCGGCCAGGTCCTCGATCGAGTAGAGGTCGTGGTTGTTGGAGGGCGAGATCAGGTCGGTGCCGGGCGAGGCGTTGCGCGCCGCGGCGACCTTCTCGGAGACCTTCTTGCCGGGCAGGTGGCCGCCCTCGCCGGGCTTCGCCCCCTGGCCGATCTTGATCTCGGCGACGTAGGAGGAGTTGAGCATCTCGGCCGAGACGCCGAAGCGGCCCGAGGCGACCTGCTGGCCGCGCCACTTGCGGTAGCGCCCGTACATGTCGCGGATCTCGCCGCCCTCGCCGTTGACGCAGAGCACGTTGATCGCCTTCGCCGCCTCCGCGTAGGCGCGGAAGGCCGGCTCGGACTGCGAGCCGAAGCTCATCGAGGAGATCACCACGGGGTAGTCGTGGTGGCCGACGCCGGCGTCGACCGCCGAGGCGTCGGCGAGCGGCTCGCGGTCGCCCTTCAGCCCCATGATGTGGCGCATCGAGATCGGGCTCTGGGCCTCGAGGTCGCGCACCTTCTCGCTGTACTCGGCGTAGGAGCCGGAGCCGTTGGCGGTGGCGATCGCGGCCTTGTAGACCTTGGGGTAGAAGCGGAACGTCTTCGCCGGTTTCGCGTCCACCTCGCCGCCGAGGATGCGGGCGCGCTCGTTGGCGCTCTCGTCGAGGCCGGCGAAGCCGACGCCGCCCTTCTCGGAGGCGGCGAAGGCCTCGGTCTGGAAGATCTCGGCCAGCTCGGGCCGCACGCCGATCGAGGAGAACTGGCGGGCGTAGCCGCGCACCTCGTGGATGCCGATCGTCGAGATCACTTTCTCGATCCCCTTGGCGAGCGCCGCGCAGAGGTTGCCGATGTCGGTGCAGTAGTCCTCGACGCAGATCACCTCGACCATCGTGTACGGGCAGACGCCGTTGGCGCCGAGGCCGAGCGCCAGCATCGTGTCGTGGACGTTGCGGATCGCCGCCGAGCGCAGGACGATCCCGCAGCGGCGGCGCAGGTTCTCCTCGCCGGGCTCGACCCGGAACTGCTTCAGCGCCTGGTCGACGGCGGAGACCGCGAGGTGCGGGTCGAGGAAGCGCCGCTCGGCGTCGTAGACGGTGCGGTCGGTCAGCACCAGCAGCTCGGCCCCGTCGCGGACCTTCTTCACCGCCTCCTGCTTGATCCGCTCGATCGCCCCCTGGGTCGTCTCGGACTCCAGCAGCGAGACGTCGACGGCGCCGGCGCGGCCGCGGAACTCCTCCCAGAGGTCCTCCAGCAGGTAGGTCTGGTTCTCGCGCGCGACCTTGCGGTAGGTCTTGTCCGACAGCGGCGCCATCCCGTGGTGGCCGCCGAGGATCACCGGGAAGGAGGTCTCGATCGTGCCGGTGTCCTCGCCGGCGGCGCCGAGCGAGGGGCGGCGGCCGAAGACGGCGCGGGTCGAGAAGTGCTCCATCTCCCGCTCGCGGTCGATCGCCGGGTTGGTGACGACGGCGACCGTCTCCTTGAAGTAGTCGGCGAGGTTCTGGCGCTCGGGCGAGAGCGCCGCCAGCGGCCCGTCGTAGCCGAGCGAGCCGACCGGCTCGGCCCCGTTGGAGGCCATCTGCTGGACCAGTTTGACGTCGTCGCGCTGCCAGCCGAAGCCGGCGAGGATGCGGTCCTCGACCTTGACCGGCTCTTCCGGCCCGGCTTCGGAGTAGCCGGGGACGTCGCCGCCCTCCAGCGGGCCGCCGGTCTCCAGCGCGCGGTCGTACGGCGCCGCCGCGGCGGCGCCGTTGCGGGCGAGCCAGCGGTCGCGCACCGCGCGCAGCATCTCGTCGTGCGGCCGCAGGGTCGAGCGGCGCGCCTCGCGGTCGATCGTCACCATCGCCTTCTCGCCGGGGGCGAGCGGCTTCGGCTCGGAGACCATCTCGGCGACGCTGACGACGCCGGGCTCGGAGCTGAAGACGAAGTCCTCCGTCGTCTCCACCTGCCAGAGCGGCCGCAGGCCGAGCGCGTCGGCGGAGAAGACGCACTCGTCGCCGTGGCGGGCGATCAGCGCCACCGGGCCCTGGGAGAACGGCCCCATCGCCTGGCGCAGGTACATGTAGAAGGAGTGCAGGTCCTCCGGCAGCGAGCGGATCTCGTTGACGATCGGCGGCAGGACCGTCTCCATCGCCTCGGCGAGGCTGAGCCCGTCGCGGCTGACCAGCGTGGCGATCGTCCGGTTGAGGTCCTGGGAGTCCGAGGAGCCGGGCTGGATCGGCACGCCGAGCATCCGCGCCTCCTGGCGCAGCTGGGCGATCGTGTTGATCTCGCCGTTGTGGCCGAGCACCGAGAACGGCTGCACTCGCTTGAACGAGGGCCAGGTGTTGGTCGAGTAGCGGTTGTGGCCGAAGGCGCCGATCGTCTCGAAGCGCTCGTCGCGCAGGTCGGGGTAGTACTCGCCGAGCACCTGCGGCGCGCCCATCACCTTGTAGACGCAGATCGTCGCCGAGAGCGAGGGGATGTGGACGCCGAGCTCGCGCTCCAGCTCGATCAGCAGGTCGAAGAGGACGCGGTCGCGGTTGGAGGCGTCGGCGACGAGGCCGCCGACCTGCCAGAAGTGGGGCTCCTCCTCGCGCGCGGTCGGGCCCAGGGCGGGAGAGTTCACCTCGCCGAGCCGCTCGGCGAGGATGCGGAAGCCGCCGGCGCCGAGGATCTCGCGCGCGTCGTGCTGGACCTTCTCCAGATCCTGGGAGCGGTCGACGAAGACGTGGGCGACGGCGAAGGCGTCGTCGAGGGTCAGCGAGGGGTCGTGGCCGCCGCTGCGGACCTCCTCGGCCCAGATCCTGCGCGGGATGTCGACCAGCAGGCCGCAGCCGTCGCCCTCGCCGTCGACGTTGCCCGCCCGGTGCAGCATCTTCTGCAGCGCCGGGATCGCCCGCCGCACCGGTTCGTGGCTCGGCGTCGCGTCCCTGCGCACCGAGGCGTAGATCGCGCAGGCGTCCTTGTCCTCGACGCTGGGCGGCGAGACGAGCGGCCGGTAGGCGCGCTCGGGCGAGTAGCGAACATCATCGTGAGCGCGCGCTCCGTCGGAAGGAGTCAGATTGCGATTCCGACTCCGCGCGCGCTCACCACTGAACCGTGACTGGGCATTGGGCACCACATCCACCTCCCGGTTTCCGCACCTTCTCCGAGCGGGCGCGCGACGGGTTGACGAGTTACGGGATTATAGGGGCAGCGCGCCGCCCCGGACCCCGAATTCGCTATTCCCCGCAATTAGCGGGAATCGCTGTGATCAGGCGGCGACCCGCGCCGACAGCTGAAGCTCGACCACCCGATCGGGCGCGGCCAGCGCCGCCTGGGCGGCAGCGAGGAGCGCCGCTCCGTCCAAGCCGTAGCTCGGCGGCCAGCTTGAGCAGGTCCAAGCGGCGACTTCCTTCGACTACCTCGCCTGGGAGATCGAGTCGATGATCTTCCACACGTTCGAGCTGGGGTTCTCGTGCTCGGGCGAACCGTCGCCCTCGTGCTTTTCGTCGAGCCGCCGAGCCCGTAACTTCGCATCGCCGAAGTTCTCCTCCAGCAGCGCCAGCGCCTCCTTGTCGAGCCTCTTCTCACACCTGAGCTTCTCCTTCGAGCGCCTCTGTACGTCGTGGCGCTCGATGTGCGCCATCTGGTTCTCGAAATGGATCAGGAACCAGAGCTCGATACAGGGGTTTGAAATCGCGACCTTGATTCCATTGTCGCGCGCCTGAACGATCGCCTCGCTCAGGTTCACATGCTCATCTACATCGAACACGCACCAGACCTCGTCGTGGGCGCGCCCCTGGCGCTTTGCCCGCTTCTCATTGCGCCGTTTCGTCTCCGCCGCCCGCTTCACCAGTGCCAGCGGGGTCCCGTGGAAAGGATCGATCTCAACGGTAGTCGTCCGCCGATGCAAGCGCTTGTAGTGAGTCAGGTATTCACTCTCGGTAGCCTCCCCCTCGGTGAAAACAAGCAGCGAGCGCTTGACCGCATCGGTGCTGACCCTGCGTTTGCGCGGCATTATTCATCATCTTTCCGCTCGCTCGCCGCCATCTCGACGATCCCCTCTAGCGCCGGTTGCGACAGTATCGGGAGCGCCCCGTATCGCCCGGCGAGATACCGGCGGCCCACCGCCTCTTCGCGACGTGGGTCCATATCCGTCAGCGAGAATAGGTCCGTACCCCCGTCATCGCCCTTTTCTGTGAACCAGATCTGGTCTCGCCCGAGCACTCGAGAGCCCGAGTCGCCCAGAAGGCTGACGTCGTGGCTGTTGAAGATCAACTGCGCCCGGTTCGGGTTGCTGCGCTTGGATTGGAATAGACCAACCAGTGCCTCGACCAGGGCAGGGTGGAGGCTCGCGTCGAGCTCGTCGGCGAGCAGTACTGACCCTGATCGCAGCACCTCGATCACCGGCCCGATCAGCCCGAACCACACAAGCGTTCCCTTCGACTCCTCGTGAGTGAGAAGCTCCACCTCACCGCCGGCCGCGCGGTGCCTCAAGCGCACTTCGAAATCTTGGAATTGCACCGAGGACCCATCGCCCTCCGAATCTCTGCCGTCCTCGTCAAGCTCACGTGCTGCTTGCCGTAGACGGTCGCTTAGCTCCGTAGAAATATCCCGCATTTCGGCGCCGGTAATCCCCAGGTCCGCCTCCTGCAAGAGCTCGAGCGCCTGCCTCCCCACCGCATCGTCCTTCATCATCTCCACGCTCAGCGCCTGCCGTTCGGTCCGTGAGCCCTCCTCCGCCAGCAGCAAGTTCCGCCGAAACCAGTTGAAAAGCGGGGTCAGTCCCGGGTGCCCAGCCGCAGCCGCAGCCGAGAGGAACAGCGAGTCCTTGCGGAGCACTTCCCGTGTCGCCCTCCCTTTTGCCGCGTGCTCGCGCCCCAGCGACACGTCCTCCCCCTTGCGGTCGAACAGGTGCAGCCTCCGGCCGCGCGGGAATGCGTGCGCCCACTCGTGCAAAACACCCGCGTGCCCGAGGACGAACCCATACTCGTGCCGGACTCCCCCAAGCACGATGTCGACTTCGTAGCGTGAGGGGACATCGTCGCCCTCCTTGCCGAGCCGAAATGGCCACGGCGGCGTGCGATCGTCCGGCCAACCCCGTCGGAACGACAGGACCACCAGTCGTTTCATGTCGTTCATTACCCGCAACAGGTTCGACTTGCCCGACGCGTTCGCCCCGAACACCCCCGCCGCCGACAGCACCCCAATCGGCTCCGTGGCTTCTTCGCGCCACGGGATCTCCCACTTCGCCTCCGGATCTGAAAGCCGAGTTGACAGCAACGACAACTCAATCGGGTCACGAAATGACCTGACGTTCTCCCCTCGGAACGACAATAGCATCGACGGTGAAGCACTCCCCAATCTTAAATCTGCCATGTCAAAGAGACTAGCGCAGAAAACCTGCAAGAAGCTGCTTTCAATGCAGAAAGTTAGGAATTTAGGGTGAGCCCTGCGTTGGGAAGCACTGGGATGCTTGCGCCCCAGGCCTGGGTAGGAGAGGGCGGCCGATGAAGTTGCTCAGCCGCCCTGGCTCGGTTCGAAGGCGTTGCGGGCGAGGATCTTTGGCTTGCCGTGGGGATAGGGGACGGTGGCGACGTTGGTGCCGTTGCCCCATTCGAAGCCGCCCTCGGTGCCGAGCACGAGCTTGCCGTCGGCGGAGAAGCCGGCGCCGACGAAGCCCTGCTCGGTCGCTTCGACCAGCGGGCGCTGGGCGCCGGTCCTCGGGTTGACGGCGACCGCGTAGGTCAGGTCCTGGCCGCCGAACTGGGCGAGCAGGCGGTTGCCGCTCGGCGAGAAGGCCGTCGGCGTCAGCCCGATCGCGAGCGGGCTGACCCTCGTGTGGGTCAGCTGCCGCACCCCCTTGCCCGCTTCGTTCATCAGGTAGAGCTCGTTCTTGGGGCCGTACCTGCGCTGCTTCGCGCCGAGCTGCTTGGCGAAGACGATCTCGCCGCTCGGCCCCCAGACCGGGTTGGTCGAGCGGTGGTCGTTGGTGAGGCGGACCGGCCGAGCGGCGCGGAGCGTCTCGCCGCTCGGGACGTCGAAGCGGTAGACGTCGCTGTTCGGCGGGTACTTTTCGCTCGGCGCCATCCCGTACACGAGCTGCACGACTTCGGCGCCGGGGGCGAAGCCGACGCCGTTGAAGTAGCCGCGCGCGATCGTCGTCTGCGCGCCGGTCACAGTGTCG
Source organism: uncultured Solirubrobacterales bacterium (assembly GCA_963805475.1). Lineage (GTDB taxonomy): Bacteria > Actinomycetota > Thermoleophilia > Solirubrobacterales > 70-9 > VRUE01. Next base: position 35,215 of record CAWDUO010000008.1, on the reverse strand, counting down.
ATCAGGGCCAGGCGCTGCTTGCCCAGTTCCGGCCCGAGCACCGCGGCCACCGACTTCGAGTCGGGCGACCAGGCGAAGACGTAGGGGTTGCGCCAGCCCTTCGCCAGCACGGCGGGCGGGGCGCTGCCGTCGGCCGGCGCGAGGACGAGTTCAGGCGGCCGCCTCGACGCGAAGCCGCCGCGCATCAGGGCGACGATCTTGCCGTCCGGCGAGATGCGCGGGTTCGAGCCGGCGAGCAGCCTGTGCGCGTGCCCGCCGTTGTCGTTCGCCACCCAGACCTGCGGGTGCAGCGGCTTGCGCACGAAGGCAAGCGTCGCCTCGGCGGCGGTGGGCAGCGCCAGCAGCGCGGCGAGGAGGGCGACGGATGGGATCCATCTCAGGCTCTTCATATGAAGATCGTAGTCGCGCCAGCGACACGCGCAAGCCGGGCGGACGGCTAGAGCTCCGGAACGTCGGCGCCCAGCGGGCTGAAGGGGACGCGGCGGATCTCGGCCCAGCCGGCGCAGCGCTGCTCCAGGGCGGCGGCGACCCCGCCGGCCTCCTGCCAGGTGGTCCAGACGAGCACGGTCGGGCCGGCGCCGGAGATCGTCGCGCCGAGCGCGCCCAGCTCGCGCGCGGCCTCGACCAGCTCCATCGAGCGCGGGTAGAGGTTGCGGCGGCGCGGCTGGTGGATGCGGTCGGCGAGCCCGCTGGCGAGCAGGTCGAGGTCGGCGCCGCGCAGGCCGAGCACCAGCCGCGCCGCGGCGGCGACGTTGGCGACCGCGTCGGCGAGCGGCACCTGATCCGGGATCGCCGCGCGCGCCCGCTCGGTCGCGACCTCCTCGGCGGGGACGACGACGATGCCCTCGAGGCCGTCCGGCGGGTCGAAGCGGACCGCCCGCGGCGCACCCCCGGGATCGCGGTCGCAGACGACGAAGCCGCCGTAGATCGCCGCGGCGACGTTGTCGGGGTGCCCCTCCAGCTCGCTCGCTCGCGCCAGCAGCTCCTCCCTGCTCAGCGCCAGCTCGTAGAGGTGGTCGGCGGCGACCAGGCCGGCGACGATCGCCGCGGCGCTCGAGCCGAGCCCGCGGGCGAGCGGGATCGCCCGCCTCAGCCGGAAGGCGATCCCCTCGGCGGGGCGCAGCGCCTCGAAGGCGCGCACGACGAGGTTGTCACGGCCGGTGGGCAGGTCGAGCCCGCCGGGGTCGAAGGAGAACTCGCCCGCCTCCTCGACCTCCAGCTCGAGCCAGAGATCGAGCGCCGCCGCCATGACGTCGTAGCCCGGCCCGAGGTTGGCCGAGGAGGCGGGGACGCGGACGAGCCGGCGGCGCGCGGTCATCGGCCTCAGTCGAACACGGCGCGCTCGACCGCGCTCAGGTCGTTCTCGCAGTTGACCACCGCCGGCGCCTTGGAGAGCGCCGTGTCGGGGTCCTTCAGCCCGTGCCCGGTGAGCACGCAGACGACCGACTCGGGCGGCGCCGCGCCCTCGGCGACCGGCAGGCCGTGGGCGAGCAGGCCGGCGACCGAGGCGGCCGAGGCCGGCTCGCAGAAGACTCCCTCGCTCGCCGCCAGCCAGCGGTAGGCGTCGAGGATCTGCCCGTCGGAGACCGCGGCGACGCGGCCGCGCGAGGCGGTGAATGCCGCCATCGCCTCCTCCCAGCGGGCCGGGTTGCCGATCCGGATCGCCGAGGCGACGGTCTCGGGGTCGGCGACCGGCGCGCCGTGGACGAGCGGCGCCGCGCCCTCGGCCTGGAAGCCGTAGACGACCGGCGCCTCGCCCAGCTCCTCGAAGCCGCGCCACCACGCGGTCACGTTGCCGGCGTTGCCGACCGGGATCGCCAGCGCGCCCGGCGCCCCGCCGAGCTCCTCGACGACCTCGAAGGCCGCCGTCTTCTGGCCCTCGATGCGGTAGGGATTGACCGAGTTGACCAGCTCGATCGGGTGCTTCTGGGCCAGCGCCCGGACCAGGTCGAGCGCCTGGTCGAAGTTGCCCCGCAGGGCGATCACCCGGGCGCCGTGCATCAGCGCCTGCGCGAGCTTGCCGATCGCGATCTTGCCCTCGGGCACGATCACCGCCCCGCGCATCCCCGCCCGCGCCGCGTAGGCCGCCGCGCTCGCCGCGGTGTTGCCGGTCGAGGCGCAGATCACCGCCTCCGCCCCCCTCCCCTTCGCCCGCGACACGGCCACCGTCATCCCGCGGTCCTTGAACGACCCGGTCGGATTCGCCCCTTCGAACTTCAGATAAGCCCGAACCCCCAACCGCTCAGATAAACGAGTGGCCTCTATCAGGGGTGTGGATCCCTCGTTGAGAGTGACAATCGGATCATCTGACTCAAGAGGGAGTCGATCTCGATAGCGCTCTATCAGCGGAATTGACATTACTGACGGCTCCGAAAACCAAGCAGGTCGGTGGACGCAGGGAGGTCGGTGAGGGGAGCGCACTTTTTGGTGCGTGACCCGATCCGACCGACCGAGGACGCCGAGATGCGCCGGTTTGCAGGGGCCGTCACACGAACTCCTCCTCGATCACCCGGATGAAGCGCGGGGCGGAGCGCAGGTCGTCGAGCTCGGCCGATCTCCTCGACCGCGCTCATGAAGCGCGACTCGAGGCACTCGTGGACGACCATCACCAGGCGGGCGTCCTCGCCGAAGCCGCGCTGGACGACGCTCTTCACCGAGATCTCGTTCTCGCCCAGCACCTGGGCGATCCGGGCGAGCACCCCGGGCTCGTCGGCGACCTCGAGGTGCAGGTAGAAGGAGGAGGCGACGTCGGCGACGATCGGCAGGTCTTCCTCGGCGACGTGCGCCGGCGCCTCGCCGGCGAGGATCGAGACCAGGTCGCCGAGCACCGCCGAGGCGGTCTCGACCCCGCCGGCGCCGGGCCCGGACATCGTCACCTCGGTGATCGCCGGCGCCTCGACCATCACCGCGTTGAAGGGGCCGCCGACCGGCGCCAGCGGGTGGCCCCGTAGAGGAAGCAGGGGAAGACGCGGACGCTGACGCCGCCCTCGCGCCGCTCGGCGACGCCGAGCAGCTTCAGCGAGAGGCCGAGCTCCTTGGCGTAGGCGAGGTCGTCGGGCTGGATCGCCTCGATCCCCTCGAAGGCGACCTGGTCGAGACCGACCGGCGTGTGGAAGGCGAGCCGCGCGAGGATCGCCATCTTCGCCGCGGCGTCGGCGCCGTTCACGTCCTCGCCCGGGTCGGCCTCGGCGTAGCCCAGCTCCTGCGCCCGCGCCAGCGCGGCCTCGTAGGGGGCGCCGCCGGCCGCCATCTCGCTGAGGATGAAGTTGGTCGTGCCGTTGACGATGCCGAAGACCTTGTCGATCTCGGTCGACCCCGAGGCTCTCCTGGATCGTGCGCACGATCGGGATCGCGCCGGCGACCGCGGCCTCGAAGCGCAGCTGCACGCCGGCCTCGCGGGCGACGCCGAACAGCTCCTCGCCGTGGCGGGCGAGCAGCTGCTTGTTGGCGGTGACGACCGGGCGCCCGGCGCGCAGCGCGTCGAGCACGTAGGCGCGCGCCGGGTCGGTGCCGCCGATCAGCTCGACGACCACGTCGGAGCGCGCGAGGATCTCGCTGAAGTCGCCCTCGGCGCGGGTCAGCGTGCCGGCGATCTCCGGCCGCCGGCCGGTCGCCGCCGCGACCGCCTTGGCGCGCTCGGCGAGCAGGTCGGCGAAGGCGCCGCCGACCGTGCCGCGCCCCAGCAGCCCGATGCGGACGACTCAGACATCATTTCATTCGGTCTTTTCATCGCGGCCGGTCAGGTCCTCGTAGGACTCGCGGCGCACGACCACCCGCGCCTCGCCGTCGCGGCAGAAGATCACCGGTGGCCTGGTCACGCCGTTGTAGTTGCTCGCCATCGCGTGTCCGTAGGCGCCGGTCGCCGGGGTGACGAGGACGTCGCCGACGGCCGGGGCGGCGAGCAGCGCGTCGCGCACGATCACGTCGCCGGACTCGCAGTGCATGCCGGCGATCGTCGCCGTCGTCTCCGGCGCGGCGCCGGCGCGGTCGGCGATCGTCGCCTCGTAGCGCGAGCCGTAGAGCATCGGCCGCAGGTTGTCGGACATGCCGCCGTCGACGGCGACGTAGGTGCGCACGCCGGGGATCTCCTTGACCGTGCCGACCCGGTAGGCGGTGAGGCCGGCGTTGGCGACCAGCGAGCGCCCCGGCTCGACCAGGACGCGGACCCCCTCGCCGAAGACCTCGCGCACGCCGGCGACCTTGACCTCGGCGTAGGCGTCGATCGAGGGCGGCTCGTCGGCGGCCGTGTAGGCGACGCCGAGGCCGCCGCCGACGTTGACCAGCCGGCACCACTCGCCGGCCAGCCCGCCGAGCGCGCGGATCGCCAGCGCGTAGGGCTCCAGCTCGAAGATCTGCGAGCCGATGTGGGCGTGCAGGCCGACCAGGTTGAGGGTCTCGGAGGAGAGCACGCGCTCGATCGCCCGCGCCGCCAACCCGTCCTCCAGCCCGAAGCCGAACTTCGAGTCGAGCTGGCCGGTGGTGACGTAATCGTGGGTGGAGGGCTTGATCCCCGGCGTGACGCGGATCAGCACGTCCTGGCGGCGCTCCAGCAGGCGCTCGCAGCGCTCGATCTCGTCGAAGGAATCGAGGATCAGGTGGCCGACGCCGGCCCGCGCGGCGAAGAGGATCTCCTCGTCGCTCTTGTTGTTGCCGTGCATGTGGATGCGGGCGGGGTCGAAGCCGGCGCGCAGCGCCATGTGCAGCTCGCCGCCGGAGGCGACGTCGACCGAGAGCCCCTCCTCGGCGAACAGCCGGTAGGCGGCGGTGCAGGGAAAGGCCTTGCTGGCGAAGAGGACTTCGAAGTCGTCGGTTCGCCGGGCGAAGGCATCCCGGTAGGCGCGAGCGCGGGCGCGCATCTCCTCCTCCACATATACGTAGGCGGGAGTGCCGTGCTCGGCGGCGAGCTCGACCACGTCGCAGCCGCCGACCTCGAGGTGGCCGCGCTCGTTAACCCGGCTCCCCGCCGGGTAGACCGGCGAGCCCGCGATCGGGTCGGCCACCGCGCCTATCTCGCCCCGCTCGGACATGGGACGGCATTGTGACGGGAAGACGGCGCGCCGCGGCTAGCGGCCCTGATCGAGCAAGCCCCCGACCGTTTCCCGCACGGCTTCGGCGCTCCCGTCGACGGTCTGGCCGACGGCGGATCCCGGCCCGGCGGCTTTTTCGACGACCCCTTCGACCGCTTCGGTGACGCCGGCTTCGCCCAGCGCCCCGCCGGTCGCTTCGTCGACGCCGTGGACCGCTTCGTCGACCGCGCCGGTCACCGCTTCCGAGGGTGAGGAGCCGGCGGCGGGCGCTTCTCCCCCGCCTTCGCCGCCACCGCCGCCTCCCGAGCCGGAGGGCTTGGTCGCGGCGCCGGAGCCGCTGCTCGCGGCGGAGGAACCGGAGGGATTCGAGTGCGATTCGCCGCCGGGCGAGGTCGCCCCGGGCGCGCCGCCGTGCGGGGCGGCGCCGGGCGCTTTCGTTTGCGGCGCGCTCGCGACCGGCGAGCCGCTGCCCGGCGAGATCGCGCCGGCGCCTCCGGCGCCCCCCGTGCTCCCGGCGTGGCGCGCCGCGCCGCCGTTCGCGCTACCGCCCCCCGCCGCATGCCGCGTCGCTTCTCCCGTCCCCGCGCCGGTCCCGGCGCCGGGGGCGGCGGGGTGACCCGCTGAAACAGCCGCGCCGCCCGAGCCGCCGGCGAAACCGGCCAGCGGCCAGTCGCGCAGAGCCTGAAGCGAGACGAGCGCGACGAAGGCGACGATCGCCACGGCGATCAGAGCCGTGCCCGACACCGCTCCTGCAAGGTAGTTGCGCGTTTGGCGGACCATCTCGCCTCCGTTTCGCTTGCTACCCAAGGGTCTCAGGCGCGAAGCGTCCTCACATACCAACTATTCGAACTTCCCGGCCCTCACCTGCCCGCGTCTGGAGACATCCCATCTACGCGGGGACGGGCTCCTTGCCCTCGTCGGCCTTCGCCTCGGCCTGCCCCGCCGCCTTCTCGGCCTCGGCGGCGACTTCCGCCGCGTAGCCGAGCCGCTCGGCGTATTCGGCCGCCTGCATGCGCGAGATCACCATCCGCTGGATCTCCGCCGTGCCCTCGAACAGCTGGTAGATCTTGGCGTCGCGGAAGAACTTCTCCAGCGGGCACTCGGTGCTCTGCGCCTCGGGGCCGACCAGGTCCATCAGCGTCGTCGTCGCCCACATCGTCACGTCGCCGGCCTTGAGCTTCGACATCGAGCCCTGGCCGCCGCGCATCGGCAGGCCGTTGCGGCCCATCCAGGCGGCGCGCTGGACCAGCAGGCGGGCGGCTTCGATCTCGGTCGCGACGTCGGCGAGCGTCTGCTGCACGCGCTGGTGCTGGAGCAGCGGCGTGCCGCCCTCGCTGCGCCCGTCGAGGTGCTCGAGCGTCCACTCGTAGGCCGCCTGGGCGATGCCGAGCGCCGAGGCGCCGACGATCGGCCGCGTGATCTCGAAGGTGGCGAGCGCGTCGGCGCCGCGCGACTTCTTCCCTTCGCGGCCGCGCTGCAGCTTCTTCTCCAGCTTCTCCTCGCCGCCGAGCAGGTTCTCGACCGGGACCCGGCAGTCCTCGAGGATCACCTCGGCGGTGTGCGAGGCGCGGATCCCCAGCTTCGACTCCTTCTTGCCCTGGCTGAGGCCGGGCGTGCCCTTGCCGACGACGAAGGAGGCCTGGCCGCGGGTGCCGAGGCTGGGGTCGACGGTGGCGACGACGACGTGCACGTCGGCGATCCCGCCGTTGGTGATGAAGACCTTGGTCCCGTTCAGCACCCACTCGTCGCCGTCGCGCTTCGCGGTCGTCTTCAGGCTCTTCACGTCGGAGCCGGCCTGCGGCTCGGTGACCGCATAGGCGCCGAGCTTGATCTCCTCGCCGGAGCCGAAGCACTCGGGGACCCACTGCGCGATCTGCTCGGGCGTGCCGGAGGAGGCGATGCCGGCGGCGGCGAGGCCGGAGCCGTTGATCGCCAGGGCGGTGCCGGCGCAGCCCCAGTGGAACTCTTCGGCGGAGATCACCTGCATCTGGCCCTCGGGGTCGGCGGCGTTGCGCTGCAGCGACTCGAGCGTGCCGAAGCCCTGCCGGCGCGCCTCCTCGATCACCTCCCAGGGGGTGCTCTCCTCTTCGTCGTGCCTGCGCGCGGCGGGACGGATCACGTCGCGGGCGAAGGCCCGGCAACGCTCCTTGAACTCCCGCTGTTCGTCGTTCAGTGCGAAATCCATCCATCCCCCTAAGTCAAGCGCTTTCAGGTCGTTGATTGACTGGTCAGTCAACCAGCAGAGGGAGTTTAGCTGACCGACCAGCCAGCCTCGCGCGTGTAGCGTTGCGCCGCATGACGCGGCCGATCAACGCCGACGTGCCGGTGGCCGAGCCGCCGCAGCCGCCGCAGGCGGAGGAGCGGGCGTCAGCCGCGCCGCCTCCCCCACCGCCGCGGCCCAAGAAGCGGCGGCGCAAGCCCGTCCCGGGGGCGCTCAAGGTCGTCGGCGTGCTGTTCGCGCTCGCGCTCGTCTTCATCGTCGCCGCGATCCTCGGCGGCGGGGGCGGCAACGGGTCCACTGCCGAAGCTCCGGCGCCGGTCGGCGGCGCGCCCAGCACCCCTGCCGGAGCGCCCGCCGCCACGCCGGAGGAACTCGGCTACCCGGCTTTCGCCACCGCGAACACGACCCGGGTCGGCGGCGGCGACGCGACCTCGACCGCGGCCGGCGTCGCCCTCGCCGTCTACCCCTCGGCCCAGCCCTCGCAGCGGCCCGGCGCGGTCACCGTCGTCGACGCCGCCGATTGGCGCACGGCGATCGCCGCCGCGGCGCTGATGGCGCCGCCGATCGGCGCCCCGCTGCTCGTCTCCGAAGCCGCCGGCATGCCGGGCCCGACCGGCGAAGCGCTCTCCGCGATGGACCCGGAGGGCAGCGCCGCGACCGGCGGCGCCCAGGTCTTCGCGCTCGGCGCCGCCGACACCCCGGACGACATGCGGACGCACCGCGTGCGCGCGGGCGGAGCCGCCGGCGCCGCGGCGATCGCGGCGCTGCGCGAACGGCTGACCGGCGCGCCGCCGCGGCACATCGTCGTCGCCCCGGCCGCGAGCCCCGCCTTCGCGATGCCGGCCGCCGCCTGGGCGGCGCGCTCGGGCGACCCCGTCCTCTTCACCGGCTCGGGCAAGCTCGCCAAGCCGACCGCCGCCGTGCTGAAGGCCCACCCGCACACGCCGGTCTACGTGCTCGGCCCGTCCGCGGCGATCTCCTCCGCCGTCGTGCGTGAGATCGCCAAGCTCGCGCCGCGTGTCAACCGCGTCTCCGGCGAGGACCCGGTGAGCAACGCGATCGCCCTGGCGCGCTACCACGACGGCGGCTTCGGCTGGAACGTCGACGACCCCGGCCACGGCTTCGTCGTCGCCCGCTCCGACGAACCGCTCGCCGCCGCCGCCGCGGCGCCGCTCTCGGCCGCGGGCGCCTGGGGGCCGTTGCTGCTCAGCGGCGACGCCGATACGCTTCCGGCGGCGCTGCGCGGCTACCTGCTCGACGTCAAGCCGGGCTACACCACCGACCCGACCCGCGCCTTCTACAACCACGTCTGGGTGATCGGAGACCAGGAGGCGATCAGCGTGAACGAGCAAGCGGAAATCGACGAGCTGGCCGCGCTGGCCAAGATCGGCGGGGAACAGCAGTGAGCGAGGCGGAGAACCCGGAGCTGCTGGGTGGCGCGCACGAGGTCACCGCGGAGGACGTCCGCGCCCTCGCCGGCGCCTCCACCCCCCACTTCGCGCTGCAGGTGCGCAACCGCATCCGCCGCCTGATCGAGCCGCTGCCGGCCGACCACCCGGCGCGCCTCGAAGGCGAGCGCAAGATCGCCGCCCTCGAGGACCTCGCCGAGCACAGCGGCGACCCGCGCGGCACGATGGGCATCGGCCACCACTGAGAGGAAGACGATGAGCGACGCGATCGAGCACGGGTTCAAGGAGGGCGACAAGGTCTGGGTCGAGGACGGCGACGGCCGCCATCACCCCGGCGTCTTCGTCGGCAACAACGAAGCCTCCGGCTGGTTCGGCGGCGGGCCGAGCGCCTACGTCGCCCACCCCGAGGCCCACCAGGCCGAGGTCGTCTCGGTCTTCCGCATCACCCCGCGCGACGAGTAGGCCGTTTTCGACTTTCTCCACACCAGGGTGTGGAAAAAGTCGGAAGCGCGTCAGGCCGCCGGGCCGAAGGCGTCGATCAGGCGGTTCTGGTACTCGCTCAGCTCCTCGGGGGAGATGAAGTAGGTCGGCGGGGTGAGGAAGAGGCCGTCGGCGCGCTCGGCGGTCGCCTCGACCCGGGCGCGGACCTTGTCCAGCGGGCCGGCGGCGCAGTAGGCGTCGACCATCTCGTCGCCGATCGCGGCCGGGACGGCGGCGATGTCGCCGCGGCGGAAGGCCTCGCCGGCGGCGACGGCGTTCTCGGCGAAGCCGTGCAGCTCCCAGAGCGGCATGTAGGTCTTCACCGTCGCGTAGAAGGAGATCGTGCGGCGCGCCATCTCGATCGCCCGCCCCTCGTCGTCGTCGATCGCGCAGCAGACGGTCGGCAGGTAGTCGAAGCTCGCGCGCTCGCGGCCGCAGCGCTTCAGGCCCTGCTCGAAGGAGGGGACGACGACCTCGTCGATCCAGCGCAGGCTCTGGATCGGGTGGCCGATCAGGCCGTCGGCGACGTCGCCGGCCATCCGGCACATGCCGCCCTGCACGCCGGCGGTGTAGATCGGCACCGACTCGCGCGGCGCCGGGTGCGGGCGCACCCAGCCCTTGATGTCGATGTCGTAGTACTCGCCCTGGTAGCGGATCGGCTCGCCCGCCCCCGCCTGCCGCATGATCAGCCGTGTCGCCTCGATCGCCTCGCGCAGGTGCGGCGCCGGCTTTCCGTACTCCGCGTTGTGCCAGGTTTCGTTCAGCCGCTTGACGCCCGAGCCGAGCCCGAGCCGGAAGCGCCCGCCCGACATCTCGTCGACGTCGAGCGCGCTGACGGCGAGGATGAAGGGGCTGCGGGTGAACGCCCAGGCGATCCCGGTGGCGACGCCGATCCGCTCGGTGCGCCCGGCCAGGTAGGCGGCCTGGGTGACCGAGGAGCGGAACAGCTCCGGCGCCCAGACGCACTCGACGCCGGCCGCCTCGGCCCGCTTCGCCTCCGCCTCGAGGTCGGCGACGGTCGTGCCGATCGCGGCGACCGAGATGCGATCGAGCGCGCTCATCGACCCCTTCCCCTTCCGTTCCGCTGTTCCTTTTCCCTCATATACGAGGAAAAGGAACAGCGGAAGACGGGATTCATCGGGTGGGAACCGCGGCCGGCTGCTCGGTGAGGACCAGGTCCGCGACGCGCTCGCGGTGCCAGCTCGCGGTGCCGAAGGTCGCCGCGTTGGCCTTGCCGCGCTTGAGGAAGAGATGCAGGTCGTGCTCCCAGGTGAAGCCGATCCCGCCGTGCACCTGGATCGAGGCGTCGGGGACGCGCCAGCCGGCGTCCGACGAGTAGGCCTTCGCCATCGAGGCGGCCAGCGGCAGTGACTCCGGCGCGGCGTCGGCGGCCCAGGCGGCGCCGTAGACGGCCGAGCGCGAGTTCTCGGTCTCCAGCAGCATCTGCGCGCAGCGGTGCGAGACCGCCTGGTAGGCGCCGATCGGCCGGCCGAACTGCTGGCGCTCCTTGGCGTACTCCACCGCCATCTCCATCGTCCGCTGGGCGACCCCGGTCGACTCGGCGGCGACCGCCGTGCAGGCGCGCCAGAGCACCGGCAGGTAATCCGCCTGGCCGCCGGCGAGCGTCGCCTCGGGCGCCACGCGGACGCCGTCGAAGCGCACCGAGTAGAGCCGGCGGGTCAGGTCGATCGACTTCTCGGGCGCGACCGTGACGCCGTCGGCGTCGCGCTCGACCAGGTGGCGGCGGCCGTCGGCGGTGGCGACGACGAGGAAGTCGGCGCTCGCCGCGTCCATCACCAGCACCTTCTCGCCGTCGAGGACGACGCCGTCGCCGTCCTGCCCGGCCTCCATCCCGAACTCGCCGATCGTCGCGCTCGTCCCGGCCTCGAAGAGGGCGATCGTGCCGCGCCGCTCGCCGCGCGCCAGCGGCGCCAGCCAGCGCTCGCGCTGGGCGTCGTCGCCGACCGTCGCCAGCACCAGCCCGGCGACCGTGTTGGAGAGCAGCGGCGAGGGCGCCAGCGCGTATCCCATCTCCTCGAACAGCACCGCCAGGTCGACGATCCCCAGCCCCTGGCCGCCCCACTCCTCGGGCAGCGCCAGGCCGGGCCAGCCGAGCTCGGCCATCTCCTCCCAGTCGGACTGCTCGAAGCCCCGCTCGCCCTCGGCCAGCTCGCGGATCCGCTCCGACTTGTAGCGCGACGCCAGGAACTCCTTGGCGGTCGAGCGGATCGCCTGCTGCTCGTCGGTCAGGTCAAAGTACATAACTAAATTCCGCCCGCGTACTCTGCTCCCACGAGGACGCGCTCATGACCACCGGCGATCTCGCGTCCTCGTTCCCGCGTCCACCGCGGGCGGGCGTTCTTCTCTCTCATGCTCATCTCATTCTTGGAAGGCCGAGCACTCGCTCGGCGATGATGTTCTTCAGGATGTCGGTGGTGCCGCCCTCGATCGAGTTGGCGCGCGAGCGCAGGAACGAGTACTGCCAGGCGCCGTTGGCGACGGCGTGCTCGGAGCCGCGGTCGAGCGGCGCGTAGGCGCCCTCGATGTCGAGCGCCAGCTCACCGATCCGCTGGTTGATGTCGGCCCACTGCCACTTGCCCAGCGAGCCCTCCGGCCCGGGGATGCCCGACTGCATCGTCTTGGTCAGGCCGCGGTAGGCGTTCAGCCGCATCGTCTCGGCCTCGATCTGGAGCTGCGCGAGGCGCTGGCGGATCGTCGGGTCTTCGGCGGCGCTATGGCCGTTGACCCGGGTCTCCTTCGCCAGCCGGCCGAGCCGGCCGAGGCTGTTGGCGATCTGCGCGATTGCCCCGAAGGCGAGCCCGGCGCGCTCGTTCATCAGCGTCGTGATCGCCACCGACCAGCCGTTGCCGACCCCGCCGACGACGTTGGCGTCGGGGATCCTCGCCTCCTCCATGAAGACCTCGTTGAACTCGCCCTCGCCGGTGATCTGGACCAGCGGCTTCGCCTCCACCCCGGGCTGCTCCATGTCCATCAGGAAGTAGGTGAGGCCCTTGTGCTTGGGCGCGTCGGGGTCGGTGCGGGCGACGAGCATGCACCACTTGGCGAACTGGGCCAGCGTCGTCCAGACCTTCTGCCCGCTGACGACCCATTCGTCGCCGTCCTTCACCGCCCTCGTCTTCAGCGAGGCGAGGTCGGAGCCCGACTCGGGCTCGGAGAAGCCCTGGCACCAGATCTCCTCGGCGGTCAGGATCGGCTCCAGGTAGCGCCGCTTCTGCTCCTCGCTCCCGTGCGCGATCACCACCGGCCCGCCCATCGCCAGGCCGAGCACGTTGGCCGGGCTCGGCGCTTCGGCCCGCGCCGCCTCGCCGACGAAGATCGCCTGCTCGATCAGCGTCGCGCCGCGGCCGCCGTACTCCCGCGGCCAGGAGATCCCCGCCCAGCCGGCCTCGTGCAGCTTCCCCTGCCACTCGCGCCGGTAGGCGATCACCTCGTCGAGGCTGCCCTCCGGCTCAGGCCCGGGGTTGTTCTCCTCCAGCCACGTCCGCACCTCGTCGCGGAACTCGCGCTCGGACGGTGAGAGGCTGAGGTCCATGGCTCGCGAAGACTAGTCGCTCAGCTGTTCCTTTTCCCTCATATACGAGGAAAAGGAACAGCTGAACATGGGGAGTGACTAGATGCGCTCTATGAGGGTTCCTGTGCCCAGGCCGCCGCCGCAGCACATGGTGACCATGCCCATCGACTTGTCGGAGCGCTCCAGCTCGTGCAGCAGGGTGGTGATCAGGCGGGCGCCGGTCGAGCCGAGCGGGTGGCCGAGCGCGATCGCGCCGCCGTTGACGTTGACCCGCTCCATGTCGGGTTCGAGCTCGCGCCGCCAGGCGGCGACGACCGAGGCGAAGGCCTCGTTGATCTCGACCAGGTCGACGTCGTCCATCTTCATCCCGTTGCGCTCGAGCAGCTTGCGGGTCGCCGGGATCGGCCCGGTCAGCATGATCACCGGGTCGACCCCGACCGTCGTCTGGTCGTAGATCCGCGCCCGCGGCTCCAGCCCCAGCGCCTCGGCCTTCTCGCGCGTCATCAAGAGCACCGCGGCGGCGCCGTCGGAGACCTGCGAGGAGTTGCCGGCGGTGACCTTGCCGTCCTCCTTGAAGGCCGGCTTCAATTCAGCGAGCTTCTCCAGCGAGGTGTCGGGGCGGATGCCCTGGTCGGTGGCGTAGGTGTCGCCGTTCACGCTGAAGGGGACGATCTCGCGCTCGAAGCGGCCCTCCTCGGTCGCCTTCGCGGCGCGCTGGTGGGAGCGCAGGCCGATCTCGTCGAGCTCGGAGCGGGGGATCTCCCACTTGTCGGCGATCATCTCGGCCGAGATCCCCTGCGGGACGAGGTTGTAGCGCTCCATCAGCTCCGGCGAGAAGGCCATCCCGTGCTCCTCCATCACCGAGTAGTTGTCGGCGAAGGAGATGTGGCCCATGTGCTCGACCCCGCCCGCGACCATCGTGTCGTGGACGCCGGAGGCGATCAGCGCCGCGGCGAAGTTGACCGCCTGCTGGCCCGAGCCGCACTGGCGGTCGACCGTGGTCGCCGGCGTCTCCATCGGCAGGCCGGCCTCGAGCCAGGCGTTGCGGGCGATGTTGACGCCCTGCTCGCCGAACTGCTGCACGCAGCCGGAGACGACGTCCTCGACCTCGGCCGGGTCGATCCCGGCGCGCTCGATCGCCTCGGCGTAGGCCTTGGCGAGCAGGTTGGAGGGGTGGACGTCCTTGTAGTAGCCCTTCTCCGCGTGGCCGCGCCCGATCGGCGTGCGGACCGCCTCGACGATGACGACCTCGCGGCCGCCGAACCTGCCGTTTCCGTTGCCTGACATCCGTGCCTCCGTCGTTGATCGACTTGTCAATCAACTGTAGCGCGGAGCAAAATGATAGGAACCCGTCCTCAGATGAGCGGGAGCACGGGATACGAGTCGCCGGGGATCGCCGGCAGCGGCGCCATCGCCACCGGTCTGGCTGCTGTGGCTACGACTACAGCCGACACGATTCTGTTGGCTCGCAGCGAGGCGTCCGCCTGGCGGGCGGAGGAGAAGGTCGTTGCCGCCTGCGCCAAGATCGAGGGGGCCGAGGCCTCGCGGCTGCGGGTCACCACCGATCCCAACGACCTCGCCGATTGCGACGTCGTCGTCGAGGCGGTGATCGAGGAAGTCGAGCCGAAGGCCGAGGTGCTGGGCGCGGTCGCCGAAGCGTGTCCCGACGCCGACCTCGCCACCACCACCTCCTCGCTCAGCATCGCGGCGATCGCCGCGGCCGCCGGCATCGCCGGCCGCCTCTTCGGCCTGCACGTCTTCAACCCGGTGCCGCGGATGAAGCTGGTCGAGGTCTGCTTCCCCGACAGCGGCGAGGCGACGCGCGAGAAGGCGCTCGCCTGGTGCGCGGCGCTCGGCAAGACCGCGGTCGAGGTCCCCGACCAGGCCGGCTTCGTCGTCAACCGCCTGCTCTTCCCCTACCTCTTCGACGCCGTGCGGATGGTCGAGCGGACCGGCATGGAGGCGGGTGAGGTCGACGCCTGCATGAAGCTCGGCGCCGGCCACCCGATGGGCCCGCTGGCGCTGCTCGACTTCGTCGGCCTCGACGTCGCCGAGGCGATCGGCGACGCCCTCTTCGCCGACTCCTCCGACATGGCCCACAAACCCCCCGGCCTGATGGTCGAGATGGTCGGCGAAGAGAAGCTCGGGCGCAAGTCCGGCCAGGGCTTCTACAGCTACGACTGAGCTACCTCCGGCCCGCTCTGTCCCAGATCACGTCGGCGGGCGAACAGCCCTGGGCTCGGGCCGCCGCCTCGATCTCCTCCCAGGGAAGCTCGGCCTCGGGCAGGTCGTCCCAGCGGGCCAGGTCGAGCGCCTCGACCGCTCCCTTGAGCGCCGGGCCGAGGTGCTCCTCGGAGCGCAGCAGCGCCCTCAGGACCTCGAGTTGCTTGTCGCTCATGCGCACAACCCACATGCGGCACCTCCAGGGTTAGGCGTAACGCGGGTTGCCCGGGAAACCTAGGCCGCGGGGCGGACGGAATCGCCGCCGCCGTCGCTTCCGGCCCCGCCGCTGATCCGCACCGCCTCGACCCGGTTCTCGCGCACCGACTCGACCCGGATCGTGTAGCCGTCGGCGACGATCGTGTCGCCGCGCTTCGGCAGCCGCCCCAGCTCGCCGAACACGTAGCCGCCGATCGAGTTGTAGGCGTCGCCCTCGACCGGCAGCTCGATCCCGCGGTCGGCGAGGTCGCCGAGCGAGACGTGGCCGCGCACGAACCACTCGCCGCCGGCCAGCTGGCGCAGCGCCGCCGCCCGCGGGTCGGTCTCGTCCTCGATCTCCCCCACCACCTCCTCGAGGATGTCCTCGACGGTGACGATGCCGATCGTGCGCCCGTACTCGTCGACGATCACCGAGAGCGAGGTCCGCTGCACCTGCAGGTCGTGCAGCAGGTCGTCGAGCGGCCGCGTCTCCGGCACGATCACCGCGTCGCGCACGACCGGCTCGATCCGCGCCTGCGGCCCGTCGCTCATGTAGAGGCGGGCGAGGCTGTTGTTGTGGACGATCCCCTTCACCCGGTCCGGGTTGTCTTCCTCGATCACGACCAGGCGCGTGTGGCCGGAGGTGACGCAGCGCCGCAGCGCCGTCTCCACCGTCTCGGAGGCGTCGACCGTGACCACCGCCGGGATCGGCGTCATCACCTCGCGCGCCTGCTGCTCGTGCAGGTGGAAGACGCCGGCCAGGTGACCGGCCTCGCCCGGGTCCAGCGTGCCCCCGAGCCGCGAGCTGTCGATGATCTGCTTCAGGTCCTCGGCCGTGTGCTTGACCTCGATGTCGGTCGGGTCGACGCCGAACAGGCGCACGATCGCGTTGGAGACGGCGCTGAGGCCCATCGTCACCGGCGCGGTCGCGACGCGGAACCAGTTGAGCGGCCGGGAGACGCGCCGTGCCGTGCGCTCGGCGCTGTGGATCGCCAGCATCTTCGGCACCTGCTCGCCGACGCTGATGTGGATCGCCGTGACCAGGGCGAAGGCGATCGCCACCGAGAGGGCGACGGCGACCTCGTGCGAGAGGCCGCCGAAGACCGGTTCGAGCAGCCTCGCCAGCGAGGGCTCGCCGAGGAAGCCGATCCCGATCGAGGCCATCGTGATGCCGATCTGGCAGGCGGAGAGCGATTCGTCGATCTCGTCGAGCTGGCGGATCACCGTCTCCGCGCCGCTCTCGCCTTCCTCGGCGAGCTGCTCGATCTTGCCGCGGCGGCTGCGCACGAGCGCGAACTCGGCAGCGACAAAGAAGCCGTTGACGGCGACCAGCACCAGCAGCAGGACGAGCAGGAGGACGCTCACAGGGCCGAGACTGCCATATTTGGGCACCTGTATGCGCATCGCGAGCCTCGTCCCATCCGCGACCGAGATGCTCTCCGCCCTCGACTGCGACGGCGAGGTCGTCGAGGCCTACGGGCTCGACGCCGACGCGCTCGACGAGCTCTCGCCCGACCTGGTCGTCGACCACGACCCCAGCACGCTCGGCGAGGTGCTGGAGGACGTGGTCCGGATCGGCGAAGCGGTCGGCCGCGGCGCCGCGGCGCGCGAGCTGCGGGGCGAGCTTGAGGGACGGCTGGCGGCGGTGCGCGCCGCCGTCGCCGGGGCGAGCGAGCCGCGGGTGATCGCGCTCGAGTGGCTCGACCCGCCCTTCGTCGGCGGCCACTGGATCCCGGAGATGGTCTCGATCGCCGGCGGCGAGGACATCGCCGGGCCGCCCGGCCTCGCCTCGCCCGAAGTGCAATGGGGGGCGCTGGCGGCGCTCAACCCCGACGTCGCGATCGCGATGCCCTGCGGCTGGGACGAGAGCCGGGCGCACGCCCAGGCGGTCGCGCACTGGGACCGCATCGCCGCCCTCGGCGCCGCCCGCGTCTACGCCGTCGACTCCGCCTCGGCCTTCACCCGCCCCGGCCCGGGCCTCGTCGACGGAGTCGAGCTGCTCGGCCACCTGCTCCATCCGGGCCTGATCGACCCGCCGGGCAGCGTCGGCTTCGCCGAGGTCGAAAACCCGAGCTGAGCGCCGCGGTCGGCGGCTCAGGCGACGGCGATCGCCGAGGCGATCGCGAAGAAGCCGATCGCCGCGATCGCCAGCATCTCCATCGGGAAGTGGCGCGGGCCGAGGTGGCCGCGCTCGCCGGCGAGGATCAGCAGGGCGCAGAGGAAGCCGGCGGCGAGGCCGCCCAGGTGGGCGCCGAGGCTGATCCCGCTGACGCCGAAGCTGATCGCCAGGTTGAGCACGATCAGGATGCCGACGGTCGAGGCGAGCGCGTCGACGCCGCGGCCGCGGGCGATGACGAAGGTCGCCGCGAGCACCCCGAAGACCGCGCCCGAGGCGCCGATGCTGATGCTGTCGGGGGTCAGCAGCAGCGCCCCGAAGGAGCCGGCGAAGAGCGCGGCGAAGTAGAGGGCGAGGAAGCGCGCCGTGCCGATCCCCGGCTCGAGGATCCGGCCGAGGAAGTAGAGCAGGATCATGTTGCCGCCGATGTGCCAGAGGCCGGCGTGGAGGAAGCCGCTGGTCAGCAGCCGGTACCACTCGCCTTCGGCGACCGCGGGGCCGAAGAGGCCGAATTCGGGAATCAGCGAGCTGCCAAGCACTTCGAACAGGCCGCCCCCGCCCGTGGCGACCTCGGCGAGGTAGGCCGCGACGTTGAGCGCGATCAGCACCGTGGTCGCCGGCGCCGCGGTGAGCAGCGACGACTCCCCCACCCCGCGCGTCACCCGCGTCTTCTGGCTCGCGCACTCCGGGCAGCGCATGCCGACCGGCGTCGGCGTCATGCACTCCGGGCAGATCGGCCGCCCGCAGTTGGAGCAGGAGACGCCGGTCTCGCGGTTCGGGTGTCGGTAGCACGTCTGCGCCATGGGCGGAGGCGCAGCCTACCGTCGCCGCCGCCGGCGCCCCCCGTCCCGCCCACCCGCCCGCCCCGGCGCTCAGCGGGCGCGGCAGCCGCGCACTATTTCGACCCCCAGGCTGCGGCCGCCGGCGAGGCCGTAGGTGGTGCGGGCGATCGGCAGGAAGCCGGCGGTGAAGCGCGGCGGCACCGGGCAGGAGGCGCTGAGGAAGCTGCGGCGGCGCCCGCCGGCGGTGTAGGTGCGGCCGAGGAGGACGTCGAAGCGCGCCAGGTGCGGCGGCTTCGGCGGTTCGGGCAGCCTGGCGACGAGCGAGGCGCCGAAGCGGCCGGCCTGGCGGTGGACGACGAAGGTGACGACGACCGCGATCGGCGGGCTGATCGAGTATGCGTGCATCAGGATCGCCCGGCGGCCGTCGCCGAGGCGGCTGTTGAAGAGGCGCAGGCGGGCGTGGATGACGAGCGGCGCCTGCCCTTCCAGCAGCACGAAGAGCTCGGCGTCGCCGTGGCCGACCAGCGCCGGGCCGCAGGCGCGCGCCGCGCCCGGGCCGGTCGTGTGGCGCAGGCGGCGCGGCGGGCAGACGGGCAGCCCGCGGGTGTCGATCGCGCCCTGCGCGGGCAGGTCGATGCGCAGCGTCCGCACCCGCGGCAGGACCGAGCCGTCGGCGCTGCGCAGCCCCCCGGCCAGGTGGAAGGCGACCGGGGCGCGGCGGTCGCGCGGCAGCCGCAGCGGCGTGATGCCGCCGTCGAGCGAGGCGATCACCCCGCCCCGCTGCGCGCGCTCGCCGCGCGCGGCGCCTGCGGCGAGGATCAGGGCGGCGGCGAGCGCGGCGGCCGTGGCGGCGCGCCTCATCCGTACCGGGCGAACTTGAAGGCGCAGTATTCGAAGCCGAATTCGAGCACGACGTTGTTGGCCAGGTTGCCGTTGTGGATGAAGCGCGCGGTCAGCCGCTGCGCCTTGATCGCGTGGCCGGCCCGCAGCTGCGCGGTGATCCGCTTCAGGTAGGCCTCCTGGCGGCCCAGGTAGGCGAACCATTCGCGCAGCACGGCCGCGTCGCCGTCCGGCCGCGTCGCCGCGCCGATCCGCTTCACCGTCGCGCCGAAGATCCGCGTCGCCTTGCCGAACTTGCGCGCCGCGACCGCCAGCCGTTCGGCCGAGATGTCGCCGCGCGCGCCCTTCATCGCCCGCTGCGTCGCTAGCGCCCGCGGCTTGCAGATCCCCTCCAGCGTGCCGACGTATTCGGCCCGGGTGGGCGCCGCCGCACTCGCCGCGCCCATCCCCGGCAGGGCGAGCGCCAGCGCCAGCGCGACGAGCGCGCGCGCGGCCCGGCGCCTCGGCGCGCGCACGGCGACGGCCCGGCGCCTCGCGCCGGCTGCGTGCGTGGGTTGCGTTCGCTGCTTCACGACTCTCTGGCCCCTGCGGCCTCGCCGCCTCCCACGGCGTCCCCCATCCTACCCCTCGGCAGCAGCCGGTCCAGCAGCGGCGGGACGCGCCAGACGCGCTCGCCCAGCAGCAGCATCAGCGCCGGCAGCAGGACGATCCGCACGACCGTCGCGTCGAGCAGGATCGCCACCGTCAGGCCGACGCCGAGTTGGCTCACCGTCGCGATCGGCGCCGCCGCGAAGCTGACGAACACCGCGGCCATGATCGCCGCGGCGCCGGTGATCACCGCGGCGGTGCGGTCGAGCCCGTAGGCGATCGCCTGCCGGTTCGCCTCCGCGGGCGAGACGTCCCCCGCCGCGCTCAACGCGGCGTAGCGCTCCCGCATCCGCGCCAGCAGGAAGACCGCGTAGTCGATCGAGAGGCCGAAGGTGACGCCGAAGATCCCCGCCGCGCCGACCGTGTCTATATAAGGGTGCCCGCCGAGCGGCCACCCGTCCGGCAGCTTGCAGATCAGGCTGACGACGCCGACCGCGGCGCCGACCGAGAGCAGGTTGAGGCCGACCGCGAGCGCCGCCAGCAGCGGCGCGCGGAAGACGGCGAGCAGGATCAGGAAGGTGATGAGGACGATCGCCCCGATCACCAGCGGCAGCCGGGCGCGGGTCGCGGCGGCGTAGTCGTTGAGGATCGCGGCGCCGCCGCTGAGCCCGGCGCGCAGGTCGCCTTCGCGGCCGATCCGCTGCGCGTCGGCGAGCAGCCGGGCGCCGGTGGCGCGCGAGCCGGCGCTGTTGAACGGGTGGGTGGAGACGACGAGCAGCCGCGCCGCCTGGCCGCCGCGCCGCACGTCGACAGCCTCGCCGGCGAGCGCCCGCGGCACCGGCGGCGCGCCGTCGAGCGCCGAGAGGACGAAGTAGCCGGAGTCGAACAGGCCGGGTGAGGAGCGGCGCAGGGCGCGGGCGCCGCGGGCCAGCGGCGCGGTCGCGGCGCTGACCCGCACGCCGGCGCGGCCGAGCCCGCGCTGGAGCGGGTAGGAGCGATGGAAGCCGGCGGCGAGGCCGCGGTTGAGCGTGTCCGCGCCGCCTTCCAGGGCGACGAGGCCGCCGGCGAGCCGTTCGGCGCCGGCGCCGAGCTTGTCGAGTCCGCCGCTGAGGCCGGCCGCGGCGGCGGCGAGCGCGGCGACCCCCGTTTCCAGCCGCTTGCCGCCGGCGGCGAGCCGGTTGGCGCCGCCGTTGACCCGCTGGGCGATGCCGCGCAGGCGGCGCGCTTCGCCGCGGTCGGAGCCGATCGACTTGACCAGCGTGCGCGCTTCTTCGGCCGCGGCGGCGAGCGCCGGGTCGGCGGCGGCGAGCCGTTCCAGCCGCCGCGCCAGCTTGCGCGCCCGCGCCTGGGAGCCGGAGCGGATCTGCGGCACCAGCGAGCGCAGGCCGAGCGCCAGCGAGAGCGTCCCGACGGCGACCTGCCGCTGTCCCTTGCCGAGCGCGGCGGAGCCGGCCTGGAGGCGTTCGATCCCGCCGCTCGCCGCCTCCCCCCCGGTCGCGGCGCGCCGCAGTCCGGCGGCGAGCAGCCCGGCGCCGCCCGCGGCGCGTTCGGAGCCCGCGGCGAGCAGCCCGCTGCCGGCCGCGGCCCGCGCGATCCCGCCGCGCAGCCGCGCCACCCCAGCGGCGGCGCGCCGCAGCCCCGGCCCGAGCCGCGTCAGCCGTCCCAACACCCCACCCCCCGAAGGGTCGTTTTCGACTTTGTCCACACCAGGGTGTGGAGAAAGTCGACTTCGGCGACCGGAGGGGGCGGTGGCGGGGACGAGCGCGCGCCCCAGCCGGCGCAGCGGACGCGCGGCGCGGGCGATCGGGGCGGGGCCGATCACCGCCCGCACGCCCGGCTGCGCGGCGATCCGCCGCTGCGCGCGCGCCAGCAGGTCGAGGCGGGCCGGCGTCGTGATCGGCCCTTCGCGGGCGGCGAGGACGATCTCGAATGGCGCCTCCCAGCCGGGTCCGACGGCGGCGTCGATCGCTTCGGCGCTCTGCCGGGCGGGGCTCGAAGAGGGCAGCTCGTCGATCCCCGGCGCACCGGTGTTGAAGGCGAGCGCCGGCGCCGCCAGCAACGCCAGCGGCACCGCGATCGCGATCGCCGCCGTCCCCGGCCGCCGCAGCGCCGCGCCCGCGGCGACGGCAACCCGCGACCGGCCCGCGCCGGCGCCCCCCTCCCCACTTTCGCGTTCGCCTTTCGTCGCGCCCCGGGTCACAAACAGCGAACGCGGGGAGGGGACCCGGCCCCAGTCGATCCTCGGGCCGAGCACGGCCAGCAGCTCGGGCAGCGCCAGGGTGGCGATCGCGACGCTGATCGGGGTGACGACGACGAGCCCCGTCGCCAGCGAGAGCAGCAGCGAGCCCGGCTGGAGGAAGCCGGAGAGCAGGATCGAGGCGAACAGCGTCGCGCCGGCCAGCGCCGTCGCCCGCCCCGCCGTGCGCCGCGCCGTCGCCGCCGCCGCGCGCGGCGCCGCCCCCCGCGCCAGCTCCTCGCGGAAGCGCGAGACGATGAACAGCGAGTAGTCGACGCCGAGCGCCAGCCCCATCATCGTGCAGACGACCAGCGCCAGCGCTTCGATCGTCATCACCGAGTCCAGCAGCACCAGCACGCCGCGCCCCGCCAGCACGGTCAGCGCGCCGATCGCCAGCGGGATCGCCGCCGCCAGCGCCGAGCGGAAGACCAGCAGCAGGACGATCAGCAGCAGCGGCGCGGCGATCAGCTCGGCCCGCTCGGTCGCCGCCAGCGATTCGCTCTGCAGCGCCCGCGAAACGCTCGCGTAGCCCGACTGCGTCGCCCGCAGCGGCGGCCGCACCCGCGCCGCCAGCGTCCGTTCCAGCGCCGGCACGGTCTCCCGCATCGCCGTCGCCAGCGGCAGGTGGTAGTCGAGCAGGACGATCGCCCGCCGCGGCCCCGGCCGCAGCGCCCCCAGCGCCCCGCGGTCCCAGGGCGAGACGACCGTGACCGCCGGGTCGCGCCGCAGCGCCCGCACCAGCCCCGGCCCCTGGCGCTCGATCGCGCGCGCCGGCCCCCGCAGCAGCACCGCGAACGGCGAGGACTCGCCGAAGTGCGCGTCGGCCAGCGCCTGCCCCCGCGCCGACGGCGTCCCCGGCACGACCAGCGACGTCGGCGCCAGCCGCCCTTCGACCCCCAGCCCAACCACCGCCAGCGCCCCGCAGGCGAGCAATACCGCGGCCGGCGCGGCGATCGACCGGCGTGGCATAGCCCGCCGGACTCCCGTCATCCCAACGAAGTCCCCATATTCCCTCCAGTCGAGTGTAGGGGACGGGGGAAGCGTGCCGGTACGCCCACGTTCCCACAATGGACAACCGCCGGCGTCGCTTTCTTCCCCAGCGGAGTGTGGGAAAGCGCGCCCTCAGAGGCTCCCCGGCGAAGCGAGCCACTCGCTCTCGAAGGCGAGGCTCGTGTGCTCGGCGATCAGGTCGTAATCGCGGTCGTAGTGCAGGACGCCGGCTTCGGCGCGGTGCGCGCAGGCGGCGATCAGCACGTCGATCGGCGCGAGGCGGTGGTGGCCGACCTCGGCCAGCTCGCGCTGGGCCTCGAGGGCGAGTCGTTCGACCTCGCGGTCGACGAGGATGCGGGGCAGCCGGCCGAGCCGATCGGCGATCCGCCGATAGTCCGCCGCCGAGCGAGCCGAGCAGCCGACCTCCAAGAGGAAGGGCAGGCAGGTCGCAACTCTCTCTTCGTCGATGTACGCGACGATCGCTTTCGCCCGCTCCTTCGGCACCATCCCCTTCAGCAGCAGCCGCGACCAGGCGGAGTTGTCGAGCAGCAGCACGCCGCTACTCGTCGTAGTTGGCGATCAGTCCCAGGCGCTTGACCTCGTCGGCCGCCTCGACGTCCACCTCGGGCCCGTTTCCGGTGAGGATCCACTCGGCGATTTCCCTCCGTGCGCGCCTGGCCCTCTCCGCGTCGTCGGGCAGCCGGCGCGCCTTCGCCCGGGCGCCGAGCACGACCAGCTCGGCGTAGTCGACCCGCTCTCCCTCGCCGAGCTTGGCGCGCAGCTCGTCCAGCGCCTCCTGCACGGGCTGGGTCTCGGTGATCGTGTGGCGAGGTCTGGAAGTCGGCACGGAAATCAAGTGTAGCACCGTGCTGCACCGCTCTGGAGGGCGCTTGCCTCTAGCTGGAGAGGTTGGATGGCCGCCCCTGGGGAATTCTCGATGGCCGGCAGGCGGGTTCGGCGTGGGCGTCGTCCGTGCCCGCTTACGCGACTGCCGACAGCCGCTGGGCGTGGGTCACCAGCTCGACTCTCCAGGCGCCTGCGTCAGCGGGCGCGCAGCGGGCGCGGGCGTGGCCCATTCGGCCGATCGCGCGGCGGCGCGAGCGCGCGACTTCCTTGAGCGTGCGCTCGACCGCCGGGTCGTAGCGCTCCGGCTTTCCCCGCTCGTGCCGACCAGGACCGCGTCCGGCGCCAGCCGGACGATCCGGCGCCGGTCCTCCTCGGTCGGAAGGCTGCGCGCGCCGCGCCTCCACGGCGTGAGCAGGGCCGACGGCTCGGGCTCCAGGAGGTCGTCCCACATGCGCCGATCGTGGCCGGACTCCGAGCCGTGATGGGGGGCCTTGACGAGCTCGGCGGGGGCCGAGCCGGGCGGGCGCAGCGCGAGGATCGCACCCCAGCCACGGTCGTCGCCGGCCTGGCGCTCCACATCCGCCGCTAACAGCGCCTGTCCGGACCGCCCCTTGAGCCAGAGGGCGACAGACCCCTCGTTCGAGGAGGGAGCTGCCACGCGCAGGTGGGGCCGCAGCGGCTCCGGCAACTTCGCCGCGATCGAGGCGAGCGCGCGCTGAAGCGCAGCCGAGGAGGGCGAGAGGGCCCTCACCTCGCAGGACGGGGACTCGTCGATCACGGTGTTCTCGAGCGCGAGGCCCGGCCCGGCGCCGGAACGCCCGGCGGCCTTGCGCACGCGCACGATCTCCAGGACGCAGGCCAGTTCGCGGACGCCGGAGGTCGTCCTTTCGGCGCCGAGGACGTTCGACTGCGCGAGCGTGAGGAACTCCTCGCTTCGCAGAGCGGCCGAGCAGACGAAGCGGGCGGCCTCGCAGGCTTCGACCACTTCGGCGATGCCGCGGACATGGTCGTCGTGCCAGTGCGTCGCGAGGACGACGGCGACGTCGCGAGCGCAGTCGACGCCCAGGGCGTCGAGGTAGTCGAGAGCCGCGGCGCGCCCAGAGTCCGGGTCGACGCAGGAGTCGACGACCATCCAGCGACCGTTGCCCAGGTGCAGGACGAGCGACTCGCCGTAGCCGGGCCCGAAGAGAGAGACCTCGAGCTCCTCGGGTGCGGGCAGGCTGTGCCCGCCGCGGCCGCTACCAGTCGAGGCCATGAGCGAGCTGCGCAGCGCGCTCCCGTGCCTCGTCGAGCTGCTGCGGCGTCCATGCCGGCAGCCGACGGAAGCGAATCCGAGAGACCCGCTCGCGCGCCCCGCGGACCTTCTGCCGGTAGCCGATCGTCCAATAGAAGATCGCGCCCGGCTCGAGCAACTCCAGGTCGAAGTCGGAAAGCTCTTCCTTGGCGACCGTCACCTCTTCGTCGACGTTCTCGCTGGTCGTGTCGATCAGCCGCGCGAGGAACGAGCTCTCCCCCACCTCGAGCACAACGCCCTCCCAGGACTGGAGCGCGGTCAAGAGCTCCCGCGGGCGCTCGCTCGTCTCGATGTCTGGCTGAAGCGGGAGAAGCCGCGGCGGCGCGTAGGAGACGAGCGCGAGGCCACGCTCGTCCGGAGCCTCCTCCTGTTCGTGATCGTCGAGGGGCTCCTGGCGCCATTTGGCGAGCCGGGGTTCGAGCAGCTCCTCGGTGGCCGAGTAAGGGGCGGTGGCTGTCGGGGTCATATCAAGGCACCAACCGAGCCAGCAGCTGCTCGCGAATCTCGCTCGCGCGCCGCTCGGCGGCCGGCCAGAGTGTCTCAATCACCTCGGCCGCCTCAACGACGTCGCCGCCGGCCTCGGAGATCAAGAATTCGTCGTTCACATTGATGAAGACTCCCGGTTTCACCGATTGCGAGGGCTGGATCCTAACCTTGACGGTGCCCACCAAGTCGTCAGGGCGTTTGCCGAGCATCGCAAAATCGAACATCCCCGGCTGCTCGAGGATCCCGTCCCACAGCTCCTTCGGCGCAAGCGCGTCGCCGACGGCATGCCACTCCTCTTCGGTGGCGATCGCGATGTCAGATCGGTGGTGGATCGAACCCCGTTCGATCGGCGTGTGGGGCAAGAGCTTGAGCACTCCGACGAGGAGATCGCGGACCTGCGCGTCGGCGACCGTCTCGGGCGTCGTGCGCAGCTGGAGGCGCTCCTGTACGACCACCAGTTCGGCCCAACCGACGTGCAGGCGGCAAAAATCGCGGTCGATCATATCCACCTCGGCCTGCTCGGCCTCCTCGACCGGCAGCAGGCCGTTCTGGGCGAACCACAGGGGCTGGAAGATGCGCGGGTTGAAGCTGCCGAGAAGGCTGACCGCGGTGAACTCGGCGTGGATCCGGGACGGTGTCATCGGGTCGGAGCCTACATGCAGGATGCCCGGCGCCAAGCGATGTAAGCGAAGGTGAGAAGCGGCGCCCGTGGGGTGGCCCGAGGGCTCAAGCGTGGGGAGAACCGATGGCCACCGGTGGCGAGAAGTCGTGGCCGCGAGTGGGGAGGTTGGATGGCCGCCCCTGGAGAAGTCTCGATGGCCGTTGACACTCCTGCAAGGCGATCGCGGAGGACCTACCTCCCATCTCCTGTACAGCATCGCCTCAAGCTATACTACCACTCCACCTATAGTCGCACCCCGCCTACGGTGCGGACTGGGCCGCGGGATGGCCCCGCGGCCGACACCCCAATCATGGGAGGTGCCGACATGCCCCAGCCTAAAAGCGTGGTGGGACTCGACGTCCACGCCACTCAGACCCACGCCTGCGTTCTTCATCCGGAGACAGGCGAGCTTCGCTCCCGACGACTGAATGGCCCACCGCGAGGGACGCTTGACTTCCTGGAAGGGATCCAGGCTCCCGTCCTCGCGGTCTATGAGGCCGGGCCGACCGGCTTCGGGCTTGCGCGAGGGGGCGACGAGCGCCACCTCGACGTGCGCGTCTGCGCACCGGGGTCGATACCCAAGGCGCCGAGCGATCGGGTCAAGACCGATCGCCGCGACGCCGAGCGGCTGGCGCGGCTGTGCCTCGCAGGGGAACTGCGCTTCGTGCGCGTCCCCAGCCCCGAGGAGGGCGCTTTCGCGATCTGACTCGCTGCCGGGAGGCGATCCGAGCCCACCTGATGAGAGCCCGTCACCGGCTCGGCAAGTTCCTCTGCGCCGCGAGCTGCGCTGGGAAGGCCCCGGCTCTGCCTGACGCAGGCCCACTTGCGTTGGCTGGAGGCGATCAGGTTCCCCGACGGGGCCTCGCGGGCCGTGCTCGAGGACTACCTGGCCGCGGTGGTGGCGCTCGAACAGCGCCGCCGCGCTTCTGAGCGGGCGATCGAGAGCTGTGGCCTAGTCGCCCTGGCTGAACGATCGCCCGGATGCGCTGCCTGCGCGGCATCCACACGCGACGGCGCTTGGCCTGTCGCAGAGGCGGGGACCGAGGCGCTTTGAGCGCCCGGCGTCGCTGATGGCCTATTTCGGCATCGTGCCCTCCGAGCACTCCTCCGGTGAGCGCCGCCAGCGCGGGCCCATCACCAAGGCCGGCTCTCCACACGCCCGCCGTCTTCTCGTCGAGGCAGCCCACCACTACCGCCACCAGCCCCGGTGGGCGCCTCTGGCGCACCGCTCCTCTCTTGGCTCGGTGATTGTGCTTCTTGCCCTTGTTGCGTTCATGGCGCACCCGCTTGTGCTTCTTGCGGTGCGCCTTGCCGCACTTGTTCGGCCGCGCCAGGGGCTTGAGTTCGCTCGTCCGGCCGTTATGGCCCGCCGCCTTGACCCTCGCCCGGCGCCTGCCGCGGCAGAGGTCGGCGCTGTTGACCAGCAGGCCCCTCCTGCCGCCCTGCAGCTCGAGCACGACACGGGAGAGCGGCGCGTCGGGGAGGCTGGGGAAGACGGCGCGGATCGCGCCGCGGCCGCGTCCCAGCCCGACCGAGGTGACGTGCCCGACCGCGATCAGGTCGACCTGGCCGCGCAGGGCGAGGACGAGGTCGGGCAGCCTGTGGGACGAGGAGCGCAGGTAGACGGGGCCGCTCAGCGGTTCGTCCAGCAGCGGCGTCCAGGCGCGCACCCGGCCGTAGACCGAGCCGCGCGGGCACCCCGCGCCCCCTCCCCCGCCCGCCGCGAACTGCTCGCGCGTGCAGAGCCGGCGGATGTGGGAGTTCTCCAGCAGCTCGCCGCCCGGCAGCGTCACCGCGATCCGCCGCACGTTCGCGTCTCCCGCCCGCGGCCGCAGCACCGCCCGCAGCCGCGGGTGGGCGCCGCGGTGCGCGCGGCGGGCGAGCAGGCGGATCGCGAGGCGCGGCTTGAAGCCGAGCGCCGCGCAGCCGCCGACCTGGAAGCGATCCGAGAGCGGCGCCGAGGCGCCCTGCGAGGAGGTGGCCGAGCCGGCGAACGCCGTTGCGGCGCAGCTCGTCGGGTTGATGACGAAGCCCGGACGGTCGAGGACGACGCGCAGCGAGCGGTAATCGATCGGGACGCCGGCGATGATCTGGGGAAGCGGGCCGACGTCGATCGTGGCCCGGGCGCTGAGCGGGTCGATCCGGATCGCGACGCGGGTGAGGACGGCGCCGAGATCGAAGGGGCCGGCCTGCACGGGGACGACGATAAGGAGGCTGAAGGGCGCGCCGTCATAGGGGCCCGCGAGGTAGACGGCGCTGGGCGCCCTGCCCGCTTCGGGTATCCAGAGCGGCGTCGGGCCGGGGCCGGCGGCCACGCGAGCGTAGCCGACGCGTGAGGCGCCGGGACAGGCGCCGGTCGCGGCGAGGTCGTCGGGGCAGGACGGCGTCCCGGCGAGGTCCGCGGCCAGGCCCGGCGGCAGGGCGAGAGAGAGGCCGGAGAGGTTCTGTTCCCGATCGCCGCTGAGCAGGTCGAAGACGAACGGGGAAGCGGCGCCGGCCCACGGGCTCGCGGCGCCCGCCGACAGAGCGGGGGCGAAGGCGGGAGGAGCGCAGGCGCGATCCGTGCTGAAGGCGCTCTGGCCGAGCAGGGGCGCGGCGCCCGAAGAGGGAGTGAGCTCGTAGGTCGCGGTGTGGGTGGCGCAGCCGTCCGGGGTGACCAGGAGGCCGCGCGGGCCTTCGCGCAGGCGCAGCTCGAGCCGGGCGAAGGGGAGCGGCGGGAGCCCGTCGAGCGTGGCCACGAGGCGGCCGCTGCGCGGGTCGGGCTCGATCCGCGCCGCCTGCTCCAGAAGGATGCCGCGCCGCGGTTCCTTGAGCACGACGTAGATCGCGAAGAGGGCGTCCCCGGCGAGGTTGCGGTGGGGCTGGGCGACGTAGATCGAGCCCGCCACCGGCCCGTCCAGCAGAGGCGTCTCGACTTCCGCGGCGCCGATCTTGGACGCCTCGGGGCAGCCTTCGCCCGGCGCCGAGACGAGCGTCTCGGCGGCCAGCTGGCCTTCGCTGCAGGCGGCCAGGCCGGCGGCGACCGCCGGGTTGATCCTCATCCCTTCGGGCAGCTCCAGCACGGCCTTCGCGAGGTCGGCGTCGGCGGTGCGAGTCGCGGACGTGAGGCCTTCGTCGGGGGCTTCGAGGGTGAGGTCGAGGCCGCTCGGGGCGTCGGCGTCGGCGGTCGTCGGGCGGACCGTGAGGGTCGGGGAGAAGCCGAGGCCGGCGCAGTCGGTGAAGGCGAGCTCGGGCGGCCGGGAGCTGACCCAGGCGCCCGGCGCCTCCCAGGAATCGGCTTCGAAGGTCGCGCCGGCGGGCGCGCAGCTGCGGGGCAGGGTGAGGAAGGGCGCATCGCCCAGCACCCCGTGGACCGTGAGCGTGGCGCCGAAGAGGGCGGCCACCTGCGAGGCGTTGGTGATCTGGGCGATCAGGTTGTAGGGGGGGCCGGGCTTGATCCGGATACCGACGACAACCGGCACGTTCGCGGCGGTGAAGGCGAGCTCGGCGGCGTTCCCCGGCAGCGGCTCGAGGTTGTACAGGGGGACCGTCAGGGCTTCCTCGCCTTCGCCCTGGTCGAGCTGCAAGCCGACCGAGCCGACTTCGCTGGCCGCGGGGCAGCTTTCGGCTGTGAAGTCGGCGTGGGAGCAGTGGGGGACCAGATCGGGCGCCCCGACCAGGCCCGGCGGCAGCTGCACGCGGAGGTCCTTGAGGTCGCCGTCGGGCAGCGCTTCCCCCCCGCCGCCGGTGGTGTTGAGGGCGAGGCCGATCGTCCAGGAGAATGGGTGGGAACCGGCCTCGGTGGCGGGCGAGGAGTCTTCTTCGCTGAAGGCGAGGCCGACGGACTTGAAGCCGAACGAGCCCTCGGCGGGGGACGTCAGGGGGCCCAGCGCGAGGAGGGCGAGGAGAAGGACGCTGGCGATTGTCCCCAGCACGGAAGGGCAGCGCGGATGCGCTGCGTTCGGACGCTCTCTTGCCCTTCTCGATCCCATCCGCGACGGCGCCCTGCACGCCGGAAGCAAGCGCCTGGGCCGGGCGGTCCCGCGGGCCGGGCTCGTGACGATTGCTCCAAGTGGATGTTAGCGCGGCGAGACGCCCGGGCAGAGCGCAGCATCGCCCGATCCGGGAGGCTTCACGAGAGCGGCGTGCCGGCCAGGCTGGCGACCTTCCAGGCGCCGCCTTCGGTCGCCATCGGCATCGCCAGGACCGTGCCCCCCGGGCCGCTGTAGATGACGAAGGAGCGGCCGCCTTGCACGCGCAGCGAGCCGATGTCGGCCTTTGCCGCTTCGGCCTTCATCGCCCCCTTCGCGGCCGGGTTGGTCAGCTTTTCGAGGATCCTGGCGCAGCCCCCGCCTTCGCCGCCCTTCGCCTGGGCGGCGAGCTGCTCGAACGATTCGGTGACCGACTTCGCCAGGTACCCGCAGGCGGCAGCCCAGTTGCCCGTTGCGCGGGCGTCGAGGAAGCCGTGCAGGGCGGCCGCGGCCGCCTGAAGCTCGGATTCGCTCGCCTCTTCGCCGTATTCCTGCACGCTGTTGTCGCCGCCCTTGACCATGAACTGCGCCGAGCCGCCGCCGGAGTCGTGGTGGGGCTTGGGGTGGAATTCGGCCGCTTCTTCGGAGCGCGCGCCGCTCCCCGGTTCCGCGGAGCCGCCGCCGCCCGAGCCGGACTGCGCCTTCCCTTCGCCGCCGCTCCCGCCCTGCTTCATGGCGCCCTCCGAGCCCGCGCCGCCGCCGGCCTTCTGCGCCGAGGTCGCTTCGCTAGTCGTCGAATTCGAGTTGGAGGAGGACCCGCACGCCGCCAGGCCGAGCACCAGCAGCAGCGCGAGGACGGCGCAGAGCGCCAGGCGGGGGCGGTGTGGTGTGACGGCCGGCTCGTTCATGGCTCTAGGGAATCAAACCGCCGGCGGGGGCGTGGAGGGTGCTGCTCAGGGGTGATTGCACGGGCCTGACTGGCAGATAGGGTGCGCACGTGGCCGATGTCGTTCACGAGCTGCTGGTGACCGACGTCGCCGCCGGGAAGCTGGGTAGACGAGGCATCTCCGACGCGGAGATCGCACAGTTGCTCGCCAACGCCAACGTGACGGTGCACAACCCCGCGGCGGCCGAGGAGCCGGTGCGGCGACTGCTGATCGGCCGCACGAACGGCGGTCGGGCGTTGACGCTGGTGATCGAGCAGACGATCGAACCCACCAGCTGGCTGGTCGTCACCGGCTGGACGGCCGGCGACGAGGAGCTTAGAATGCTGGGAAGCTGAGCGATGGCCAAGGATCCCTGGACAGACCCCGATCCCCAGCCCGGCGACTTCGACGCCTTCTTGGCGTCGATCGATCCGGCGGACTCGCGGTACGTCGAGAGCCATGAGGGGAGCCCAAGCGGAAAGCTGACGCGCGTGGTGCGCGTCAGCGGCGAGGACGCGGCGCGTCTGGACGCGCTCGCGGCCGAGCGCGGGCTGGCTCCCGGCGAGATCGTCGCCGAGCTGGTGCGCAACGCCGCCTGAGGCTGAGCGGGAGCGGTCGCTCACGGCAAATCAGCCGCTGGGGGCCGGCTGGAGCTTCGGGGAGAGGGCCACCGCGAGGGCTTCCTTGGGACTCGGGTCGTAGACCTCGACCTGGTATTCGCTCCCCGGCTTGGCCAGGTAGACGCTGGTCGGGCTCTGCGGATCGACCCAGGCGCTGAGGCCGCCCGGGGCCTTGCGCAGCTTGCCGCCGCCGCGCTTCGCGCCGGCCTTCAGTTCCTCGTAGGCGTGCGGCTCGCGGTAGGTGCCGATCGTCAGGTAGGCGGGCTGCGGGGCGCCGGCCTGCGCGCCGCCGGTCAGGTAGCGGACGTAGGCGCGGCTCGCCCCTCCCCCCGCGGCTTCTTCGCCGGCTTCGCTCAGCTCCAATTCGGCGCCGGGCCGTTCGCCGGCCCAGTAGATCGGAGCCTTGCGCGCCGCCGCCGCTTCGCCCAGCTCGCCGGCGCTGACGATGCGCGGCGCGCCGGGCGGCGCTTCCACCGTTTCTTCTTCACCACCGCCACCGCCCCCTCCCCCGCTCCCGTCGACGATCCACACGACCACGGCGGCGATCAGCGCGATCACGAGGACGAGCAGCGCGGTGTAGAGAATGCGCAGCTGGCGCGAGGAACCGGGGTCGGGGAGTTGGGAGGGTGTCGGGGCGTCGTTCATGGGGTGGTTTTACCTTGGGAGGTGGTTTCGAGGGCGGATGCCGGTAAAATCGGGGTGCCGGTGACCGCGAAGGAGAAGCTGCACGAGCGTGTCGACGCCCTCTCGGAGGAGGAGGCCAAGGCGGGCTTCTCCTGGGAGCAGTACCGCTGAGGCGCGGCGAGGTCTGGTTTTAGAGGTCTCCACGCGGCCCCGCGCACACCCCTGGCGGCGGCGGACAACGACAATCGAACAGCGATTAGAGTCGGGCCGCTGTGGGATGGCCGCCGAAGATTGGAGAGGTGCTGCCGAGGGCCGCGGACGCCTTCGGAATCGAGGAGAAGCTGCTCGGCTACTCGTTGGACACGACGCACGAGAGGGGCGGGCCGAAGGCGCGTGGCTTCGAGCGCATCCTCGGGATCACAGCGGAGAATGTGGAGCACCTGGAAGGGGCGATCCTCGCCGGTATCGCGACGGCGTCGATCGACGCCGTCCGCGACAACGCGCCCCACGGCGTCAACTGCACCATCGACGTGCCGGTGCGGGGCCTGGGCGATCAGGAAGATCGGCTGGTCGACGTGCGGACGGTCTGGGAGCTGACCGACGAGGGAGCCGCGCCGCGCCTTGTGAGCGCTTACGTCAGGCCCTAAACTTGTTCGGGTATGGCTACCGTCAAACATGCGATCGTCGAGCACGACTTCGTGGCTCTGCGCGAGAAGATCGGTAAATGGCCGGCGGGAACGACCGGGACCGTCGTGAGCGACTACGGCGACGTCAAGCAGGTCGAGATCTCCGAAGCCGAGCCGCCGGGGGCGATGCTGGATCTGATCCAGGTTCCCGAAGCCGACATGAGACTGATCGCAAAGCACGGTCGTTAAGGGCGACCCAACTTCGCGGCGCGGCGCGCACCAGCTGTGCGCGCGGAGCTGACCCTCGGCCACTGCAGTGGGGCGATCCGGGGACGGGCGGCGGTAGAATCCGGACATGGCGACTCGTGACCAGCTGCACCGTGAGGTCGACGCGCTCCCCGCCCCGCAGGTGGCGAGGGCGCGGATCGTGGTCGTGCCCGAGCCGGAGGAGGCCGACGACATGGTCGGCCTTCCGGAGGCCTGGAAGACGTTCGAAGACGGCACGCCGGTGCCAAACTGGGTGGCGCTGTTGCACGAGTCGCGGCGGGGCCGTTGACCCTCGTCCTCGATGCCACCGTCGTGGTGGGTCGATCGTCAGGGCCGAAGACTTCAAGGCCTTCGGCGACGAGGATCTCGTCGCCCCCGCGCTGATGTGGTCGGAGGCGCGCTCCACCATCCATCTCGGCCTGCTGAACGGAAAGGTCAGCCCCGAGCACGCGGCGGCCCAGCATGAGCGACTCGAAACCTGCGGGGTGCGCCGGGCCGACGAGCCACAGCTCGGGCGCGAAGCTTGGAAGCTCGCCGAGGAATTCGGCTGGGGCCGCACCTACGACGCCGAGTACGTCGCTTTGGCGCGGCTGCTCGGCTGCCGGCTGGTCACGCTTGACGGCCCGCTGCGGCGCGGTACCGACCGGCTTGGCTTCGTTGTGACGCCAGCGGAGCTGGCGCCCAACGGCTGAGCGGCGGCGCGGCCCGGGTGACCGGGGAGAGGCCGCCGCCCGGGCCGTCGCGGCGGGTCGGGTCAGCGCTTGCCGCCCTTGTGCTTGCCGGCGCCCTTCTTCTTGTGGTGCCCCTTGTGGCGCTTCTTGTGCGCCTTCTTGCACTGCGCCCGCACCAGCGGCTTGGTCAGGCTCTTGCGCCCGTTCTGCCCCTTGGCGTTGGCGTGGGCGCGGTGCTTGCCGGCGCAGAGGTTGGTGCTGTTGACGAACAGGCCCTTCTGGCCGCCCTGCATGTTGACTATCGCCCGGCTGACCGGGGCGTCGGGGGAGTTTTCGACCGTCGCCCGCAGGCCGCCGTGGGAGGAGTCGATGCGGACCGCCACCTCGAGGTCGACTTCGGCGCTCGGCGGGCCGTGCAGGGCGAAGACCGCGTCGGGGAGGTTGTGGTTGGATGAGCGCAGGTAGACGGGGCCCTTGAGCGGTTCGTCCAGCAGCGGCGTCCAGACCTTGACGTGGCCGTAGACGGCGCCTTTGGGGCACTGCGAGCCAAAGCCCGCCCCCGCGGCGAACTGCACCCTGGTGCAGATCGTGCGGAAGTGGCCCTGTTCGATGAACTCGCTCTTCGGGAAGCGCAGGGCGAGGCGGCTGAGGTTGGCGTCGCCCGCCCGGGGGGTGTAGACGGCGTGCAGGGCGGGGAACTTGCCGCGCTTCGTGCCGCCCTTCAGCTTCAACCCGAGCTTCGGCTTGAAGGCGAGCGCCTGGCAGTCGGCCGCCTGGTAGCGGGCGCTGAGGCTCACCGGGGCATCGCCCGTCGGCGCCAGCACGGTGCCGCCGCCGAACAGGGTCGCCCTGGCGCTCAGCGGTTCGCAGCTGGTCGCGTTGAGGGTGAATTCCGGGCGGTTGGCGTGGACGCGCAGGTCGCGCACGTTCAGCGGGATGCCCTTGAGGATGTGGGGGATCGGGTCCGAAGCCGAGCCGTCGGCTTCGACTTCGCCCGTCACCGGGTTGAGCGTCAGCGCGATCCGCACGACGACGACACCGGCGTCGAAGGGCCCGGCCACCGCCGGGGTGATCGAGACGACCGAGAGCGGGTCGCCGTGGTAGGGGCCGGCCAGGTAGAGGAAGCCCTTGACGTAGGTGAGCTGGGAGCCGACCCCGGCGCCCGCCGTGGTCGTGCCGATCTGCGACGCCGCCGGGCAGCTGGGGCCGTTCAGCTCTTCCTGGCCGCCGTGGGCGCCCTGACGGCCCATCGCCTGCCCGATCCCGGCCTCAGAGCACTGCGCCACTCCGGCAATCTTGCCGACCACCCCCGGGGGCAGGATCGAGGAGAGCTTGGTGATGTCCTGTTCGCCGTCGGCGCGGGTGATCCGCATGTCAAAGGGGGAATAGCGCCCGGCGGCGTTGTTCAGCGTCCCGGCTTCGAAGCCGGGGTGGAAGGGGACGGCGCCCGAGGGGCAGCCGCTGTTGTTCGGCCCGCTGATGATCTGGAAGGTCGAGGTCGAAGTGACCGCGGGCCCGCCCGAGTAGGGGTAGAGCTTCGCCACGGTGTCGAAGGACCCGCAGCCCGGCGGGCTGATCAGCGGCGCCCTCCCGCCTTCGCGGAAG
>CAWDUO010000007.1:0-199320 GCA_963805475.1 uncultured Solirubrobacterales bacterium | reverse complement strand
AGATCGAGTGGCTGTGCGCAACGCGAGCTGCCGGCGAACGCTGTCTTCGGCACGATCGACTCCTGGCTGCTGTTCAAGCTGACCGGCCGCCACGCGACCGACTACACCAACGCCTCGCGGACGCTGCTCTTCGACATCCGCCGGCTCGCCTGGGACTACGAGCTCTGCGAGCTGCTCGGCGTCGACCCGTCGCGGCTGCCCGAGCCGCTGCCCTCGGCCCACGTCTACGGGACGACGAGCGAGTTCGGCGGCGAGGTGCCGGTCGCGGGGATCGCCGGCGACCAGCAGGCGGCGCTCTTCGGCCAGGCCTGCCACGACGGCGGGCAGCGCCAAGAACACCTACGGCACCGGCAGCTTCGTCCTCCTGCACGCCGGCGGCGAGGCGCCGGCGCCGGCCGAGGGCCTGCTGGCCACGGTCGCCTGCGGCCCGGCGAGGAGGCCGCCTACGCGATGGAGGCCGCGATCTTCGTCACCGGCGCCGCCGTGCAGTGGCTGCGCGACGGGCTGGGGATCATCGCCGAGGCGGGGAGAGCGAGGCGCTGGCCGCCTTCCTAGAGGCAACGACGGCGTCTACTTCGTCCCCGCGCTGACCGGGCTCGGCTCGCCCCACTGGGACCCCTACGCGCGCGGCACGATCGTCGGCCTGACCCGCGGCAGCGGCCGCGCCCACCTGGCGCGCGCGGCGCTCGAGGCGATCGCCTACCAGACGGTCGACGCGGTGCGCGCCGAGGAGGCCGCCGGCGGCGCGCGGATCGGCGAGCTGAAGGCCGACGGCGGCGCCGTCGCGATCGATGGCTGATGCGGTTCCAGGCCGACGTGCTCGGCGCCCCGGTCGTCGTCCCGGAGATCGCCGAGACGACGGCGCTCGGCGCCGCCTACCTGGCCGGGATCGCGACCGGCCGCTGGAGCGCCGCCGGGTCGCCGCGATGTGGCGCGAGGCGGCGCGCTACGAGCCGCGGATGGGCGCCGACGAGCGCGAGGCGCTGCTGGCGGATTGGCACCGCGCCCTCGACCGTTGCCGCGGCTGGGCCACCGAGCGCGCCGTCGAGATTCTTGTCGGATAGCGATTAGAATGTCTAAACCGCGGCCCGGAATGCCTCGCGTAACCAGTCGCGGAATAGGGGTTAGGCAGGACAAGCGCGATGCCCGACATGAAGCCACAGGTCTACACGGACGACCGCCCCGCGTCCTACTTCGACCGCTTCCACGAGTCGGCGCGCCGGGGCGCCGGCTGGACCTACACCCTCGTCCGCATCCTCGTCACCCTGCCGACGCTGCTGATCTACCGGGTGCGGGCGATCGGCCGCGAGAACGTGCCCAAGGACGGCCCGCTGATCCTCGCGCCCAACCACTTCAGCCAGATGGACCACTTCTTCGTCGGCCTCTACCTGCGGCGGAAGATCCGCTTCATGGCCAAATCGCAGATGTTCGGCCCGCCCGTCCTCACCTACATCTACGAGCACGGCGGGGTGATCCCGATCCGCCGCGGCCAGCACGACGAGAAGGCCTTCGAAACCGCCTTCGAGGTGCTGGGCCAGGGAGAGATGCCGCTGATCTACGCCGAGGGCGGCCGCTCGCGCAGCGGCGAGCTGGGCGAGCCGAAACCGGGCGTCGGCCGGCTGGCGCTCGAATCGGGCGCTCCCGTCGTCCCGGTGGCGATCCACGGCTCGGCCAATGTGCGGCGCTGGAAGCGGCTGCGCTTCCCCAAGGTCACGGTCCAGTACGGCGAGCCGCTCAGCTTCGCGGTCGAGCGCTCGCCGAGCCGCGAGCGCCAGCTCGAGGTGGCGGGCGAGATCTTCGGCCGGGTGCGGGAGATGTACGCGGAGCTGGTTAGGAGTAGCGCTCGTCGAGCTTCTCGTAGAAGCCCGGATCGTGCCCCGGCGTGACGACCGCGTTCGGGTACTCGCGCCGGAACAGCCGCAGCTCCTGGATCGAGCGCCTGTAGTTGTGCTGGTCGAAGGGGCGCGGCGCAAGCGGCGCCGAGCCCTCGAGCTGGCCCTCGGTGTAGACGACGTCGCCGCCGATCACGAAGTCGCGCTCGGCGAGGTGGGCGATCACCGCGATGTGCCCGGCGCTGTGGCCGGGGGTGTGGGCGAGCCGCACCGAGCCGTCGCCAAACAGGTCGAAGCAGCGGGCGAAGCTTGCGTATGAGTCGATGCCGCCGCGGTCGAAGTCGACCGTCCGGTACTCGAAGGCATAGTCGAAGTGGGCGCGCCGGTAGCCGTTGGCGAGCGGTTTCGGCCCGACCGTCGCCGCCTCCCACTCGACCTCGCTGACGACGAAGGTCGAGTTGGGGAACTCGGAGATCGCCGAGCTGTGGTCGAGGTGCAGGTGGGTCATCACGACGATCGGGATTTCGCCCGGCTCGAGGTTGCGGGCGCGCAGCTGCGCCGGCACGTCTTCGCCCGGCTGCAGCGCCGGCTTGCCGAAGCGCGCCGCGAGGCCGCCGAAGTTCGCCTTGGGGTCGCTGGCGATCGAGGGGTGCAGGCCGGTGTCGACGAGGACCGCGCCGGCGCTCGGGTGGCGGATCAGGAAGGCGGGGACCGGGACGACGGTCGGCGGTTGCCCGCTGAGCAGGGCGCGCAGCAGCTTCAGCGTCTCCAGCCGGCCGCCGGGCCGCTCCATCATCGGCAGCGGCCAGGTGACGTGGCCGGCGATCAGCGGTTCGACGCTGACCGAGGCCCCGGGCGTCCCGCCGGCGAGCGGCTCGTGCAGCGGTTTCGCTTCGACGTGAACCTTCATCGCCGGGCCACCATACCCCGGTTTCAGCCGCATATAGGGTGCTTGGGGTGAGTGAACGCGGCGATTCGCGCATCTTCAGGGACGGCCTGCTGGAGGGACAGGTCTGCCTCGTCTCCGGCGCCGGCAGCGGGCTCGGCCGCGAGACCGCGCTCGAGCTGGCGCGGCTCGGCGCCGTCGTGGTCGGCTGCGGCCGGCGCGAGGAGCCGCTCGCCGAGACGGCCGGGCTCGCGGCCGGGCTCGCCGGCTCGTTCGAGCGCGAAACGCTCGACATCCGCGACGAGCAGGCGGTCGAGCTGCTCTTCGACCGGCTGCTCGGGCGCCACGAGCGGCTCGACGTGCTTGTCAACAACGCCGGCGGCCAGTTCCTCAGTCCGGCCGAGGCGATCACGCCGAAAGGCTTCCGCACGGTGATCGAGCTGAACGTGCAGGGGACCTGGCTGATGACCCACGCCGCGGCGACCAAGGCCTTCATCCCGCAGGGCGGCGGCAAGGTGCTGAGCGTCACCCTCTCGCCCCACAACGGGATGCCGGGAATGGTCCACTCCGGCGCCGCTCGGGCGGCGGTGGAGAACATGATGCGCACCTTGGCGGTCGAGTGGGCGCGCTTCGGGATCAAGACCTGCGCGCTCGCCGCCGGCCAGTTCGCCACCGAGACGCTGCTGACCAAGTATCCGCAGGTCGTCGTCGACAACCTCGAGCGCTCGATCCCGATCGGCCGCGCCGGCCGCGCCGAGGAGATGGCCTGGCTGGTCGCCTACCTCGCCTCGCCGGCCGGCGACTTCTTCTCCGGCACGACGATCACGATCGACGGCGCCCGCGACAACTGGGCCGGACCGTGGCCTCCCGAGGCGATCGCCGGCGAGGGCGGCGACCCGGTGGCCGAGGAGCGCCGCCGAAGGGCTAACGCGGCTCGAGAATCACGAGCGGGATTTCGGTCCGCTTCGTGTGCTCCTGGTAGTCGGCGTAGCCGCTCCACATCGATTCGGCGAGTGGCCACAGGCGTTCGTGCTCCTCGGGCGTCGCGACCCGCGCGCGCACGGCCCGCCGCTCGCCGCCGATCTGCACGGTCGTCTCGGGGTTCGCTTTCAGGTTGTAGAACCAAGCGGGGTTCTTTGGGTAGCCGCCCTTCGAGGCGACGATCACGGCGTTCTCGTCGTCGGGGAAGTAGAGCAGCGGCGCGGTCCGCCTGGTTCCGCTCTTCGCCCCTACGTGTTCGAGCAGCAGCATCTCCCCGCGCACTCCGGGGATGTTGTGCCCGACCCGCCCGCCGGTCCTCCGGTAGAGCCACGTGTGGAGGCTGGCGGCGCGGATGAGGGCGGGCCAGATCCGATCCGATATATCCAGGTAGGGGGGGGGGGGGGGGGGGGGGGGGGGGGAGGGGAGCGCAGCAGTGCGTCACCCGACCCGGCCTCCCGAGGACACCGCCAGGCGCCGGTTTGCACCGTCTCAGGTGTACATGCCTCCGAACATGCCGCCGGTCACGTTGAGCACCTGACCGTGGACGTAGTTGGCCAGCGGCGAGGCGAGGAAGAGGACCGGGCCGGAGGCCTCCTGCGGCGTGGCGGGACGCCCGACCGGGATGATCGCCGAGGCCATCGCGCGCATCTGCTCGGGGATGCCGAGCTCGATCTTCTCGCCGCCCGGCGCGGTCATCTCGCCGCCCTCCTCTTTGGCGGCGGTGAGGCGCGTTTCGACGAAGCCGAAGGCGACCGCGTTGACGTTGATCTTGAACTGGCCCCACTCCTTGGCCAGCGTTTTGGTCACGCCGACGACGCCCATCTTCGCCGCCGAGTAGTTGACCTGGCCGGCGTTGCCCATCGTCCCCGAGGTCGAGGAGATGTTGA
Organism: uncultured Solirubrobacterales bacterium; assembly: GCA_963805475.1. Lineage (GTDB taxonomy): Bacteria > Actinomycetota > Thermoleophilia > Solirubrobacterales > 70-9 > VRUE01. Next base: position 194,734 of record CAWDUO010000007.1, on the reverse strand, counting down.
TCAGCTTGCGGAAGACCTCCTTGTCTTCACCCCTCTCGGCCTTGGCGGCCTCGCGCCAGTGCGGCGCCAGAGCGCGCGCGACGCGGAAGGGGACGACGGTGTGGATGTCGAGCATCGCCTGGAACTGCTCGTCGGTCATCCGGTGGGCGACGCCGTCCCAGGTGTAGCCGGCGTTGTTGACGCAGATGTCGATCGCCCCGAAGGCGTCGACCCCGGCCTTGACCAGCTCGTCGGCGGCGCCCTCCTTGGTCAGGTCGCCGCTGAAGACGGCCGTCTCGCCGTCGATCTCGCCCGCCGCCTGCTCGGCGACGTCGGCGTCGAGGTCGTTGATCAGAACCCTGGCGCCCTCGCTGACGAACAGCTCCGCGGTGGCGCGGCCGATGCCCCGGGCGGAGCCGGTGACGATCGCCGCTTTCCCATCAAGAAGTCCCATCGGTCTTGCGCTCTCCTTAGGTCGTTAAGCCGGCCGCGGAGGCTACAAGGAACGGCGTCGCTTGGCTGACTGGCCAATCGGAACGCGCCTGTCCTGACAGATCGCTGATTTGAGGGCTATTGCTCTATATAAGTGTCATCAGAGGTGTCATTATGTGCGACGGTTGCGACGCCGACGGTGCTGCGGTGGCGCATATTGCGGAAATCCGCGCGGGGTCGATTTGATCTGTGCGGAGATGTCTGATAGACAAGAGACTGCGTACGAGAGAGGTCGTCCGCAAAAAACGTGCCCCGGCTGCTTCACCTCCCATGAGCGGCCGGGGCACTGTGCCCCCCGCCGTGGATGGATCAGGCGCGCGCCTGGTTCCCCTGCGCGGCGATCGCGGCCAGCTCCTGTGGCCGCAGCAGGGCGAGCAGCGTGTTGCCGTCGACGATCGCCAGGCCGCCCTTGCGCAGCTTCGCCTTGGCGCCGGTGAGGCGGGCGATCTCGTTCGAGAAATCGGGCTCGTGGCCGACCAGCATCGCCGCGCCGCGACCGGCGCTGAGCTCGAGCGCGTCGAAGGCGCCGCCGGTCAGCGAGTCCACGATCTCGACCGGGATTTCCAGTGCCTCGCAGGCGAGCTCCGCGGTTTCCGAGGCCCGCAGCTTCGGGCTGGTCAGGCAGGCTTCGACCGGCGCGCCGAGCGCCGCCAGCGCCCGCCCGGCCGCTTCGGACTGACGCTTGCCCTCCGCGGTCAGGCGTCGCTTTGCGTCCTCTCCGCTCTTCGGCTCCGCGACGCCGTGTCGCAGCAGGTAGATCACGTCCGGATCCTAAGGGCTGCGCTCAGCAGGGTCCGAGGCGGCGCAGCTTGCGGCGGTAGACCCGCATCGAGGCGTGGCGCCAGTCGCCGTGGGTCTGGCGGCGCAATGACGGGACGCGCTCGCGGTGGTAGGGGGAGCTGAGGCTCTCGGCGTGGCCGATCACGTTGCGCAGGCGGATTTGGAAGCGGCAACGCAGGTAGCGGGTGAGGCGCAGCGAGGCGCGCAGCTCGCGCGGGTTGCCGAGCACGTCGCCGTCGCCGTAGCCGACATGCTCGATCCCGATCGCCGTCCAGTTGAGGCCGACGGTGTGGCGGCAGCGGGTGCGCAGGTTGACCAGCTCGAGGATCCGCCCGGAGGAGGAGACGACGAAGTGGGCGCAGACGTTGGGCAGCTCGTGCAGCTCGGGGTCGGGCACGTCGGGGGCGAAGGTGTTGTAGACGGCCGCCGCGCTGCTCGTCTGCGAGACGTGCTCGACGATCACCCGCGGGTGTCGCAGCCGCCAGGTTCGTTCGTCGTAGTGCCGCTGCGAGTAGGCGGCCATCTGTCGCTTGCGCTTCGGCCCGAAGGGGATCAGGTGGTGGACGATCGGAGGCCGGAGGCGCTGCAGCGGGGCGGTGCTCGCGTGCGACCCGGCGGAGAGCGCGAGCGGCGCCAGCAGCAGGGCCAGGCCAAGCGGGACCGTTGCCGCCTTCACGCGCCGGGTCATCGACGCAACCTAGCGCGCCGCCGCCCTCCTACCATCGGTCGGGTGCCCCTCGCGCTCGGCCGCCATCTGCTCTTCCGCGAAGCCTCGCGCGGCGGCTGGATCGCGATCGTCGCCGTGGTCGCCGTGATCCTCCTGCTCCGCTTCTGGCCGGTCATCGTCGCCTGGATAGAGCGAAAGTGGCGGTCGCGATGAGGAAATAGCGCTAACTTAAGCCCTAGGTAGCGCTATTATTGCGCGATTAGCGCTATGCGGAGCTTTGTTGATCTCGACAGGACGCTTGGATCCCAGCCCCGCCCTCTGGGGGCTCTGCTGGCGCGGATCGATACTGGAAGGGGTCAGGAGCGCCTGTTCGAGGATCAGCAGCCCGAACTGTTGAGGCAACTCTCCGAGCACGCACGGATCGCTTCGATCAAAGCTTCCAATGCGATCGAGGGAGTCATGGTCGGCAGTGACCGCGCCGACCGGATCGCGGAGGGCTCGCATCGTTACCGCAACCGAAACGAGCGCGAGTTCGCCGGCTATCGGGATGCGATCGACATGCTGATGCGGATGGACGCCGACGAGAAGCTGAGCATTCCGTTCGTCCTGCATCTGCACCGCTTGCTCTTCGAGCACACGGATGGCAATGGCGGGCAGCTGAAGACCGATCAGAACTTGATCGTCTCCTATGAGAATGGCCGCAAAGAGGTTGTCTTCACCCCTGTCTCTCCCGAGGACACTGAGTTCATGCTGGGCGAGCTCCTCGTCCGCTACGAGAAGGCAAAGGCCGACGGACGAACGCATCCGCTCATCCTGATCGGAGCCCTGATCCTCGACTTTCTTGCGATTCATCCCGTCGCCGACGGCAACGGCCGCATCGCCCGACTGCTGACCATCTACGTGCTGCTTTCGCAGGGCTATGGAATCGCCCGCTACATCAGTCTCGAGCAGCGGATCTTCGAATCGAAGAACACCTACTACAAGACCCTCTATGACTCGCAGCGGGAGTGGCACGACGGCGAGCACGATGTCTGGCCTTGGATCTCCTACCTGTCGCGCATCCTCTCTTCGTCCTACGACGACTTCGAGAAGAGAGTCGCCGACGCCGGCGAGCGGTCCGGCAGCAAGCAGGACAGGGTTCGTGAGTACATCCTGCGCGAAGCGCCGGCTCGGTTCCGTCGGCGCGACATAGAGCGAGCACTTCCGGGAATCAGCCTCGCGACGATTCGCCTAGTCCTCACCGAGCTTCGCGATGCCGGACGGATCAAGCCGGAGGGCGCAGGCGCGGGCGCCCGTTGGAACCGGCTCTAGTCAGTCCGCGAATCGATTGGCCGATGTGCCCCTACGATTCGGTCTCATGAGATCGGACGAGGACATCCTGCGCACGGCCTACGAAGCCTTTGACGCCCGCAATGTCGTCACCGCACTCGCCCTGATGCATCCGGAAGTCGACTGGCCCAACGCCTGGGAGGGCGGCCGGGTGACCGGCCGCGACGCTGTCGCTGCCTATTGGCGCCGCCAGTTCGAGCAGATCTCCAGCACCATCACTCCGGAGCGCCTCGACCCCGGCCCCGACGACACCATCGACGTGACTGTCCGTCAGGTCGTCTGCGACGCCAAGACCGGTGAGATCCAGTCCGACACCCAAGTCGTCCACCGCTGGCGACTGCAAGACGGCTTGGTCGTGCGGATGGACGTGCTCGAGACAGGAATGGCCTAATCGCCGAGCCGCACGCCGCCGTCCTCGGTGACGGTCCAGTGTGGGTTGTGGGCGATCTCCCAGGGGTGCCCGTCAGGGTCGATAAACAGCGAGCTGTAGCCGCCCCAGAACGTCTCCGCCGGCTCGCGGCCGATCGTCGCCCCGGCGTTCCGGGCCTCCTCGGCGAGCGCGTCGACCTCGCCGGGTGAGCCGACGTTGACGGCAAGCGTGACGCCGCCCCAGCCGCCCTTGTCCTCGACGCAGCTGTCCTCGGCCAGCCGTGCCCGGTCCCAGAGCGCCACGACCATCTCACCCGCCTGGAAGAAAACGACGTCATCGCCCTCACCGGCATTCGTCGTCCAGCCCAGCCCTTCGTAGAAGCGCCGCGCCCTGCCCAGGTCCGCAACCCCGAGCGTGATCACGTTCACTCGCTGCTTCATCGCCCCGATCCTAGAGCCCGATCAATTTGCCGAGGATCGTGGGTGGCCCGGCCGATATGTCCGGATTGTGTCCACGGTATGTGAGCCCCGTGCTCAGCGACGGCGACGTTCGGGGTTTCCGCGCTCCCACCAGTCGATCGTCTCGCCGCGCTCCTGCATCTCTTCGAGCGTCCGGGCGATGAAGCTGGCGCTGACCCCACCGGTCATGTCGGCGCAGAACTTCCACAGCTCCCGCGCCGCCTTCTTGTAGCGGTGGATCAGTTCGTCCAACTCGAAGGCGTCCAGCTCGCCGGAGTCGTAGCGCTCGACGCCCTCCCGCACTCGCTCAAGCAGATCGGCGAGCCGGGCTTCGTGATAGCCGACGACGAGCGCTTCATCGGCTTGGCGCTCTGCCTTCGAGGGCTTGGCAGGATCGGCACTCACGCTGACGGGATTATCGCGCCCCCACGACGTGGCTGTCCTGCACGACGATCTCCGATTCGGGTGGCTGGTTGGCGGTGAAGATGACGAGGTTCGAGCCGTCCCTGTCGCGCACCGAGGGGATGAGCAGCCCGTCGTGGCCGAGCCATGCGACGGCACCGCCGACGCGCTGGCACGGCTCCCAGGGGATCGACTCGAAGTCTTCCTCGGTGATACCGATGGCGGCGAGCCGTCCCGCGTCTGTCAGGTCGAGCAGCGCCGGATCGTGGACCACGCCCGCCGCGTCCTACGTGTAACTGCCGTCTCGAAGCTGGGCGATCAGCGCCAGAACGTCATCGACCCGGTCTTCCTCGATGCGGTCGGCCGGACGCTGTCCCTCCAGCAGGCGATGAGGGGAGAAGAGCCACAGCCGAGCCTCATCGGGCGGGTAGAACTCGGCCAGCTCCTCAGCCAGCCAGGCGAGTGTGAGCAGCCGGTCGAGGCTGCGCCGCTGCGGCTCGGCCTTCCCCGTCCGCCACCGCGAGACGGTCTGAGGGGTCGTGCCAAGCAACTGCGCGATCTCCCGCCCCTGCACACCGACCTCATCCCGAATCGAGTCGAGCTTGCGAGCGAGGGCGCCGGCGCCCGTTTTTGCGACCGCCTCCATGATCATTCCTATCTCGGGTGTGAGATAGACATATCGATGAACGCTTTACTTAACAATCTGATCGACAGAGTAGCAGCTACAACCCGATCAATTTGCCGAGGATCTCCTTCATGACCTCGTCCGTGCCGCCGCCGATCGGGCCCAGGCGGGCGTCGCGGACTGCGCGCTCTATCCCGTACTCGCGCATGTAGCCGTAGCCGCCGTGGATCTGGAGGGACTCGTCGGCGATCTCGAGGACGGCGCGCTGGGTGACGAGCTTGGCCATCGTCACGTCCTTGATGCAGTCGTGGCCTTCGTGGAAGAGGCGCAGGGCGTTGTAGGTGAGGGCTTTCGAGGCCTCGGCCTTGGTCGCCATCTCGGCGATCTGGTGGCGGATCGCCTGGAACTTGCCGATCGGGCGGCCGAAGGCTTCGCGGTCGAGCGCGTAGGCGACGGTCGTCTCGATCAGCCTTTGCATCGCGCCGACCGCGCCGATCGCCATCAGCAGCCGCTCCCAGGCGAAGTTGAACATGATCAGCTTGAAGCCCTCGTTCTCCTCGCCGAGCAAATTCTCCTCCGGCACCTCGACGTCGGTGAAGGCCAGCTCTCCGGTGTCCGAGGAGTGCCAGCCCATCTTCTCCAGCTTCCGCGCGACCTCGTAACCGGGCATCTCCCGCTCGAGCACGAGGAAGGAGATGCCGCCGTGGCCGCCCTCCTGCGTCGTCTTGCAGGCGCAGACGAGGAAGTCGGCGCGCACGCCGTTGGTGATGAAGGTCTTGGCGCCGTTGACCACGTAACCGCCGTCGACCTTCCTGGCGAAGGTCGAGATGCCGGCGACATCGGAGCCGGCGCCCGGCTCGGTGATCCCCAGCGCGCCGATCTTCTCGCCCGCGATCCCCGGCACGAGCCAGCGCTGCTTCTGCTCCTCGCGTCCCGAAGTTGAAGATCGGCGGCATGGCGATCGAGGCGTGGGCGTTGAGCCCGGCCGCAACGCCGCCTGAGCCGCCCGAGCGGGCCAGTTCCTCGACCCAGACCGCGTCGTGCAGGTGGGTGCCCCCTTGGCCGCCGTACTCCTCCGGAAACTTCAGCCCGAGGAAGCCGAGCTCGGCGCAGCGGCGATATAGCTCGCGGGGGAATTCGCGCGCCGCCTCCCACTCGTCGACGTGCGGCGCGATCTCCTTGGCGACGAAGCGCCCGACCGTCTCGCGCAGCTCCTCGTGCTCCTCGCCAAAGGGCAAAGGCATGCCTATACGACCATGGGTTCTGAGGGCGTCCGTGGCCAAGCAGCCCAAGGACGCAGGGAGGACGGCGAGGGAGCGCACTTATAAGTGCGTGACCGAGCCGCCCGGACCGAGGACACCGGGATGCGCCGTGCCACGGGCGTCCTCAGAGCCCGTAGCTCCGCCCGATCACGTCGAGCATCACCTCGTCGGTGCCGGCGCCGATCCGGTTGAGGCGGACGTCGCGGTAGGCGCGCTCGATCTCGTACTCCTTCATGTAGCCGTAGCCGCCGAGGATCTGGATGCACTCGTCGGCGACCTCGCAGCCGACCCGCGAGGCGAAGAGCTTGGCCATCGTGATCTCGCGCACCGGGTACTCGCCGTTGGCGAAGCGCCAGGCGGTCGCATAGGTGAACTGCTTCGCCGCCTCGGTCTTCGTCGCCATCTCGGCGAACTTGTGGCGGATCGCCTGGAACTTGCCGATCGGCCGGCCGAAGGCTTCGCGCTCTTTGGCGTACTCGAGCGTCTTCTCGATCATCCGTTCGCAGCCCGCGTGGGACCCGGCGGCGGCGACCAGCCGCTCGCCCTGAAGCTCCCAGGCGATGTGGTAGAAGCCCTTGCCGACCTCGCCGAGCACGGCGCTGGCGGGGACGCGGACGTCTTCGAAGGCGAGTTCGCCGGTGTCCGAGGCGTGCATGCCCATCTTCTCCAGCTCGGCGGAGACGCTGAAGCCGGGCACCTTCTCGCCGTTCTCGTCGCGCAGGTCGACGACGAACAGGGTGATCCCGGCGTGGCGCTCCGCCGGGTCGGTCTTGGCGACGAGGACGATGAAGTCGGCGCGCGGACCGTTGGTGATGAAGGTCTTCGAGCCGTTGATCACGTATTCGTCGCCGTCGCGGATCGCCGTCGTGCGGATCCCGGCGACGTCGGAGCCGGCGCCGGGCTCGGTGATCCCGAGGCTGCCGACCTTCTCGCCCTTGATCCCCGGCACGAGGTAGCGCTGCTTCTGCTCCTCGGTGCCGAGCAGGTGGATCGGCGGCAGGACCATGTCGGTCTGCACGGCGAAGCCCATGTTGGTGCCGCCCGAGCCGGAGTAGCTCATGCACTCGGCGCGGACCAGCGAGTAGTAGTAGTCGCCGCCCTGGCCGCCGTACTCCTCCGGGAAGCAGAGGCCGAGGAAGCCGAGCTCGCCCGCCCGCTTCATCACCTCGGTCGGCCAGTAGGTGTCCTCCCACTCGTTGCGGTGCGGCCACATCTCCTTCTTGACCCAGGCCTGCATCGAGTCGCGCAGGTCTTCGTGCTCCTGGCTGAAGATGAAGTGCTTGCGGCCCGCCGCGTGGTCGGGCTTGATCACCTGCGAGCCGTTGGTCGTCGCCGTCGCCATGGTCTCTCCTCGTTCGGCTTGTCCGCCGACGTGCGGGTTAGCACCCATATGGACCATAACACGGCACGTCTTGCGAGTGGACAGTAGCACTTTCCACTTTCGACGCGAGGTCGGCTATGGTCTCCGCCGGGATGGACTACGAGCTGGTCGCATACGAGGTCGCCGACGGGGTCGCCACCGTCACGCTGAACAACCCGGAGAAGCGCAACATGCTCTCCGGGCAGATGCTGGCCGAGCTGGTCGAGGCGATGAAGCGGGCGCGCGACGACGAGGACGCCCGCGCCGTCGTCCTCACCGGGGCGGGGGAGAAGGCCTTCTGCGCCGGCGCCGACCTCGGCGGCTTCGCCGCCGACGTGCCGCTGGTCGCCAAACACTTCGCCTCCGACCTCTTCCTCGAGTTCTTCCGGCTGATGCCGCGGCTCGGCAAGCCGAGCCTCTGCGCCGCCAACGGCCACGTGCTCGCCGGCGGGATGGGCCTGGCGCTCTCCTGCGACCTGCTGATCGCCAGGGAGGGCGCGACCTTCGGCACGCCGGAGATCAACGTCGGCGCCTTCCCCTACATGATCATGGCGATCATCTACCGCAACGTCCCGCGCAAGAAGGTCAACGAGATGATGCTGCTGGGCGAGCGGCTGAGCGCCGAGCAGGCGGTCGAGTACGGGCTCGCCAACAAGGTCGTCCCGGCGGCGGAGTTCGACGCCGCGGTCGCCGACTGGGCCGGCAAGCTCGCCTCGAAGAGCCCGGTGCTGATGCGGCTCGGCCACGACGCGATGTACCGCCAGCAGGACATGGCGGTCGACGACGCGCTCGACTACCTGCGCTCGCAGCTCTCGCTCACCTTCTCGACCGAGGACATCGTCGAGGGCGTCAGCGCCTTCTTCGAGAAACGCGAGCCCGAATGGAAGGGGAGGTAATGGCGACCGAAGAGCAGCAGGAGAACCTTCTTCCCGGCACGGCCCCGCTGGAGGAGCTGACCGAGCAGCTGCACGAGCGCCGCGCCAAGGCGAAGCTCGGCGGCGGCGAGGAGAAGATCGCCAAGCAGCACGAGCGCGGCAAGCTGACCGCGCGCGAGCGGATCGACCTGCTGGTCGACGAGGGCAGCTTCGTCGAGCTCGGCATCCACGGCCGCCCGCACTTCGCCCAGCGGGCGATGGACGGGGTCGAGGCGCCGGCCGACGGCGTCGTCACCGGCTGGGGCGACGTCGACGGCCGCCCCTGCTGCATCGCCGCCTACGACTTCACCGTGATGGCCGGCTCGATGGGGATGACCGGCGAGCTCAAGGTCACCCGCCTGCGCGAGATGGCGCTGCAGAAGCGGATGCCCTTCGTCTGGCTGCTCGACTCGGCCGGCGCCCGCATCCAGGAGGCGGCGGGCTCGCTGTTCGCCGGCTCCGGCCACCTGTTCCGCGAGGAGGTCGAGATGTCGGGCGTGATCCCGATGGTCGCGGCGATGATGGGCCCCTGCGCCGCCGGCACCGCCTACATCCCGGCGCTCTCGGACTTCGTGCCGATGGTCTCCGGCCAGGGCGCGATGGCGCTCGCCGGCCCGCACCTGACCAAAGCCGTGACCGGCGAGGAGATCTCGATGGAGGAGCTCGGCGGGGCCAAGGTCCACTGCCGCAAGTCGGGGGTGGGGGACCTCGAGGTGAAGGACGACCACGAGTGCATCGAGGCGGTGAAGAACTACCTCTCCTTCTTCCCGCCGAACTGCGAGCAGAAGCCGCCGGTCGTGGAGACGAGCGACCCCGACGACCGCATATCGGAGAAGCTGCTGGAGATCGTCCCTGAGTCCTCGCGCCAGCCCTACGACATGTACGAGGTGATCCGCGAGATCGTCGACGACGGCGAGTGGTTCGACCTGAAGCCGAAGTTCGCCAAGACGCTGATCACCTGCTTCGCCCGCTTCGGCGGCCAGCCGGTCGGGATCGTCGCCAACCAGCCGAAGCAGCTGGCCGGCATCCTCGACAACGACTCGGCCGACAAGGCGGCCCGCTTCATCAACCTCTGCGACGCCTTCCAGATCCCGCTCGTCTTCCTCCAGGACGTGCCCGGCTTCATGGTCGGCGCGAAGGTCGAGCACGCCGGGATCATCCGCCACGGGGCGAAGATGCTCTACGCGGTCAGCCGCGCCACGGTGCCGAAGGTGACCGTGATCGTGCGCAAGGCCTACGGCGCCGGCTACTACGTGATGTGCGGCAAGGCGTACGAGCCCGACCTGATCGTCGCCTGGCCCGGGGCGGAGATCTCGGTGATGGGCGCCGAGGGCGCGGTCAACATCATCGGCCGCTCGGCGATCGAGGCCTCCGAGGACCCGGAGGCGACGCGCGAGGCGATGCTGAACGCGGTGCGCGAGCAGATCGACCCATACATCGCGGCCGGCAATGCGGTGATCGACGACATAATCGATCCCCGCGAGACCCGCCCGACGATCGTCAACGCCCTGCGAATGGCGCGAACCAAACACGTCGAGAAGCCCCCCAAACGCCACGGGGTGATGCCCGTATGACGTTCAACTGTGCTTTATCCCTCAATAACGAGGAAAAGGAACAGTCGAAGGAGGACGTATGAGCTCGTTCGACGATCCGGTCGTCATCTCGTGCTCGATCAGCGGCGTGATCGCGAACCGGGATCAGTGCCCGGCGATTCCGTATACGCCTGAGGAGTACGCGGCGGAGGCGCGGCGGGCGGTCGACGAGGGCGCCTCGCAGATCCACATCCACGCGCGCAAGCCCGACGGCACGCCCTCGTATGAGGTCGAGGACTTCCGGGCGATCACCGAGGCGATCCTCGCCGAGGTCGGCGACGTGATCGTCAACTACTCGACCGGCGCGATCGGCATCCCGATCGAGAAGCGGCTCGAGTACCTGCGAGCGCTGCGCCCCGACGTCGCCGCCCTGAACATGTCCTCGATGAACTACGCCAAGTACTCGCGCCGGCGCAAGGACTTCGTCTTCAAGGCGGTGTTCGAGAACAGCTTCGACACGATCATCGAGTTCCTCACGGCGATGCGCGACCTCGGGATCAAGCCCGAGCACGAGTGCTTCGACGCCGGCCACGTCGCCAACCTCGACCCGCTGATCGATATGGGCCTGCTCGACCGCACGCCGCTTCAGGTCTCGCTGGTGATGGGGGTCAACGGCGGCATCCGGCCGACGCCGCGCAACGTCGGCTTGATGGCCGAGCAGATCCCCGGCGGGGCCGAGGGGCCCAACCAGTGGCAGACGATCGGCATCTCGCGCGACCAGTGGAAGCTGCTCGGCGCCGCGCTGGTGCTGGGCGGCAACGTGCGCGCCGGGGTCGAGGACAACCTTTACCTGCCGGACGGCGAGATGGCGAAGTCGAACGGCGAGCTGATCGCCAAGGCGCGCCAGATGGCCGAGGACGTCGGCCGCCGCGCCGCGACGGTGGCCGAGGCGCGTGAGCTGCTGGGGGTCCCCAAGCGTGACCGAGCTTCCGCTTAGCGACGTCCGCGTCCTCGACCTGACGCGGCTGCTGCCCGGCGGCTTCTGCTCGCTGCTGCTCGCCGACCTCGGCGCCAAGGTGCTGAAGGTCGAGGACACCGGGATGGGCGACTACATCCGCTGGGCGCCGCCCTACTACGGCGGCGAGGAGCAGCAGGCGCTCGGCACCCGCTCGGCGCTCTACCTCTCGCTCAACCGCGGCAAGCGCTCGGTCCGGCTCGACCTGAAGAGCGACGCCGGTCGCGAGGCGCTGCTGCGCCTGGTCGAGCGCCACGACGTCGTGCTCGACGGCTTCCGCCCCGGCGTGCTCGACAAGCTCGGCGTGGGCTACGAGCGGATGCGCGAGGCCAACCCGGCGATCGTCTTCTGCGCGATCACCGGCTACGGCCAGGACGGCCCCTACGCTCAGCGCGCCGGCCACGACATGAACTATCTCGGCCTCGTCGGCCTGCTCGGACTGACCGGGGCGAAGGGCGGGCCGCCGGTCCAGTCCGGCGGCCAGATCGCCGACCTCGGCGGCGGCGCGCTGATGGCCGCCTTCGGCGTGATGGCGGCGCTGCACGAGCGACGCCGCTCCGGCGAGGGCCAGCTGGTTGACGTATCGATGGCCGACGGGGCGCTCTCCTGGCTGGCGCTGGTCGCCGGCCGCTACTTCTGCGACGGCGAGGCGCCGCGCCGCGGCGAGCAGCAGCTCGCCGGCGGCCTGCTCTGCTACTACCCCTACGAGGCGGCGGACGGCTGGGTCACCTGCGGCGCCCTGGAGCCGAAGTTCTGGGCCGCCTTCTGCGCGGGCGTCGAGCGTCCCGACCTGGTCGAGGCCCAGTTCGAGGCGCCGGGATCGGAGGCCTGGACGAAGGTCGCCGAGGTCTTCCGCGGCCGCAGCCGCGACGAATGGAAGGCGTTCAACGACGAGCGCGACTGCTGCATCGAGCCGGTGCTGGGCGTCGAGGAGGCGCTCGACTCCGAGCTGGTGCGGGCGCGGCAGATGGTGACGGAGATCGAGCAGCCGGGGCTGGGGCCGGTGCGCCAACTCGGCAACCCGGTGAAGCTGAGCCGCACCCCCGGCGACCCGACCCGCCCGGCGCCCGCCTTCGGCGAGCACACCGACGAGGTGCTGGCCGAAGCCGGCTACAGCGATGCCGAGATCGCCGCGATGATGGAGTCCGGCGCCGCCGCCGGCCCCTCGGCGGATTCGGCGACCACCTTCCGCGCATGAGCGCCACCGAGCAGACGCTGCTCAAGATCGGCGAGTTGGCCGAGGCCTCCGGCGTCCCCGTGCCGACGATCAAGCACTACCTGCGCGAGGGGCTCTTGCCGGAGGGGACGAAGACGAGCCGCAACATGGCCTACTATCCGCCGGAGCTGGTCGACCGGATCAAGCTGATCAAGCAGCTCCAGGAGGAGCGCTTCATGCCGCTGAAGGCGATCAAGGCGGTGCTCGACGATGATCCCGAGCGGGCCCGCGCGCTGGTCGAGCTCGAGGACCGGATCCTCGAGCGGGCGCTGGGAGAGGAGCGCACCCGGACGAGCGCCGCCGAGGTGCGCGAGCGCTACGGCGTCCCCCGGGAGGTGCTCGAGCGGCTCGAGCAGATCGAGCTGCTCAGCCCCAACAGCCGCGGCTACTCGCCCTCCGACGTGCGGATCATCGAGGCGATCTCCCGCTTCCGCGCCGGCGGCTACGACGAGCAGATCGGCTTCACCGTCTACGACACCCTGCGCTACAAGAAGGCGCTCGAAGAGCTGGTCGCCCAGGAGGTCGAGATGGTGATGGACCGCCTCGCCGGCGAGGTCCCGCCGGAGCGCGTCGTCGAGATGCTCGAGTCGGGCGCCCAGCCGCTGCAGGATCTGATCGCCGCCCTGCACACGAAGCTGCTCGTCGCCGAGCTGGAGCGCCACCGGGCCGGCCGGGACGGCTCCGGCAAGTAGCCTGGCGAGCATGAGATCGGCTCTGGTCACCGGCTCCTCGACGGGGATCGGCCGGGCGACGGCGCTGCGGCTCGACCGGGCCGGGTGGCGGGTCTTCGCCGGCGTGCGCAGGGAGGAGGACGCCGAGTCGCTGCGCGCGGCCGGCTCCGAGCGCCTCGTGCCATTGATGCTCGACGTGACCGACCCCGGGCAGATCGCGGCCGCGGCGGAGCGGATCGACGAGGCGGTGGGGGAGGCCGGGCTCGACGCGCTCGTCGACAACGCCGGCATCGGCGTGATCGGGCCGCTGGAGACGCTGCCGCTCGAGGACTTCCGCCGCCAGGTCGAGGTCAACCTGATCGGCCAGGTCGCGGTGACGCAGGCGATGCTGCCGGCGATCCGCCGGGCGACGGGGCGGGTCGTCTTCGTCAGCTCGGCCGGCGGGCGGATGGCGCTGCCCTTTGGCGGCGCCTACCACGCGGCCAAGTTCGGGATCGAGGGGGTCGCCGACAGCCTGCGCCAGGAGCTGCGGCCGTGGGGGATCGAGGTGATCGTGATCGAGCCGGGCTCGATCGACACGCCGATCTGGGAGCGCGCGGTGAGCGGCTACGAGGAGATGGCGGCCCGGGCGCCCGCCGCCCAGGAGGAGCTCTACGGCAGGCGACTGGCCAAGTTGCGGGAGGGCGCCCGCCGCACCGCCGCGCGCGGCATCCCGCCGGAGCAGGCCGCGGAGGCGATCGAGCGGGAGCTGACCGCGCGCCGTCCGCGCACCCGCCGCCGCGTCGGCCTCGACGCCCAGGGCCAGGTCCTCCTGCGCCGCCTGCTTCCCGACCGCGCCCTCGACCGCCTCCTGGCCGCCTTCCTGCGCGTCTGACGCGGGGTGACCCGAGGCCTCCACCTATACTGGCGCGACCGATTGACCAATCAGTCAGTCGTTCCGCTGTTCCTTTACTCCGTTATTTGGGGGAAAAGGAACAGCGGAAGGACCGAAACCGCGTATGAGCTCCCAAGCCCCCCGATCGACAAGCGCCGCCAGATCCTCGACGCGGCGATCCGCGTGTTCGCCCGCCAGGGCTTCCACTCGACCCGCGTCGCCGACATCGCCGACGAGGCGGGCGTCGCCTACGGCCTCGTCTACCACTACTTCAAGTCGAAGGAGGAGGTGTTGAACGAGCTGTTCAGCGAGCGCTGGTCGCTGCTGCTGACGGCGATCGAGGAGGCCGACGGCAGCGCCGAGCTGAGCCCGCGCGCCAAGCTGGAAACGGTCGCCGGCTTCATCTTCGAGTCCTACCGCCACGACCCCGAGCTGATGAAGGTGATCATCGTCGAGGTCACCCGCGCCGCCAACTCCTTCGGCCGCACCCACCTGGCGGAGATCCGCCGGGCCTACGACTCGATCGCCAAGATCGTCGCCGAGGGGCAGGCGAGCGGCGCCTTCCGCGCCGATATCGACGCCGACTTCGCCTCGATGTCCTTCTACGGCGCGATCGAGCAGCTGCTCTCCGGCTGGATCTTCGAGCTGATCCCGGCCGGCGACACCGACCTCGAGCAGGCAAAGACTCTTGTCACGGCGACGATCTGCGACGGACTCGAGCCGCGATAGGTAAGGTCGGGGCGGATGGAGAACGAGATCGTCAAACGCCTTGTCTGGAGCGGCATGGTCGCCGGGCTCAGCGCGCTGGCCAGCATCCTCGCCGCGCGGGTCGCCGGGATCCTCTACCGGCGCGTCTTCGAAGAGGACCCGCCGGAGTAGCCGCTCCGTGGCCGCCGACCCCACCCAGACGCCGCCGCAGCCGGACCCCGACGAGCGCTCGGTCGCCGAGCTCGTCTTCGACGTCTCCGAACGCGCCTCCTCGCTGGTCCGCGAGGAGATCGAGCTGGCCAAGGCGGAGGTCGGCGAGAAAGTCGGCAAGATCCTGCGCGGCTCGGCCGTCGGCGTCGCCGCCGGCACCTTCGCCTTCCTCGCCCTGATCCTGGTCATGCAGGGCGTCGCCTGGCTGCTCGCCGAAGAGGTCTTCGACGGCAACGCCTGGCCCGGCTTCTTCGTCGAGGCGGGGCTCTTCCTGCTGGTCGCCGCCGGCGCCGGCTACTTCGCCTTCCGCTCGGTGCAGGCCGGCGCGCCGCCGCTGCCCGAGCAGGCGATCGAAGAGGCGAAGCAGATCAGGAGCACGCTGGAAGGGGAGGGCGAGAAGACCGTGGGAGGAGGCGGGGAGGATGCCTGAGCGCAGCGCGGCGGAGATCCGCCGCGACATCGACGTCCAGCGCCGCGACCTCGGCCGCTCGGTCGAAGCCCTGCGCGGCCGCGTCACCGAGTTGACCGACTGGCGCCGCCAGGTGCAGGAGCACCGCCAGCAGCTGATCGCCGGCGCCGCGGTCGCCGGCTTCGCCGTGGGGACGCTGATGATGTTGCGACGTCGCCGCCGCGGGTAGCGGCGCTCAGCTCAAGGCATCCCAGCTGACGCTGCCGATCCCGAGCAGGCCGGGGCCGACGTGGGCGCCGAGGACGGCGCCGATCTCGGAGACGAAGGCCGGCTCGCAGCCGAAGATCTCGCGCGCGTCGTCGATCAGCCCGGCGGCGGTCTCCTCGTCCTGGATGTGCTGGACGACCCAGGCGTCGAGGCCGGAGTCGTGGCGCTCGCGCGCGTACTCGCGCAGGCGCTCGATCGAGCGGGCGCGGGTGCGAACGCGCTCGATCGGGGTGATCTCCTCTTCCAGCGTGAGGATCGGCTTGATCTTCAGCGCCGAGCCGATGAAGGCGCTGGCGCCGCCGATCCGCCCGCCCCGCCGCAGGTACTCGAGCGTGTCGATCGCGAACCACATCTTCAGCTCCTCGCGGGCCCGTTCGGCGCGGGCGAGCACCGCCGCGCCGTCGCCGCCGGAGCGCGCCGCCGCCGCGGCGCCGAGCGCGCAGAGGCCCATGCCGCCGGCGGCCGAGCGCGAGTCGAAGACGTGGATGCGCTCACCGCCCCTGCCCTCGTCGATCAGCCGCTGGCGGGCCTGTCCGGCGGCCTCGCAGGTGCCGGAGATCCCGGCCGAGATGTGGACCGAGACGATCTCCCGCCCGGCGTCCAGCAGCGGCTCGTAGACGGCGGCGAAGTCGCCGATCGAGGGCTGCGAGGTGGTCGCCCCGCCCTCCGAGGCGCGCAGGCGCTCGAAGAAGGCGCCGTAGTCGCCGATCTCGGTCTCCTTCTGCTGCTCGCCGTCGATCGAGACGTAGAGGCTGACGACCTCGATCCCCCGCTCGGCGACCAGCCCGGCGGGCAGGTAGGCCGTGCTGTCGCAGACGACGGCGGTGGGGGAGGGGGGACTCAAGGACCCGATTCTCGCAGACCTCCCCGCTACACTGGTTTAGGTGACCGACACTGCCGACACTCCCAAAGAGGCGATCACGCTGACCGACCAGGCGGCCGCCAAGATCGGCGAGCTGCTGGGCGGGCAGGAGGACTCCGAGGATCAGGCGCTGCGCGTCGCCGTGCGCGGCGGCGGCTGCTCCGGCTTCCAGTACGCGCTCGCCTTCGACAGCGCCAAGCCCGACGACCACGTCTTCGAGGTCGACGGCGTCTCCGTCGTCGTCGACAAGGTCAGCATGCAGTTCGTCTTCGGCAGCGAGGTCGACTACGTAGAAGGCCTGCAGGGCGCCGGCTTCCAGGTGAACAACCCCAACGTCGTCGCCGCCTGCGGCTGCGGCTCGTCCTTTCAGGTCAAGGACGACGCGGCCGAGCACGCCGCGGTCTGAGCTTTTTCCAGACCGCAACAAAGTTAAGGTCTCCTGTTGCGGGTAGTGCAACCCCTGCAAGCAACCTGAGGAGGCAGGAGAGGTATGCGTTTTCGGCTCGGTATCGGAGCGACGATGGTCTGCGCCCTGGTAGTGGCGGCGGTGGGAGCCCCGTTCGCCGGCGCGGCGCCCAAGCGCCTGTACAAGGGAAAGACGACCCAGAAGCGGCCCGTGCGGATCACCAAGCGCGGCGGCTCGATCAAGCTGCGCCACTTCACCGCGGCGCTGCGCTGCAAGAACGGCGCCAGATTGATCGTCGGCGAGAGCGGCTTCCAGCGGACCCACCTCAAGGGCGGCCGCTTCAGCGACGTCCAGGTCGGCTCGACCGACGAAGTGCTCTTCCGCGGCGCCGTTCGCGGCCGGGCGATCGCCGGCAAGATCCGCGTCAAGGACCACCTGCGGGGCAAGCACAGCCCGCGCTGCGCCTCGAAGTGGCTCCACTTCAAGGCGCCGCTGCGCCACGGTTAGGCGCGGAGCGCTTATTCGATCTGCAGCGGCGGCGACTGCCGCGGCGGAGCCGTGGGCTCCGGCTGCGGCGCCGCCGCCGGCTGCTCGACCCCGAACGCCTCGGCCAGCTCGCCGCTGTCCAGCATCTCCTCGACGATGTCGGCGCCGCCCAGCAGCTCGCCGTTCACGTAGAGCTGCGGGAAGGTCTGCCAGTCGGAGATCTCCGCGGTCACCTCGCGCAGCGGCTGCAGCGCCGGCAGCACGTCGACCGCGCCGTACTCGACGTCCAGCGAGTCGAGCACCTGCACGACGCGCATCGAGAAGCCGCAGCGCGGCGCCTCCGGCGTCCCTTTCATGAACAGCAGCACCGGGTTGCCGGCGATCAGCCCCTCGACCTGCTCTTTCAGCTGTGGATCGGCCATCGCCACAGGGTAGCTATCCGCCGGCCTCGGTCTTGATCGACAGCGCATGTATCTGGCCGTCGTCGAAGCGGGGCTTGACCGCCGCCCTGACCAGCCGGTGCTGGTCGATCCGCGAGAGGCCCTCGAACTGGGGCGCCCGCACGGTCGCCAGCAGGTGCTGGCCGCCGCCGTCTTCGTCGCCGACCTCGACCTCGGCGCCCGGCAGCGCCGCCTCGATCATCGATTTCAGCTCGGCGAGGTCGACCACGGCCGTAGGCGCTTACCCGGAGACCTTCTCGCCGGCGCCCAGCGTCTCGAGCATCTCCTCGACGCGAACGAACTTGACGCGGGGACGGCCGTGCGGCTCGCCGCGGCCGACCTCGGCCTGGTCGATCGCCTGCCAGTCCTCGAAGCTGACGTAGCGGACGCCGCGCTCGGCCAGCAGCGCCTCGACCGCCGCCGGGTCGGGGCTCTCGGGCTCCAGCAGCGTCTGCGACTCGACGTCGGCGAGCAGGTGCCGGACGGTCTCCAGCGCGTCTTTCTTGTTCGTGCCGATCACGCCCGAGGGGCCGCGCTTGATCCAGCCGGCGGTGTAGTGGCCGGCCTTGTGGCCGGCGTCGTGGGAGTCGAGCACGCGGCCGCCCTCGTTGAGGATCAGGCCGCGCTTCTCGTCGAAGGGGACGCCCTCGATCGGGATCCCGGTGTAGCCGACCGAGCGCAGCACCAGGCCGCACTCGAGCTCTTCGCGCTCGCCGGTGTCGCGGGCGCGCAGCGCGCCGTCTTCCTCGACCAGCTCGTTGCGGCCGACGACGATCGACTCGACCTTGTCCTCGCCCCTGATCTCGACCGGCGAGGCGAGGAAGCGCAGGACGATCCGCTGCCGCTTGCCCTGCGGCGTGCGCGGTGAGAACTCCCTCAGGGTCTCGACGTTGACTTTCGTCGTCTTGTCGGCCTCTTCGGACTCGAGGTAGGCGGCGCTCGCCGGGTCGAGCTCGACCTCGGCCGGGTCGACGACGACGTCGGCGTCCTCCATCTCGCCCAGCTCCTTGATCTCCGGGTTGGTGAAGGCCGCCTGGGCCGGGCCGCGCCGCCCGAGGACGACGATCTCGCGGATCCCCTTGCCGTCCAGCACCTCGATCGCGTGGTCGGCGGTGTCGGTCTGGCGCAGCTCGTGGTCGGTCAGCGCCAGCATGCGCGCCACGTCCATCGCCACGTTGCCGTTGCCGATCACCACGGCGCGCTCGCAGGAGAGGTCCCACTCGTCCTCGGCGTAGTCGGGATGGGCGTTGTACCAGCCGACGAAGGCGGTGGCGGCGTGGCTGCCGGGCAGGTCCTCGCCGGGGATGCCGAGCTGGCGGTCGGTCTCGCAGCCGACCGTGAAGACGATCGCGTGGTAGAGCCGTTCGAGGTCCTCGACCTCGATGTCGTGGCCGACCTTGACGTTGCCGAAGAAGCGGAAGCCGTCGCGCGCCGCGGTTTTCTCGTAGACGCGGATCACCGACTTGATCTTCGGGTGGTCGGGGGCGACGCCGCCGCGGACCAGGCCGAACGGCGTCGGCAGGCGGTCGAAGAGATCGACCTGGGCGTGCACGTCGCCGTCCTTGAGGATGTGCTCGGCGGCGTAGAAGCCCGAGGGGCCGGCGCCGACGATCGCGACGCGCAGGGGGTTCTCTTCGGTTCCGACTCTGCTCATGGAACGCGCAAGGATAGGGAAAGCAGGCTCGCCGCGCGCCGAGAGAGCCTGTCTACGCCGCGAGCAGCTGTCCGTTGCACTCGCGGGCAGATGCCGTGGTCGAGCAGCGGCATCCGCGCGCGGCGGAACAGCTCCAACCGCTTCGCCGCCTCCTCGACCTCGACCCACTCGCCTTTGACCAGGAAGCGGTCGCACCAGGCGCACATCGTCAGGAAGTCGCTTTCGGCGCGGGGCGCGTCCGCGTCGAGCAGCGGCTGCGTCTCGTCGCGAACCCGTTCGAGCGAAGCCGGGCCGAGAACAGCACCACCCGGCCGCTGCGGTCGGCGGCGATGCGGATGTCCATCTCGCGTGCCGCGTCGGGCCCGTCGCAGCGAAGGGAAGCTCGACCGTCCGCACCCCTTCCCGCACCCGGCGCAGCAGCAGCCGCTGCAGCTTCTTCACCTCGCTGGCCGGCGACGAAGTCCCACAGCGAGCGGCCGAGGCTGTCGCCGGCGCCGTCCCAGCCGTTCTCGGCGGCGAACCGGTAGAAGCCGTCGTCGACGCGGATCAACCGGTCCTCGTCGTCGATCGCGTAGGTCAGCGTCTCAACGGTCACTCAACGATTATCGATCGTTCCGGCGCGGCTGAAGCCGACTCAGCCGGCCGCGGCGGCGACGCTCGCCGTGCCGTCGAGCGCGTCGAGAGCGCGGCGCACCGACATCGCCACGCAGGTGAAGATCGGCGTCTCGCGCTCGGTGTACTCGCTCGACTCGGTCGGGCGCAGCTCGTTGACCAGGTCGAGGAACATGCCCGGGTCGTCGCCCTCGAAGGCGACGACGAACTCCTGGTCGTCGAGCCCGAAGGAGTAGGAGGTGTTGATCGTGATCTCCGGGTAGCGGCGGCCGACCTCGATGTGGCTCTTCATGATCCCCTGGCGCTCCTCCGCCGGCAGCCCGTACCAGCGGCGCTGCTTGACCATCGGGTAGACGAACAGGTACTTGCGCTCGGAGACGCAGATCTCCGGCCGCGCCTGCTCGTCGCTGTAGGGGGAGCGTTTGGTCATCGAGAGAAACGAGTGGGGGGTGTCGGCCCACTTCGCCAGGCCGCTCTGGCCGAGCACGACGTGGAAGGTGTGCAGGTCGTCGAGGCTGGGGCTCTGGCTGAGGACGAGCAGGTCGACGTCGCCGCGCGTGCCTATGGTTGAGTAGGCGCGCAGAGAGCGGTCGAGGGCGAAGTCCTCGCAAGCCGCGAGGAACTCCTGCTTGTCGGCGGCGCGCGACTCGGCGTCGCGGCGGCGCCACTCGGGGTCGATCTTGAAGAAAGTGAACTTGGCGAACGTGCGGTCGGCCATCGGGGTCACGATAGCGCCGGCCGCGCTGGCGGCGGCCGCGATCGCCCTGCTGCTGGCGCTGCACGCGGCGGGGGCGGGGTTCCACGGCGACCCGCACGCTGTGGTGCGCGACGCCGCGCCCGGTAGCCGCCTGTTCGAAACGGCGGACCGGCGCGCGCCGGTGATCGGCGTGACCCTGCTCGCCTGGCTGGCGCTGTTCGCCGCGGCCTTAGCCACGGAACGCCTCCTCTCCACGCGTTCCGCTGTTCCTTTGCCGCGTTATTTGGGGAAAAGGAACAGCGGAAGGGCCGCGGCGCGGCTGCTGGCGCTGGCGCTCGTCTACCTGCCGTTGGTCTGCCTCGGCTGCGCAGCGCTGGAGCCGGGCGTCGGCGCCGAACGCTGGCTGGTGATGCTCGGCTCGCCGGCGCTGGCCGCGCTGACCCTGGCGGCGCTGGGGGGCGCGGGGCGCCCGGTGGGCGGAGGGCCGGCGGCTACGCGGCGCTCGCCTTCGCCTGCATCGCGACGTCGCTCGCCTACGCGATCGACCTGATCGGCGGCTCGTCCCTGACACAGCTTTCGATCGTCGGCCCCAACCCGGCCGGCGGCCACCGCTTCTACGGCATCGGCAACGAGCTCGAGGCCTGCCTCGTCGTCCTGATCCTCGTCGGCACCGGCGCCGCGTTGTCGACTTTTTCCCCACCAGGGGGTGGAAAAAGTCGACAACGACGATCTGAGACGCGCGGGCCGGCGGCGTTCCTCGTGGTCGCTCTGATCTTCTCGTTCGTGTTCGCCTACGGGCGCTACGGGGCCGACGTGGGCGCGGCGATCTCGCTGCCGCTCGGCGCCGCCGTCGCCGCGGCGCTGCTCGCCGGGCGGCGGGACCTGGCGCTGTACGCGTTCCTACTGCCGGTCCCGGTGCTGGCCCTGCTCTCCGCCGCCGACCTGGTCACCGGCGCCAACGCCCACCTGACCAAGACCGTGCTCGACGCGAAGAGCGGCGGCGACGCGCTCGGCGTCTTCGGCCACCGGCTCAGCGAGATGGTCAGCAGCTTCGGCCGGCCGGTGCTGCTCGCCGGCCTGCCCGTGGTCGCGGCGGCCGCCGCGCTCGCCTGGCTGCGGCGCGACCTGCTCGCCGCCTGGACGGAGGGCCTGCCGGCGCTGCGGGCCGGCCTGCTCGGCGCCCTCGCCGCGACCGTCGTCGGCACCCTCGCCAACGACTCCGGCGCGCTGCTGCTCGAGATCGGCGGCGCCTACCTCCTTGTCTTCGTCGCCTTCGCTTGGGCCGAATCCCGGCGCCCGGATTCGGCCCGCGGCATCGTCTAGTCTCTGGACCTCGTGAGAGTTGCCCTTGTCTCGCCATATTCCTGGAGCTACCAGGGCGGCGTCAACCGGCACGTCGAGGCGCTCGCGGAGGAGCTGCTGGGACGTGGCGAGGACGTCCGCGTGCTCGCCCCTGTCGACCCGCCCGACCGGCTCAGCCGGGCGCTGCACCGCGCTCCGCCCGAACGGCGCGAGCTGCCCGACTACCTGATCCCGCTGGGGCGCACGATCGGCATCGGCGCCAACGGCGCCGTGTCCAACCTCTCCGCCTCGCCCGCCGGCGGCTTCGCCCGGGTCCGCGCCGAGCTGCGCGACGGCGGCTACGACGTGATCCACGTGCACGAGCCGCTGGTGCCGCTGGTCGGCTGGAACGCCGTGCTCGGCGCCCGCGCGCCCGTCGTCGGCACCTTCCACGCCTACTCGACCAAGCCGCTGCCCAACCACGTCGCCACCGCCCTCGGCGCGCGCCGCATGTTCAACCGCCTCTCCGCGCGGATCGCCGTCTCCGAGGCGGCCGCCTGGACCGGCCGCCGCTGGTTCGGCGGCCGCTACGAGATCGTCCCCAACGGGGTCGACGTCGGCGCCGCTTCGCGGGGCCCGAAGCCGCCCGGCGAGGAGCTGCGGCTGCTCTTCGTCGGCCGGCCCGAGGCGCGCAAGGGCCTGCCCGTCCTGCTCACCGCCTTCGAAGCGCTGGTCGAGCACGTGCCGAGCCGGCTCACGGTGATCGGCGCCGAGCCCGAGGACGTGCGGCGCTACCTCGCCGACCGCGAGGCGATGCGCTGGATCGACGTGCGCGGCCGCGTCTCCGGCCCCGCCCTCTGGGACGCCCTGCACGGGGCCGACCTGCTCTGCGCGCCCTCGCTCTCGGGCGAGAGCTTCGGCATGGTCCTGACCGAGGCCTTCGCCGCCGGCACGCCGGCGATCGCCTCCGCCATCGCCGGCTACAGCGACGTCGTCAGCGACGGCGTCGACGGCGTCCTCGTCCCGCCCGGGGACCCGCAGCGCCTCGCCGAGGAGCTGCAGCGCGCCCACCACGAGCCCGAGCGTCTGGCGGCGATGGCCGCCGCCGCCCGCCGCAGCGCCGAGCGCTACGCCTGGCCGCGGGTGGCCGACCGGGTCAGCCGGGTCTACGAGGGGGCGATCGAGGCGCCGCGGCCGCGGGGCGCCGCCGAGCGCGCCGCCAACTGGATCGGCGTCCGCCCCGCCGACGGCGGTCCGCTCAGCCCGCCGCAGCGCATGCCCTCGCTCGACCCGCCGCTGGCCCAGGGGAGCAGTCGCCGGCGTCGCATCGCCCGCCGCGCCGGCCTCGGCGTCGCCGGCGCGCTCGGCCTCGGCCTGACGGCGCTCGCCGCGCGCAAGATCGGCGTCGACAACGTCGTCGCCTCGATCGTCCGCAGCGACCTGACCTGGGTGCTCGTCGCCTGCGGCCTGATGGCCCTCTCGCTCTTCTTCCGCGCCGCCTCCTGGTACGGGATCGTGCGCGCCGCGCTGCCCGACCGACTGCTGCGCCGCCGCGACGTCACCTCGGCGACGATGATCGGCGTGCTGATGTCGGCGACGCTGCCCGCCCGCCTCGGCGAGCCGGCCCGGGCGATGACCCTGGCGCGGCGGATCGGCCGCATGCGCGAGACCTTCCCGGTTCTGCTCGGCACGCTGGTCTCGCAGACGCTGCTCAACATCGTCGCGCTCGCCCTGCTGGGGACGATCATCGTCTCCAGCACCGATCTCTTCCACTCGAGCACCGAGAAGCTGTTCGTCTTCAGCTTCGTGCCGCTGGCGCTGCTGCTCGTCGTGCTGCTCGCGCCGGCGCTGATGCGGCGCAACGGCAACGGACGGCTCGCCCGCGCCGGCGCGGCGATCCACCGCGCGCTGCTCCAGGTGCGCGCCGGGCTCGCGGTCTTCCGCCGGCCGCGCTACGGCGCGATCGCGACCCTCGCCCAGCTCTCCGCCTGGGCGATCCAGCTCGCCGCCTGCTGGGCGCTGCTCGCGGCGCTCGGGCTCAGCGGCCAGGCGGGGATCGCCGCCGCCGCGGCCGTGCTGTTCGCCGTCAACGTCACCGCTGTCGTGCCGGCGACCCCGTCCAACATCGGCGTCTTCCAGCTCGCCGTGATCAGCGTCCTGCACACCGGCTGGAACATCGGCACCGCCGACGCGCTCGCCTACGGCGTGATCCTGCAGGCGGTCGAGATCGCCACCGCCGTCGCCCTCGGCCTGCCCGCCCTGGTCCGCGAGGGCCTCACCTGGAGCGACCTCCGAACCCAAGCAATCTCCGCGACCCCAGTGCGACTCGAGCCGCGCCCGCGCGAGCGCGAGGCGCGCGAACGCATCGGCGCCTGACTCACTCTTCGCCGCCGCGCGGCACCTTGCCGCCGCCGGCGCCCGGTTCCTGCGCCGGGCCGCGCGGCGAGGCGATCCCCAGCACGCGCATCGCCTTCAGGCCGAGGCCGAGCTTCTCGCGCCCCTCGGTGGCGGAGACGTCGTGGCCGCAGAGCTCGCGCACGCGCTCCAGCCGGTAGCGGATCGTGTGGCGGTGGGTGAACAGCTGTTTCGCGGTCGCGGCGACGTTGCCGTCGTTGTTCAGGTAGGCCTCGACCGTGGCGACCAGCTCGGTCTCGTACTGGTCGTCGTAGGCGGCCAGCGGCTCGATCGTCTCGGCGAAGAAGCGCTCCAGCTCGCCCGGGTCCTCGCTCATCGCCGGCAGCAGCAGCCGGTAGGCGCCGGTGTCCTCGAAGGCGAGCAGCGGCGCCCCCTCGGCCTCGCCGACGTTGACCGCCAGCCGCGCCTCGCCGCCGGCGCGGTAGAGGTCGACCGGGTCGGCGACGCGGCGGCTGGCGCCGATCGTCAGGTGGAAGCCGGCGAGCGCGTCCTCGAGCTCGCGCGCCAGGCCGGCGGCGGCGCGCCCCAGGCGCTCCTCGTCCTCGGCCGGAACGATCACCGCGACCTCCGTCGCCAGCTCGCCCTCCTCGACCGCGGCCAGCGCGCCGGGGGCGAGCGAGCGCAGCGCGCGCATCGCCAGGGTGAGCACGCGGCCGCGCCACTCGCCGCCCGTCTGCGCGCTGCGCGGGGCGACGCGGAGGACGAGCGCGCCGGCGCCCTTCTCCAGGTCGGTGCCTAGCTCGGCGGCGCGGGCGGCGATGTCGCCGCGGTCGGTCACCTGGCGGGCGAGCACCGCGGCGACGAAGGCGCCGGCCACCTCCTCGCTCTGCCAGTCGGGCGCCCGCGAGCGCTCCAGCTCGAGCGCCAGCAGCGTCGTCACCATGCGGGCGATCGCCGCGTCGGGCGCCGCCTTCGCCCGGTAGCGCAGCTCGCCGACGACGGCGTCGGCGACGCGCAGCTCGACCTTGGTCACCCGCTCGTCCCCGGCCAGCAGCTTCTCCTCCTGGTCGGGCGAGGCGCCGGCGACCGCCAGCACCGCCCCCGAGCGCTCGATCAGCGCGACGCTGGCGTCCAGCACCCGCGCCGCCGCCCGCGCGACCGCGGGCAGCCCGGCGCCCGACTCGACCGCCTCTGAGAGCGCGTCGAGGGTCTGGGTGGCGTCAGGGGTCGCTGACATGTCCCCATTATCGACGCGCTCGCGTCAGCCGACGATTTCGGCGATGTCGTTGTAGTAGTAGACGACGACGAGGCCGACGACCACGCCGGTGAGGACGAGGGCGGCGAGGACGATCAGCGAGAGGACGCCGGCCGCGGCCTTCTCCCAGATGCGGCCGTAGGAGCCGATCGCGGGCACGAGGATCAGGCCGACGAAGGCGACCAGGCTGATCAGGCCCGCCGCGCCGAACAGCAGATACTCATTCTCGATCTTCTGGAGGGCCAGCGGCAGCAGCTGCATCGCGCGTCCCATTCTGCCGCACCGTGCTGATGATCAGCGCGATCGCGGCGCAGAGGGAGAAGGCGGCGGCGCCGAGCGCCCAACCGGCGTTGACGTCGCTCATGTAGTGGACGCCGAGGTAGACGCGGCTGAGGCCGACCAGGGCGGTGAGCGCGACGCCCGCCGTGACGAGGAGCGCGCCGCGCGCCATCCCGACCCGCAGCCGCATCACGATCGTCACCGCCAGCCAGACGTAGAAGGTCGAGTAGGCGGTGTGGCCGCTGGGGAATGAGGAGCCCGTGTAGCCGGTGAGGCCGCCTGCGGGGCGGGGACGGTCGACGGCGCCCTTCAGCTCGTGCACGCCGAGGATCACGAGCAGCATGCCGGCTGCGAGCACGCCGAGCTCCGCCCAGCGGCGGCGCGCGGCGAGCGCGGCGGCGGCGATCGCCGCCAGCGGCCAGACGACCGCCGCGGACCCGAGGTTCGTCAGCGCCTTGGCGACGTCGACCAGCCATTCGACACGCAGCTTCTCGGCGATTTCCATCGCCGTCACGTCGCCCGGCGTCGGGCCCGGTTCGCCGCTGACGACCACCGTGTAGCCGACGAGGACGAAGGCGGCGACGGCGAAGGTCGCCATCAGCGAGGTGAATTCGAGCCCGAAGGCGCCACCCGGCGTCGCCCTATCCCAGAAGAAGCGCAGCTGCGGCTGGAAGCGGCGCGCCAGGCGCACCAGCCAGGCGCTCGCGCGGTGCGCCTCGAGCCGGCGCACGGCGGCCCGGCGGTTCGCCTCGACGCGGAGGTGGCGCACCGCGACGACCGCTCCGACGACGACGACGATCAGCGTCCCCAGCAGGAAGGCGCCCTTGCCGGCGTACTTCGCGGCGGTGTCGATGCTGCGCGAGAAGAAGTAGCCGATCAGGATGTGGGCGCTCGCCCAGAGCCCGGTGCCGAGGATGCTGTAGGGGACGAAGGCGCGGTAGCGCATGCCCGAGCTGCCGGCGATGAAGGGGGCGAAGGCGCGCACCAGGCTGACGAAGCGGCCGATGAAGATCGTCTTGCCGCCGTGGCGGCCGAAGTAGTCCTCGACCTTCTCGAAGCGCTCGCGGCCGATCCCGAAGCGCGGCCCGTGGCGGAGGACGAACTCGCGGCCCAGCCGGCGGCCGAGGAAGAAGCTCGTCGTGTCGCCCAGCCAGGCGGCGAACCAGGCGACCGCGATCAGCAGGTAGACGTCGACGGCGCCCTGGCCGGCGACGGCGCCGCCGAGCAGCATCACGGTCTCGCCGGGAACGATGAGGCCGACGAAGGCGCCGGTCTCGGCGAAGGCGAAGGCGCCGACCAGCAGGTAGGTCCAGGCGCCGAGCGTGTTGGAGACGTCTTCCAGCAGGCGCTGGAGTTCTTCGTGCGGGATCACCCGGCTGAGCAGGTAGTAGCCGGCGAGGACCGCGGCGGCGATCAGGCCGATCAGCAGGCGCCGGCGCCGCCGGTCCTCTGGGAGCTGGAGCTTCACCGGGCCAAGTCTGCCGGGGCGCGGCCCGCTTCGCAGACGATCGCGTCGTCGCGGCTCAGCGTTGCCGTTTCCGGGGTTTTACGTGCTCCGGCACGGAAGATCCCGAAAACGGTGGGGCCAGAGCCGCTGAGGGCGGCGAACGGGGCGCCGGCGGCGCGCAGCGCGTCGAGCGCCGCGCCGACCTCGGGCCGCAGCGAGCGCGCCGCGGGCTCGAGGTCGTTGGCGAGCAGCTCGGCGTACTCGAGCGGGGAGGCGCCGCCGCCGGCCGCCTCGCGCAGCCGCGCCGCGATCTGCTCCAGCTCCGCCGCGCTCCGCCCGAGCCCGAGCCGGTCGGCCTCGGCGAAGACCGCGGCGGTGCTCAGCCCGCCGCCGCCGGGCAGCAGGACGACCGCCTGGGACGGCGGCGCCGGCAGCGGCTCGATCCGCTCGCCGGCGCCGCGCACCAGGGCGAACGCGGGGTCGAGCTGCGAGGGCACGTCGGCGCCGAGCCGCGCGGCGAGGGCCGACGGATCGGGCCATGTCGATTTGTTCTCGCTATCCGAGAGCAAGTCGACACGGCCCCGCGCCAGCCGCAGGACCGCCGCCGCGTCGGCGCTGCCGCCGCCGAGCCCGGCGGCGACCGGGATCCGCTTCTCGATCGCGATCCGCAGCGGCGGCGCCTCCCAGCCCGCCTCGCGCAGCGCCGCCAGCGCCCGTGCCGCCAGGTTCTCGGCGCCGTCCCCCTCGACTCCCGGGCAGACGACCTCGTCGCCCTGGCCACCCGCCAGTTCCGTCACCTCGATCGCGTCGCTCAGGCTGAGCGGCTCGAACAGCGAGACGAGCTCGTGCAGGCCGTCGTCGCGGCGCGGCCCGAGGAAGAGGCAGAGGTTGAGCTTGGCGGGGGCGGCGAGGCGCATCGGCGAGCGGTCCGTCCGGTCCTTACCCGAACACGCGCCGGCGTTTGCTCAGCCGGCCGTCGGCGCACCAGGGCATGCCGCGCGCCATCTCCGCGTACTCGCCGGGCGCGACTTCCTCCGGCCGCACCTCCGGGCGCAGCCCCAGCTCGCGCAGCATCGCCCGCGCCCGGCCGAGGATGCCGGGGCGCGCTTCGGAGAGCGAGCGGGCCAGCGTCTTGCGGCGGTGGGCGAAGGCGGTGCGGACGAGGTCGCGCGTGTCGGCGTCGGCCGCGGGAGCCACTCGGGTCAGCTGGATCACGGTCGAGTCGACCCGGGGCGGCGGCCGGAAGACCGTGCGGTTGACCGTGCGCAGGGTCTTCGTCTCGCAGGCGAGCTGCACCAGCACGCTCGGCCCGCCGTACTCGCGCCCGCCGGGCGCCGCCCGCAGCCGCTCGGCGATCTCGCGCTGCACCATCACCGTCCAGCGCCGCAGCGTGGGCAGCTGCTCGATCGTGCGCAGGATCAGCGGCGTGGCGATCGCGTAGGGGAGGTTGGCGACGACGGCGGTGGGGGCCGGGTCGAGCGCGGCGAGGTCGAGCTTCATCGCATCGCCCCAGTGCAGCTCGACGTTCGGCAGCGCGGCGACCCGGGCGAGCGCCGGCTCGAGGCCGCGGTCGAGCTCGACCGCGTGCACGTGGGCGGCGGCCGCGGCGAGCCGCTCGGTCAGCGGACCTTCGCCGGCGCCGACCTCGAGCACCACGTCGCCGGGCTCCAGCCGCGCGTCGCGCACGATCGCGTCGAGCAGGTTGGGATCGGCGAGGAAGTTCTGCCCCAGCCGGACCACGTCACCACCCGAAGAGGGTGCGCGCGTTGGCCTCGACCAGCTCGTCCAGCTCCCCGTAGGGGATTCCGCGGGCCTCGGCGAGGGCGCGCGCGGTGTGGACGACGTAGGCGGGCTGGTTGCGCTTGCCGCGCTCCGCCTGCGGGGTCAGGTAGGGGGCGTCGGTCTCGACCAGGAGCAGCTCGGGCGGCAGCTGGGCGGCGGCCTCGCGCAGGGCGCCTGAGGCGGGGTAGGTGGTGTGACCGGCGAAGGAGCAGTACCAGCCGCGCTCGGCGGCGTCGGCGGCGCGCTCCGGGGCGGAGAAGCAGTGCAGGATCACCGGCGTCTCGCCCGCCTGCGCGTCGAGCACCGCGAAGATCTCGTCGATCGCCGCCGTCTCGCCGTCCTTGTCGCGACCGTGGATGACGATCGGCAGGCCGAGCTCGCGGGCGATCGCCACCTGCGCCTCGAAGGCGCGCCGCTGGTCGGCGGGCGAGGCGGTCTCGTGGTAGTAGTCGATCCCGGTCTCACCGATCGCCCGCACCTTCTCGTGCGCGGCGAGCGCCGCGATCCGCTCCGCTTCGGCGTCGTCGAAGCCTGTCGCCTCGGTCGGATGGCGGCCGGCGCTGGCGAAGACCGCCTCGTGGCGCTCCGCGCCCGCGATCGCCGCCTCGTTCTGCCGGTCGCCGAGGCCGACGTTGAGCATCCGGTTCACGCCCGCGGCGAGCGCCGCCTCGACCAGCTCGTTCTCGGGCCCCTCGCAGAGAAAGAGGTGCGTGTGCGAGTCGATCATCGCCCGCCACCCTAATCCACCGACCGCGTTCGCCTTTTGTCTCGCATGGCTCGACAAAAGGCGAACGCGGTCATCTCGATAGCCTGCTTTCACCGTGTTAGAACGCGATTACATAGCCGCCACCAGAGACCGCGTGGTCGTCTTCGACGGCGGAATGGGGGCCACCCTCGAGCAGTTCGAGCTCACGCAGGAGGACTACGGCGGGTTGGCCGGCAAATGCCACGAGGCGCTGGTGCTCAACCGCCCCGACGTGATCGAGGGCGTCCACGCCTCGATGCTCGAGGCCGGCGCCGAGGTTGTCGAGACCGACAGCTTCCAGGGCTCGCGGCTGAAGCTCGAAGAGTGGGGGCTGGGGGACGAGACGCTGGCGATCAACCGCGGCGCGGCCGAGATCGCCCGCAGGGCGGCGGGCGAGGACCGCTTCGTCGCCGGCTCGATCGGCCCGACCGGGTTCCTGCCCGCCTCCGACGACCCGACCCTGGGCGACATCTCCTTCGGCCGCCTGGTCGAGGTCTTCGCCGAGCAGGCGCGCGGCCTGGTCGAAGGCGGCGCCGACCTGATCGTGATCGAGACCGCGCAGGACATCCTCGAGGTCAAGGCGGCCGTCTTCGGAGCGCGCGAGGCGTTCAAGCAGACCGGCCGCGCGCTGCCGATCCAGTGCAGCGTCAGCCTGCTGCCGCAGGGCGGCAAGATGCTGCTCGGCACCGACATCCAGGCGGTGCTGACGACGCTCGGCGCGCTCGACGTCGACGTGATCGGGCTCAACTGCTCGACCGGCCCGGAGGACATGCGCGACGCGATCCGCTACCTCGGCGAGGCCTCGCCGCTGCCGGTCCACTGCATCCCCAACGCGGGCCTGCCGCTCCAGGGGCCCGACGGCGAGACGATCTTCCCCGAAGAGCCCGAGCCGCTGGCCGCGACCCTGGGCGAGTTCGTCGAGCGCTACGGCGTCGGCATCGTCGGCGGCTGCTGCGGGACGACGCCCGAGCACATCGCGGCGATCCGCGAGCGGGTCGACGGGCGCGTGCCCGGCGAGCGCCCGGCGCCGGGCCCGATCCAGCTCTCCTCGATGATGACCGCGACGCCGCTCGTGCAGGAGCCGCGCCCGACGCTGGTCGGCGAGCGGGTCAACTCGCAGGGCTCGAAGAAGGCCAAGGAGCTGCTGCTCGCCGACGACTACGACGGCCTGGTCCAGGTCGCCGAAGACCAGGTCGAGGGCGGGGCGCACGTGCTCGACATCTGCGTCGCGTTGACCGAGCGCCAGGACGAGGACGCGCAGATGGAGGCCGTGGTCGAGCGGATCTCGCTGACCCAGCCGGCGCCGATCCAGGTCGACTCGACCGAGCCCGAGGTGATCAAGGCGGCGCTGGAGAAGATCCCCGGCCGGGCGATCGTCAACTCGATCAACCTCGAGGCGGGGCCGGACAAGGCCAACGTCGTCGTGCCGCTGGCGGTGGCGCACGGGGCGGCGCTGATCGCGCTGACGATCGACGAGGTGGGGATGGCGAAGACGGCGGAGCGCAAGGTCGAGATCGCGAAGCGGATCCGCGACCTCGCCTGCGGCGAGCACGGCCTCGACCCCGAGGCGCTGATCTTCGACGCGCTGACCTTCACGCTGACCACCGGCGACGACGAGTGGAAGCCCTCCGCGGTCGAGACGATCGAGGGGATCAGGCGGATCAAGGCCGAGCTCCCCGGGGTCAAGACCTCGCTCGGCGTCTCCAACGTCTCCTTCGGCGTCGGCCAGCCGGCGCGCGCGGTGCTCAACTCGGTCTTCCTCCACCACTGCGTCGAGGCCGGCCTCGACCTGGCGATGGTCAACCCGAACCACATCACGCCCTACGCGGAGATCTCCGACGAGGAGCGCGAGCTGACCGACGACCTCGTCTTCAACCGGCGCGAGGACGCGCTGGAGCGCTTCATCGCCCACTTCGAGTCGAAGGGCGAGGAGGAAACCGAGGAGGCGGGCGACCCGACCGAGGGCATGGAGCCCGAGGAGGCGCTGCACTGGCACATCCTGCGGCGCAAGAAGGACGGGGTCGAGGAGTGGATCGACCGCTCGAACGAGAAGATCGGCGCGGTGCCGACGCTGAACGAGGTGCTGCTGCCGGCGATGAAGGAGGTCGGCGACAAATTCGGCGCCGGCGAACTGATCCTGCCCTTCGTCCTGCAGTCGGCTGAAGTGATGAAGCGCGCCGTCGCGAGGCTGGAGAACTACCTCGACCGGATCGAGGGCCACAGCAAGGGCAAGGTCGTGATCGCGACCGTGTTCGGCGACGTGCACGACATCGGCAAGTCGCTGGTCAACACGATCCTCACCAACAACGGTTACACGGTGGTCGACCTCGGCAAGCAGGTGCCGGTGGAGACGATCATCGAGGCCGCGGTGGAGAACGAGGCCGACGCGATCGGCCTCTCGGCGCTGCTCGTATCGACCTCCAAGCAGATGCCGATCTGCGTCCAGGAGCTGCACCAGCGCGGGCTGGGGTTCCCGGTGCTGATCGGCGGTGCGGCGATCAACCGCGACTTCGGCCGGCGCACGCTCTACCCGGGCGGCAGGGACTCCGACGACGTCTACGAGCCCGGCGTCTTCTACTGCAAGGACGCCTTCCAGGGGCTCGACACGATGGACGCGCTGGTCGACGAGGCGGCGCGCGCGGCGCTGGTCGAGCGGATCCGGGCCGAGGCGCAGCAGCTGCGCGAGAAGCCGGTGGTGGTGGACGACGCGCCGCCGGTCACGGACGCGAGCGTGCGCTCGAAGGCGCGCACCGACGCGCCGATCCCGGCGCCGCCGTTCGAGGGCGTGCGCGAGGTCGACGTCGACCTCGACGAGGTCTTCCCCTACCTGGACCGCCACGTGCTGTTCAAGCTGCACTGGGGCGGCAAA
Organism: uncultured Solirubrobacterales bacterium; assembly: GCA_963805475.1. Taxonomy (GTDB): domain Bacteria; phylum Actinomycetota; class Thermoleophilia; order Solirubrobacterales; family 70-9; genus VRUE01. The sequence continues at coordinate 162,024 of CAWDUO010000007.1, read as the reverse complement.
GGCGTGAAGGGCGAGGCCTGGCGGGCGCTGGTCGAGGGCAGCGACGGCGAGGAGGGCTTCGCGCCGCGGCTGGAGCGGATGTGGCGCGAGCAGGATTACCTGCGCCCGCGGGCGCGACTCGGCTACTTCCCCTGCAACGCCGAGGGCAACGAGCTGGTCGTCTTCGACCCCGAGGACCCCGAGCGCGAGCTCGAGCGGCTGGTCTTCCCGCGCCAGCCCAAGCACGACCGGATCTGCCTGGCGGACTTCTACCGCCCGCTGGAGAGCGGCGAACGCGACGTGGTCGCGCTCCAGGGCGTCACGGTCGGGCCCGAGGTGACCGAGCTGATCGAGCGGCTGGAGCGCGAAGGCAAGTTCGCCGAGCAGCTCTACGTGCACGGGCTCGGCGTGCAGGCGGCCGAGGGCCTGGCCGAGTGGCTGCACGCCCGGGTGCGCCGCGAGCTCGGCATCGAGCCCGACCAGGGCCGCCGCTACTCCTGGGGCTACCCGGCCTGCCCCGACCAGTCCGAGCACGAGAAGGTCTGGCGCCTGCTCGAGCTCGAGCAGATCGGCATGACCCTCTCCGACGGCTACGCCGTGCTGCCCGAGCAGTCGACGGTGGCGATCGTCGCGCACCACCCCCAGGCCGTCTACTTCGGCATGAAGTCCGGCTTCATCCCCGAGGACAAGGCCCCCGACGAGCTGATAGCCGGCACCGACCGCGGCGGCCAGCTCCCGCCGGAGCGCGAGCCGGTGGGGTGACGAGGCCATCCCGGCAGGGGTTCCACTTAACTTTTTCGGTGGTTCGTCTGTGGACTGACGCCGGAGGCTGGTGACGAAAAAGTACAAGACGTTCCACCCCTACCGGGATGGCCTCTAATCTGTGAGAGCTTTTGGGGAGTCGGCTAATGGCAAGCCTCGGGCCTTTGGAGCCCGCTATCCCGGTTCGAGTCCGGGCTCCCCAGTCCGTCCGAAGGGGAACTTAAGGTCGTCACATGGAGATGGGTGGAGTTCGGATGGACCCTGAGGTCGAGGCCGGGCTGGCGCGCAGCTGGAAGGGGTTGATGGCCGTCGGGGTGATCGCGATCCTGGTCGGCTGCGTGGCGATCGTCGTGCCCGCGGTGGCCTCGGTCGGCACGGCGATCTTCATCGGCTGGATCCTGGTGATCGCCGGCGCCTTCCTCGTCGCCGGGGCCTTTACCGCGCACTCGGTCAGCTCGGTGATCTGGCGCCTGTTCTGGGCCCTGCTGACGGTGATCGTCGGCATCTGGCTGATCGTCGAACCGCACAACGGCACACTCACCCTGACCCTCGTCCTCGGGATCTACTTCCTGCTCATGGGCGTCACCCGGATCGCCGTCGCCTTCGCCGGCCGCGGCCAGCAGGGCGCCGGCTGGATCGGCCTCAGCGGCGTCGCCGGCCTGCTGATCGGCATCCTCGTCCTCGCCAAGTTCCCCAGCAGCGCCGACTGGGCGATCGGCCTCCTCGTCGGAATAGACCTGATCTTCGCCGGCTGGACGATCACCTCGATCGCCCTGGTCGGAAAAGACCTCGCCCGTTCTTCTTCACCCGCTTAAGCGCCGCGGCATTACGATCCCGGGGTGAGCTCCCCCTTGGTCCTGGTCATGGCGGCGGGCGAGGGCACGCGCATGCGCTCCTCGACGCCGAAGATGCTCCACCCGGTCTGCGGGCGGCCGCTGGTCGCCTGGCCGATCCTCGCGGCGCGCGAGGCGGGCGCGGGGCGGGTCGCCGCGATCGTCTCGCCCGGGCGCGACATCTCCGCCGGCTTCCCCGGCGAGGTCGAGACCGTCGTCCAGCCCGAGCCCGACGGCACCGGCGGCGCCGTGCGCGCCGCCCTGCCGCTGATCGAGCAGGCCGAGACCGTGCTCGTCCTCTCCGGCGACCACCCGCTGATCTCCGCCGAGATCGTCTCCGGCTTCCTCGATGCCCATGCCGCCTCCGGCGCGGCGGCGACGATGATGACGATCGAGCTCGAGCACCCCGGCAGCTACGGCCGCGTCGTGCGCGGCGCCGATGGCGCCGTCGAGCGCGTCGTCGAGGCGAAAGCCGACGGCGACGCGACCGCCGAGGAGCTGGCGATCCGCGAGATCAACGCCGGCACCTACGCCTTCGAGGCGGCGCCGCTGGCGAGCGCGCTGCGCGGCCTCTCCAACGACAACGCCCAGGGCGAGTACTACCTGACCGACGTCTTCGCCGCCCTGCGCGCTGCCGGCCACTCCGTCGCCGGCCACCGCGCCGACGACTTCGCCGTGACGATGGGGGTCAACAACCGCGCCGAGCTGGCCGCGGTCGAGGCCGAGGCGCGCCGCCGCATCCTCCACCGCCACATGCTCGCCGGCGTCACGATCGTCGATCCCGGCAGCGCCTGGGTCGACGCCGGCGTCGAGATCGCGCCCGACGCGCGGATCGAGCCCGGCGCCAGCCTGCGCGGCGCCACCGCGGTCGGCGCCGGCTCGGTCGTCGGCCCGCTGACCACGCTGATCGACACCCGGCTCGGCGAGGGCGTCGCCGTCCCGCACTCCTACCTGGTCGAGTGCGAGGTCGCCGACGGCTGCAACGTCGGTCCCTTCGCCTACCTGCGCCCCGGCGCCCAGCTCGAGCCCGGCGCCAAGGCGGGCACCTTCGTCGAGATCAAGAACTCGCGCGTCGGCGCCGGCTCCAAGGTCCCGCACCTGGCCTACGTCGGCGACGCCGAGATCGGCGCGGGCAGCAACCTCGGCGCCGGTACGATCACCGCCAACTACGACGGTTTCCGCAAGCACCGCACGACGATCGGCTCCGGCGTCCGCATCGGCGTTGACACGATGCTCGTCGCCCCTGTACAAGTCGGCGACGGCGCCTACACTGGCGCTGGAGCGGTGATCAAGGACGACGTCCCCGAGGGGGCGCTTGCGGTGAGCGAGAACGAGCAGAGGAACATCGAGGGCTTCGCGGAGGGCAAGTCCGCACAGTCGCGCGAGGAGGATTCTTGAGCACGATCGAGCAGCGTCCAGAGGCGGCGCCGGAGGTGACCCCGACCGCGATCCCGCACGACTACTCGAAGCGGATGATGGTCTTCGGCGGCCGCAGCTCGATGGAGCTGGCCGCCAAGGTCGCCGGCAAGCTCGAGCTCGACCTCGGCCAGGTGACGCTGAAGACCTTCGCCAACGGCGAGGTCTACTGCCGCTACGAGGAGTCGATCCGCGGCGCCGACGTCTTCCTCGTCCAGTCGACCTGCGCCAACGAGCAGACCGGGATGACGCCGAACGACGCCCTGGTCGAGCTCTTGACGATGATCGACGCCGCGCAGGGCGCCTCCGCGCACCGGATCATCGCCGTGCTGCCCTGGTACGGCTACGCCCGCCAGGACAAGAAGTCCTCGCCGCGCGAGCCGATCTCAGCCCGGATCATGGCCAAGTGCCTGGAGGCGGTCGGCGTCGACCGCGTCCTCACGATGGACCTGCACGCCGGCCAGGTGCAGGGCTTCTTCCACGTCCCGGTCGACCACATGACCGCGATGCCGATGCTGACCCAGTGGTTCGCCGACCAGGAACTGAGCGAGGAGCTGGTGATCGTCTCGCCCGACGCCGGCCGGGTGAAGACGGCGCGCAACTTCGCCCGCCGCATCGGCACCACCTGGGCGGTGATGGAGAAGGAGCGCCCGGCCCAGCAGGTGGCCGAGATCGGCTACGTGGTCGGCGACGTGAAGGGCAAGACGGCGGTGCTGGTCGACGACATGATCGACACCGCGGGGACGCTCTGCGCCGCCGCCCAGACGGTGCTCGACGAGGGCGCCGCGCGGGTGATCTCCTGCGCCACCCACGGCGTCTTCTCCGGCCCCGCCTACGAGCGGCTGGCCGACTCGGCGATCGAGCGGATCGTCGTCACCGACACGATCCCGCTGCGCCCCGGCGCCCCCGACAACATCACCGTGCTCTCCACCGCCGGCACCTTCGCCGACTCGATCCGCCGCATCTTCACCGACGACTCGGTCTCAGAGATCTTCGCCGGAGAGAATCAGTTGTTTTGAGCGGGCGGCTGCGGCGAGCCATGGCGTCTGGGCGGCCATGACCGGCGCGCTGACGCCCCTCCCCGACGCTCCGCGTAGCGCTGCTACACGGAGGTCGTCTCGTGACGACATCGCTTGGTCCTGACCCCCCAGCCATCCATGTCTCGCCTTGCCGACCGCTCTGAACTGCTGAGAATCGGGCATAAGGGTGCTGACTTAATTCATCCCGGCAACACCCTGGAGAGTTTTAGGAAAGCGGTTGAGGTTGGGGTGGATGTCATCGAGATGGATGTTCTTCGTCTGAGGAATCCCGATTCGGATCTCGTCGTCGCCCATGACTGGGACGACGCCGGACGGCGAGAGCCGCTGACGCTGGGGCAGGCGCTCGACGCCTTCCTCGCGCCGCCGCTCGATCGGGTCGAGATCGACCTCGACATCAAGCTTCCCGGCCGCGAGGAGGAGATCGTCGCCGCGGTGCGCGAGCGCGGCCTGGTCGAGCGGGCGATGGTCTCGACTATGGAGCTCTCGACCCTGGCGCGGATCCGCGAGCTGGAGCCGCGGCTGCGGCGCGGCTGGACCTATCCCAAAGTGACGAAGGACTGGACCTCCAAGCGCTGGGCGAGGGCGCCGATGCTCGCCGCCCTCGTCTGGATGCGCGAGCGCCTGCCCGGCCTCGCCGCTCGCGAGCTGCCGAAGCTCGGCGTCGACGCGATGTGGGTCTACCACCCGTTGGTCAGCAAGCGCCTCGCAGGCATCGCCGACCTCGCCGGCGTGGAGCTGATCGCCTGGACCGTCGACGACCCGGTCCGCATGGCGAAGCTGGCCCGCGCCGGCGTCCACGGCATCTGCACCAACGACCCCCGCCTATTCAATCGTTTCCGACTTTGACCACACTGGAGTGTGGAAAAAGGCGGAATCGACGACTCAGGCTCCGCCTTCGAGCGACCGCTCGGTGATCGGGATTCTCGGGACGCCCCGTCCTTCGAAGTACTCCCACTCCTGCTCGCCCAGCTCGGTCGCCGGCGGGTCGGCGTAGATCCACTCGCGGGCGATCCGGTGCCAGTTGCGCTTCGCCCGCAGCTGGCCGAGCACGGCGACGACGCCGATTTCCATCCGCCGCCCCATCAGCTCGTCGGCCGGGATCGACTCGCGCCGCATCAGGTCGAAGTACTCCGAGCGCGGGTCGTTGGTCGACTCGATGATCTTCATCACGCGCTTCGGCGTGATCTCCAGCTCGCGGTCCTCCATCACGAACCAGCCGCCGACCGCGCGCATGTGATCCAGCAGCCGCTCGGCGTCGAGCTTCGACGGGTTCTTGACGAAGCCGAGCTCATGCAGCGCCTCGCGGAAGGCTTCGGGGTCGTCGCGCGAGGCGGCGTCGAAGGCCCGCTGCTCGAGCAGGATCTGCTCGCGGTCGAGCTTCTTCGTCATCCCGAAGTCGAGGAAGGCGACGCGGCCGTCCTCCATCAGCAGGTAGTTGCCGGGGTGGGGGTCGGCGTTGAAGTGCTGCAGGTGGTAGATCGAGCCGAAGCTGCCGCGGAAGACGATCTCGCCGAAGCGGCTGCGCTGCTCGTGCGGCAGCTGCTTGATCGCCTCGAAGTCGAGCCCCTCGACCAGCTCGGTTACCAGGACGCGCCGCCGGGAGAGCCGCGTCACCACTTCCGGCACGTAGATGAACGGGTGGTCGCGGTAGGCGCGCGCGAAGGAGCGCTGGTTCTGCGCCTCGTACTCGTAGTCGAGCTCCTCCATCACCCGCTCGCGGATCTCATGCGCGATCGCCTTCGCGTCGAGGCCGGGCGCCAGCGCCCGCGCCAGCCGCACGATCGTCCCCGCGTTGCGCAGGTCGGCGTCGAGCGCCTCGGCGATCCCCGGGTACTGGATCTTGACCGCGACCCGGCGCCCGTCGAGCAGCTCGGCGCGGTGCACCTGGCCGATCGAGGCGGCGGCGAACGCCTCGTGCTCGAACTCGGCGAACAGCTCGTCGACGGGTTCGCCGTCCCACTCCTCGTCGAGCACCTTCTCGACTTTCTCCCAGGGCATCGGCGGCGCCGAGGTGCGCAGCTTCGCGAGCTGCTCCTGGTAGATCTCGGCGTACTCCGGCGGCAGGAACTCCGTGTCGATGAAGGAGGCGAACTGCCCCAGCTTCATCGCCGCGCCCTTCATCTGGCCGAGCGCGCCGACCATCTTCATCGCCGTCTCCAGGTGGCGCTGCTCCAGCCGCTCTTTGCCCTCCTCCTCGGAGCGGCCGACGTTGGTCGCCTTCGTCCCCGCGTAGCGCGCTCCCTGCACGCCGACGATCGAGCCCAGCTTGGCCGAGCGGCGCAGGCGCCCCTTGGGGATCTTCGCATCGTCCGCCATGCACGCAGTATCCTCTCCCGTCCGATGGCCAGCAGCCGCGAAACTCTCAAAGCCGCGCCGCGCACCGACTTCGGCTCGCGCAGCGCCCGCCGCCTGCGCGGCGAGAAACTCGTCCCCGGCGTCGTCTACGCAGGCGGCGCCGAGGCGCGCCACTTCCAGGCGGTCGAGCGCGACGTGCGCACCGTGCTCGGCGCCGGCCACGCCCTCTTCGACCTCGAGGTGGAGGGCTCCAAAGCCGTCCCGGTCGTGCTCAAGGAGCAGCAGCTGCACCCGGTCAAGGGCGGCCTCCAGCACATCGACCTGCAGGAAGTGAAGCTCGACGAGGCGATCCAGGCGGAGGTCGCGATCGAGCTCGAGGGCGCCGAGGCCGCGCCCGGCGTCAAGGAGGGCGGCGTGCTCGAGCAGGTCACCCACGAGGTGACGGTGGAAGCGCTGCCGGCCGAGATCCCCGAGCGGCTCGTCGCCGACGTCTCGGAGATGCAGATCAACGACACCGTCACGCTCTCCGCCGTCACCGCCCCGCAGGGCGCCAAGTTCGTCGCCGAGGATCTCGACGAGATCACTATCGCCACCCTCTCGCCGCCGCGCGTCGAGGAAGAGCCCGAGCCCGAGGTCGAGGAGGAGGCCGAGCTGGTCGGCGAGGAGGGCGAGGCCCCGGCCGCCGAGGAGGGCGGCGAGGAGGGCGAGGGCGACGACTCGGGCGAGTCCGGCGAGTCCGGCGGGGAGTAGCCCTGATCCTCATCGTCGGTCTCGGCAATCCCGGGGCCGAGCACGCCGGCAGCCGCCACAACGTCGGCTTCGAGGTGGCGGAGGAGCTGTCGCGCCGCTGGGACCTGCCGCGGGCGAAGCAGAAGTTCGGCGGCCTGATCGCCGCGGGGCGCGCGGGGGTCGGCGGCCCGCGGGTCGCGGTCCTGCGGCCGCAGACCTACATGAACGCCTCCGGAGAGTGCGCCGGCCCGGCGCGCGGCTCGCTCAAGGCCCCGCTCGACCACGTGATCGTCGTCCACGACGAGATCGACCTGCCGTTCGGGGAGGTGCGCAGCCGGCTCGGCGGCGGCCTCGCCGGGCACAACGGGCTGAAGAGCCTCAAGCGAGGCCTCGGCGGCGCCGAGTTCTGGCGCGTGCGCGCCGGCGTCGGCCGTCCCGACTCGACCGACCCCGAGGTCGTCGCCGCCTACGTCCTCTCCCGCTTCCGCGAGCCGCGCCCCGAGGTCGAGGCGCTCGTCGCCGGCGCCGCCGACGAGGCCGAGCGCCTCGTCGACCAAATAGCCTCCGGCGCCGATGAGTGAGCGCACCACTTACGAGGTCGACGAGCGCGGCGTCGCCCTGCTGCGCCTCGACCGGCCCGAGGCGCGTAACGCGATCGACACGGCGATGCTCGTGGAGCTGCTGGCGCACCTGGCGGCGGCCCGCGGGGACGACGCGGTCCGCGTGCTCGTCGTCTCCTCCTCCGACCAGATGGGCCTCTCGGCCGGCGCCGACGTGAAGGAGCAGCTCGACGAGCAGGGCAAGGTGCGCCGCATGCAGCTCTTCGCCGACCTCTACGACGAGATCGTCGCCTTCGCCAAGCCGACCGTCGCCGCCTGTCACGGCGACGTGGTCGGCGGCGGCGCCGAGGTCGCGGTCGCCTGCGACCTGCGCGTCGGCGGCGCCAACCTGCGCCTGCGCTTCCCCGGCGCCGCGCTCGGCGTCCCGGTCGGCCCGGCCCGCCTCGTCACCCTCTGCGGGCTCGCCGCCGCCAAGTACCTGCTCCTCACCTCGCGCACGGTCGGCGCCGATGAGGCGCTGCGCCTTGGCCTCGTCAACCGCGTCGCCCCCGCCGCGGCGACCGAGGAATCGGCGCTGGAGCTGGCGGCGAGCGTCGCCGCCCACCCGCCCGAGGCGGTCGCCCGCCTGAAGCGCATGCTGCACGAGTGGGACGACGTCGAGGGCCGCTCGAAGGCCGAGGGGATCGGACAGGTGGAATGGGCCCGCACCGGCCCCGGTCTACCGTTTTCTGAGTGAGTCTTCGCCCGCTCCTCGAGATCGCCGCCGAGAGCGAGCGCCTGCACGCGCTCGCCGGCGAGGTGCGCGCGGCCGCCGCCGGCGCGCCGGTGGAGATCGGCGCCTCGGAGACGCTGCGGCCGCTGCTGCTGGCGACGCTGCTGGAGGACGACCGCGGCCTCGCCGAGCGTCCCGCCCTGCTGGTCGCCGCCGACGACCGTTCCGCCCGCGACCTGGCCGCCGACCTGCGCGCCTACCTGGCGCCGCGACGCGTCCGCTTCTACCCCTCGCGCGGCACCGGCTACGCCTCGCACGTCACCCCGCCGCCGCACCTCGTCGGCCTGCGGATCGACGCGCTCGACGCGCTATCGGGTGCGCGGAGCGAGCGTCACAGTCCGATGAATCCGGGAGCGGAGCGCGACCGAGTCGGTGTGTCCGAGGGCGGCGACGCGGTCGTCGTCGCCTCCGCCACGGCGCTCGCGGAGGCCGTGCCCGACGCCTCGCTGCGCCCCGCCGGCTTCGCCCTCGCCCGGGGCGAGGAGCTCGACCTCGCCGCCGCGGCGCGCGACCTCGACGCCGCCGGCTACCAGCGGGTCGAGCAGGTCGTCGAGCGCGGCCAGTTCGCCGTCCGCGGCGGCATTCTCGACGTCTACCCGGCGACCGAGGAGCGCGCCGTGCGGATCGACCTGTTCGGCGACGAGATCGAGTCGATGCGCTGGTTCTCGACCTTCACCCAGCGCTCGCTCGGCGAGGCCGAGCGGGTCGAGCTGGCGCCGGCCGCCGAGCTCGACGCCGAGCACCGCGAAATGGCCGAGCTGGCGGCGATGGAGGCCGCCGAGAAGGGGGAGGAGGCGCCGAGCGCCGCCGAGGCGCTGCCGCTGGAGCGCTTCGGCGCCCCGCTCGACCTCGTCCCGCCCGGGGCCGCCGTGATCCTCGTCGCCGCCGAGGAGATCGAGCCCGCCCTGCGCGACCACTGGGAGGACGCGACCGCGGCGATGCACGCCGAGGACGCGCGCCACCTCTACGTCGACGTCTCCGCCCCGCTCGCCGCCCGCGCGGTGCTCTCCCTCGCCGCTCCGCACGGCGACGACGAGACCGCGCTGCGCGCCTCGCGCGCCGAGTCCCCCGCACGCAGCGTCAAGGAGGCCGAGGGAGAGCTGGAGAAGCTGGTCCGCTCCGGCTACCGCACCGTCGTCGCCTTCGACGCGATCGGCGAGGCTGAGCGCGCCCGCTACGGCCTCGACCGGCTCGACGCGCGGATCCTCGAGGGCGGCCGGCTCTCGCCCGACCCCGGCCTCCACTTCGCCGAGGCGCGCCTGCGCGAGGGCTTCGTCAGCCCCGAGCTGCGGCTCGCCGTCTACCCCTTCCGCCGCCTCGTCCACCGGCGCCGCCGCGCCGAGCCCGCCGCCCGCACCGGCCGCGGCCGGCTCGCCTTCAGCGACCTGCGGGTCGGCGACCACGTCGTCCACGAGGACCACGGCGTCGCCCGCTTCGCCGGCTTCGAGACGCGCGAGGTCGGCGGCGTCAGCCGCGACTACCTCTACCTCGAATACAAGGGCGAGGACCGCGTCTACGTCCCCACCGACCAGCTCGCCAAGCTGAGCCGCTACGTCGGCGCCGGCGCCGAACCGGCGCTCTCGGCGCTCGGCGGCAAGCGCTGGCAGAACATGAAGGCGCGCGCCCGCAAAGCGGCCGGCGCGCTCGCCGGCGAGCTGCTCAACCTCTACGCCGAGCGCCGCGCCCGCAAGGGCCACGCCTTCCCGCCCGACGGCGAGTGGCAGGCGCAGATGGAGGCCGCCTTCCCCTACCGCGAGACCGCCGACCAGCTGGAGGCGATCGAGGCGGTCAAGGGCGACATGGAGTCCGAGCAGCCGATGGACCGCCTGATCTGCGGCGACGTCGGCTTCGGCAAGACCGAGGTGGCGCTGCGCGCCGCGGTCAAGGCGGCCGCCGACGGCAAGCAGGTGATGCTGCTGGCGCCGACGACGATCCTCGCCCAGCAGCACCACGGCACCTTCCGCGAGCGGCTCGCCGACCTGCCGTTCACGCTCGACTGGGTCTCGCGGCTGCGCAAGCCGGCCGAGGTCAAGGAGGTGCTGAGGCGCTTCGAGGCGGGGGAGGTCGACGTGCTCGTCGGCACCCACCGGCTGCTCTCGCGCGACGTGCGCGCCAAGGACCTCGGACTCCTCATAGTCGACGAGGAGCAGCGCTTCGGCGTCAAGCAGAAGGAGCTGCTGCGCCAGCTGAAGCTGAAGGTCGACGTGCTGGCGCTCTCGGCGACGCCGATCCCGCGCACGCTGCAGATGAGCCTCGCCGGGCTGCGCGACATCTCGACGATCGAGACGCCGCCGGAGGGCCGGCGCCCGGTCCGCACCTACGTCGGCCCATACGACGAGGACCTGGTGCGCAAGGCGATCGCCCGCGAGCTCGAGCGCGGCGGCCAGGCCTTCTTCCTGCACAACCGGATCGAGAGCCTGCCCGAGGTCGCCGAGCAGATCCGCGGCCTGGCGCCGGGCGCGCGCGTGGTCGAAGCGCACGGGCAGATGGAGGAGACCCAGCTGGAGGAGACGATGATGGGCTTCCTGCGCGGCGAGGCCGACGTGCTGGCGACAACGACGATCATCGAGTCCGGGCTCGACATCCCCACCGCCAACACGCTGATCGTCGAGCGCGCCGACCGGCTCGGGCTCGCGCAGGCCTACCAGATCCGCGGCCGCGTCGGGCGCTCGCGCGAGCGCGCCTTCGCCTACCTGCTCTACCCGAGCGCCGAGGCGCTGACCGAGGACGCGGCGGCCCGGCTCTCGACCCTCGCCGACCACACCGAGCTCGGCTCGGGCTTCAAGATCGCGATGCGCGACCTCGACATCCGCGGCGCCGGCGACCTGCTCGGCGACGAGCAGTCGGGCCACGTCGCCGCGGTCGGCTTCGAGCTCTACTGCCAGATGATCGACGAGGCGGTCGCCGAGGCCGCCGCGCGGGAGGGAGGGGAAGGCGGGGAGGAGGAGCCCGAGCCGCTGCGCTTCGACGTGCCGGTCGACGCCTACCTGCCGGCCTCCTACGTCCCCTTCGAGGCGGCGAAGATCGACGTCCACCGGCGCATCGTCGCCGCCCGCGCGCCGGGCGAGCTGCGGGCGATCGCCGACGAGCTGAAGGATCGCTTCGGCCCGCCGCCGCGCGAGGCAGAGAACCTGCTGGCGCTGCAGAAGGCGCGGATCGAGCTGCGCTTGGCGGGGGCGCGCAGCGTCGAGCTGCGCGGCGGACGGCTCAGCGTGGTCGGCGTCGAGCTCGACTCCGCGGCGGCGGGCGCGCTCGCCGAGCGGGTCGAGGGGGCGCTGTACGAGTGGCGCGAGAAGACCGCCTCGCTGCGCGTGCCCGAGGAGCCGCAGGCGCGCCTCGACGCCGTGCTGGCGCTGGCCGCGGGCCTGCGTGGGGCGGCGGATAGCTTGCCGAGCGCCGGAAAAGATATGCTCCCGGCTTCGTGAGTCCGAGCCAGGGTGGGAAAGGGACGACCGGCAAGGGAGCGGGGGGGAAAGCCTCCGGCCCCGCGGCTGTCCGACGCCTCGGCTTGATCGTCTTCGGCGCCGCCTTCGTCGTCCTCTTCGTCGTCGTCGCGATCGCCGAGGGGATCGGCACGCCAAGCGTGCCCTCCGGCGACGTCGCCCTTGTCACGAGCGTGCCCGCCGAAGTCGGCGAAGTGAGCAAAGAGCGATTCGACCACGCGCTCGCGCTGGCCGCCAAGCAGGGCGGCGAGAAAAAGGTCCCCAAGCCGGGCGACGCCAAATACGACGAACTGAAGGAAACGGCGCTCAACGCCCTCTTCGAAGCGATTTGGCTCCAGGGGGAGGCCGAAGAATCGGGGATCGAAGTCAGCGACGCGGAAATCGCCAAGGAACTGAAGAAACTGAAGAAGGAAAGCTTCAAATCCGAAAAGGAATACAAGGAATTCCTCAAGGAATCCGGCTACGACAAGGCCGACGTCGACGAACGGGTGAAGCTGCAGATCCTCAGCACGCAGCTTCAGGAACAGCTGAAAGAAGGAGCGCCGCAGCCGAGCAAGAGCCAGGTGAAGGCCTACTACGAAGCGGCGAAGGCGACTCAGTTCACGACGAAACCGACGCGCACGATCCGCGTCGTCGTCAACAAGGACAAGAAGAAGATCGAAGCGGCCCAGAAGGCGCTCGAAAAGGACGATTCGGCGACGAGTTGGAAGAAGGTCGCCAAGCAGTACTCCGAAGACGCGGCGACGAAGGAAAACGGCGGCCTGAAAGAAGGCGTGCAGGAAGGGGTCGAAGAAGAACCGCTCGACGCGGACATCTTCGGCGCCGACGAAGGGAAGGGGATCGGCCCGGTCAAGACCAAAGCCGGCTACACGATCTTCGAGGTCGAGAGCAGCAAACCCGAAGAAGTCCAGGACCTGAAGAAAGTCGAAAGCCAGATCCAGGCGACGCTGGCGCAGCGCGAAGAACAGGAATACTTCTCCTCCTTCGTCGAAAATTTCAGCGTCAAGTGGATGCAGCGGACGCACTGCGCTTCCGGTTACGTGACCGAACGCTGCGCCAACTACAAGAGCAGCGGCCATCCCTCGACCGCTCCCGAAGCCTGCTACGAAGCAAACCCGAAAGGCGGCCTGCCTGAAGCCTGCCCGGCGCCCGTCTTCCAGCTGATTCCGGCGCTGCCGGGCACGGTCACGCCGCTGGAACCGAAGGGCACGCCGCTGGCGCAGCGCCCGCACCCGGCGGGGGAAGAAAAAGAAGAAGAAGGCCTCAGCGGCATCGAAGGCCTGCCCGAAGGCGTCGTCCCGCCCAGCGGCGAATAGCTTGAGCGCCATCGCCTCGATCCACGCGCGGCAGATCCTCGACTCGCGCGGCAACCCGACGGTCGAGGTCGAGGTGGCGCTGGAGTCCGCCGCGCGCGGCGTCGCCGCGGTGCCCTCCGGCGCCTCGACCGGCGAGTTCGAGGCGGTCGAGCTGCGCGACGGCGGCGCGGCCTGGGGCGGCAAGGGCGTCTCGAAGGCGGTCGAGCACGTCAACGGCGAGATCGCCGCCGCGCTGACGGGCGCCCGCGCCGCCGAGCAGGGCGCCCTCGACGAGACGATGATCGAGCTCGACGGGACGCCGAACAAGGGCCGGCTCGGCGCCAACGCGATCCTCGGCGTCTCGCTGGCGGCGGCGAAGGCCGCGGCGGCCGACTCGGGCCAGCCGCTCTACCGCTACCTGGCCGAGCTCTACGGCGGCGGCGAGCCGCGCCTGCTGCCGGTGCCGATGATGAACGTGCTCAACGGCGGCGCCCACGCCGACAACTCGGTCGACTTCCAGGAGTTCATGGTCGTGCCGGCCGGCGCCGCGAGCTTCGCCGAGTGCCTGCGCGTGGGCGCCGAGGTCTTCCACGCTTTGAAGAAGAGCCTCGCCGCGCAAGGGCTCTCGACCGCGGGCGGCGACGAGGGCGGCTTCGCCCCGGACCTCGAGTCCAACGAGGCGGCCCTGCAGGCGGTCCTCGCCGGCGTCGAGGCCGCCGGCTACGAGCCCGGCGCCGACGTCTTCATCGCCCTCGACCCGGCGACCAGCGAGGTCTACGACGGCAGCGCCTACGTGCTCGAGCACGAGGGGCGCACGCTGGCGGCCGAGGAGCTGGCCGCCTACTGGGCCGACGCCTGCGACCGCTACCCGATCGTCTCGATCGAGGACGGCATGGACGAGGAGGACTGGGACGGCTGGAAGCTGCTGACAGAGCGGCTCGGCGACCGCGTGCAGCTGGTCGGCGACGACCTCTTCGTCACCAACCCGGAGCGCCTGCGGCGCGGGATCGAGCTCGGGGTCGGCAACTCGATCCTCGTCAAGGTCAACCAGATCGGCACCCTGAGCGAGACGCTGGAGGCGATCCGCGTCGCCCGCGAGGCCGGCTACACGGCGGTGATCTCCCACCGCTCGGGCGAGACCGAGGACACGACGATCGCCGACCTCGCGGTCGCCACCGGGGCCGGCCAGATCAAGACCGGCGCCCCCTCGCGCTCGGACCGCGTCGCCAAGTACAACCGCTTGCTCCGGATTGAGGAAGAGCTTGGCGGGGCGGCTGAGTTCCCGGGCCTGAACGCCTTCGCTCAACGCGCGTCTTAATGAAGGGATGCGGCGCGCGGCAGCGTAGCTGCCGGTATGGCGACCCGTTCCCGACCGCGCAAAGCCACTTCTCGTCGCAAGCCTGCCGCGCGCCGCAGGCCGGGCGCCCGGCGCAACGGCAGCCGCATTCGCTGGGACAGGGTGGGGCGGATCGCGCTGACGCTGGTCCTCGCCGCGGTCCTCTACTCCTATCTCAACCCGGCGATCGACTTCGTCAAGACCTACACGTCGACGACCGCCGCGAAAGCCGACTTCCACGAGATGCTGCGCGAAAACAAGCGCCTGCACCGACGCATCCAGTCGGCGGAAGACCCGCTGACGATCGACCGCATGGCCCGCGCCCAGGGAATGGTCGCCGAAGGCGAGACACCCATAGTTGTTCATGGCCTGGGAGACGGTTGACCCTCTGCGATCCTCGCGCGTAGCGACCGTCTAGGTTGCACCGGATGGTCAGCCCTGGCTCATACGTCTTCAGCGCCGTTTTGCTGGCAGCTCTGGTTTGCTCTTTGTGCGTGTCGGCAATCGCGCTCCGGCGGCGATTCATGCCGTCGTGGACGGGAGCCCCCGCACGCCTCGTCGAGTCGATCGTCGGCGTCGCGCTGCTTGTCTGGCTGAGCGAGCTCCTGGGCCTGGTCAATCTGCTCTACGCCGGAACCCTCGTTGCCGCGGCCGTGCTCGTCGCAGCAGCGGTCGCTGTCGACCCGCGGGTCCTGTCGGGGAGGGGGGGCGCCGGGGCTTCGCTGGGTTTTTCGCCTGGGGCGTCGGAGGCCGTCCGAGATCGCGAGCGGGGCGAAAAAGAGGACGCCGCTGTGCCCCGGCACCCCCCCTCCCCGCCACCCGCGGGAGGGACGGCCACGGTGATCGCTCTAGCCGTCGTCGCCGTCGTCTTCGCGCACTGGGGATTGACCGTCAAAGACGCACTAGACCGGGGGATCTTCAACTTCGATTCCCTCTGGTACCACCTGCCGTTCGCGGTCGAAATGGCCCACAGCCACTCGGTGACCGGGATCCACTACACCGAGACCGTCTTCACCAACTGGTTCTACCCCCAGAACTCAGAGCTGCTGCACGCCGTCGGGATCCTGCTGACGGGGAGGGACACGCTGAGCTTGTTCCTCAACTTCGGCTGGCTGGGGATGGCCTTCCTGGCAGCTTGGTGTATCGGGAGGCCCTACGGCCGCGGCCCTCTGACGGTTGTTGCAGCTGGAGTGCTTCTGGAGTGCCACACGCTCGTGGTGCGAGAGCCGGGAGCGGCCAAGAACGACCTCATGGCGGCAGCCCTCCTCCTCGCCGCGATCGCCATCCTCGTCAACGCGTTCGCCTTTTGTCGAGCTGAGCGAGACAAAGAGCGAACGCACGAGTTCGTGGGGTGGCAGCTGGCCGCCGCGGGACTTGCCACCGGCCTCGCGGTGGGTACCAAGTCGACCGCTTTCGCGATGGCCGCGGCGCTGACCCTCGCGGTGATCGTCCTGGCGCCCGCCGGCCGCCGCTGGGCCGCCGCCGGCTGGTGGTTCGCGGCTGGCCTCGCGGGTGGCGGCTACTGGTACCTTCGCAACCTCGTCATCACCGGCAACCCGATCCCGCAGGTCGAGCGCCTCGGACCGATCTCACTGCCCCACCCTGAGCGGCTCCAGGAAGGCCGTCCCGACTTCAGCGTTGCCCACTACGCTACCGACGCCGGCGTCTGGCGCGACTACTTCGAGCCCGGTCTCCATCAAGCTTTCGGCACCCTCTGGCCGGTGGTCGTGCTGGCCGCGGTCGTCGGTGGCCTGACCGCCCTCATGTGGGGACGCCCAAGGGTCGTCCGCTGGATGGGCGCCACAGCCCTCATCGGCATGATCGCCTACCTCTTCACGCCCCTGAGCGCGGCTGGCGCTGAGGGCGCCCCGGTGGCCTTCGGCATCAACCTGCGCTTCGCGATCCCACCTCTCCTCGCGGCCCTCGCGCTCCTGCCACCAGCTTTCCTAACGCTCCGCCGGTCGCGCGCGTCCACCTCTCTCGATGAGAGGGAGAGTCCCCTTGGTGCAACGGCGTCCGCCACCCGCGGGCGATACGCATGGTCCCTAGCCGACTGGGTCCTCATGGCCGCTCTCGTAGTGCTCCTGGTCGTCACCGATCGTCCCGACGCGACCCTGCGCGACCCCAGTCGCCTCTTCGCCTGGGCCCTCGCCCTCCTCTTCGTCTTAATACCGGCGGCGCTCGTCTGGGCTCATGCGGTCCACCGCAAACGCTCTCTTCCCGCGGGTGGCGGGGGGGAGGGGCCCCTCCCCCCCGACAGGACCCGCGGGCCACGCGCATGGTCCCTAGCCGTTCCCTTCGCCATCCTCGCGATCGCCATCCTCGCCCTCGGCTACCCGCTCCAGCGCGACTACCTGCGCGCCCGCTTCGCCAACGAGAACCCGGCGACGAGCATCCCCGGCATGCACCTCGACTCCGCCTACCGCTGGGCCCGCGGCGTCCACGACGCGCGCATCGGCCTCGCCGGCACCACCGCCGGCTTCCTCGGGTACGGCTTCTACGGCGCGGACCTCTCCAACCGCGTCCGCTACCTCGGCGAAAAGGGCCCCCACGGCGCCTACGACGCGATCCCCACCTGCGCGCGCTTCCGCGCCGCCGTCAACGAAGCCGACCTCGACTACCTCGTCACCGCCCCCTTCCTGAACTTCATCGAGCCCGGACGCCCCGTCGCCTCGCCCGAGGCGCGCTGGCTGCGCGGCGACCCAGCCGTCGCCCCGATTTTCCGCAGCGGCCCGGTGACCGTCTGGCGCATCGACGGCCATCTCGACCCGGCGGCCTGCGGCCCGAGCAACGCCCCCCTCCGAGAAATCCCCAACCAACCCCCGACATAGCTTCTCGTTCCGCTGTTCCTTTTGCCGGGAATAGCGAGGTAAAGGAACAGCGGAAACGTGGGGTTTCATTCCGCCCGCTGGGCGCTACTCTGGGCGGGGTGGGCTATCCCCTCGAGAACGCGCTCTACCAGTGGGAGGACGGGATGCGGGTCCTGCGCGCGATCGAGGCGCCCCGCGAGCAGCGCCAGGCGGACCGCGTCGTCGCCGCGATCCAGGACGAGCTGCGCCGCCGCATCGGGTCGACCTTCTCCGCGGCCCAGCTGGCCGACCTCTACGGCGAGGGCACCGACTGGTGCCTCCAGGTCGCGACGGACGCCGCCCCCGCACTCTCAGCGGACGGTCAGTCCCTCGCCGACGCCGCCTTCTGGCTGTATCTCCGCGGCGCCGTGGACTTCGCCGGCGGTCGCCAGCTAAGGGCCTATCCAGCTAGGGATCGCACCCCTGGATACGGCCCAGGACACTTCGCGGATTCGGCCCCGTCTCAAATCCCACATGGCGCTGCCATGCGGAATTTGCGCCGTGACCGCCCCGCTCGGTCCTGAACCGTCCCAGGGGCACGCCCCTAACGGGATAGGCCCTAATCGTCTGAGTCGCCGCCCGGGCTCTCGCCGGCGCGGCGGATCACGATCTGGTCGGCGTCGATGCGGACGCTGACGTCGCGCTTGCCGGCCCAGTGCTCTTTGTAGACGGGATTGTCCTTGACGCTCGCGTCGAGCCAGAGGCCGTAGCCGTCGCGCTCGCCGTGGTCGAAGGTCGCCTCGATCTCCTTGCGACGGCCGCGCCCACCGCGCCTGCCGCGGCGCCGGCGCCGTTTCGGCCGGGGGCCGCCATCGCCCTGATCCCCGTCGTCCTCGGAACCTTCGGTCTCAGCTTTGTCAGCTTTACGCTTGCGGGCTTTGCGGGCGGGGGCCGGTTTCGCCTCCTCGCCGTCAGCTTCCTCGTCGCCCTCGTCCTCCTCGCCCTGCTCCTCCTCGATCTCCCCCTCGGCTTCCTCTTCTGCCGACGCGGCCTCGATCTCGGCCTCGATCTCGTCGCGCAGATCGACCTCCGAGCCGGCGTCCTCGCCGTCGGGCGTCAGGTCGTGCTGCTTGCGGAACTCGCGCAGCTCCGAGGCGGAGACTTCGAGCTGGTGGGCGATCCAGGCGTCCGTGCGGCCCTGGCGGACCCAGGCGCGGATCTGGTTGAGCTGCGGCTTCAGCGAGCGTCGTGCCATCGGCGCGCGAGTCTATTCAACCTGGGCTGCGGTACGCGGAGTCACCGGGCGCCGTCAGGCCATCAGGAAGGAGAGGGCCTCGAACATCGCGATCACTACGACCGCCACGGTCGCCGTCAGGCAGGCGGCCAGCACGCTGAAGCGCACCTTGCTGTGCTGCTGGTCGCGGGTCATGCGGCGCTCGCGCGAGCGGTTGGCGGCGCGGCGGCGCAGCTGCTCGCGCCGGCGGCGCTCCAAGGTCGTCTCCTGCTCGAAGGCGACCTCGAACTGGTTGATGCTCTGACGCATTCTCATGAGGACGGCCCCCCGAGGGGGCGCGGTGGGGCACCGTAGCAAAGCCGCACGAGCGTCTGCATGGCTCAACAGGCCCCCCACAGCCCACGGCCGGCCCGGGCCGCGCCGCGGGCGAGGCCTTCGAAGCGCGGCGCGAAGCGGTCGTTGGGCGGGATCGTCAGCGGCCGCGCCAGCCCGCGCCGTGCGAGGATCGCGTTGAAGAGTTCGCGTTGTCGACTTTTTCCCCGTTGGGGCGTGGAAAAAGTCGACTTCGGCAGGTAGACGTAGGCGAGCAGGCGGCCGTAGACGTCGTGCCGTTCGACGCCGAAGACGAGCCGCACGCGCCGCCCCGTCAGATGCCGTTTGGTGAAGTGCGACGCCCGCTCGCCGAAGCACTGCACCGGCGTGTCGGGCTTGACCGTCTCCGGCGTGTCGACCCCAATCAGCCGCACGTATTCGTCGCGCCCCTCGAACCGCGCTTCGATCGTGTCCCCATCCACGACCCGCTCAACCACCGCGGCCACGGACGCCGGCTCGTCCCTTTCAAGCTCCCCCTCCCAAGGGCGCAACACGACCAGTGCCACCGCGATCAAGAGCACGACGCCGCCAACCCATTGCCTCATCCCTCATATAAGGCTGGGAGAAGCGAAGTTCGCCCCCCTACCGGGACCTTCCCCTACGGCACGCGCCGAACATTCGACAGCAGCGTCTCCTTGATCTGCGCGATGATCTCCAGCGCCTCGCTCCACTCGCGCTGCCAGACGTTGCGGCCGAAGATCACGCCGCTGCCCCCCGCCTGCATGATCTCGCGGCAGTGGGTCAGCACCGTCTCGTCGTCGACCTTCGACCCGCCGGAGAGCACGACCAGCGCCCGCCCCGCCGACTCGACGCAGTGCTGGATCGCCGTCGGCTCGTCGACCTCCATCTCGTTGTAGGGGGCGGGAGAGTCCTTTTCCTTCTCCGGGTCGATCTTCGGCATGTTGAGCTTGACCACGTCGGCGCCCATCTCCATCGCCAGCCGCGCCGCGTAGTCGATCGCGTAAAAGGAGGTCGGGCCGCCCTTGCCCTCGATCGCTTCGCCGCGCGGGTAGGACCAGACGACCAGCGGCATCCCGTAGCGGTCGCAGTCTTCGCGCACGTCGCGCAGCTGCGCCAGATCCTCGTCCTGGCGCGGCGAGCCGACGTAGAGCGTGTAGCCGACCGCGTCGGCGCCGAGCCGCACCGCGTCCTCGACGCTGGCGTTGCAGGTGGAGAGCGCCTGCGCCGAGGAGGGGATGTCGGTCTTGCCGTTGACCTTGAGGATCAGCGGCACCTGGCCGGCGTAGTCGGGGTAGTACTTGCTCGCCATGCCGATCTGGCAGGCCAGCGCCGAGTAGCCCGCCTCGACCGCGAGCCGGAACTGGTAGTCGGGGTCCTTGGAGGCGGGGTTGGGGAAGAAGTCGCGCGGGCCGTGCTCGATGCCCTGGTCGATCGGCAGCAGCATCAGCGTCCCGTTCCCGGGGCCGGACTCGAACAGCAGCCGCCGCAGGCGGGCGCGTTTGCCCGGCGCCAGCTCGGCCAGAAGCGATTTCTGCTCGGTAATGCTCTTCAACTCCACGCTCTATTCCTCCTCGAAGATCGGTGTTCGCGCAGTATGCCATCGCGGGCCGGTTATCCTCGATCTTCAATGAGCGAGACTGAGCTCAGCGTCATCTGCAAGAACTGCGGCTCCGAGGTCAGTCCCTACGTAACCGAGTGCCCTTACTGCGGGGCGCGGCTGCGCAAACGGGCGCCGAAGCTGGAGCGGCGCGGCGACGCGCTCGAGGCGAAGCCGCGGCGCGGCGGGCCCGGCCGGCTCCTGCGGCTCGAGCGGCTGCGCGGCCGCCTTCCGGTCGGCGCGCACCGCCCCTACGCGACGCTGGCGGCGATCCTCGGCTCCGCCGCGCTGCTCCTGGTCGAGCAGGCGACGGGCGCTTCGCTGGCGGGAGTCGGCGGGCTCGTCGTCCCCGTCCACGGCGAGTGGTGGCGCCTGCTGACCGCGCCCTTCGCCTACGTCGACGTCGGCTACCTGTTCGTCGTCGCCGTCGGCCTGGCGATCTTCGCGGTCGGCGTTGAGCGCCGCCTCGGCAGCGGCCCGACCGCCGTGCTGCTGCTGGCCTGCGGCGCGCTGGGGATGCTCGTGGCGAGCGGCGTCGCCGGCGCCCAGGGGGACGTCGCCGCGATCGGCGGCGGCAACGGGATGGCGCTCGGCGCGGTCGCCGCCTGGTTCGCGATCCGCCGCGCCGAGGTCCACGGCGCGATCGACGACGACTACGACCGGGTCGGCGTCGCCGTGGCCGCCGCGGTCCTGCTCGCCCTGCCGATCTTCGAACCGCATGCCGACGTCTTCGCCGGCCTGGTCGGCGGCGCGGTCGGCGGCCTCGCCGGCCTGGCGGCGGCGACCTTGCGCCATTGATCAAATGCCGCCTCCTCTGCTTCCGTGAGGGGCCAGAGAATCAGATATGGATGGCCCCTCACTCCCGCGTCCGGGGGCGGCTTAGACACCTTCCATCTAGTGTCCAGCTTGTGCAGCCCGACGAGCAGCGACTCGAAGAGGCGATCGAGCGGCTGGCCGATGCCGAGCGCTTCGCGGAGGCCGAGGCGGTCGTCGCCCGCGCGGCGCCGCAGCTCCAGCGGGTGCTGCTCGGCGCCCTCGCCGAGGGCGGCTGGTTCGGCGAATCGCACGAGCGGGAGTCGCTCAGGGCCGCGACCGTTCCCGACCCCGACGAGCGGATCGCCGCCGTGCGCACGCTGCTCGCCGAGGAGGCGCGGATGGGAATGATGGTTGGGGTCGCCGTCGGCTGGGCACTGAAAGAGGAGATGAGCAAGGGCGAGGGCGACTCCGGCCCCGAGCCTCCCGACACCGAACAAGGAGAGCGCTGAAGATGGAGATCAAGTTCCACGGCCACTCGTGCTTCGAGCTGAGCGAGGGGGAGACGACGGTGCTGGTCGACCCGTTCCTCAAGCCGAACAACCCGGCGGCGATCCACACCGCGGAGGAGGTGGAGCCGACCCACATCGCGATCACGCACGGCCACGCCGACCACATGGCCGACGCGGTGCCGGTCGCGAAGCGCACCGGGGCGCACTGCGTGGCGATCGTCGAGCTCGCCAAGTGGCTCGAGGAGCGGGGCGTCGAGAACGTCAGCGACCCCAACCTGGGCGGCACGGTCGAGTTCGACTGGGGCTGGGTCAAGCTGGTCCCCGCCTGGCACACGAGCACGCTTCCGGGCTCCGCCGAGTCGCCGTTCAGCGCCGAGCACGGCACCGCGATCGGCACCGCCGCCGGGCTGCTGATCGAGCTCGGCGGCACGACGGTCTACCACGCCGGAGACACCTGCCTGTTCAGCGACATGAAGCTGATCGCCGAGCGCAACCCGGTCGACGTCGCGCTGCTGCCGATCGGCGGCCACTACACGATGGACCGCCGCGACGCGGCCGTCGCGGCGGAGCTCGTCGGCGCGGAGACGGTGATTCCGATCCACTACGACACCTTCCCGCCGATCGAGGTCGACAGCGAGGCGTTCAAGTCCGAGGTCGAGTCGCGGACCTCCTCGAAGGTCGTGCTGCTGAAGCCGGGAGAGACTCTCTAGGGAGCGGTTTCGGCTTCCTCGGTCGCCTCCGCGGGCCCTTCTTCCGCGGGTCCTTCTTCCGCGGACCCTTCGACAGCTGAGGCGGTCGCGGCGGAAGAGGTGGATTCCGGTGTGGATTCGGGAGACGGCGGCGGCGGTGTCGATTCCGCCGGCGGGGCGCTTTCTTGGCTCGGCGGAGGCGTCGATTCCCCTGCCGGCGCGCCTTCGCTCCCACCTTCGGCGCTCGTCGGCGGCACGCTGCCGCCGACGGTGACGACGACGGTTTCGCCGCCGGCCGGCGCGCCCGCGGCGCCGCTCGGGGCTTTGGCGCCGTCGACCTTCGGGACGGCGGTCTTCGCGGTGGGGGCCTTCGCTTCGTCCTTCACGGCGACCGTGTCCGGGGAGCCCGGAGCCGTGGTGGCGCCGGTTTCCGCTTCGGGTGCGGGTGCGGCGGCCGGTGAGGTTGGAGGTGCCGGTTCGGCCGGAGGCGCCGGCGTTTCGGCCGGCGGGGTCGGCGCGATCGTCGCTTCGACGGTCTGCGGCGGCGGTGTCGGCGCGACGTGGCTCTGGGCAACCGAAACGGGCTTGCTGTGCGCCGAGGAGATCCGCGCCGGCGCGCTCGCCTTCGGCGCTGGGCCGGCGTCGCCGTTCTGGCTGACCTCGACCGTCCCCACGGTGCCGGCGGTCAGCACCGCCGCGGTGACGACTCCGGCGACGGCTTTGGTGCCGATCGCTCCGCCGACCGCGCCGATGCCGCCGGCGGCGCTGCCGCCGCCGATCGCCGCGCCGGCGCTGGCTACCGCCCCCGCCGCGGTCGCGCCCGCACTGGCGGTCGCCCCCGCGGTTGCGGCGCCAGTGGCCCCGGCGCTCGCGCCTGCGGCCCCTGCCCCGCCGCTCGCCGCGCCCGCGCCGCTCGCTCCCCCGCCGAAGCCGAGCTTGCCGAGGATGAAGCCTTTGAGGGCGAAGAGCGCGCCGGCCGGCGCGAACGCGGCCGCCAGCGCCTTCTCGTTGCTGCGCACCTGCGAGCGGAAGTCGGCGCACTCCTCGCAGTCGCGCACGTGGCGCCGCACCGGTCCCGAGACCTTGCGCAGCCCCTCGGCCGCCTCGGCCAGCTCCAGCCGCACCTCGCCGCAGGTCAGCTGGCGCGCCTGGCTGGCCTCGGTGAGGGAGATCCGCGCCCGCACGAGCAGCGACTTGACCGAGGGCACGCTGGTCTCCATGGTCGCGGCGATTTCCTCGTAGGACATCGCGTCCATCTCGCGCAGCAGCAGCGCGGTGCGCTGCGTCTCAGGCAGCTTGCCGACGTCGTCGAGCAGCTGGCGGAACTCCTCCCGGTTGCTCACCTTCTCCGCGGTCGTCGCCGCCTCGACGACCGGCACCATGTCCATCGATTCCTGCGCGTCGGCGGTCGGCTTGCGCAGCTGGTTGAGGCAGCGGTTGCGGGCGATCCGGTAGAGCCACGGGCGCAGGTTGATCTCGCGCTGGTCGGCGAGCATCGCCCGGTAGGCGTTGACGAAGACCTCCTGGAGGACGTCCTCGGCGTCCTCGGTGGAGCCCAGCATCTGCCGGCAGAAGCCCAGCAGGCGAGGCTGGTAGCGGTCGACGATCGTCTCGAAGGCGCCGGCGTTGCCGCTGCGAGCCATCGCGATCAGCTTCGCGTCGCCCTGCAGCTTGAGCAGCGGCGAGCGGCGGGCGAGAAGTCCGCGTTGACTGGCGTGGGTTAGAGCCGATGCCTCCAAGCTTCACTCCTCCAGGGAAGGCGTTTGCGAACGGCGTCTTCGTAGATATGGACACCGTAACAGCGCCATAGTTGCGGTCCGTACAAACATTTACCCGTCTTTTAGACACCGCAACGTGCCCTGGAAAGTGCGCAGTGCCCGGGGCGGGACTCGAACCCGCAAGTCCCATAAGGGACAGCGCATTTTAAGTGCGCCGCTTTTGCCAGTTTCGCCACCCGGGCTCTCTCATTATTCCGCCACCTCCTCCGCTTCGCGTCCGGGGGTGGCGTCTACGCGCCATATCGACGCCGCTCGCAGAGAATCCCCTCATAAAACGCCGCCTGCTCCGCTTCGCGTCCGCGGGCGGCGTCTATGCGCCAGATTGGCGCCGCTCGCAGAGAATCAGATCGTGATGCTCGCTCATTTGGCTACCCAATAGGGTCGTCCTATGGAGCACGGGGGAAGGATCGTTGCCAGGGCGCTGAAGTCGCGCGGGGTCACGCATCTGTTCACGCTGTCGGGAGGCCACCTGTTCTCCATATACGACGGCTGCCGGGCCGAGGGGATCGAGATCGTCGACGTGCGCCACGAGCAGACCGCCGCCTTCGCCGCCGAGGGCTTCGCCAAGGCGACGCGGCGGGTGGGGGTGGCGGCGCTGACCGCCGGGCCGGGGGTGACCAACGGCGTCAGCGCGATCGCCGGCGCCCAGGCCAACTGCTCGCCGGTCTGCGTGCTCGGCGGGCGGGCGCCGGAGCTGCGCTGGGGCTCGGGCTCGCTGCAGGAGATCGACCACCTGCCCTTCGTCGCCCCGCTGGTCAAGTCGGCGGAGACGGTGAAGGAGCCGGCGGCGATCGGCCCGCGCACCGCGGCCGCCCTCGACCTGGCGCTGGGCGCGCCGTTCGGGCCGACCTTCGTCGACTACCCGCTCGACGTCGTCTTCAGCGAGGCCGAGGCGGAGATCCCCGTTGCCGCAGCGCCGGACGCCCGCCCGGCGGACGGGGTGGAGGAGGCGGCGGCGCTGCTGGCCGCCGCCGAGCGTCCCGCGATCATGGCGGGGACGGGCCTCTACTGGGGCCGCGGAGAGGACGAGCTGCGGGCGCTGGCCGAGGCGCTCGGCATCCCCGTCTTCCTCAACGGGCTCGGCCGCGGCTGCCTGCCCGCCGACCACGAGCTCTGCTTCAGCCGGGCGCGGGGCGCCGGCTTGAAGGGGGCCGACGTGGCGCTCGTCGTCGGGGTGCCGATCGACTTCCGGCTCGGCTTCGGCGAGAGCTTCGGCGAGGACGCCAAGCTGATTCGGCTCGACGTGGCGCCGAACGCGCTGACGGCGAACCGCGCGCCGCAGGTCGACCTGGTCGGCGATGTGGCGGCGACGCTGGCGGCGCTGCGCGATTCGGTCGCGGCCGGGCCGGGGCGGACCGAGGGCTGGCTGGCCGAGCTGCGCGGCGTCGAGGCGGAGAAGCGCGCCGCCGAGCGGGCGGAATTGGACGACGGCCGCTCGCCGCTGCACCCGGTCCGTATATATAGGGAGCTGGGCGAGGTGCTCGACCGCGACGCGATCGTCGTCGGCGACGGCGGCGATTTCGTCTCCTACGCCGGCCGCTTCGTCGACACCTACGAGCCGGGCTGCTGGCTCGATCCCGGGCCATTCGGCTGCCTCGGCGCCGGGCCCGGCCAGGCGCTCGGCGCGAAGCTCGCCCACCCCGACCGCCAGGTCTGCCTGCTGCTCGGCGACGGGGCGTTCGGCTTCGCGGGCATGGAGTTCGACACTTTGGCGCGTCACGGCGTGCCCGTCGTCGGCGTGATGGGCAACAACGGGATCTGGGCGCTCGAGCATCACCCGATGAAATTCCTCTACGGCTACTCGGTCGCGGCCGAGCTGCGGCCCGGCACCCCCTACGAGGAGATGGTCGAGGCGCTCGGCTGCGACGGAGTCCAGGTGAGCGATCCGGCGCAGCTGCGGCCGGCGTTGGAGCGCGCCTTCGAGTCGGGTCGGCCGACCCTCGTCAACGTCCTCACCGACCCCGAGGTCGTCTACCCTCGCAAGTCGAATCTGGCTTAGGAGAGCGGAAAGCTGGCTGGCTGGCCAGATCGCCCCAAGCCCCGGCGGCCTCTCCCGGAACTCGCCCCAAACGAGAATCGACCGCCATCTCTGGCGGCCGATTCAGGTCGGTCCCTCAGGACGGGCAGGGGTACGTCTTCAGGGACCGGTTCTTATTCGATGGGCTCGGACGGCGGGAGGCGCCATGATGCGGCAATCGTCCAAACCCTATTGCCGAGTCGGGGTTGGGGCTCTCGCCCTGACCTCTTCCCGGTTGTCGGGAGTATGCGCTCGTCTATCCGGATTGTCCAGAGGCTGCTTTTGCCGCTACGCATAATTTGGTAGCAGTTACTTACCCAGTTCTCGGGGATAGGGCTCGGCGTTTACCCATCTGGCGCGGCGCTGAAATCGCGCCTGTACACCGGGTCACACGTTGTTTCCCGCAGCCACTCGCGCCTGGCTATGTGGTTATGCCGCAGACGTGCGCGGCCCGGCTGAGGCCTCGAGCGCCACCCCGTACAGGATGTCGTGCTCGGAGACCTGGATCCGCTCGAGCCCGAAGGCGCGCATCGCCTCGATCAGGATCACGCAGCCGGCGACGATCGTCGGGGCGCGGTCGGGGTGCAGGCCGGGGATCGTCGCCCGCTCGGCCAGCGGGGCCGAGGCGAAGCGGGAGAGCTGGCGCTGGATCGTCGCCAGCGAGAGGACGTGGCCGTGCACGCGGGCCGGGTCGTAGGGCTCGAGGCCGAGCTCGACCGCGGCGAGCGAGGTCGGCGTTCCGGCGACGGCGATCCCGGCCTCGGCCTCCGGCGTTCCGCTGTTCCTTTGCCCCGCTATTTCGGGATAAGGAACAGCGGAGCGAGCGAGGGAGGCCTCGATCAGCCCGCGGATGTCGGCCGCCAGGGCCTCAAGCTCCGCCGTCGTGGGGGGGTCGGAGGCGACGTGGCGCTCGGTGTGGCGGACGACGCCGGCCTGGAGGGAGGCGTGGAAGCCGATCTCGGGGCCGCTGCCGACGACCATCTCGGTCGAGCCGCCGCCGATGTCGATCACCAGCGTCGGGATCGCGGGCGGCTGCTCGTCGGTGGCTCCGCGGTAGGTGAGCCGCGCCTCCTCGGCGCCGTCGAGCACGCGGGCCGAGAGGGAGAAGCGCTCGCGCAGCTCGGCGACGAAGGCGGCGCCGTTGGAGGCGTCGCGCACCGCGCTGGTCGCGATCGCCGCGACCTCCTCAGCCTCGTGGTCGCGGCAGATCTCCACGTAGTCGCCGATCGCCGCGCATGCCGCCTCGATCGCCTCGTCGGCGAGCTGTCCGGAGAGGTCGACGCCGCGGCCGAGCCGCGTCACCCGGCTCTGTCGCTCGAGCACCCGGACGCCGCCGGCCGCCTCGCTGCCGTCGCCGTCTCCGCCGGCGTCCACGTCGGCGACCAGCAGCCGCGTCGAGTTGCTGCCCACGTCGATCACCGCCACCCGCTTTGCGGAGCGCTCAGCCATGAGGGCCGGGCACTCTATTGCTAGAATTCACCGACCGCCGCGGGGTGGAGCAGCCAGGTAGCTCGTCGGGCTCATAACCCGAAGGTCGCAGGTTCGAATCCTGCCCCCGCTATTTCACGACGGTCCTGCAAGCGGATCTTTTCTTGCCGGTGTGATCCTCACTGCGTCCTCATGACGAGCCCCACTCGACCGGGGGGTTCGCTGAACGTCGGCTAGCCCGGCCGAGTGGATCTCGCCGGACCGGCATGATCCGGTTGTGGGCGACTTGGCGCTTCTGATTCCGATCGGTGTGCTGATCGGCGTGCTGCTGGGCTCGGTCGGCGGCGGCGGGTCGCTGCTGGCGGTGCCGGCGCTCGTCTATCTGGGTGGCCAGAGCGTGCGCGGCGCGCAGGCGGGGGCGCTGGTGGTGGTGATCGCCGCCGCCGCGATCGGCCTGGTTTCCTACCTGCGGCGGGACGAGGTGCGCTGGCGGGCGGGGCTCGCCTTCGGCGCGGCGGTCGCGGCCAGCTCGTTCGCCGGATCGCTGCTCGCCCGGGCGCTCGACCCCGATGTGCTGCTGCTCGCCTTCTCGCCGGTGATGGCGCTCGGCGCCGCGGCGATGGTCTCCGAGCGAGCGCGCGGCGAGTCGAGCTTCCGGCGATGGCGCCACGGCGTCGGCGGCCGCTCGGCCGCTTCGGTCGTCCTGCTCGGCCTCGGCGTCGGCTGGCTCACCGGCCTCTTCGGAGTGGGCGGCGGCTTCGTGATCGTGCCGGCGCTCGTCCTCTCGCTCGGCTTCGGAATGACCGAGGCCGTCGGCACCAGCCTGATGGTGATCGTCATCGGCTCGATCGTCGCCCTGCTGGTCCGCCTGCACGGCGGCGGCATCGAGTGGGCGACGATCCTGCCTTTCGCCGCCGCAGCGGCCGTCGGCGTCCTCGCCGGCAGCCGGCTTGGCGAGCGCGTCTCGACCGACGCGCTGACCCGCTGGTTCGCGCTGCTCGTCGTCGCCACCGCCCTCTACACGGGCGCCGAGGCGCTGACGGCGCTGCTCTGAGGCCGCGGCCTCAGCTCCGCGCGAGCAGGCTGCGGGCGCAGTCGGCGATCGTGTCGTCGAGCGGCCGCGGGTCCCAGCCGAGTCGCGTGCGCGCCTTCTCGCTGGAGAGCGACGTCCTGCGGCCGAGCTGTCCGATGACCGAGCGCGCGCCCGGGTCGAAGAGCGCCATCGCGCGGACGAGCAGGTTCGGCACCTCGCGGGTCGGCACCCTGGCGGCGTCCTCGCCGAGGCGCTTGCGCAGGACCGTGGCCACCTCGGCCATCCACATGAAGGATTGGACGGCGACGAAGCGCTCGCCGCCGGCCTCGGGGGCGGTCATCGCCCCGATCTGGAGGTCGGCGACGTCGCGCACGTCGACGAAGCTGAAGCCGATCCGCGGCACGCCCGGCATCCCGCCGAGCAGCCGCTGGATCGACTGGAGCGAGAAGGAGTCGGCCTCGCCGAGCACCGGGCCGATGATGGCGCCCGGGTTGACGGTCGCCAGCCTCTCTTCGGCGCCGCGCTCACGGGCGAGCTCCCACGCCGCCAGCTCGGCGATCGTCTTCGAGCGCGCGTATGGGGTCAGCTTCGGGTTGTCGGGGTCGCTCCAGTCGCGCTCGTCCAGCGGCCGTCCCGAGACCGGCTTGCCGCTGCCGGTGATCGCGGCGACCGAGGAGGTGACGACGATCCGCTCTACTCCGCCGTCGAGGGCGGCGCGCAGGACGCGCAGGGTGCCCTCGCGCGCCGGCACGATCAGCTCGTCCGGGTCCTTCGGCTGCACGGCGGGGAAGGGCGAGGCGACGTGGAGGACGAAGTCGCAGCCCGCGACGGCCTCCGCCCAGCCCTCGTCGGCGCGCAGGTCGGCGGTGAGGACGGTGAGCCGGTCATCGGCAGGCGCCTGAGGCCCCCGGTCGCCCGGTCCGAGCTGCGAGGCGACTGCCGCCCGCACCCCGGCCTCGCGCGCCGGGTCGCGCACCGTCGTCCGCACCGCGTAGCCGCGGCGCAGCAGCTCGACCACGCACCAGCCGCCGAGGAACCCCGAGCCGCCGGTGACCAGAACCGTCCGCGTCTCTGCCGTTCCCTCCACCGCCGCGAAGTATGACCCAGACCCGCCGTTGTCGATTTTCCCCCCATTCCAATGTGGAAAAAGTCGACAGTGGCGAATCGCCCGAGCGCCATGCGGGTCGTCACACTGGCTGGGTGGCCAGTCTGCGAGAATCCGCGTCCGTGGCCGAGGGGTCGCCCGAACATCTGGACGTCTTGATCGTCGGCGCCGGCCTCTCGGGGATCGGCGCGGCCTGGCACCTCCAGGAGCGCTGCCCGAGCCGCAGCTACGCGATCTTCGAGGCGCGCGAGGATCTCGGCGGCACCTGGGACCTGTTCCGCTACCCCGGGATCCGCTCGGACTCCGACATGCACACGCTCGGCTACCGGTTCAAGCCGTGGACCGAGGAGAAGTCGATCACCGACGGGCCGTCGATCCTCGCCTACGTGCGCGAGACGGCGCACGAGAACGGGATCGAGGAGCGGATCCGCTACCGCCACCGGGTCGTCGCCGCCGAGTGGTCGAGCGAGGAGGCGCGCTGGACGGTCGAGGCGGAAAGGGTGGGGGACGGCGCCGCAGGCAACGCCGCCGCCGCCGCCGGCGAGCGGGTGCGCGTCACCTGCGACTTCCTCTGGGCCTGCAGCGGCTACTACCGCTACGACGAAGGGTTCGCGCCGCGCTTCGAGGGGGAGGAGCGGTTCGGCGGGCCGATCGTCCACCCGCAGCACTGGCCGGAGGACCTCGACTACGCCGGCAAGCGCGTCGTCGTGATCGGCAGCGGCGCGACCGCGGTGACCCTGGTGCCGGCGATGGCCGAGCGGGCCGCGCACGTGACGATGCTGCAGCGCTCGCCCACCTACATCGCCTCGCTGCCGGCAGAGGACCGGATCGCCGCGGCGCTGCGCCGCCGGCTGCCCGAGCGCGCCGCCTACGCCGCGGTGCGCTGGAAGAACGTCGTCATCCAGACGCTCTTCTACCAGCTCAGCCGTCGCCGGCCGCAGCTGGTCAAGCGGCTGATCCGCAAGGGCGTGCAGAGCGCCCTGCCGGCCGGCTTCGACGTCGACAAGCACTTCAAGCCCCGCTACAACCCGTGGGACCAGCGGATGTGCCTGGTTCCCGACGGCGACCTCTTCCGGGCGCTCTCGGACGGCAGCGCGTCGGTCGTCACCGACACGGTCGAGAGCTTCACCGAGAGTGGGATCGCGCTCGCCTCGGGCGAGCGGCTGGAGGCCGACGTGATCGTCACCGCGACCGGGCTCAACCTGCTCTTCCTCGGCGGCATGGAGCTGACGGTCGACGGCGCGCCGGTCGACGTGCCGAGCACGATGGCCTACAAGGGCCTGATGCTGAGCGGCGTCCCCAACATGGCCTTCACCGTCGGATACACCAACGCCTCCTGGACGCTGAAGGCGGACCTGACCTCGGAGTTCGTCTGCCGCCTGCTCAACCACATGTCGGCGCACGGCCACCGGCGCTGCGTGCCCGAGGTCGACCCCGGGGTCCACGAGCAGCCGCTGCTCGACTTCAACTCCGGCTACGTGCTGCGCTCGCTCGACCAGTTTCCCAAGCAGGGCTCGCGCGAGCCGTGGAAGCTGCGCCAGAACTACCTGTTCGACATCCGCACGATCCGGCGCGGGGCGATCGACGACGGGGCGTTGCGGTTCGCCAACGGCGCGGCGCCGGAGCGCGCATCGGACGCGGCGGAGAAGTTGGCGGTCTGAGCGCGGTCGCTTAAGATCGCGGCGTGGCCGGGACCGACTACTCAGACCTGCGCGCCCTCTACGTCAACTGCACGCTGAAGCGCAGCCCGGAGACGTCGAACACGCAGGGGCTGATGGATCGCCAGATGGAGATCCTCCGGGCCAACGGGGTGGCGGTCGAGTCGATCCGGGCGATCGACCACGAGATCGCGACCGGGGTGTGGCCCGACATGACCGAGCACGGCTGGGAGCGCGACGAGTGGCCGGCGATCTTCGAGCGGGTGATGGAGGCCGACATCCTGGTGCTGGGGATGCCGATCTGGCTGGGGGAGAAGTCGTCGGTCGCCACGAGGGTGATCGAGCGCCTCTACGGCAACTCCCACCTGCTCAACGAAGCCGGCCAGTACGCCTACTACGGGCGAGTCGGCGGCTGCCTGGTGACCGGCAACGAGGACGGGGTCAAGCACTGCGCGATGAACGTCCTCTACTCGCTCCAGCACCTCGGCTACACGATCCCGCCGCAGGCCGACGCCGGCTGGATCGGCGAGGCCGGGCCGGGGCCGTCCTACCTCGACGAGGGCTCGGGCGGGCCGGAGAACGACTTCACCAACCGCAACACGACCTTCGCCGCCTGGAACATGCTGCACTTGGCGCGGATGCTGAAGGACGCCGGCGGCATCCCCGCCCACGGCAACCAGCGCACCGAGTGGGACGCGGGCTGCCGCTTCGACTTCCCAAATCCCGACTACCGATAGAGGTCAATTCCTAAGTCGACCGTCTATTCAATTTGGACAGGTGGACTATTTGTGTGGATTTTGGAGGATCGGGCTGTTTACGTTCTCCGCCGATGTTCTCCGCTCTCGTCCTGACAGCGACCCTGCTCGTCCTCGCGCTCACGCCGGGCCTCGCCGGCGCCGCGACCATCTCCCTCACTCAGTTGGGCAGCGAAGTGACCGTCCACGGCGACGCGGGGGCGAACACGATGTACGCCTACGACGCCTACTCGGGCGGTGGGCCGCCGTACTCGGTTCCCACGGTGGTGGTGGCCGCTGCCGGCGGGAACCTCGCCGCCGACGAATCGCCGGACTGCGACGGCTCCTACGACGGGGGCAGCGGGCGGCTGACGATCGCCTGCAGCGCGACGGTGTCGCTCGATTTCGACCTCGGGCAGGGCAACGACGTCCTCGACCTGGGGCTCGACCCGGCGAGCGGCGAACCCGTCCCCGAGATGCTCACGGCGAGCGCCTCCGACGGAGGAGGCAACGACCGCATCTCCACCTACATGCAGCCGCGGCGCTTCGACGCCGGCGGCAGCGTCGAGGACATGGGCCTGTTCGACGAAAGGCCGCTCGCGATCGACGCCGGCCTCGGCAGGGACACCTACGAGCTGGCCACCTACGCCGACCCCGAAAGCGGCGAAGAGACGCACGGCGAGCAGCGGATCGACGTCAGCTACGCGAACCGGCCCGACAAAGGGGCCTCGTACTTCGGGCCCCAGCTCTACGCGGTGGCGCCCGGCGCCCCTCCGACGCTGGAAGACCCGGTTGAAGAGTCCCGGCAAAACGGGACCGAGGAACACTATGCGACGACCGAGAACGACGTGTTCGGCGGTGTGTTCTCGGTCACCGGATCGCAGGGAGCCGATCTGATGGCCTCGAGCGGTACCTACCCCGCCGAGCTGCATGGCGCCGGAGGCGACGATCAGCTGATCGACCGCAACGGCGGCTTCCTGCGCGCCACCGGCGACGGTGGGGACGACACGTTCGAGGCGGGCTACCCGGTCGAAAGCGCGCCGGCGCCCTGGCTCGCTCGGGACAGCTTCGTCGGCGGCGCCGGCTCGGACACCATCACCTACCAGTTCGCCGGCGAACTGGCCGTGAGGATCGATCCCGGGACGAACGACAACGGGCCGGCGACGGAGCACAACCACCTCGGCGACGACGTCGAGAACTACTACGGCACTCCGCAGGCCGACCGGATCGTGGGGACTGACGCGGCGAACGAAATCCTGCCCGCCGAGGGCGACGACGTCGTCGACGCGAGGGGCGGGGACGACACGATCGAAGCCGAAGACAGCCGCGCCTACCGCGACCGGATCGATTGCGGCGAAGGGGACGACTACGTCCAGTACGACTACAGGGCCCTGAGCCGGACCGAGAAGCAGCCGCTCGATTCGCTGGCGGGCTGCGAGACCCGGGAACCCGCGTACGACGACAACGAAGACGGCTGCTCGAGCCTCGACGAGGGGCTCGTCTACGGCGCCGACGCCTTCGTCCTCGACAGCGACGAAGACGGGCGCGACAACTGCGCGGAGATCGACGGCATAGACGGCCGCCCGCCGACCAACCCGATCGTCCCCGACACCGATTCCGACGGGGTGCTCGACGGCCCCGACGACTGCCCGGTCCACTACAACCCCGGCCAGGCCGACGGCGACGGCGACGGGATCGGCGACGCGTGCGACTCCCCCGAACCGGAGGGCTCGGTGGTGGTGAACGTGTCGCCCGCCCCGGTCGTGAACGTCGCCGCGCCGGCGGTGAGCGTGGTCGCCGCGAAGCCCCGCATCTGCGCGCTGCAGCGGCTCAGGGTGCGGGCGCGCCGCAGCGGGGGGCTGGTCCTCAGCATGCGCGCCAAGCAGGCCCGGCTGGTGAAGGTCTTCGTCGTCGAGCCGGGGCTGCGCCGCCACCGCTGGCGGCGCTTCCGCCGGCGCGTCGAGCGCGAAAGGGAGACGACGCGGACGGTGGGTGGCAACGGCGTGCGGGCGCTCGGGATCGTCCCGGGCAGGACCTACAGGCTGCGGGTCCGGGTGATCAACGAGAAACCCTCCTGCCAGGCCCTCTACAGGCGCCGGTTCCGCAACCTGCGGGTGCGGATTCCCGAGCCGGCGAGCGCCAGGTCGGGCAGCCGCCGCTAGACGGCGTTCTGCTCGAGGCGCTCGGCGAGGCGATTCATGCCGTGGGCGCGGGCCGCGGCGGCGGCGCCGGCCCAGTCGGTGGGACGGTCGGGAGGGCGCTCGACGCCGGCGTCGCGCAGGGTGGCGATGTCCTTGAAGGCGAGCAGCTCCTCGCGCCCCTCGACCAGGGCGGCGCGAAGCTTCGGGCGGCGCTCGCGGATCGCGCTGTCGAGGACCGCCTCGAGGGTGCCGTGCTCGCGCAGCAGCTCGGCCGCGGTCTTCGGCCCGACCCCCTTCGCGCCGGGCAGCCCGTCCGAGGGGTCGCCGCGCAGCGCGATGAAGTCGGGGACCCGGGAGGGGTCGACGCCGTAGCGCTCGCGCACCTCCTCCGGCCCCACTTCCTCCGCCCCCGCCTTGCCCCCTGTCTTTACATAGAGCACAGTCACCCGCTCGCCCGCGCACTGGTACATGTCCCGATCTCCGGTCAGCAGCAGCGCGTGTCCGCCGGCGTCGGCCTCGCGCTCGGCGTACGTTCCCAGCAGATCGTCGGCCTCAAGCTCCTCGCTGGTCGCAACCGTCCAGCTGAAAGCTTCGAAAAACTCGCCCGCCGCGGCGAACTGATGCGGCAGATCCTCCGGCATCGCCGCCTCCCGCTCGGCGTGGTAGGCGGGATACAGCTCGGTCCTGTAAGAGGCGGCATCAGGGCCGAAACACAACACCACCGCCCGAGGTCTGTGCTCTTCAACCTCCCTCAAAATCAGGTTGGCGGTGCCCAACAGCGCATTGACCGGCTTCCCATCGGACCCCTTGATCGAATCGGGCAATGCGTAATACGCGCGAAACAACATGGACGGCGCATCCACCGCAAGGAGAGGCCGTTTGCCCATGCCCATCGCAGGAGCCTATCCCGGTAGGGCCGGAACGTCTTGTACTTTTTTGGCGCCGCGGATCTCGGACGGCCGCCAGACGCCCTCAAAAAAGTTAAGTGGAGGCCCTACCGGGATAGGCTCCCCACATCGGTTTCGTCCAACCAACTCCACCCCCTTTCGAGTACGACGAGTGGCGCCGCAGCCCGCACCTGGAGCGGATCAAGGCCTGCGCGCAGGACTGGGCGGTGAACGGGTTCGGCACGCCGACATTCGTCTACCTGCTCTACGTCGTCAAGCTCGTCGTCTACGCGGGCGGCGGCCTGCTCTTGATCGCCGCGACCACGCCGGGCCTCGGCGGGCTCGGTGAGCTGGGCTCCTGGTGGACCGAGCCGATCGTGTTCGAGAAGGCGGTGGTCTGGACGATGCTGTGGGAGGTGCTCGGGCTGGGCGCCGGCTCGCTGCCGCTGACCCTGCGCTTCTCGCCGATGATCGGCGGCGTCCTCTACTGGCTGCGGCCGGGGACGGTGCGCCTGCCGCCCTGGCCCGAGCGGGTGCCGCTGACCCGCGGCACGCGGCGCACGCTCTTCGACGTCGTCCTCTACGCGGGCCTGCTCGTCGCGGCGCTCAACCTGTTGCTCTCCGGGGGCATCGACTCCACCGCGGCGAGCGCCGGCCGCCTCGACCCGGCCGCCGTCGGGGTCCTGCTCGTCCTGCTCGGCGCACTCGGCCTGCGCGACAAGGTCTCATTCCTGGCGGCGCGCCCCGAAATCTACGGCACGCTGTCGCTGATCTTCCTCTTCCCGCTGACCAACATGATCGTCGCCGCGCAGCTCGTCTTCGTCTGCATCTGGTGGGGGGCGGCGTCCTCGAAGCTCAACCGCCACTTCCCCTTCGTCGTCACGGTGATGATCAGCAACACGCCCTGGAACCGCTCGCGGGCGATGAAGCGCCGCCTGTACCGCGATCACCCCGACGACCTGCTGCCCTCGCGGCTCGGCGCCTCCGCCGCCCACCTCGGCACCGTGATCGAGTTCACCCTGCCGGCGATCCTGCTCGTCTCCCAGGGCGGCTGGATCGGCACGCTCGCCGTCGCCGGGATGGTGATCTTCCACCTGCACATCCTCTCGACCTTCCCGCTGGCGGTGCCGCTGGAGTGGAACGTGTTCATGATCTTCGGCCTGCTCTTCCTCTTCGGCCACTACGGAGCGACGCCCTGGTCGACGCTGGAGGACCCGCTGCTCCTGCTGATCCTCGCGGTGCCCTGCATCGGCCTGCCGGTGCTCGGCAACTTGCGTCCCGATCTCGTCTCCTTCCTGCCCGCGATGCGCTACTACGCCGGCAACTGGGCGACCAGCCAGTGGCTGTTCCGGCGCGGGGGCAGCGCCGAGTCGAAGCTCGACGCGGGGCTGGTCAAGCCGGCGCCGATCGTCACCGAGCAGCTGGCCAAGTTCTACGAGCCGGAGCTGATCGACGTGCTGATCCACAAAGGGCTGGCGTTCCGCTCGATGCACTCGCACGGGCGGGCGCTCAATGGGCTCGCCCAGCGCGCGGTCGACGATGTCGAGGACTACGACGTGCGCGAGGGGGAGCTGGTCGCCGGCGTCGTGCTCGGCTACAACTTCGGCGACGGCCACTTCCACGACCGGCGGCTGCTGGCCGCGGTGCAGGAGCGCTGCCGCTTCGAGCCGGGCGAGTTGCGGGTGGTGACGCTCGAGTCCCAGCCGGCGCAGGAGCAGCGCCAGCGCTACCGGATCTACGACGCGGCGACGGGCCTGGTCGAGGAGGGCTGGGTCAACGTCGCCGACATGGTCGGGCGCCAGCCCTGGCTCGACGACCGCCCCTTCCCCGTCACCCCACTCGCTGCTTCCACTGTTCCTTATCCCCAAATAACAGGGGCAAAGGAACAGCGGAACGCGTGAGATGCGATGAGTGAGGCGGTGGTGGTCGGGGCAGGGCCGAACGGGCTGGCCGCCGCGGCGCACCTGGCGGTGGCCGGGGTGCAGGTGACGGTGATCGAGGCGGCGCCGACGATCGGCGGCGGGACGCGGAGCAGCGAGCTGACCCTGCCGGGCCTGCTGCACGACGAGTGCTCCGCGACGCACCCGATGGGGGCGGCGTCCCCCGCCTTCCGCGCGCTCGGCCTGGAGCGCCACGGACTCGAGTGGGCCTGGCCGGAGGTCGACATGGCGCACCCGCTGGATGGCGGCGGGGCGGCGACGATGGTCCGTTCGATCGAGGCGACGGCGGCAGGGCTGGGGGACGCAGGCCCGGCCTGGGAGCGGCTGTTCGGCCCGGCGGCGCGGCGCTTCGAGGCGCTCGGGGAGGACATCCTGCGCCCGGTCCAGCACCTGCCGCGGCACCCGCTGGCGCTGGCGGGCTTCGGGGTGCGGGCGCTCGCCCCGGCGACCTTGCTGGCGCGGGGGCTGCCGGGCGGCGAGGCGCGAGCGCTGTTCGGCGGCGTCGCCGCCCACTCCTTCAGCCCGCTCTCGGCGCCGCTCAGCTCGGCCGTCGGCACGGTCCTGATCGCGGCCGGTCACAGCGGCGGCTGGCCGGTCGCGCGAGGCGGCTCGCGGGCGATCGCCGCGGCGCTGGCGAGCGTCGTCCGCGAGCACGGCGGGACGATCGAGACCGGCCGGCCGGTGCGCTCCCTGGCTGAGCTGCCGCGCGCCGACGCGGTCCTGCTCGACCTGGCGCCGCGCGCCGTCGCCGAGCTCGCCGGCGAGCGCCTTCCGCCGCGCGTCGCCCGCGCCTACCGCCGCTACCGCCACGGCCCCGCCGCCTTCAAGCTCGACCTCGCGGTCGAGGGCGGGGTGCCCTGGACGGCCGAGGCGGCGCGCCGGGCGGGCACGGTGCACGTCATCGGCTCCTTCGAGGAGCTGGTCGACGCCGAGCGTGCGGTCAACCGCGGCCGGATGCCGGAGCGGCCCTTCGTCCTGCTCTGCCAGCAGTACCTCGCCGACCCTTCGCGCTCGCGCGGCGACCTGCACCCGGTCTGGGCCTACGCCCATGTCCCGCATGGCTATGACGGCGACGCGACGGAGGCGGCGCTCGACCAGGTCGAACGCTTCGCGCCGGGCCTCCGCGAGCGGATCGTCGCCCGCCACGTCCGCTCCCCGGCTGAGCTGGAGTCCCACAACCCCAACTACGTCGGCGGCGACATCGTCACTGGCGCCAACACCGGCCTGCAGGCGCTGATCCGCCCGCGCCTCGCCCGCGACCCCTACGCGAC
Organism: uncultured Solirubrobacterales bacterium; assembly: GCA_963805475.1. GTDB lineage: Bacteria > Actinomycetota > Thermoleophilia > Solirubrobacterales > 70-9 > VRUE01. The sequence continues at coordinate 123,665 of CAWDUO010000007.1, read as the reverse complement.
CGGCATCCCCGGCGTCTTCATCTGCTCAGCCGCCACCCCGCCGGGCGGCGGCGTCAGCGGCATGAACGGCTGGAACGCGGCGTCCTCCGCCCTCCGCGCCCTGGCCTGAGCGCCGTTTCCGGATTCTTACGTGCCCTGGGACGTAAAAACCCGGCAACGCTGGCCGGGATCGGCGGTTGCGTAGGGTTCCGCCGGTGAAGGCGCTCGCCGTGGAGAAGCTGGAGAAGCGGTACCCGACCGGGGTCGAGGCGCTGCGCGGGGTCTCGCTGGAGATCGAGCCCGGGGAGCTGTTCGGGCTGCTCGGGCCGAACGGGGCCGGCAAGTCGACGCTGATCCACTGCACGACCGGGCTGGCGCAGCCGACCGGCGGGGCGATCCACGTATTCGGCCACGATGCCATCGGCGACTACGGCGCCGCCCGCCAGGCGGTCGGCCTCGCACCGCAGGAGCCGAACCTCGACTGGTTCCTGACGGTCGCGGAGTCGCTCGACTACCACGCCGGCTACTTCGGCATGCCGAAGCGCGAGCGGCGCGAGCGCACCGCCGAGCTGCTGGAGACCTTCTCGCTGACCGAGAAGGCGGACGAACGCACCCGCACCCTCTCGGGCGGGATGAAACGGCGGTTGATCCTGGCGCGGGCGATGATGCATCGGCCGCGCCTGCTGATCCTCGACGAGCCGACCGCCGGCGTCGACGTCGAGCTGCGGCTCGAGCTCTGGCATTACATGCAGCGGATCAACGCCGAGGGGACGACGATCCTGCTGACCACGCACTACCTGGAGGAGGCCGAGCAGCTCTGCGACCGGATCGCCTTCATCAACCACGGCGAGATCGTCGGCGAGGGGACGAGCGCCGAGCTCTCGGCGCGCTACGGCGTCGACAACCTCGAGGACGCCTACCTGACGCTGGTCGGCCGCAAGGAGCTCTCGCGCTCCCGTGTCCCGGTTGAGCCGGAGACGGTTCCGTGAGCACCGCGCAGATCCGCCTGGCGACGCTGTGGCGGCGCGAGGTCAACCGCTTCATGAAGATCAAGAAACAGACGCTTGGCGCGCCGCTGCTGGAAACCTTCCTCTACATCACGATCTTCGGCGCGGCGCTGGGCTCGCGGATCAAGGAGCTGCACGGGATCGAATACATCCTCTTCGTGATCCCGGGGCTGATCATGATGGCCTTCGCCACCAACGCCTTCGCCAACAACTCCTCCTCGATCCTCCAGCAGAAATTCCAGGGGGCGATCCAGGACCAGCTCTCCTCGCCTGCCTCGCCGCTGGAGCTGCTGCTGGCCTTCTCGCTCGGCGGCTTCGTACGCGGGCTGATGGTCGCGGCGATCGCCTTCGTCGTCTCGGCGGCGCTCGCCGGGCTGCCGGTCGAGCACGTCCTCGTGCTGATCCCGGCGCTCTTCCTGGTCGGCTTCTTCTTCGCCCAGCTCGGCGTGCTGATCGGCGTGCGGGCGGAACAGTTCGACGACGTCGCCTTCGCCCAGACCTTCGTCCTGCAGCCGCTGATCTTCCTCGGCGGCGTCTTCTACTCGGCGGCGCTGCTGCCGCAGCCGTTCGAGACGCTGACCCGCTTCGACCCGATCTTCTACATGATCAACCTGGTCCGCTACGGCTTCGTCGGCTTCACCGAAGTGAGCGTGGCGCTCTCATTGCTGGCGCTGACGGCTGCCACCGCCGCGCTCTTCGTCGTCAACCTGCGCCTGTTCAGCCGCGGATACCGGCTCCGCGCCTAGTTCACCGAGTCGGCGACCAGCTTTTCGCCATCGGCGGGCAGGACGAGGATCGCGCCCTCGCCGGAGGCGTAGGCCTCCTCGCCGTGCTGGACGACGTCCATGCCCACGGCCTCCTCGTGCTCGCTGGTGCGCAGCGCCGTGAACAGCGACATCGCGCGCAGCAGCGCGTAGGTCATGCCGAAGGCGTAGAGCGGGGTGACGAGCGCGGCCAGCGCCTGGTGGCCGAGCTGGGCGGCGTCGCCGTAGAAGAGGCCGTCGGCGACGCCGTTCCAGGCGAAGGAGGCGAAGAGGCTGATCGCGAGGATGCCGGTGAAGCCGGCGACGCCGTGGGCGGCGAGCACGTCGAGCGTCTCGTCCACCCGCGTGCGCGGCGGCCACATGATCATCAGGTAGCAGGGCAGGGCGCCGAGCGCGCCGAGGACCATCGCCCAGCCGGGGCTGAGGTAGGCGCCCGCCGGGGTGATCAGCACGCAGCCGACGACGATCGCCGTGGCGGCGCCGACCGCGGTCACCTTGCGGCCGCGGATCAGGTCGAGCACGAACCAGACGAGCAGCGAGCAGACCGGCGTCAGCAGGGTGTTGACGAAGGCGAGCACGCTGGGGTCGCCGGTCGAGAAGCGGCTGCCGCCGTTGAAGCCGAACCAGCCGAACCAGAGCAGGCCGGCGCCGAGCAGCACGTACATCGCGTTGTGGGGGAGGAGCGCCTGGCGGCCGTAGTCCTTGCGCGCGCCGACGAGCGCGGCGGCGAGGGCTAGGTCAAGCGGTCCACAGAGTGGAGAGCGGCCAGGCTTCGAGCCGATCTCCAAAGGAAAGCCGTTCGCCTCCGGCATAGAGGACCACGCCGCGGGCGAAACGCTCGGGACTGAGCCTGTCACGCAGCGCGGCAAGGTGCTTGAAGTCCTCTCTGCGGAGGGTGGCGGACGACTTGACCTCGACTCCGGCGACGAGACCGCCCGCGCCTTCGAGCACGAAGTCGACCTCGGCGCCTCGCGCCGTGCGCATGTGGAGCAGGGAAGCTCGCGCCGGTGACGCCTCGATCTGCTTGGCGAGCTCCATGCCGATGAAGCACTCGACCACCGCGCCCAGGGCGGTGTCGTCTTCGGCCAGGCGCGCCGAGTCGGTGCGCAGCAGATGCACCAGCAGCGCGGAATCGGCGAGGAGCAGCTTGGGCGCTTTGGTGATCTGCTTGATCAGATTGCTGTGCCAGGCTGGCAGACGGCGCACGAGGAAGACGTGTTCGAGCAATGTCAGGTAGCGGTCCAGGGTGGCCCGCGCGACTCCAACCGAGCTGCCGACCTCGACCTTGTTGAGGGGCGCGCGCACGCGGGCCGCGAGCGAGGCGAGGATCGCCGGGATCTCCGCCAGCCGCTCGATGCGGGCGAGGTCGCGCATGTCGCGCTGGACGATCGCGCTGAGGTAGGCGGCCAACCATTCCTCGCGCCGCGCCCCGTCGCGCGCGACAGCCTCGGGGAAGCCGCCGCGCGCCACGCGCTCGATCAGATCCCCCTTGGAGATCGCGGGGGCCTCCGGCGGTCGCGCTTCGTTGCCGAGGAGCCAGCCCACCATCCCGCCGGGGGCTTTCTCGATCTCCGCCTGCGAGAACGGCCACAGGGTGTGGATCTCGATCCTTCCGGCGAGCGACTCGGAGACCGTGGGGAGCAGCATCACCTGGGCAGAGCCGGTGAGGATGAAGCGGCCCGGTCGTCGGTCGCTGTCGATCGCCGCCTTGATCGGGAGCAGAAGCTCGGGAACCCGCTGCACCTCGTCGATCACGAGCGATCCCTCTGCGCCCTCGACGAAGCCGATCGGATCCTCTCGAGCGGCTTCGAGGGTGCGCAGGTCGTCGAGGCTGACGTAGCGGGCGGGATGCGGACCGGCCGCCATCTCTTTGACCAGTGTGCTCTTCCCAGCCTGCCGCGGCCCAACCAGCATCACCGCCGGTGTGTCGGCGAGGGCGTCAAGGATCCGAGGGGCTATCGCGCGTTCGATTGACTGCATAATTTGTCCAGGTGCCTGGGCATTATATACCCACAGACTGGACAATTTATGCAACAGATAGTTCCAGACGCCTCGAACCCGGCGGCGAAGTCGAGTCCGCTACTCGCCGATCAGCTCTATGCGGTAGCCGTCCGGGTCGCGGACGAAGGCTATGCGGTGGCCCTCGGTGCGGCCGCCGGGGCGGTATGGGGGCTTCTCGGGCTCGATGCCCTCGGCGGCGAGGCGCTCGAGGGCGCCGTCGAGGTCGTCGACGGAGAGGGCGATGTGGTTGTAGCCGCTGCCGTGCTCGTAGGAGTCGACGCCGTGGTTGTAGGTGAGCTCGAGGCGCGGCATGTCTTCGCCCGGCATCGCCATGAAGACGTTGATCGCCTCGTCGCCGATCGGCATCCTCCCCGCCACCTCGAAGCCGAGCTTTTCGTAGAAGGCGACCGAGCGATCGATCTCGCCGATCCGGTAGCAGGTGTGGAGGAAGCTGGCCATTGGGGCGCTCGACGGGGAAGGCTACCGAGGCCGGTTCGGTAGTCCGCCCCGGTAACCCCAGGCTGGCCACGCCGTACCATTTATGTATGTCCGACGTGCGGAGTCTGACCGCGAGCGTGCACGGGCGCTCGGTTTCCTACCTGGAAGCGGGCGAGGGGCCGGTGCTGCTGCTGATCCACGGGATCGCCGGCAGCTGCGAGAACTGGCGCGAGGTGATCGAGCCGCTGGCCCACCGGCACACGGTGATCGCGCCGGACCTGCCCGGCCACGGCGCCTCGGAGGCCGGCGCCGGCGACTACTCGATCGGCGCCCTGGCGAGCGGGCTGCGCGACCTGCTGCTGGCGCTCGGGCACGAGCGCGCCACCGTCGTCGGCCACTCGCTCGGCGGCGGCGTGGCGATGCAGCTCGCCTACCAGCACCCGGAGATGGTCGAGCGCCTGGTGCTCGTCTCCAGCGGCGGCCTCGGTCCCGAGGTCAGCCCCGTCCTGCGCGCCGCCGCGCTGCCCGGCGCCGACCCCTTCATCGCCGCGACCGCCGGGATCGGCCGGCGGGCCGGCGCGACGCTCGGCCGCGGCCTCGCCGCGCTCGGCCTGCGGCCCAGCGCCGACGTCGCCGAGGTCGCCCGCGGTTACGCCTCGCTGGAGGACCCCGCGCGCCGCGCCGCCTTCCTCGACACGCTGCGCGCCGTCGTCGGCACCCGCGGCCAGCGGGTCAGCGCCGGCGACCGCCTCTACCTGGCCGAGGCGGTGCCGGTGCTGATCGTCTGGGGCGCGCGCGACACGATCATCCCCGCCCGCCACGGCGAAGACGCCGCGCGGGCGATCCCGAGCGCCCGCCTGGAGGTCTTCGAGGACGTCGGCCACCTGCCGCAGCTGGAGGCGCCGGGCCGCTTCATCGCCGCGCTGGAGCGCTTCCTGAGGGAAACCGAGCCGGCCGATTTCGACCGCGAGGAATGGCTGCGACGTTTCAGGCCCGCGGCCTGACCCAAATAGGATTTCGACGATGAGTGCCGAGCGAGCAAACGTCCATGTCTGATTCTTCGTGCAGCGAGCGAAGCCCGAAACTTTGTAATGAGCAACCGTGAGCGACGGCGGCGCCGCAAGCTGCGCCACGGCGGCTGGAAGTCGAAGACGCTGGTCGTCCTCGGCGGGATCCTGCTCGCCGGCGCCGTGGCGGCCGGGGTCGGCGCCAGCTGGGCGGTCGGCGTCTACGACTCGGCGCCGCCGCTGGCCAGCCTCAAGCCGGTGCAGAAGGGCCGCTCCTCGGCGATCTACGCCGCCGACGGCAGCCTGATCGGCTTCATCCGCGCCAGCAGCATCCGGCAGCCGGTCTCCGCCAAGGCGCTGCCGCAGAACCTCAAGTACGCGACGGTGGCGATCGAGGATCGCAACTTCTTCAACCACGGCGCGATCGACCCGGCCGGGATCGCCCGCGCCGCCTGGAAGGACCTGCTGGCCGGCGGCAAGCCGGTGCAGGGGGCATCGACGATCACCCAGCAGCTGGTCCGCAACCTCTACATCCGCGACCCTGAAGAGACGCTGAAGCGCAAGCTGCGCGAAGCCCACCTCGCCTTCGAAATGGAGGAAGCCCACTCGAAGGAGTGGATCCTCAAGGAATACCTCAACACGGCCCCCTACGGCACGGTCGAAGGGGAGACCGCGGTCGGCGCCGAGGCGGCCTCGCAGACCTACTACGGCAAGCCCGCCGAGCAGCTCGGCCTCTCCGAAGCGGCGATGATCGCCGGGCTGCCGCAGGCGCCCTCCGAATACAACCCGTTCCTCGACCCGCAGGCGGCGCTGAAGCGCCGCAACGAGGTGCTGGAAGCGATGGAGGCCCAGGGCTACGTCACGCCGCGCGAATACCGCGAGGCGCGCGCCGAAGGGCTCAACCTGCACCCCGGGCACAAGTACCGGGTGATCCGCGACCCCTTCCTGTTCGACCTGGTGCAGCAGGAGCTGATCGACAAATACGGCCTCAACACGGTCCGCTACGGGGGGCTGAAGGCCTACACGACGATCGACCCCGAACTGCAGGAACGGGCGCAGGAAGCGGTCGACTCCTGCGGCGTCTGCTACGCGGGCGGCGGGCCCGCCGCCGGGCTCGCCTCGGTCGACCCCGACAACGGCGAGATCGTCGCGCTCGCCTCGACCGAGGGCTCCGAAGAAGAAAGCGAATTCAACTACGCCTGGCAGGCGCACCGCCAGCCCGGCTCCTCGTTCAAGGCCTACGTGCTGACGACGGCGATCAAACAGGGGATCGACCCGGACACCACCTACTACGACGGCACCTCGCCGAAGACCCTGGACACGCCGGGGGGCATCCCCTGGACGGTGCACAACGCCGAGCCGGGCGGCGGGACGATGTCGTTGAAGCAGGCGACCATCGACTCGGTCAACGTCGTCTTCGCCCAGCTCGACCTGGACGTAGGGCCGGAAAACGTCACCCACACCGCGCACCAGATGGGGATCGAAGCGCCGCTCGAATCGGTGCCGGCGGAGGCGATCGGCGGCCTCAGCACCGGCGTCACGCCACTCGAAATGGCCGACGGCTACGCGACTCTGGCCAACGGCGGCGTCCACCACGCGCCGACGGCGATCGGCCGGGTCGAGTTCCCCAGCGGCAAGGTCGACGAACCGAACCCCGACTCCGGCGAACGGGTGCTGACCGAGGGCGAGGCCTACGACGTGACCAAGATCCTCGAGGGCGTGATCACCGAAGGGACCGGCGCCGGCTACACCTCGATCGGCTGCTCGGCCGAGGCGGGCAAGACCGGCACCTCGGAGGAACTCTCCGACGCCTGGTTCGTCGGCTACACGCCGAAGTACTCGACCGCGGTCTGGGTCGGCCACCCGCAGTCACGCGAAGCGACCGGCTACGGCGGGCCGACCGCCGGTCCGATCTGGCGCTCCTTCATGGAAGCCGCGAACGGCGGCGAATGCGGCGAATTCGCCGAACCGTCGAGCCTGCCCGAACTGTCCGGCCTGACCGGGGGGCACACCAGCGGCTCCTCGGGCTCCTCCCGATCCTCGGGCGAAAACGAATACGAAGAACTCGAAGAATACGTCGAAGAAGGCGAAGAAGAAGGCGAAAAAGGCAAAGCGGGAGGCGGGGGTGGCGGCGGCCACGCCGGGGCGGAAGGCCAGGCCGCGCCGGCTCCGCCGCCGGCGCCGCCGGCGCCGCCAGCGCCCGCGGCGCCGGCCGGGGGCGGCATCGGCGCCGGCTGAGCGCGCGCTTCCGGATTTTTACGTCCCATGGCACGTAAAAAGCCGGAAACGCGGGCGGGTTTGTCGGAGCGGGAGGCGCGGCGGCGGGTCGAGCAGCACGGCCCCAACCTGATCGAGCGCCGCGAGGGGCCGAGCCGCCTGCGCGACCTGGCGCTCCAGTTCACCCACCCGCTGGCGCTGCTGCTCTGGGTCGCGGCCGCGCTCGCCGCGGCGAGCGCGGTCTGGGCTCTGGCGGGGGCGATCGTCGCGGTGATCGTGCTCAACGCGGTCTTCGCCTTCGGCCAGGAGCTGCAGGCCGAGCGGGCGACCGAGGCGCTGCGCGAGTACCTGCCGCCGCGGGCGCGGGTGAGGCGCGGCGGCGAGGAGGTCGAGATAGATGCGACCGAGCTCGTCCCCGGCGACCTGCTGCTGATCGACGAGGGCGACCGGCTGAGCGCCGACGCGCGGCTGGTCGAGGGCGCGATCGAGGTCGACGCCTCGCCGCTGACCGGCGAGTCGCAGCCGATCTCACGCGAGGCCGGCCCATCGCAGCCCGGCGTGCCGCCGCTGGAGGCCGCCGACCTCGTCTTCTCGGGGACGCTGTGCACGGCGGGCGAGGCGGAGGGGGTCGTCTACGCGACCGGGATGGCGACGCAGCTCGGCCGCATCGCGGCGCTCTCCCAGCGGGTGCGGGCCGAGGCCAGCCCGCTGCAGGTCCAGGTCAACCGGGTGGCGCTGCTGATCGCGGCGATCGCGGTCGCCGCCGGGGTGGTCTTCTTCGCCGTCGGCACGGCGGTCGCGGGCCTTTCGCTGGGCGACGCGGCGACCTTCGCGATCGGCCTGCTGGTCGCCAACGTGCCCGAGGGCCTGCTGCCGACGATCACCCTGGCGCTGGCGGTCGGGGTGCGGCGGATGGCGCGGCGGCGGGCGCTGGTCAAGCGGCTGACCGCGGTCGAGACGCTCGGCTCCACCGACGTGATCTGCACCGACAAGACCGGCACGCTGACCGAGGGGCGGATGAGCGTGCGGGCGCTGTGGGCGGAGGGCGAGGAGCTGCGGCCGGGGCGCGACGGCGCGGACGAGGAGGTCGCCGGCGCCGGGGGCCGAGCCGCGGCCGAGCCGTTCTCGGCGCTGCTGCGCACGGCGCTGCGCTGCAACAACTCCAGCGCTCACCATGAGGCCGACGGCTGGCGGCGCGGCGGCGACCCGAGCGAGAGCGCGCTGCTGGTCGCCGCCGCCGAGCTGGGCGAGGACGTCGAGTCGGCGCAGCGCGAGCGCGAGGCGATCCGCGGCGAGGTCTACCGCTTCGATCCGCGGCTGAAGCGGATGACGACGCTCGACCGCGAGCCCGGCGGGGCGCTCTGGTACCACGCCAAGGGGGCGCCGCTGGAGCTGCTGGAGCGCTGCGCGGCGATCCGCGGGCGCGAGGGCGACCGGCCGCTCGACGAGGCGGCGCGGGCGGCGGTGCGCGAGGCGTTCGAGCGTTACGCCGGCGAGGGGATGCGGGTGCTGGGCTTCGCCGAGCGGCGGCTCGAGGGGACGCCGGCCGCGGAGCGCGAGGGGGCCGAGGCCGGCCTCACCTTCGTCGGCCTGATCGCGCTGGAGGACCCGCTGCGGCCCGAGGTCGCCGACTCGGTCGCCCGCTGCCGGGCGGCCGGGGTGCGGATCGTCGTCGTCACCGGCGACCACGGCCTGACCGCGACCGCGGTGGCGCGCGAGGCCGGCATCGTCGGCGCCGAGCCGACGGTCCTCAGCGGCGCCGAGCTCGACGCGATGGCCGAGCCCGAGCTCGACCGGCTGCTGAGCGAGACGGCGGAGCTGATCGTCGCCCGCGGCAACCCGGAGACGAAGCTGCACCTGGTCGAGGCGCTGCGCTCGGAGGGGCACACGGTGGCGATGACGGGAGACGGCGTCAACGACGCGCCAGCGCTGCGCCGCGCCGACATCGGCGTCGCGATGGGCGCCTCGGGGACCGACGTGGCGCGTGAGACGGCGACGATGGTGCTCGCCGACGACGACTTCTCCTCGATCGTCGCGGCGATCGAGGAGGGGCGGGTCGTCTACGAGAACATCCGCAAGTTCATCACCTACATCTTCGCCCACCTGACGCCGGAGGTCGTGCCGTTCCTGCTCTTCGCGCTCTCGGGCGGCTCGATCCCGCTGCCGCTGACGGCGCTGCAGATCCTCGCGATCGATCTCGGCACCGAGACGCTGCCGGCGCTGGCGCTCGGCGTCGAGCCGGCCGAGCCGGGGATCATGGAGCGCCCGCCGCGGCCGCGGCGCGAGAGCATCGTCACCCGCGCGATGCTGACCCGCGCCTGGCTCTGGCTCGGCCTGCTCGAGGCGGCGCTGGTGCTCGGCGGCTTCTTCCTCGTGTTGACCGCCGCCGGCTGGTCGCCCGGCGACCCGATCGGCGCCGGCTCGCCGCTGCACGACGACTACCTGACGGCGACGACGATGACCTTCGCCGGGATCACCGCCTGCCAGGTCGGCACCGCCTTCGCCGCCCGCACCAGCCGCGCCTCGCTGCGGCGGATCGGCTTCCTCTCCAACCCGCTGCTGCTCTGGGGGATCGCCTTCGAGCTGCTGTTCGCCGCGGCGCTGATCTACCTGCCGCCGCTCCAGGGCCTGTTCGGCACGGCGGCGCTCTCGCCCGCCCACCTGGCGATCCTCGTCCCCTTCCCGTTCGTCGTCTGGGGCTCGGACGAGCTGCGCCGCTGGGCGCTGCGCCGCCGCGATGAGAGGATCTTCGAGCGCCGCGACCTGGCCGCCTAGACGGTGCGCCTTGTGGTCATGGACCGGCCTCGAGCACGACCTTGAGCGCGTCGGTCGAGGCCGCGTCGGCGAAGGTGTCGTAGGCGGCCATCGTGTCCTCGAGCGCGAAGTGGTGGGTCGCGAACAGCGTCGGGTCGAGCCGGCCGCTGGCGATCAGTCGCATCAGCTGGGGGATGCTGAAGGTGTCGACGAGGCCGGTGGTCACCGTGACGTCGCGAATCCACAGCCGCTCCAGATGCAGGTGGGCGGGCTTGCCGTGCACGCCGATGTTGGCGACGTGCCCGCCGGGCCGGATCAGCTCGGCGGCCAGCTCGAAGGTCTCGGGAACGCCGACGGCCTCCATCGCGACGTCGGCGCCGAGCCCGTCGGTCAGCTCCATCACCTGGGCCACGGCGTCCTCGCTGCCGTTGTCGATCGTCGTGTCGGCGCCGAAGCGCCGCGCGCTCTCCAGCCGGCTCTGCGCCAGGTCGATCGCGACGATCCGCCCCGGCGTGTAGAGGCGGGCGGTGAGGATCGCGGCGAGGCCGATCGGCCCGGCGCCGACGATCGCCACCGTGTCGCCGGGGGAGACCGTCCCGCTCAGCACCCCGACCTCATAGGAGGTGGGGAGGATGTCGGCGAGGAAGAGGACCTGCTCGTCGCTGAGCTCCTCGGGGACCTTGTAGACGGAGTTGTCGGCGAAGGGCACCCGCGCGTGCTCGGCCTGCACGCCGTCGATCGTGTGGCCGAAGATCCAGCCGCCCCCGCCGAGGCACTGTCCGTAGCGGCCCTCCTTGCAGAAGCGGCAGCGTCCGCAGGCGCTGACGCAGGAGAGCAGAACCCGGTCGCCGGGCGCGACCGCGCGGACGCCCGAGCCGACGTCCTCGACCGTGCCCACCGCCTCGTGCCCGAGGATCGTTCCGGGCTCGGTCTCGGGCACGTCGCCTTTGAGGATGTGCAGGTCGGTGCCGCAGATCGTCGTCGTGTCGATGCGGACCAGGGCGTCGGTGGGATCGACGATCGTCGGGTCCGCGACGCTGTCCCAGCTGCGCTGACCGGGGCCGTGGTAGACGAGTGCCTTCATCTGTCCTCCTATCGCGGGCCGATGGCGGGCGCCGGCCGGGTCTACAGGCGGAAGGCGGGCCGGCGCCCGTCACTCAGCTTGGTCGAGCGCCGCGGCCGCGGCATCCGTCTCCTGCCGCAGTCCCGGCGCGGGTTTGCCGCACCCTCAATCCGCCGGTCGCGGACCAAGTCATGCGGTGTGACGTGTGCGGGGTGGGCAGAGCCCCGGCATGTAACGGCGACTTCGCCTGACTGGTTCAGGCATCCTGGCCCGTCATCGTAGGCGCAGGGGCTCGCGACGCGAGCAAGACCCGTACCGGGCGCCGGCGCCGAGCGGGCGCGGACAACTACCGATCCCGGTGCGCGGCTGAGCACCGATGGATGCGGGGAGGTCACGGCCTAGTTTCGCCTCAGCCCGCGACAAGGCGCGAGAACGGAGGAATGACGATGGCGAAGGACTACGCGGAGATCTACGACCACCTGAACGAGATGATCGAGCGGCTGGGTGAGGCGGCCCCGGCGACGATGGAGGGCTTCGGCCGGCTGCACGAGGCGGGCGCCGAGAGCGGCGCGCTCGACACCAGGACCAAGGAGCTGATCGCGCTGGCGATCGGGATCGCGGTGCACTGCGACGGCTGCATCTCCTACCACGCCCACGACGCGCTCGACGCCGGCGCCAGCCGCGAGGAGATCGTCGAGACGATCAGCGTCGCGGTGATGATGGGCGGCGGCCCCTCGGTCGTCTACGGCTGCCAGGCGCTGGAGGCGACCGACCAGTTCGAGCGCCGCATGGCCGCGGCCTGATCCCACCCCGCGCGTTCGCCTTTTGTCGGGGCCTGCGCGACAAAAGGCGAACGCGGCGCCGGGAGGACCGCGTCAGACCGTCGCGTGGTCGAATTCGGCGAGGATCGAGACGACTTCCTCGTCGGAGACCTGCGCGAAGTCCTCGTAGAACTGGCCGACGCCGAAGAAGCGCGGCGGCGCCTGGAGGCAGACCACCTCGTCGGCCTCCTCGCGCAGGCGCCGCTCGGAGTCGGGCGGGCAGACGGGGACGGCGAGGACGAGCCGGCGCGGGCCCCCGTGGCGCAGGGCGCGCAGCGCGGCGGAGTCGGTGAGGCCGGTGGCGACGCCGTCGTCGACGACGATCACGCTGTGGCCGGAGACGTTCAGCGGCGCGCGGTCGCCGCGGTAGAGCGCGGTGCGGCGCTCGAGCTCGGCGGTCTCGCGGGCGGCGATCTCCTCGACGGCGCCGTTGCGCAGGCCGAGGACCGCGATCGCCTCGGAGTCGATCACGCGGACGTCGCCCTCGGCGACGGCGCCGATCCCGTACTCGGGGTTGTGCGGGGCGCCGAGCTTGCGCACGGCGAGGAAGTCGAGCGGCGCGTGCAGCGCCAGCGCCACCTCGCGCGCGACCGGGACGCCGCCGCGCGGCAGGCCGACGACCAGCGGGTTCTCGTAGGCGAGCGGGCGCAGCCGCTCGCCCAGCTGCCGGCCGGCGTCGCGCCGGTCGGCATAGCGGATCTGCCGCCAAGCCTCCTCAGGGGTCATCGGGCTGAGTCTGTGCGATCCGGCTCGGCGATTCATCGGTGTAATCCCGTTACCCGCTCGCGGCTTTTCCACGACCCGGCATCTACTCTGACGGGGTGTCGCGACGCCGGTTTCCCCTGCGATTGAGCGGCGAGCCGCCGCCCGTGCGGCTGGGGCTGGCGGCAACGCTGGCCGCGGTCGCGGCCGGGACGCTGCTCGTCTACCCGCTGAAGTCGGTCGCGCCGGTGGTCTCGCTCGGCGTCGTCTACCTGCCGGCGATCCTGCTGGTCTCGATCGTCTGGGGGCTGCGGCTGGGCCTCGTCGCCTCGCTGCTCAGCGCGCTCGCCTTCAACTTCTTCCAGATCCCGCCGCTGCACCGCTTCACGATCGCCAGCGAGGGCGACTGGATCGCGCTTGCGGTCTTCGCGATCGTGGCGCTGATCAGCAGCACGGTCGCCGGGCTGGCGCGGGCGCAGGCGCTGGAGGCCGAGCGGCGCCGCGCGGAGGCCGATCGGGCGCTGGCCGAGCTGGAGGCGCTGGCCCGCGAGCGCGACCGGATGCGCGAGGAGATGGTCGAGGCCGAGGCGCTGCGGCGCAGCGACGAGCTGAAGACGGCGCTCTTGCGCTCGATCTCGCACGACCTGCGCACGCCGCTGACCTCGATCATCGCCGGCGGCGCGGCGCTCGGCTCGGCGACGCTGACGGCTCAGGAGCGGGCCGAGCTGAGCGCGGCGATCGTCGCCGAGGGAGAGCGGCTCTCGCGCCTGGTCGAGAACCTGCTCGACATGTCGCGGCTCGAGGCCGGCAAGGCCGAGCCGCACCGCGGGCAGACCGATCTGGCCGAGGTTCTGGAGGGCGCGCGCGAGGCGACGGCCAGGCCCGAGGTGGTGCGGCTGGAGAGCGAGGGGGGGCTTTCCGCGGTCGAGGCCGACGCGGCCCAGCTCGAGCGCGCCTTCGCCAACCTGATCGAAAACGCGGTGCGGCACGGCGGGGCGCGGCCGGTGCTGGTCAAGTCGCGGCGGATCGGTGACAAGATCGTCGTGCGCGTGGTCGATCAGGGCCCGGGCATCCCCCGGAGCGAGTGGCAGCGGATCTTCGAGCCGTTCCAGCACGGCGCCTCCGGCGGGGCCGGGGGCGGGGCCGGCCTGGGGCTGGCGATCGCCAAGGGCTTCGTCGAGGCGAACGGGGGGGAGATCGCGGTCGACTCGGCGCCGGGCCAGGGCTCCAGCTTCGTCGTTTCGATCCCCTGCGGGGAGCGGGCGTGAACGCGAGCGCGCGGGTGCTCGTCTGCGACGACGAGCTGCAGATCCTGCGGGCGCTGAAGGTGATCCTGCGCGACGCCGGCTTCGAGGCCGTCTCGGCGAGCAGCGGCGAGGAGGCGCTCGACCTGGCGGCGGTGCGCCCGCCGGCGGCGGCGATCGTCGACCTGATGCTGCCCGACGTCGACGGGGTGGAGGTGACGCGGCGTCTGCGCGAGTGGAGCGAGATGCCGATCATCGTCCTCTCCGCGGTCGGCGACGAGGAGGCCAAGGTGCGCGCGCTCGCCGCCGGCGCCGACGACTACGTGACCAAGCCCTTCGGGCCACCCGAGCTGATTGCCCGCCTGGAGGCGGTGCTGCGACGGGCGCGGCCGGAGGCGGGCGAGCCGACGATCTCCGCCGACGGGCTGGAGATCGACCTGGCGGCGCGAATGGTGCGGCGCGAGGGCGAGGAGGTCCACCTGACCCCGACCGAGTTCGAGCTGCTGCGCGTGCTGGCGCAGAACCGCGGCCGGCTGATGACCCACAGCGCCCTGCTCTCGGAGGTCTGGGGGCCCGCCTACGCCGACGACCTCCAGGTCCTGCGCGCCCACGTCGCCAACCTGCGCCGCAAGATCGAGCCGCCCGAGGGCCATCGCTACATCAGGACCGACCCCGGCGTCGGCTACCGCTTCGCGGCGTAGGCCTTCACGAAATCTGTATGCGCTCCGGCGCCTGGTTCACGCGGCCTTGATGCGGTCGGAGGGATGATCGGCACGTGCTCTCGGTCCTCGCAGATCTCTTCCCGGGTGGAGGCGGCCCGCTCGCCGACGCCTTCGCGATCGCGCTCTCCGTCGGCCTCTTCGCCCTCGTCTACTGGGCGATCGACCTGATCGACCGGATATGAGCGCGCTGCCCTTCGCCGACCTCAGCGGCGCCGACGTCTTCGGCCTGATCGCCTCGGCGCTCGTCTTCCTCTACCTCTGCTACGCGCTGCTGCGCGGGGAGAAGCTCTGATGGCGCAGGGCTGGCTTCAGGTCGCCGTCTTCATCGCGGTGCTGATCGCCCTGACCCCGCTGCTCGGCAGGTACATGGCGCGGGTCTTCAGCGGCGAGCGCGTCCTCCTCAGCCCGATCCTCGGCCCGGCCGAGCGATTCACCTACCGGGCGCTGCGCGTCGACCCCTCCGAGGAGCAGGACTGGAAGCTCTACGCCAAGAGCCTCGTGCTCTTCTCTGTCTTCTCCTGGATCGCCCTCTACGCGATCCTGCGCACCCAGGGCATCCATCCGTTCAATCCCGAAGGCTTCCACTCTGGGCCGTGGGACGTCAGCTTCAGCACGGCCTCCTCCTTCGTCTCCAACACCAACTGGCAGTACTACGGCGGCGAAACGACGCTGACCTACTTCTCGCAGATGGCCGGGCTGACGGTCGAGAACTTCGTCACCCCCGCCGTGGGCATCTGCGTCCTGCTCGCCTTCATCCGGGGCATCGTCGGGCGCAGCGGCCCCGGGCTCGGCAACTTCTGGCAGGACCTGACCCGCAGCCTCTACTACGTCCTGCTGCCGCTCTCGGTGATCGTCGGGCTGATCCTGGTCTCGCAGGGCGTCGTGCAGACGCTCTCCGGCGCCAGCATCGCGAAGACCGTCGAGGGCGCCGAACAGGCGCTGGCGATGGGCCCGGCCGCCTCGCAGATAGCGATCAAGCAGCTCGGCACCAACGGCGGCGGCTTCTTCAACGTCAACTCGGCGATGCCGTTCGAGAACCCGAACCAGCTGACCGGCTTCGTCGAGCTGCTCTCGATCATCCTGATCCCGGCCGCCCTCACCTACACCTACGGGAAGATGGTCGGCCGCCAGCGCGAGGGCTGGTCGATCTTCGCCGCGATGCTGGCGATCTACCTGGCCTTCGTCATCGTGATCGTCCCCGCCGAGCAGCACGGCACCCCCGCCGAGCACGCCGCCGGCAGCCCGACCGCGGCGATCGCCGGCTCGACCGGCGGCAACCTCGAAGGCAAGGAGCAGCGCAACGGGATCGCCTCCTCGGCGCTCTGGGCGACGACGACGACGGTCACCTCCAACGGCTCGGTCGACTCCGCTCACGATTCCTACACCGGGCTCGGCGGCCTCGTCCCGATGTCGGGCCTGGGCACCAGCGAGGTCGTCTTCGGCGGCGTCGGCACCGGCCTCTACACGATGCTGCTCTACGTCCTGCTCGCCGTCTTCATCGGCGGCCTGATGGTCGGCCGCACGCCCGAGTACCTGGGCAAGAAGATCCAGGCGGGGGAGATCAAGCTGGTCTCGCTCGGGATCCTGGTCACGCCGCTCGCGGTGCTCGCCACGGCCGGCCTCGCGATGGCGACCCGCGCCGGGACGAGGTCGATCTCCAACGCCGGCCCGCAGGGATTCTCGGAAACGCTCTACGCCTACCTCTCCCAGGCCAACAACAACGGCTCCGCCTTCGCCGGCTACACCGGCTTCGTCCAGCCGCACGCGCCCGGCAACGTCGGCGCCTTCGGCATCACCTTCGCCGATCTGCTCGGCGGCGCGACGATGACGCTCGCCCGCTTCCTGCCGATCGTCCTGGTGCTCGCCGTCGCCGGATCGCTGGCCACCAAGAAGGTCTCCCCGGCGGGGCCGGGCACGATGCGCACCGACACGCCGACCTTCGTGATCCTGCTCGTCGGCGTCGTGATCCTGGTCGGCGCCCTCACCTTCTTCCCCGCGCTGCTGCTCGGCCCGGTCGTGCAGAGCCTGACCACGAGGTTGTTCTGATGCGGCGCGCCGTCATCAGCTCGATCCTGGCGGTGATCGCCTTCACCCTGGTCTTCGGCCTCGCCTACCCGCTGGCGATGACCGGCATCTCGCAGCTCGTCTTCCCCGGAAAGGCGGACGGCTCGAAGCTGACGGTGAACGGCAAGCTGGTCGGCTCGAGCCTGATCGGCCAGGACTTCGACGGCGACCCGCGCTACTTCCAGCCGCGCCCCTCGCAGACGAGCTACGCCGCCAATGCCACGGGCTTCAGCAACCTCGGTCCCAACAGCGTCGAAGAGCGCGAAGCGGTGCGGGAAAACCTCGCCGCCTACGTCGAGCTGAACAAGCCCTACGACGAATCGCTGACCAGGGAAGACGTGCCGGTCGACGCGATCACGATGTCGGGCTCCGGCGTCGACCCCGAAATCTCCGAAGCCAACGCGCAGATCCAGGCGCACCGCATCGCGGCGGTGCGGCGTCTCCCGCTGAGCAGGGTCGAAGACCTGATCTCGGCCCACACCGACGGCCGTTTCCTCGGCGTCTTCGGCGAGCCCGGAGTGAACGTCCTGCAACTCAACCTCGCGCTCGACAAGGAAGCGCCCCTCAAATGAACACCGAGACCCAACCCCGCTCCCTGTTGGACCTCGAGATCCTGCGACCCGCCCTGGTCGAGTCGCTGCGCAAGCTCGACCCGCGCGTGCAGGTGCGCAACCCGGTCATGTTCGTCGTCGAGATCGGCGCCGTCGTCACCACGGTCGCCTGGCTGATCCAGGCCTGCGGCGGCAAGCCGCTCGGCGGCGGCCACGAGCCCGCCTGGTTCGCCTTCACGGTCTCGCTCTGGCTCTGGCTGACCGTCGTCTTCGCCAACCTGGCCGAGGCGCTCGCCGAGGGTCGCGGCCGCGCCCAGGCGCAGAGCCTGCGGGCGATGCGCACGGAGATGACGGCGCGCCTGCGCGACGGCGGCGAGAAGAGCGCCTCCGAGCTCGTCCGCGGCGACGTCGTCGTGGTCGAGGCGGGGGAGACGATCCCCGGCGACGGCACCGTGATCGAGGGGATCGCCTCGGTCGACGAGTCGGCGATCACCGGCGAGTCGGCGCCGGTGATCCGCGAGGCCGGCGGCGACCGCAGCGCCGTCACGGGCGGCACCAAGGTGCTGTCCGACCGCATCGTCGTCGAGATCACGCAGGAGCCCGGCAGGTCGTTCCTCGATCGGATGATCGCCCTGGTCGAGGGGGCGGAGCGGCGCAAGACGCCGAACGAGGTCGCGCTGGGGATCCTCCTGGCGGCGCTGACCCTTGTCTTCGTCCTGGTGATCGTCTCGCTGCGCCCGTTCGGGCTCTTCGCCGGCACCGAACTGTCCGAGACGACCCTGATCGCCCTGCTGGTGGCGCTGATCCCGACCACGATCGGGGCGCTGCTCTCGGCGATCGGGATCGCCGGCATGGACCGGCTGGTGCGCCGCAACGTGCTCGCCCTCTCCGGCCGCGCGGTCGAGGCCTCGGGCGACTGCGACGTGCTGCTGCTCGACAAGACCGGCACGATCACGCTGGGTAACCGCGAGGCGGTCGAATTCATGCCGATGCCGGGCATAACCGCCGAGGAGCTGGCGGAGGCGGCGCAGATGGCCTCGCTCGCCGACGAGACGCCCGAGGGGCGCTCGATCGTCGTGCTCGCCAAGACCCACGGCATCCGCGAGCACGACTTCGCCGGCCATGAGCCGGCCTTCGTCCCGTTCAGCGCCGAAACGCGGATGAGCGGCTGCGACTTCAACGGCACCAGGCTGCGCAAGGGGGCCGGCGACGCGATCGAGGACTGGGTCGCCGCGGAGGGCGGCCGCGCGCCGGTCGAGCTGCGCGCCGAGCTCGACCGGATCGGCCGCGAGGGCGGCACGCCGCTGGCCGTCGCCCGCAACGAGCGCGTGCTCGGGGTGGTCTACCTCAAAGACGTGATCAAGGAGGGCATGAAGGCCCGCTTCGACCAGCTGCGGGCGATGGGCATCCGCACGATCATGGTCACCGGCGACAACAGGCTGACCGCGGCGAAGATCGCCGAGGAGGCCGGCGTCGACGACTTCCTCGCCGAAGCGACGCCGGAGCGCAAGCTCGAATTGATCAAGGAGCAGCAGGCCGACGGGCGGCTGATCGCGATGACCGGCGACGGCACGAACGACGCTCCGGCCCTGGCCCAGGCGGACGTCGGCGTGGCGATGAACACCGGCACCCAGGCGGCGCGCGAGGCCGGCAACATGGTCGACCTCGACTCCAACCCGACGAAGCTGATCGAGATCGTCGAGGTCGGCAAGCAGCTGCTGATCACCCGCGGCGCCCTCACCACCTTCTCGATCGCCAACGACATCGCCAAGTACTTCGCGATCCTGCCGGCGATGTTCGCGGCGACCTACGCGCTGCACGTCGGCGAAAGGGGTCCGCTCGACGCGCTCAACGTGATGTCGCTCGGCACGCCCGAATCGGCGATCCTCTCGGCGGTGATCTTCAACGCGCTGCTGATCCCGCTGCTGATCCCGCTCTCGCTGCGCGGGGTGCGCTACCGGCCGATCGGCGCCACCGCGCTGCTGCGCCGCAACATGCTGCTCTTCGGCCTCGGCGGGGTGCTCGTCCCCTTCGTCGGGATCAAGCTGATCGACCTCGTCGTCCACAACCTGCTGGGGGCCTGAGGGCCCCGCGAGGGCGGCATGGGACGCGGCCGCTACAAGATCTTCCTCGGCATGGCCGCCGGCGTCGGCAAGACGTACCGGATGCTCCAGGAGGGCCACGCCGAAGCCGACGGCGGCCGCGACGTGGCGATCGGCTACCTCGAGCCGCACCGCCGCGAGGAGACGACCGCCCAGGCGCGCGGCCTCGAGGTCGTCCCGCGGCGGCGCGTCCCCTACCGCGAGGTCGAGGTCGAGGAGATGGACCTGCCGGGGTTGCTGGCGCGGGCGCCGGAGCTGGCGCTGATCGACGAGCTGGCCCACGCGAACCCGCCCGGCCTCGAGCACGGCAAGCGCTACGAGGACATCGCCGACGTGCTCGAGGCGGGGATCGACGTGTTCTCGACCGTCAACGTCCAGCACCTCGAGTCGCTCAACGATCAGGTCGCGGAGCTGACCGGCGTGCGGGTGCGGGAGACGGTGCCCGACTCGGTGCTGGGAGACGCCGACGAAGTCGTGCTGATCGACCTGACGCCGGAGGCGCTGGTGGAGCGGCTGCGGGCGGGCAAGATCTATCCGGGCGAGAACGTCCAGGCGGCGCTCGACAATTTCTTCAAGCTGGAGAACCTGGCGGCGCTGCGCGAGGTGAGCCTGCGCCAGGTTGCCGAAGACGTCGAGTCGAAGCGGCTCGTCTACAGCGAGCGGGAGCCGCTGGGGACGCGCGAGGAGCGGCTCGCGGCGGCGGTCCCGCAGGCGGTCGGCGAGCGGGTCCTCGCCCTGGTGCGGCCGCAGCCGAGCTCGCAGCGGCTGGTGCGGCGCGCCTGGCGCTCGGCGCAGCGCCTCGGCGGCGATCTCGACCTGCTCTGGGTGAAGCGGCCGGGCCGGCCGGTCGCGGGCGAGGCCGAGCGTCAGGTGACGGCGCTGCGCCAGCTCGCCTCGGTGCTCGGCGCGACGCTGCTGGTCGAGGAGCACGACGACCTGCTCGCCGCCGCGGCCCGCGTTGTGCGCGAGCGCGGCATCACCTACGTGATGGTCGGCGAGTCGCTGCCGCCGCGCGGGCTGGCGCGGCTGCGCGAGCCGCTGCCGCAGCGGCTGATGCGGATGACGCCGCCCGGGGTCGACGTGCGGATCGTCGCCCACCGCAGCCAACGGGAGGATGAGTCGTGATCGAGCACTTCCTCGTCGGCCTCGCGCTGGTCCTCGGCCTCGGCGGCGGCTACCTGATCGCGCGGCGAGGCCGGCGCGGCGGACTGTCGGAGCGCCCCGAGGAGGTGCACCAGATCCTCCTGCCCTTCACCGGCGCCGAGATCTCGCGGCGGGCGCTCGACGCCGCGCTGCGCCTCGCGCGGGCGGAGGGCGCCGTGCTGATGCCTGCCTACCTGGCGAGCGTGCCGAAGCGATTGCCGCTGGACTGCGCGATCCCCGCCGAGGCGGCTACGGCGATGCCGATGCTGGAGGCGATCGAACAGCGCGCCGCCGCCCAGGGCGTCGCCGTCGACTCGCGGATCGAGCGCGGGCGCACCTACCGGCACGCGCTGCGGAGGCTGCTGGGGCGCGAGCGCTTCGACCGGGTGGTCGTGCCCGCCAGCGCGGTGGGCGGCGCCGGGCTCGGCGGCGACGATCTCGTCTGGCTGCTCGAGCGGGCCCCCGCCGAGGTGCTGATCCTGCGGCCCGGCCCGGGCGACGAGTCGCGGGTCGCGATCTGAGCGAGGCGCGCCGGCTAACGCGACGCGTCGAGCAGCACGCGGCGCTCGGCGGCGGCGACCAGGCGGCGGGCGCGGTCGACGGCGTCGATGTTGACCGAGATCGCGTCGACCCCCGCCCGCACCAAGAGCTCGGCGTACTCGGGGTGGACCGAGGGCGCCTGGCCGCAGATCGAGGTCTGGAGGCCGAGCTCGCGCGCCCGCCCGACAAGCTCGGCGATGTATTCGGTCACCGCCAGGTCGCGCTCGTCGAAGACCTCGGCGACCAGCTCGGAGTCGCGGTCGGCGCCGAGCATCAGCTGGGTCAGGTCGTTGGAGCCGATCGAGATCCCGGCGACGCCGAGCTCGGCGTAGCGCGGCAGGTGGAAGAGGACCGAGGGGACCTCGGCCATCACCCAGAGCTCGAAGCCGGGGCGCGAGAGCAGTCCCGCCGCCTCGAACTGGGCGCGGCAGGCGACCAGCTCACGCGGGGTGCGGACGAATGGAACCATCACGTGGAAGTTCTCGTGGCCGGCGTCCCAGACGCGGCCGATCGCCTCCAGCTCCAGCCCAAGCAGCTCGGGCTGCTGCATGTAGCGCAGGGCGCCGCGGTAGCCGATCATCGGGTTCGCCTCCTGCGGCTCGAAGTCCTCGCCGCCGCGCAGGCCGCGGAACTCGTTGGTGCGGAAGTCGATCGTCCGGTAGGTGATCGGCCGCGGCGCGAAGGCGTTGGCGAAGGCGGTCAGCGACTCGGCCATCTTCGCCACGAAGCCCTCGCTGCGCCCCTCCTTGACCAGCTGCAGCGGGTGGACGCCCTCGAGCGCCTCGACCACCATCAGCTCGGCCCGCAGCAGGCCGCAGCCCTCGACGTCGAGCGCCGCGGCGCGCTCCAGCTGCGAGGGCTCGGAGAGGTTGACCAGCAGCTTCGTGCCGGTGACGGGCGCCGCGGCGGCCACGGCGGCGGGCTGGGCGGCGTCCGCCGCGGCCGCCCGCGGCGCCGAGTCGCCCTCGCTGACCGTTCCCGCGCCGGCGTCGACGGTGACGACCTCGCCGTCGCGCAGCACCTTGGTCGCCTCGACGGTGCCGACGACGCAGGGGATGCCGAGCTCGCGCGAGACGATCGCCGCGTGACAGGTCATCCCGCCGGAGTCGGTGACGATCGCCGCCGCGCGCCGCATCAGCGGCACCCAGTCGGGCGCCGTCATGTGGGTGACGAGCACCTCGCCGTCGGCCAGCTCGGCGCCGCCGTCGAGCGCCGCGATCACCCGCACCGGGCCGGCCGCGACGCCGGGCGCCGCGCCGAGCCCGCGGACCAGCTCCTCGCCGGCGCCGGCGGGCTCGGGGGCTGCCAGCGGCTCGCCGCCGGTGGCCGTTACCGGCCGCGACTGAAGCATCCACACCCGGCCCTCGGGGTCGAAGGCCCACTCGGTGTCTTGCGGCGTGCCGTAGTGCGCCTCGATCCGCACCCCGAGCTCGGCCAGCTCGTGCACCTCCTCGTCGCTCAGCGCCGGCTGCTCGGACTCGTGCTCGCCGAGCTCGCGGGTGCGCGTGCCACCGCCCTCGGTCGGCTCGATCGTCAGCTCCTTGCGCCGCACTTCGCGCCGGATGACGTTGAGCTTCTGCTTGCCGACGACGTAGCGGTCGGGCGAGACCGAGCCGGAGACGACCGACTCGCCTAACCCGAAGGCGCCCTCGATCACCAGCCTGTCGCGCTCGCCCGAGGCCGGTTCGATCGTGAACATGACGCCGGCCCGCGTCGAGGAGATCTGACGCTGGACGACGACCGCGATGTCCATGTCGGCCTGGCCGAAGCCGCGCTTGGCCCGGTAGTAGATCGTGCGGGCGCCGAACAGCGAGGCCCAGCAGCGGCGCACGGCGTCGAGCGCCGACTCGGCCCCGCGCACGTTGAGGAAGGTCTCGTTCATGCCGGCGAAGGAGGCCGACTCGGTGTCCTCGCCGGTGGCCGAGGAGCGCACCGCGACCGGGGTCTCCGGGTCGCCGGCGGCGAGGCGCTCGTAGGCGCTGCGGACCGCGTCGGCCAACCACTCGGGCAGCGGCTCGGCTTCGACCTCCGCCCGCACCTCGTGGCTGGCCCGTTCCAGCGCCGCGGTGTCCTCGACGTCGACCGCGGCGAGGCGGCGCTCGATCCGCTCGCGCAGGCCGCCGCCGTCGCAGAAGGCGGCGTAGGCGGGAGCGCCGACGACGAAGCCGGGCGGGACGGGGAAGCCGGCGGCGGTCAGCTCGCCCAGGTTGGCGCCCTTGCCGCCGGCGTAGGCGACGTCGGCCCGGGAGAGCTTGCCGAACTCGCGCACGGCATCGACGGCGACCTGGCTCATGCTTGCTCCTCCTCAGGGCGGGGGACGACGAGGACCGGGCAGGGGGCGGCGGCGACGAGTCGGGAAGAGACCGAGCCGAGCAGCAGCCGGGCCACCGGGCCGTAGCCGCGCGAGCCGGCGACCAGCAGGTCGACGCCTTCTTCGCCCACCTGGGCGGCGAGCGCCTGGGCGGGCGGGCCGTCGAGCCGCCGGCCCTCGACGGGCAGCGTGGCGCCGCCGCCGCCGACGCCCTCGGCGATCACCTCGTCGGGCTCGGGCGGGATGACCGGGACGTAGCCGGCGACGCCGGGCAGCGCGACCGGCGGCGCGACGACCGTGAGCACGCGCAGCGCAGCGCGGCTCTCTTCGGCCAGCGCCCGCGCTCGGGCCAGCGCCGCCTTCGCTTCCGGCGTGCCGTCGTAGGCGACGGCGATCGTCGCGAAGGGGCCGTGGCCGTTCTCGGCGTAGCCGCGCGGGGCGACCAGCGCCGCGCAGGGGGCGCCGTGCAGGACGCCCTCGGCGACGCTGCCGATCAGCGCCCGCCCGACCGCGCCGCGGTGGGGGGATCCGAGCACGATCGCGTCGCAGCGGCCGGCTTCGGCGACGTCGGTGATCACGCCGGCCGGCGAGCCGCCGCCGAAGGCCCGCGTCTCGACCGCGAGCCCCTCGAGCCGCTCGCGCGCCTCGGCCAGCAGCGGCTCGGCTTCCCGCGCCGCGTCCCGCTCCAGCTCGGTGAAGCCGACCGGCAGCGGCGTGTAGGGCATCACCGCTACGACGAGGGCGCTGCTCTCCTCGACCGAGCCCAGGACCCGCGCCAGCTCCAGCGCGTCCCGCCCCCCGTCGCTCCCGTCGTAGCCGACCAGCAATCTCATCGCTCGCATCATGGGTCGCCGCGGGCGCAGCCGCCATCGGGGAAAAGCCGCAGGCCTGGTGTGGCCGTCCCACGATGGAGGTTGCCGCGGTCGCGCATACGCTCGGTCGGTGAACGCGCGCGCGGAGCGAGAGGAGGACCGCCCACTGGTGCTGATCGCGGGCGGCGGCGTAGCCGCCCTCGAGGCGGCGCTGGCGCTGCGCGAGCTGGCCGGCGAGCGGCTCGCGGTCGAGCTCTGCGCGCCCCGCGCCGACTTCGTCTACCGCCCCTTCGCGGTCGGCGAGCCCTACGGCGCCGCCAGCATCCTGCGCTACGACCTCGACGAGCTGGCCGCGCGGATCGGCGTCTCCTTCCGGCTCGGCGGCATCTTCTCGGTCGACCCGGCTTCACGCACGGCGACCGTCCGCGACGGCGAGGAGATCGCCTACGACCACCTGCTGGTCGCCTCCGGCGTGCGCATGCTCTGGGCCGTGCCGGGCGCCGTCACCTTCTGGGGCGTCTCCGACGAAGGCGGCTTCGGCAACGTCGTGCGCCGGCTGCGCGCCGGCATGCTGCGCGACGTCGTCTTCACGATGCCGGGCGGCAACACCTGGGCGCTGCCGCTGTACGAGCTGGCGCTGTTGGGCTCGGCGGTGCTGGCCAAGTCGGGGATCGAGGACGCGCGCCTGCGGGTCGTCACCCCCGAGGACGCGCCGCTGGAGCTGTTCGGCCGCGCCGTCGGCGTCGAGATGGGCGAGCTGCTGCGCGAGCGCGGGATCGAGGTGCTCAGCGGCGTCCACCCGGTCGCCTACGAGGGCGGGCGGCTCAGCGTCGCCCCGGGCGACCCGGTGGAGACCGAAGCGGTGGTCAGCCTGCCGCGACTCGAGGGCCGCCGCATCGACGGGCTGCCGGCCGACGCGGACGGCTTCCTGACGGTGGACGAGCACTGCCGCGTCGTCGGTGCGCGCGACGTCTACGCCGCCGGCGACGTCACCGCCTTCCCGGTCAAGCAGGGCGGGATCGCAACCCAGGAGGCCGATGTCGCCGCCGAGGCGATCGCGGCGGCGGCCGGGCTCGACGTCGAGTCGCCCGTCTTCGACCCGGTGCTGCGCGGGGTGCTCTGGACCGGCGCCGAGCCGCGCTACCTCTACGGCCGGCCGGCGGGCGGCCACGGCGAAGTCTCGGAGCTGAGCCGCGAGCCGCTCTGGCCCGAGCCCGACGGCAAGATCGTCGGCCGCCACCTGAGCCCGTTCCTGGAGGAGATGCCGGACGCGGCGAGCCGCACGGTCGCCGGCTGAGCGCCCAGCTGAGGGGCGGCGGTGCATGATGCAGCCGTGAAAGAGGCCGACGAGCAGGCGCTGATCCGCCGCTACCGCACCGCGCGCCGCGACCCGGGCCTGGCCGTGCTGGAGGGCTTCCACGCGCTCAAGCACGCGCTGCGCTTCGGCGCCGAGGTGCTGGAGGCGGTCGCGGTGGCGCCGGCGAGCCTGGAGGAGCTGGCGGCCGAGCTGGCGCCGGATCTGGCCGGCTCGCTGGCCGGCCGCACCGCGCCGGTCGGCGAGGAGGTCCTGGCGCGGCTCGTGCCGCAGGCGCCGCGCACCGGAGTCGTCGCGATCGCGCGGCGGCCGGAGGTCGACGTCGAGGCGACGCTGGCGGACCCGCGGCCGGCGCCGCTCGTCCTGCTCGAGGACCCGCGCACGATGGGCAACATGGGCGCCTGCGTGCGGGTCGCCGCGGCCGTCGACGCAGCCGGCGTCCTCACCACCGGCCCCAACGATCCCTGGCACCCCGACGCGCTGCGCGCCGCGGCGGGCCTGCACTTCGCGCTGCCCGTCGCGTCGTTGTCGACTTTTTCCACGCCCCAGTGTGGAAAAAGTCGACAAGGGTTGGACGAGCTCGGTGGCCGGCCGCTGATCGCCGTCGACCCCGAGGGCGCGGACCTGCGCCCCGCCGAGCTGCCGCCCCGCGCGATCCTCGCCTTCGGCACGGAGCGCCACGGCCTCGGCGACGCCCTGCTCGCCGCCGCCGACGCCCGTCTCGCGATCCCGATGCGCGCCGGCGTCTCCAGCCTCAACCTCGCCACGGCCGTAGCCGCCGTCCTCTTCGCTTCCGGTGCGCCTTTTACGGGCTATGACCATTAAAGGCGCACCGGAACGGCGATGGGGCGGATTACGGATGCAGCGGGCAGGAGACGCGACTAGTCTGCGGAACGTTCGATTTGCGGCAGCCCGCCGCGCCCAATGACCGAAAGGACCACCCGTGCTGCCGTTCGCGAACATCAACCTGGGCGAAGCCCTGCTGCTCGCCCTCGAGATCTTCTTCTTCGTGATCTGGATCTGGATCCTGATCACGATCCTCACCGACCTCTTCCGCGATCACGAGCTGTCGGGCTGGTGGAAGGCGGTATGGGTGATCTTCCTCGTCCTGATCCCCTTCCTGACCGCGCTCGTCTACCTGGTCGCGAGGGGCAGCGGGATGCGCGACAGGACGATCAAGGCGCAGGCGGAGGCGAAGCAGCATTTCGACTCCTACGTCCGCCAGCAGGCCCATACGGGCTCGACGGCCGACGAGCTCGACAAGCTCCACGCCCTGCAGGCGAAAGGGGCGATTTCGGCCGAGGAGTACGAGAAGGCGAAGGCGAAGCTGCTCGCCTGATGCAAGAGGAGTTGCAGGTTATTAGCAACTCCTAACAATCGAGAGGGGATTTCGCTAGCGTGCGGGCGCGAATGCGCGCCCGTGCCGGCACCCCTTGGCGGCTGCTGATTCCCGCCGCCCTGCTCCTGCTTGCGCTCTGCCTCGTGGCGAGCGCGGCCGGCGCCACCCTGCAGGAAAAGCTCGACTCCACGCAGGGCAAGCTGAGCAAGGTGCGCGAAAGCCACAGCGCGCTGGCGACGACGATCGCCGAACAGAACCACGCGATCGACGCGTTGCTGGGCGAAGTCTCGCGGCTGCGCCAGGAACAGCAGGCGCTGGAAGCGGAACTGGCGAGCAAGCAGGAAGAGCTCGACGCGGCGACCGCGAAGCTGGAAGCCGAGCGACGCCATCTGGAAGCGGTGCGCGAACGGCTCCAGCGGGCGCTCGACGTGCTGCGCCGGCGGCTGGTCTCGATCTACGAGGCGGGCAGCCCGAACGTCGTCAACGTTGTGCTCGAATCGGCGACCTGGTCGCAGGCCGACGCGCGCGCCGAATACCTCAGCCGCATCCAGGACTACGACGACGCGGTCGCCGGCCGGGTCAAGGCGCTGCGCGACGAGGCCCAGGCGGCGGTCAAGCGGATGGCCGCGATCCGCGCGCAGCTGAAGGAAGCGCGCGACGAGATCGCCGCCAAGGAGA
The DNA here is from genome assembly GCA_963805475.1 of uncultured Solirubrobacterales bacterium. Taxonomy (GTDB): domain Bacteria; phylum Actinomycetota; class Thermoleophilia; order Solirubrobacterales; family 70-9; genus VRUE01. Next base: position 96,091 of record CAWDUO010000007.1, on the reverse strand, counting down.
GGGAAGCCGCCGCCGCCAGCGCCGACGCCGCCGCCCGCTTCGCCGAGCTGAAGGAAGCGCAGGCGAAGCGCCAGGCCGACCTGGAAGCGCTCGAGTCGCGCGAAGCGGCGCTCAGCGACAACCTCGCGGCGATCTCCGAACAGCTGACCAGCGCCGGCGCGCCCGCGCCGACCGGCGTCCCCGCGCCGCTGACCCCCGGCCAGAGCGCCGAATACATCTCCGAAAGCCAGGCGAGCGTGCCGAGCGCCGCTCCGCCGGCGATCCAGGCGGCGATCGAAGCCGCCAACTCGATCGCCACCACCCCCTACATCTGGGGCGGCGGCCACGGCTCCTTCAGCTCATCCGGCTATGACTGCTCCGGCGCGGTCAGCTTCGCCCTCAACGGCGGCGGCTTCCTCTCCAGCCCGCTCGACTCGACCGGCCTGGAGACCTGGGGCGACCCGGGCCCGGGCCAGTGGATCACCGTCTACGCCAACTCCGGCCACGCCTGGATGATCATCGCCGGCCTCGCCTTCGACACCGTCGGCGGCCCCGGACCCCGCTGGCATTCCTCGCCGGTCGACTCCCCGGAAGGCTTCATCGCGAGGCACCCACCGGGTTACTGAGCGCGTTCGCCTTTTGTCGGGCTGAGCCCGACAAAGGCGAACGCGATGCTTCAGGCCGGGACGGCGCCGGTCTCGACCGGGCGGCCTTCCTCCTGCCAGGTCCCGACGCCGCCGTAGGCGACGTGGATCGTCTCGAAGCCCTCGCGCTGGAGGACCGAGGCGGCGAGGCCGCTGCGTTTGCCGCCCTTGCAGATCGTCGCCAGGGCGCGCTCGCGCGGCAGCTCGTCGAGGCGCCGCGCCAGCTCCCCGTAGGGAATGTGGACCGAGCCCTCGATGTGCCCCTCCTCGTACTCGGCGCCGCCGCGCACGTCGAGCACCAGCGGCGACGCCTCGCCCTCCAGCAGCTCCGCCAGGTCGCCCGGCCCGATCGGCTCGATCCGCTCGACCGGCCGTTCCTCGGCCCGCCAGGCGCTCATCCCGCCGCCGAGAAAGCCGCGCACCTTCAGGCCGACCGCGGCGAGCAGCTCCGCCGCCTCGAGCTCGTTGCCGTCCGAGGCGGCGACGACGACCACCTCGCCCTCGGGCGGCACGACCTGGGCGACCTTGGTCGCGAACCCGGTGTCATAGCCGGAGGCGCTGATCGCGCCGGGGATGTGGGCCTCGTCGAACTGCTCGTTGGTGCGCGAGTCGACCGCGAAGGCGCCGGCGGCGATCGCCGCCTCGAAGCGCCGCGGCGTCAGCCGCGCCGGGGCTCCGATCGACTCGACCAGGGGGCCGCGGTTGAGCGCGACGATGTGCTCGACGTTGGGCGGCCGCTCGCCGATGCTCGCCACCGCGTCCTCGATGAACTCGGCTTCGTCGGCGATCGCCAGCGCCCGGTTGTGGCGGCGCTCGAAGCCGATCGTCGAGGAGGTCTTCAGGTCGATGCCGGCGCTGCCGCAGAGCGAGCCGCCGAGGTGCCCCGGCCAGACCTCGACCTCGTCGGGCAGCGAGAGCAGCAGCTCGTGCAGCGAATGGAAGATCCCGGCGGCGCCCTCGCGCGGCTCGACCGCGAGGTCGGGACGGGCGACGTCGCCGACGAACAGCGAGTCGCCGGTCAGCACCGCGACCGGGTCGCCGCCGCGCCCCGCGTCGCGCAGCAGGAAGGAGGTGTGCTCGGGCCGGTGGCCGGGAGTGTGGATCGCCTCGATCGTCACCCCCTCGCCGAGCTCGAGCGTCCAGCCGTCGGCGATCGGGTCGTGCTCGTACTCCGCCTCCGCCAGCGCGCTGACGTGGATCTCCGCCCCGGTCGCCCGCGCCAGGCGGCCGTGGCCGGAGACGTGGTCGGCGTGGTTGTGCGTCTCCAGCACGTGCTCGATCCGCACCCCGTGCAGGCGGGCGAGGTTCAGGTAGGGGTCGATGTCCCACTGCGGGTCGATCACCGCGGCGACCCCGGCCCCCGAGTCGCCGACCAGGTAGGAGGCGCAGCCGAGATCCTCGTGGATGATCTGGCGGAAGAGCATTAGGGTCAGAGTCTAAGAGCGATGGGAGCCGAAGGGAAAAACGCGCTGGGGCGGCGGCTGGACGAGCTGCTGGAGGTCGAGCGCTTCGAGCCGCCGGAGGACTTCACCGCCGGCGCGCTGCTCGCCGACCCGGCGGTCTACGCGGAGGCGGCCGCCGACCCGCCGGCCTGGTGGCTGGCGCAGGCGCGCGAGCTGCTCGACTGGGCGAGGGAGCCGAGCGAGGCGCTCGACGAGTCCGACCCGCCCTTCTACAGGTGGTTCGCCGACGGCGAGCTGAACGTCTCCGCCAACTGCCTCGACCGCCACGTCGCCGCCGGGCTCGGCGACCGCGTCGCCTACCACTGGCGCGGCGAGGAGGGCGAGGAGCGCGATCTCACCTACGCCGAGCTGCTCGCCGACACGCAGCGCTTCGCCAACGCGCTGCGCGACCACGGCGTGCGCAAGGGCGATGTGGTCGGGATCTACCTGCCGATGATCCCCCAGGTCGTCGTCGCGATGCTGGCCTGCGCCCGGATCGGCGCCGTCCACAACGTCGTCTTCGGCGGCTTCTCGGCCGAGGCGGTGCGCGAGCGCATGTCGTTCTCGGAGGCGAAGGCGCTGATCACCGTCGACGGAGCGCGCCGCAAGGGCAGGACCGCGGCGGTCAAGGCGCGGGTCGACGAGGTCATCGACGGGGTCGGCTCGATCGAGACGATCTTCGTCGTCCGCCACACCGGCGAGGCCTGCGAGATGCGCGCCGGCCGCGACATCTGGTTCGAGGACGCGATGGCGGCGGCCGCGGCCGAGTGCCCGGCCGAGCCGATCGGCGCCGAGGACCCGCTGTTCATCCTCTACACCTCGGGCTCGACCGCGAAGCCGAAGGGCATCCTGCACACCACCGGCGGCTACCTCACCGGCGTCGCCTTCACCCACCGCTGCGTCTTCGACCTGAAGCCGGCCGAGGACGTCTACTGGTGCGCGGCCGACGTCGGCTGGATCACCGGCCACTCCTACATCGTCTACGGCCCGCTGGCCAACGCGGCGACCAGCGTGATGTTCGAGGGCGCCCCCGACTACCCCGGCAAGGACGTCTGGTGGGAGCTGGTCGAGCGCTACGGCGTCACCATCCTCTACACCGCGCCGACCGCGATCCGCGCCTGCATGAAGTGGGGGGTCGAGCACCCGGCCCGCCACGACCTGAGCTCGCTGCGGCTGCTCGGCTCGGTCGGCGAGCCGATCAACCCGAAGGCCTGGCTCTGGTACCGCGAGGCGATCGGCGGCGGGCGCTGCCCGATCGTCGACACCTGGTGGCAGACGGAGACCGGCCAGATCATGATCTCGCCGCTGCCGGGGATCACGGCGGCCAAGCCGGGCTCGGCGACGCTGCCGCTGCCGGGGGTCGACGCGGCGGTGCTCGGCGAGGACGGCGAGCCGGCGGCGAGCGGGGCGGAGGGGCTGCTCGTCCTGCGCCGTCCCTGGCCGGGGATGCTGCGCACGCTCTACCGCGAGCGCGAGCGCTTCGTCGAGACCTACTTCTCGCGCTTCGGCCCGGAGACCTACCTGGTCGGCGACGCGGCCCGGCGCGACTCCGACGGCTACTTCTGGGTGCTGGGGCGGATCGACGACGTCGTCAACGTCTCCGGCCACCGGCTCTCCACGGCCGAGGTCGAGTCGGCGATCGTCTCCCACCCGAAGGTCGCCGAGGCGGCGGTGATCGGCCAGAGCGACGCCGACACCGGGCAGGCGATCTGCGCCTTCGTCACCCTCGAGGGCGATCGCGAGGGCGACGAGGCGATGGCCGGCGAGCTGTCCGAGCACGTCGCCGCGCGGATCGGCAAACTGGCGCGCCCGAAGCGGGTCGTCTGGTCCGGCGACCTGCCGAAGACGCGCTCGGGCAAGATCATGCGCCGCCTGCTGCGCGACATCGCCGAGGGCCGGACGCTGGGCGACGTCACCACGCTGCGCGACCCCGACGTGGTGCACCAGCTGGAGGCCAAGGTCGGCGGCGACGCCGAGGGATGAGCGCGGTCAGGGCGCGCGTTCGCCGGCGATCCGTTCGACCGCCACCTCGAGCGCCTGGAGCTGCTCGCGGACGCTGTGCAGTTCGCGCAGCGCGACCGCCTCGGCGGTGAGCTGCTCGGACTCGAGCTCTTCCTCGACTTCGACGATCTCCGGGCCGAGGAAGCGCTGGGCGATCGCGCCGGTCAGCAGGGCGACGAAGGAGATGCCGACGACCACCACGACCACGGCGAGGATCTGGCCGCCGGTCGTCGTCGGCTGGATGCTCGAGCCGAGCGTCGTCATCGCGGTCACCGCCCAGTAGATCCCTTCCCAGGCGTTGAGGTGCTGGTTGTGGCGCTCGAAGCCGACGAACAGCGTCCCGCTGGCGACCGCGGTCAGCACCGCCAGCAGCGCCGCGTAGTGCAGGCCGCGCAGCGAGAAGACCTGGCGCGAGACCTGCGCCAGGCGCAGCAGCCGCAGCAGGCGGAGCAGCCGCAGGACGCGCAGCGACTGCAGGCCGGGCGGCAGCACCGGCGGCGTGAAGACGACGATGATCAGGTCGAGCGGGTGGTGGCGCAGCCAGGCGCGGCGGTTCGGGACCACCGCCAGCATCACCACCAGCTCGATCAGGAAGGCGGTCCAGGTGACCCAGTTGAGCGTCCGCGCGACCGCCTCCAGGGCGCCGCCGGGGTGCGACTCGCTGATCGCCACCGCCGGGATCACCAGCGCCGAGGCGACCAGCATGAACGGCTCCAGCCGCGCCGCGATCCGCGTGCTGCGCGCGTCCATCCCCGGCTCGTAGGCCGCCGGCTCCGCCGTGCTCGCGCTGCTCATCCGCGCCTACTTCGACGCCGGGCCGCGTGTGCCTCCGGTCGAGCCGGGATCGGCGGTTTGCGAAAATGCATCCGGAGACCTTCTTGAAGCCGACGAGCAAAGGACACAGTTGAGCGCCGCGGTGAGGCGCAGCTTCGAGTCGCTCTCGGTCCGCAACTACCGCCTCTACTTCATCGGCCAGCTCGTCTCGCTGTCGGGCAACTGGATGCAGATGGTCGCCTCGGTGTGGCTGGTCCTCAGCCTCACCCACAGCGGCTTCGCCGTCGGCCTGACGACAGCGCTCCAGTTCCTGCCGATGCTGGTCATCGGCGCCTGGGGCGGGCTGCTCGCCGACCGCTTCCCCAAGCGCGGCCTGTTGATGACGACGCAGCTGCTGATGGCGCTGCCGGCGGTCGGCCTGCTGGCCGTCGCCGCCGCCGGGGTGGTGGCGCCGTGGATGGTCTACCTCGCCGCCTTCCTGCGCGGCATCGTCAACGCGGTCGACAACCCGACCCGGCAGAGCTTCGTGATCGAGATGGTCGGACCCGACCGCGTGGTCAACGCGGTCGGCCTCAACAGCGTGCTCGTGCAGACGGCGCGCATTCTCGGCCCGGCGCTGGCCGGCGTGCTGATCGCGACGCTCGGCGTCGTCCCCTGCTTCGCCGTCAACATCGCCAGCTTCGGCGCGATGATCGCGGCGCTCTGGGCGATGGACCCGGCCCGCCTGCACGCGGCGCCGGCCGCCGGCCGCGAGCCGGGCGCGATCCGCGCCGGTCTGCGCTACGTGCGCCGCACGCCGCAGCTCGCCGTCCCGCTGGCGCTGATGGCCCTGGTCGGCACCTTCGGCTTCAACTTCCAGGTGGTGCTGCCGCTGCTCGCCACCTTCAGCTTCGAAGGCGGCGCCGGCGCCTACGCAACGCTGGTCAGCGCGATGGGCGTCGGCTCGGTCGCCGGCGCGCTGCTCGTCGGCTCGCGCGGGCGCACCGGCCCGCGTCTGATCGCCGCTGCGGCGCTCGCCTTCGGCCTCACCGCGCTGCTCGCCGCGGCGATGCCCTCGCTGGCCCTCGAGATCCCGATGCTGGCGCTGCTCGGCGCCGCCGCGGTCACCTTCGCCGCCAGCATCAACTCGAGCCTGCAGCTGGCGGTCGAGCCGTCGATGCGCGGCCGCGTGATGGCGCTCTACTCGGTCGTCTTCCTCGGCTCGACGCCGATCGGCGGCCCGCTCAGCGGCTGGCTGTCGGAAGCCTACGACCCGCGGGTCGCTCTGCTGCTCGCCGGGGTGGCGGGCCTCGCCGCCGCCTGGGCCGCCTACGTCTCCCTGCGCCGGGTGAGCCGGAACAGCGCCGTGAAGATCGCCAGGCCGAGTACGTTGAGCAGCAGCTTGTAGTCGACCTGGACCGAGCCGAAGATGTCGTTGCGGGTCGGGCGCGGGCCGCTGGGGATCAGCCCCGCCCAACCGAAGAGGAGGTCGACGAGCAGCGCCGCGATCACCATCGTCACGAACATCAGGGCGACGATCCGCACGGTGAACGGCGTGCCGTAGAACTTGCGGTAGGCGGCGACGATCGTCAGCACGATCAGGTCGGCGAAGATGAAGGCGATCACGCCGGCGAAGCTGATCCCGCCCGACCACAGCACCGCCGCCAGCGGCACGTTGCCGACCGAGCAGACGAAGCTGAGGATCGCGATCAGCGGACCGACGAGCACGTTCTCGATCGTGCGGATCCCCGCCGGCGCGTCGGTGATGAAGAGGAAGTTGAAGAAGCCGTTGCCGAGCAGGCCGATGAAGCCGGCGAGCAGGAAGCCGATCGAGATCTCCTTCCACAGCATCGACCAGTCGGCGCGGAAGCGCTGGGCGACGGCTGTCCATTTGCCGGGCTCCCCGCCGCCGTGATCGTGGCAGCCGTGGGAGTGCTCTTCCTGCGCCTCCCGGGCGTGCTCGCGCGCCTGCGCTTCCAGCCGCGGCGAGACGAAGAAGCGCAGCAGCGCCGCCATCAGGACGATCAGGACGACGCCGCCGACGTACTCGGCGAGCGCGAACTGCCACCCGATTAGCACCCAGAGGACGAGGCCGAGCTCCCAGACCAGGTTGGTCGAGGCGAACTGGAAGGCGAGCGCGGTCGTCGCCGAGGCGCCTTTGGCGATCAGCGAGCGGGCGATCGAGATCGCCGCGTAGGAGCAGGACGAGGAGGCGGCGCCGAGCCCCGTCGCCAGGGCGACGGGCTTCGGCCCGCGGCCGGAGAGGCTCGCCTCGATCCGCTCGCTCGGCACCCAGGCCTGGACGATCGCCGAGATCAGGAAGCCGAAGACGAGCGCCCACCAGACCTGGTAGGCCATCAGCAGCGCCTGCTCGAAGCCTTCGCCGATCGTGCGCAGTACGTCCGTCATCGATTGCGCCCTACCCTCTCAGACGGCGTTCAGGCGATGCCGAGGCGGCGGGCGCGCTCGGCGGCGCGGGCGACGATCTCCTCCGTGCCCGCGACCTCCCCGCCGCGCATCAGCACGCGCCCGGCGACGACGGTGGTGTCGACGACCGAGCCGTTCGCGGCGTAGACCAGGTCGGCGGCGAGCTCGCCGACGCCGAGCTCGGGCCCGTCGCCGCGCAGCAGCAGGAAGTCGGCCGGCGCGCCGGGGGTGAGCAGGCCGGCGCCGGCGGCCGCGGAGCCCCCGTCGCGCAGCAGCGGCGCGCGGGCGCCGCTCGCGATAGCCAGCGCCTCGGCGGCGGGAATGACCGTCGCGTCGCCGGCGGCGTGGCGCTGGGAGAGCGCGAAGAGCTTCAGCTCTTCGAGCAGGTCGAGCGAGTCGTTGGAGCCGGCGCCGTCGGTGCCGAGGCCGATGGGGACTCCGGCGCGCCGCGCCGCCGGGTAGGGCAGGACGCCGCCGACCGCGAGCTTCATGTTGGCGGCCGGGTTGGCGACGACGGTCGCGCCGCGCGCCGCGATCGTCGCCAGCTCGGCCTCGTCGAGCCAGACGCCGTGGGCGAGCACAGTCCGCTCGCCGAGCAGGCCGAGCCGGTCGAGGTAGGCGGTGGGCCGCTCCCCGTGCACGGCCAGGCAGTCGGTCGCCTCCTTCTCGGTCTCCGAGAGGTGGATGTGGACCGGCAGCCCCCGCTCGGCGGCGGTCTCGGCGACCCAGCGCAGCAACCCTTCGCTGACCGTGTAGATCGAGTGCGGGGCGAGCGAGGCCGCGATCGCCGGGCAGCGGGCGGCGAGCGCCTCGAGCTCGGCCAGCACCCGCGCCTTCGTCTCCTCGGTGCGCCCGTCGAGGTCGAACAGCGGCCCGCCGATGTGCGCCCGCAGGCCGGCGTCCTCGACCGCCCGCGCGGTCGCCTCCGGCTGCCAGTACATGTCCCAGAAGCGGGCGGTGCCGGTGCGGATCATCTCCGCGCAGGCGAGCCGCGTGCCCCAGTAGACGTCCTCGGCGTCGAGCTTCGCCTCGACCGGCCAGATCTTCTCCTCCAGCCAGCGCATCAGCGGCAGGTCGCCGCCGTAGCCGCGGAACAGCGTCATCGCCGCGTGCGTGTGCCCGTTGACCAGCGCCGGGACGAGCGGCATCCCCGCCGCGTCGATCGTCTCGTCGCCGGGCTGGGGGGCGACCTCCGGCCCGATCGCCTCGATCCTCCCGTCGGCGCAGCGCAGCCCGACGGTCGCGCCGTCCAGCTCCGCCCCGGTGACCGTAAGAGCCGCCGTCAAGAGGCCAGCTCCGGCAGGGCGGCGGCGAGGTCGTCGCGCAGCCGCGCGGCGTTGCGCTCGCGGTCGCGCTCCAGCTCGGCCGGGGAGAGGGGGCGGGCGGCGAGGCCGTTGGCGAGGTTGTCGACGACGCAGACCGCGGCGTAGGCGAGGCCGAGCTCGCAGGCGACGACGCACTCCGAGGCGATCGTCATCCCGACCAGGTCGGCGTGCGCGGCGAGCAGGCGGATCTCGGCCGGGGTCTCGAAGCGCGGCCCGCCGGTCTGCCAGTAGACGCCGCCGTCGCGCAGCGCTCCGGCGCCGCCCGCCGCCCAGGCGGCGAGGACCGCGGCGCGCCACTCGGGGTCGAAGCCGGCGAGCATGTGGCCGCGCGGATCGTCGAAGGTCGTCGTCACCGGCGTCGTCAGGGCGATGAAGTCGTCCGGGCAGACGAGCTCGCCGACGCCCAGCCTGGCGTCGAGCGAGCCGGTCGAGGAGATCGCCAGCACACGGTCGCAGCCCGCCGCGGCGAGCGAGCGCAGGTTCGCCGCGTGGTCGATCCGGTGGGGGAGGAGGTAGGCGCCGCCGGCGCCGGCGTGGCGCTGCAGCACGACGGCGTGCGGCTCGGCCGCGGCGACGATCGCCTCGCCGCCGGGACCGGCGGCGCCGCTGCCGAGGATGACCGCGAGGCGTCCCACGGCGCGTGATCCTATTTCCCGCGTCGCGTCCTGTTTGTCGGCCACAGGCCGACAAACAGCGAACGCGGGCCGTCGTGCATCTATCTTGAGTCCCATGACCGATCGGCCCTCCGGGCGCGAGGAGACGGACGACCAGCGCCTCGACCGCAACCTGAGCGAGCTGCTCCAGGAGCTGCGGGTGGCGCTGCCCGGCGTCCAGGTTCTCTTCGCCTTCCTGCTCGCGGTGCCGTTCCAGCGCAACTTCACCGAGATCTCCCCCTTCGAGGAGAAGGTCTACTTCGCCACCCTGCTCTGCACGGCGCTCTCCGCCGCGCTGCTGATTTCGCCCACGGCGTACCACCGGCTCACCTTCCACCTGCAGCAGAAGCGCGAGCTGGTCTTCCTCGCCAACCGCATGGCGATCGCCGGCCTCGGCTTCCTGGCGCTGGCGATGAGCGGCGCGATCCTGCTGATCACCGACGTGCTGTTCGGCGGCCTCGCCACCTGGGTGTTCACCGGCGGGGCGCTGCTCACCTTCGCCCTGCTCTGGATCGCGCTGCCCCTGCGCAGGCGCTTCCGGCTGAGCCGGGGCGGCTAGCCCGCTTCAGGCCGCCGGGACCGCGCCCGGCGCCGGCGCCCCCACGTCCAGCTCGGCCCCCTCGGCGCCGAGCTCGACCGCGCCCGGCTCGCCGCCGGCCGCTGCCCAGCGCTCGCGCGCTTCTTCGCCCAGCCGGTCGAGCCGCTCGTCGGTGTGCAGCGGATCGTGATGGAAGAGCACCGTGCGCTCGGCGCCGGTGCGGCGGGCGAAGCTGAGCGCGTGGGAGAGCGCGGAGTGGCCCCAGCCGAGGTGTTCGGGGTACTCGGCGTCGGCGTACTGGCCGTCGTGGATCAGCAGCGAAGCGTCCTCGGCGAGGCCGAAGCCGGAGATCCACTCGTCCTCGAGCCTGTCGAGGTCGGCGCCGAGCGCCGGCTCGTGGTCGGGGATGTAGGCGAGCGAGTCGGCGCCGTCGTCGATCCGGTAGCCGAGCGTCGGCCCGCGGTGTGAGACCGAGGCGGCGCGGATCCGCGCCGGGCCGATCTCCCACTCGCTCTCCGGCGTGCTGCGGAAGGAGACGTCGCAGGGCAGCTCGCGCACCTCGACCGGGCTGAGCGGCGCCGAGATATAGCGGGCGATGCGATCGCGCAGCGAGGCTTCGGGCGAGGCCGGCCCCCAGATCACGATCTCGGTCTGCGGGCGGAAGCAGGGGGCGAAGAAGACGAGCCCCTGGATGTGGTCGAGGTGCAGGTGGGTGAGCAGGATGTGCAGGCGCGTCGGCTCGTCGGGGAGGGCGAGGCCGAGGTTGCGGATGCCGGTGCCGGCGTCGAGCGCCAGCAGCGAGCCGTCGGAGAGGGTGACCCCGACGCAGGAGGTGTTGCCGCCGTAGCGGATCGTCTCCGGCCCTGGGGAGGGGACCGAGCCGCGAGTGCCCCAGAGCATCGCCCTCATCTCAGGCTGCCGCTCCGTTCGAGGAGGGGCCCGAGGCCGGCCAGAAGACGGCGATCGCGCCGCGCGAGCCGTGCGGTGTCTGGATCGGGAAGGCGGAGACCTCGACCCTGTGCCCGACGCCGTCGGTCGAGCGGATCTCGAATTCGGCGTGGGCGGGACGATCGTCGCGCACCGCCTTGACCAGCGGCAGGTCGTCGTAGGGGATCGGCTCACCACCGTCGTCGAAGGGCCCGAACAGGGCGCCCCACTCGCGCGCCCCCACCGTGCCCAGCTCCTCCCAAGGCTTCCCCAACAGCATCCCGGCCGCCTCGTTGTAGAAGACCAGCAGGCCGCCCTCGTCGACGAGGAAGGCAGGGGTCGAGAGGGCGGACATCAGATTGCGAGCCAGGATCAGCTCGAGCGGCTTCTGCGAGGCATTCGGCACGTAATCGTCTAGCCTCACCCGCGGAAGCGCACGGCGGCTGTGATTTTCGTCACGCAGGTAAGGCTAGACCAGGCGCCGCGCCGCCCTACTCGAGCTTGCCGATCTTGAAGATCTTGGTGCCGCAGTCGGGGCAGACACCCTGGATCGCCGGGCGACCGTTCTTCATCGTCACCTGCTTGGCGTCTTTGATCTCGACCTTCTTGCGCTCTTTGACGCAGTAACCCTCGGGCATGGGGGTCTCCTTTCGCTCTGCCGATACCGGCAAGGCTCGCGCCACGGCGCGAGGTGGATTGAGGCGAATGTAACGCAGGCCGGGGACGGTGGCCCGAAACTGCGTGCTGAACGTTACAAACGGGCTACTTGCCCGCTTCGGCGCGTTCGCGTGCCTGCTGGAGCTCTTTCTGCAGTTCGGCGCTGCTCGGCGCCCCGCCCGTCGCCCCTTCGGCGCTCGGCGGCGGGGCCGGCACGGTCGTCGATCCGCTCTGCGTGGGGGCCCCGCTCGCCGCGACTTCGTCGATCCGCGTTTCGAGCTTCTCCTGCAGCGCCTGCACGTCGCTTTCGCTGACCGAGCTGTCGTTAGCCTCGATCGCCAGGTACAGCGACGCCCCGGCGACCCCGATCAGGACCACCGCGAGGGCGAGGAAGACGCGGGTGCGCTTGCCGAGCTTGCGCTCGACCTCGGCGATCCACGCCCGCAACCCCTCGACAGACATGAGCTCAATCTAATCGAGAGATCGCCGCGGGGCGGGGTCGAATACCCTCCCGGGCCGCACTTCCCAACCCCTGAACCAAGGAGAGTCTCCGCATGCCCGAGGCAGTGATCGTCGACACCGTCCGCACGCCGATCGGCCGTGCCTTCAAGGGCTCGCTGGCCCAGCTGCGCCCCGACGAGATGGGCGCCTACGTGGTCGACCGGCTGCTCGAGCGCAACCCGCAGGTCGACCCGAGCGAGGTCGAAGACCTGTTCTGCGGCTGCGGCATGCCGCAGGGCCTCCAGGCCTTCAACATCGGCCGCATCGTCAGCCTGCTCTCCGAGAAGCTGCCGAAGGAGGTCAACGGCGTCACCGTCTCCCGCTACTGCTCCTCCAGCCTCGACGCGATCCGCCACGCCGGCAACGCGATCAAGGCCGGCGAGGGCGACGTCTACATCGCCGCCGGAATCGAGTGGGTGAGCCGCTACAACGAGCGCACCGAGCCGGCCGGCGCCGACGACCGCAACCCGAACCTGATCGGCGAGAACGGCCAGCCCAACGCCTACATCGACATGGGCCTGACGGCGGTCAACGTCGCCGAACGCTACGAGGTCAGCCGCGCCGACATGGACAAGTTCGCGCAGCGCTCGCAGGAACTCGCCGTGCAGTCGCAGGAGGACGGCTTCTTCGACCGCGAAATCGTGCCGGTGAAGCTGCCCGACGGCAGCGAGGTCGCCAAGGACGACGGGCCGCGCGCCAGCTCGACCCTGGAGAAGCTCTCCGAACTTCCCGAGGCGTTCGGCGGCGGCGGCGTCACCGCCGGCAACTCCTGCCCGCTCAACGACGGCGCCGCCGCGGTGCTGCTGATGAGCGACACCAGAGCCAAGGAGCTGGGGCTCCAGCCGCGCGCCCGCATCGTCACCGCCGCCACCTACGGCAACGAGCCCGAGTACATGGGCGTCGCCCCGATCGGCGCGGTGAAGAAGGTGCTGGAGCGGGCCGGGATGACGATCGACGACGTCGACACGGTCGAGCTCAACGAGGCCTTCGCCGCCCAGGTGATCCCGATCATGGACGAGTGCGACATCCCGCTGGAGAAGCTCAACACACACGGCGGCGCGATCGCCCTCGGCCACCCCTTCGGGATGACCGGCGCCCGCATCATGGGCACCCTGCTCAACGTGATGGAGACCGACGACCACCAGGTCGGCATCGAGACGATGTGCGTAGCGGGGGGTCAGGGCAAGGCTATGTTGGTTGAACGCATGGGCTGAGAGGCCGCTCCGGAAATTTGCCGCGCGCGTCTGGCGGCGGCGGACCGGCGCGATGCGGCGTCCTCAGTCGCCCAGGTAGCGCTGCTACCTGGGCTCCTTGCGTCCTTGCCTCGCTTGGTCCGGCGCTCGCCAGCCACACACGTCAAATTCCCGAATCGGCCTCTCCGCCTGGCGGGAGTAGGGTCGAAAATATGGATCTTCAAACGATCGTGTACGAGAAGGATGGTCGGGTCGCCCGGATAACGCTGAGCCGGCCGGAGCGCGGCAACGGGATCGTGCCGCGGATGCCGGTCGAGATCGCGGCCTGCGTCGAGAGGGCGAATCTCGACCCGGATATTCACGTCATCGCCCTCGCCGGCGCCGGCACGGGGTTCTGCGGCGGCTATGACCTCGTCGCCTCGGCCGAAGGGGACATGAGTGACCTGGGGGAGGGGTTCGAGGCGCCGCCCGGGTCGCCGCTCGACCCGGCGGTGATCGGCGCCAACCATGCGCCGGAGTCGAACTGGGACCCGGTCATCGACTTCCAGTTCATGTGGCGCAACGTGCGCGGCTTCATGTCGCTCTTCCACTCCGAGAAGCCGGTGGTCTGCAAGGTGCACGGCTACTGCGTCGCCGGCGGCACCGACATGGCGCTCTGCTCGGACCTCCTGGTGATCGGCACCGACGCGAAGATCGGCTACCCGCCGGCGCGCGTTTGGGGCTCGCCGACGACGGCGCTGTGGGCGGCGCGGCTCGGCCCGATGCGGGCGAAGCGCCTGCTGCTGACCGGCGACTCGCTGAACGGCGAGCAGGCGGCGGAGTGGGGGCTGGCGACAGAGGCGGCGTCGTCGGAGCAGCTCGACGAGCGCTTCGAGGCGATGGTCGAGCGAGTCGCCCGCCTGCCGGTCAACCAGCTGGTGATGATGAAGATGCTGGTCAACCAGTCGCTCTACTCGCAGGGCCTCCAGCAGACCCAGCTGCTCGGCACCGTCTTCGACGGCGTCGCCCGCCACACGGCGGAGGGGCACGACTTCGTCCGCCGCGCCGCCGAAGGCGGGTTCAAGCAGGCCGTGCGCGAACGGGACGAGCCGTTTGGCGACTACGGCCTCGGTGGCTCCGGCGTGAAGTAGGGTCCGGCGCGCCGATGAGCGATGCGCCGCCGCATCCCAGCAGCCTGATCACGCCGGATTCCGTGCGGGACTTCCTGCCGGGCAGTTTCCCCGGGGATCTGGGGATCGAGCCGCTGGAGATCGAGGACACGCACGCCCGGGGGCGGATCGTGGTGGACGAGCGCCACCTGCACCCGGGCGGCTTCGTCCACGGTGGCGTCTGGACGGCGCTCGGCGACACGGTCGCCGCCTGGTCGACCTTCCGCAGCATCCCCGCCGGGCACAACTTCACGACGATCGAGCTGAAGCTCAACGTCTTCGCCGCCGGCGTGCTCGGCGACGAGATCGTCGCCGTCGGCGAGCCCCTGCACGCCGGCAAGAGCACGGTCGTGATCGAGGTGAGGATGGAGCGCCGCCACGAGGGCGCCGAGCCGCGCCTCGCGGCGAACCTCATAGTCAGCCAGTTCGTGTTCGCTCCGCCAGGCGGGCTGACCGCTTCCAGCCCTTCTATGTAGGGCAGGCGCCAGAGGACGCTGGCGATCGTGAGGCCGACCGCGGCGCAGAGCAGGGCGAGGAACCACTGGCTCGAGGTCAGCAGGGACATTTCGAAGAATTCGCGCACCGGGGCGGCGGCGAGGATCAGGGCGAAGAGCGCGCCCAGCCCGGCGACCATCGCCAGCATGTAGCTCTGGATCGCGATGTGCTCGCGGCCGGGGCCGCGCTCGAGCAGCAGCACGAAGGCGAGGCCGAGCACGATCAGCGTCGTCGTCGCCGCGGTCCGCCCGTCCTCAAGCGAGCCGCCGAAGACCGTGTCGACGAGGAAGAAGCAGAGGATCGAGCCGAGCGCCGTCGCCAGCCCCGCCGGCACGGCGAAGGCGGCGAGCGCGCGCAGCAGGCGGCCGCGGTACAGCGGCCCGTCGGAGGGCGCCAGCGCGAGCACGAAGGAGGGCACGCCGATCGTCAGGAAGGCGGCCAGGGTGAGGTGGCGGGGGAGGAAGGGGAAGGCCCAGCCGGGCACGGCGACGAGCACGATCAGCGCCGCCGCGTAGACCGACTTGGTCAGGTAGAGGCGGCCGAGCCGGTGGATGTTGCGGGCGATCCGCCGGCCCTCGCCGACCGCTTCGGGCAGGCGCGCGAACTCGTCCTTCAGCAGGACGACGTCGGCGATCCCCTTGGTCACCTGGGCGCCGGAGCCCATCGCCACCGCGAGCCGCGCCTGCTTCAGCGCCGGCACGTCGTTGACCCCGTCGCCGATCATCGCCGTGTAGCGGCCCGAGGCCCGCAGCGCCTCGACCAGCGCCTTCTTCTGCTCGGGCGCGATCCGGCAGAAGATCGTGTTGCGCAGCGCCACCTGGGCGAGCTCCTCGGGGTCCTCCGGCAGCTCGGACCCCTCGACCACGCCGGCGCCGGCGGGCACGCCGACCGCGTGGGCTACCGCGGTCACCGTCGCCCGCGCGTCGCCGGAGATCAGCTTCAGGTCGACGTCTTCGGAGCGGATCAGGGCGATCGTCTCGGCCGCGTCGGCGCGCAGCGTCTCCTCGAGCACGACCAGGGCGACCGCGGTCAGCGGCGGGGGAGGGGCATGCGCGGGATCGCCGGGCAGCGCCTCCGGCGAGCTGGCGAAGGCGACGACCCGCCGCCCGGCCGACGTCTCCTCCTCCAGCTTGCGCGCCAGGCCCGGCGGCAGCGTCAGCGCCCCGCTGCCGGCGAGGACGTCGGGCGCTCCCAGCACGTAGCTCACCCCGCCGATTCGCAGGCCGCTCCACTTCCATTTCGAGGAGAACGGCACTTCGCCGCTCACCCGCTGCGGCTGCGCCGGGAAGGCCTCGGCGATCGTCTCCAGGGTGCGGTTGCGCTCGCCGGCGCTGGCGGCGAAGCGGCCGAGCGCCGCCTCGGCCTCCTCGGCGTCGCCGCCTTCCGCCACCTCGACCCCCAGCAGCCGCAGCTGCCCGTCGGTCAGCGTCCCCGTCTTGTCGACGCAGATCGTGTCGACCGCGGCGAGGCTCTCGCTGGCGCTCATCTGCTGCACCAGCGTGTCGCGGCGCGCCAGCCGCACCGCGGCGACGGCGAAGGTGACGCTCATCAGCAGCACCATCCCCTCGGGGATCAGCGTCACCAGGCCGGCGGTCGCCGTCTGCGCCGCTTCGACCAGGTCGGTGCCGCGCAGCTGGAAGGTGAGCAGCAGCAGCGACGGCCAAGGGCAGCATCGCCCAGGTGCAGGCGACGATCACCCGGTTGACCTCCTCCTGGAGCGGCGAGGGCGGGTGGCGGAAGGCGCGCGCCTCGCCGGCCAGCTTGCCGGCGTAGCTCTGCTCGCGCACCGCGTCGACCCGGTAGCGGCCGGAGCCGGAGATGCAGAAGGAGCCGGAGAGGGCGCGGTCGCCGGCGTCCTTGGGCACCCCGTCGGCCTCGCCGGTCAGCAGCGACTCGTCCAGCGTCATCCCGCGGCTGGCGAGGGTTTCGCCGTCGGCGACGAGCTGGTCGCCGGGCTCGATCGCGACCACGTCGCCCGGCACGACCTCCCCGGCCACGAGGCTGACGAGCGCGCCGTCGCGCACGACCTTGGCGTGGGGGGCGACGAGCACCGCCAGCTCGTCCAGCGTCCGCTTCGCCTTCAGCTCCTGGCGGATGCCGATGTAGGAGTTGACGATCGCGATCAGGCCGAAGACCGCGTCGGCGATCAACCCCAGCGAGAGGATCAGCACGAAGAAGATCCCGATGATCAGGTTGAAGAGGGTGAAGACGTTGCCGGCGACGATGCTCGAGGTTGAGCGCGAGGAGCTCTCCGGCGGCGGGCCGAGCTCGCGCAGCCGCTTCGCCGCCTCGGCGCCGGTGAGTCCCTCGTCGCTCATCAGGGGACATTCAATAGGGTTCGCGGCGGATGTCGCTAAAGCTTGGACTCAACCTCGGCTACTGGGGCATCGGCCCGGCCGGCGAGGACGCGGTCGAGGTCGTGACCGCCGCCGAGGCCGCCGGCTTCGAGTCGGTCTGGGCGGCGGAGTCCTACGGCTCCGACGTGGTCAGCGTGCTCGCCTGGCTGGCGCCGCAGACGAAGACGATCAAGCTCGGCGCGGCGATCATGCAGGTGCCGGCGCGCCCGCCCGCGGCGGCGGCGATGGCCGGGGCGACGATCGACAAGCTCTCCGGCGGCCGCTTCCTCTTCGGCTTCGGCCCCTCGGGGCCCCAGGTCTCCGAAGGCTGGTACGGCGTCCCCTACGCGAAGCCGTGGGGGCGCACCCGCGAGTACATCGAAGTGGTGCGCGAGATCGTCGCCCGCGAGGGCAAGCTCGACCACCAGGGCGAGCACTACCGGTTGCCGCTGCCGGGCGGCGAGGGCAAGCCGCTGAAGCTCAACTTCCACCCCGAGCGCGCCCAGATCCCCGTCTTCGTCGGCGCGATCGGCCGCAAGTCGGTGGAGATGGCGGCGGAGATCTGCGACGGCTGGATCCCGATCTTCTTCTCGGTCGACGCCTTCGAGCAGACCTGGGGGGAGCACCTGGAGGCCGGTTTCGCGAAGGGCGGCCGGCAGCGCTCCGACCTCGAGGTCAGCCCCTCGCTCCAGGTGGCGATCGACGGCGACCTGGAGGCGGCGAAAAGCGTCGTCAAGGCCGGCCTCGTCCTCTACTTCGGCGGCATGGGCAGCCGCAAGACCAACTTCTACGTCGATCTGGCGCACCGCTTCGGCTTCGGCGAGGTCGCCGACGAGGTGCAGCGCCGCTTCCAGGACGGCGACCGGGAGGGCGCCTTCGCGGCGATGCCCGACGAGATCGTCGAGGCGACCTCGCTGGTCGGCAGCGAGGCCGAGGTGGCGGAGCGGGTCGAGCGCTTCCGCGGCGCCGGCATCGACCGCCTGATCGTCTCCCCGGTCCACGTCGAGCGCGACCAGCAGCTGCACACGATCGAGCGACTGGCGTCCCTGGCGGGCGTCGGTGCACCGGCCTGACCGGTTGTCATAAGGTCTCCCGCCGCAGATGAAGATCGGAGTGCCGAGAGAGACCGCCGAGGGGGAGCGCCGGGTCGCGCTCGTCCCTGACGTGGTCAAGTCGCTGAAGCGCAACGAGCACGTCGACGTGCTCGTCGAGCGCGGCGCGGGCGACGCCGCCGGCCATCCCGACTCCCAGTACGAGGAGGCGGGCGCCGAGGTCGTCGACCCCGACGTCGCCTGGGGCGCCGACGTCGTCCTCCGCGTCGCCGCCCCGACCGCCGAGCAGATCGGCAAGCTGAGTTCGAGCCAGGTGCTGATCGGCCACCTCTCGCCGTGGACCGCGGCCGAGACGAACAGGGCGCTGGCCGCGGCCGGCGTGACCTCCTTCGCGATGGAGGCGATCCCGCGGACGACGCGGGCGCAGGCGATGGACGCGCTCTCCTCGCAGGCCGCCGCCGGCGGCTACGCGGCGATGCTGATCGCGGCGCGCGAGTCGGGCCGCTTCTTCGGCATGATGACCACCGCCGCCGGGACCGTGCCGCCGGCCAAGGTGCTGGTGCTCGGCGCCGGCGTCGCCGGCCTCCAGGCGGTCGCGACGGCGAAGCGCCTGGGCGCGATCGTCACCGGCTTCGACATCCGCCGCGCCGCCTGGGAGCAGATCGCCTCGCTCGGCGGGCGGCCGCTGGAGCTGGACTTCATCCCCGACGCCGAAGGCGAGGGCGGCTACGCCCGGCCGCTGACCGACGAGGAGAACGCGAAGGTCGTCGAGGCGATCGGCGAGAACGCCGCCAAGCAGGACGTGATCGTCACCACCGCCGCGATCCCCGGCCGCCCGGCGCCGCTGCTGATCACCGCCGGCGCGGTGCGCAACATGGAACCGGGCTCGGTGATCGTCGACCTCGCCGCCGAGACCGGCGGCAACTGCGAGCTGACCGAGGCGGGGAGGACGGTCACCGAGGGCGGCGTCAAGGTGATCGGCCCGCGCAACCTGGCAAGCGAGATGCCGGTCCCGGCCTCGCAGCTGTACGCGAAGAACCTCGAGAACCTGCTCGGGCTCCTGATCGACGAGCAGGGCTCCGTCAACGTCGACTTCGAGGACGACATCGTCGATGCCGCCTGCATCACCCAGGGCGGCGAGATCCGCAACGAGAGGGCCGCACAGTGAACGCGAAAATCGTCGCGGTGATCTCCGGTGGTTCGAGTCCGCGGCGATTTTCGCGTGAACAAAGGTGTGTCGGATGAGCCTGTTCACCGAGATCACGATCTTCGTGCTCGCCGTCTTCGTCGGCTTCGAGGTGATCTCGAAGGTGCCGACGACGCTGCACACGCCGCTGATGTCGCAGACCAACGCGATCCACGGCATCGTCATGCTCGGCGGGCTGATCGTCGTCGGCTACGCCAACGACCCGCTCGAGTACGTGATCGGCACGATCGCGATCGCCTTCGGCACGATCAACGTCGTCGGCGGCTTCCTGGTCACGGATCGCATGCTCGGCATGTTCTCCAGGAAGCCGAAATCAAAGCCGGCCGCCTCCTCTGCTCCCGATCAGACGAAGAAGTCAGATATGGATTCGCCTGATCTCCCGCGTCCGGGGGCGGCCGGGTCTGAGGAGGGACGACCGTGATGGTTCCATCGGCCGTCCTCCAACCCGGCGGCGACGCCGCCACGGCGCTCTACATCGTCGCCTTCTCCCTGTTCATCATCGGGATCAAACAGGGGACCCACCCGACCAGCGCCAAGCGCGGCAACCTGATCGCCGCCGCCGGCATGGCGGTCGCCGTCGTCACCACGCTGCTGCTCGACGGGATCGGCAACTGGGGCCTGATCGCGATCGGCCTCGGCGTCGGCGCCGCGGTCGGCGTCGTCGCCTCGATCCGCGTGCAGATGACCCAGATGCCGCAGATGGTCGCCCTCTACAACGGCGTCGGCGGCGGCGCCGTGGCGCTGATCGCCTGGTCTGAGATCCGCCACGACATCGGCGAGATCAACTCGGGCGCGATCGGCTCGATCCCGTTGGAAGTGCTGATCCCGGTCCTCTTCGCCGCCGTCGTCGGCTCGGTCTCCTTCTGGGGCTCGAACATCGCCTTCGCCAAGCTCCAGGACCTGATCCCGACGCGGCCGCTCGCCGTGCCCGGCCAGCAGGTGGTCAACGCCGTCCTGCTGATCGGGATCCTCGCCGCCTGCGTCGACATCGCGGTCAACAACGGCGACCCCTCGCAGGGCCTGTTCATCGCGATCCTGATCGCCGCGGCGATCCTCGGCAACCTCGTCGTGCTGCCGATCGGCGGCGCCGACATGCCGGTCGTGATCTCGCTGCTCAACGCCTTCACCGGCCTCTCGGCGGCGGCCGCCGGCTTCGCCCTGCACAACGTCGCCCTGATCGTCGCCGGCACCCTGGTCGGCTCCTCGGGAACGATCCTGACGATGGAGATGGCCACGGCGATGAACCGCTCGGTCGGCAACATCCTCTTCGCCGGCTTCGGCGGCGCGCCCTCCGGCGGCGGCGGAGGCGACGGCGAGGAGCGCCCGCACACCTCGATCGGCGCCCAGGACGCGGCGATCAAGCTCGCCTACGCCGACTCGGTCGTGATCGTCCCCGGCTACGGCCTCGCCGTCGCCCAGGCCCAGCACGCGATCAAGGAGATGGCCGACGAGCTGGAGAAGCGCGGCGTCACCGTCAACTACGCGATCCATCCCGTCGCCGGCCGCATGCCCGGCCACATGAACGTGCTGCTCGCCGAGGCCGACGTGCCCTACGAGCAGCTGAAGGAGATGGAGGAGATCAACCCGGAGATGCCGCGCACCGACGTGGCGGTCGTCGTCGGCGCCAACGACGTCACCAACCCGGCGGCGAAGAACGACCCCGACAGCCCGATCGCCGGCATGCCGATCATCGAAGTTTCGGAGGCCCAGCAGGTGATCGTGATCAAGCGCTCGCTCAGCCCCGGCTTCGCCGGCATCGACAACGACCTCTTCTACGAACCGAATACCTCGATGCTGTTCGCCGACGCCAAACAGGCCGCGGGCGAAATAGCCGCCGAGATCGGCAACCTGTAAGGGGTATCCCGGCCTTCCAGGGGGGAGAGTTTGACGCTCTGAGCCCTTGGTAGGGGGTGGACGAGCGGGGGCAGAGCACGGTCGAGTGGGTCGGCATTCTCGCGGTCGTCGCGCTGCTGCTCATTGGGTTGCTGGCTGCCGGGGTTCGGGTACCGGGGGCGGATTTGGCGCGGGGGATCGCTTCGCGGATGTTGTGCGCGGTGGAGCTGGCCGACGGGTGCGGGGACGAGCCCGAGCTGATCGCTACCTACGGGGACGAGATCGGGCGGCTGGTGCGGCGGCACATGCCGACGATCCTGCTCGAGACGGATTCGAAGGCGCTGCCGGTCGACTTCCGCCGCTGCCGAGTCACCTCCTGCGCCGACGGGACGCCGCGCGGCCTAGTCCACCTGACCGATGAGGGCGAACACGTCACCGCCTTCGTCCACGTGATCGACTGCCGCGAAGGCGCCGACCGCGGGCCCGCCGACTGCTCGGGCGAACGCGCCGGCCATCTCTACATCCAGTACTGGCTCTACTACGCCGACTCGGCGACCCTGCGCGGCGTCCCGATCGCCGAAGACGAGGGCTACCATCACGACGACTGGGAATCCGTCGACGTTCGGATCAGCGAGGACGGCAAGGTCGACGAGCGCGCCTCGTCCCATAACGGATACAACTACTCGCAGTTCGACGGCAATGCCGGCTCCGACCTCGGCTGGGGCTGGCTCCGCTCGGTAGCGGAAGACACGGGCGACCGTCCACACCACGGCTGGGGCTCGGAGACGCACGAGCTGCTCGTCTCCGGCGGCAGCCACGCCGGCAACGCCGACGGAAACGAGAAGCACACCGACCGCGAAGTCCCCGGCCGCCGCGTCCATCTCGTCCCGCTCGAGCCGATCGCCGAATCCGAAGGCGGCAGCTTCGACTTCGGCGAGATAACCCCGCCCTGGCGCAAGCACGTCTGGAACGACCCCGAGGCCACGGACACGGGATGAGATCGTGTCAGCTCACCAGAGCGTGTCGACCGGATCGAATTCGTGCATCGCGCCGTCTGCCGTGACCAGGCGCAGATCGAGCTCGAGGGCGGTGGCCACGAGGAAGCGGTCAGCCGGGTCCTCTGAGGCGAAGCCGTCAAGCGCCTCGCTGCGGAGCGCGATTCCGTGGCTCAGCGGCGCCGCCGTCGGAGCGGAACGGCGCAGCGCGTCGAGCACCCACTCGCTCGGCGTCGGGCTCAGGTCGATCCGGCCCTTGCGTGCCAGGACCAGCGTCTCCCAGGTCGAGATCGGCGAGAGCAGCAGCTCGTTGTCGGAGTCGACGATCGCCTTCTCAGCGGGCGTGGAGATTCGCTCCGGCTCGAGCATGCGCCAGAGCCAGACGTGGGTGTCGAGCAGCAGCTTCACCCACGCAGCGCCTCCCACTCGTCGGACTCGCTTGCGGGTGCGACCAGATCGCCCTGGATCTTCCCGCGGTCGCGCATCGCTCCGCGCCAGTCCTCCGCGCGCTCAGGCTTGACTGGCGTCAGCTGCGCTACCGCTCGCCCACGCTTGGTGATCACGATCGGCTCGCCCGACTCGCCGACGTCGTCCAGCACTCTCAGGCACGTCTGCTTGAACTCCCCGGCGGGCATCGTCTTCATTGGAGCAATCCTACCATGGACATGTTCCATGGACATAAAGCAAGCGAGCCAGTTGTCATCGGCCAGCCCGTTCATCGCCTCGTCACATCCTGAACGCTCGACCTCGCTACTGTTTCCGCATCGCCACCGAGGTGACGGCACAGCCCCAGGCCAAGGCAGCGATCGCGGACCGGCTCGCGGCGGCGCGCAGGCGCACCTATGAGCTGATCGAGCCGCTCGACGAGGAGCAGCTGAACCGCGTCTACTCGCCGCTGCTCAGCCCGCTGGCCTGGGACCTCGGCCACATCGCCAACTTCGAGGAGTTGTGGCTGGTACAGACGGTCGGCGGGCGCGAGCCGCTGCACGGCGAGCTCGGCCGGCTCTACGACGCGATCGAGAACCCGCGCGGGAGCCGCAACGAGCTCCCCATCCTGCGCGACGCCGAGTTGCGCTCCTACCTCGCCGAGGTGCGCGAGCGGGCGCTCGAGGTGCTCGACGAGGTCGACATATCGCCCGACGCCGAGGACCGGCTGCTGCGCGACGGCTTCGTCTACGAGCTGCTGATCGCGCACGAGCAGCAGCACAACGAGACGATGCTGCAGCTGCTCCAGATGGTCGACGGCTACGAGCCGTCCGTCTCCACCGGCCCCGAGCCGGTTCCTCCCGGCCCCGAGACGATCGCCGTCGACGGCGGGGTGTACGAGATCGGCGCCCCCGCGACCGGGTTCGCCTACGACAACGAGCGCCCGCGGCACACGGTCGAGCTGGCGCCCTTCGAGATCGACAGCCGGCCGGTCACGAACCGCGAATACGCGCAGTTCGTCGCGGAGACCGGGGCCGAGGCGCCGCTGTATTGGGAGCGTGAGGGGGACGGGTGGATCCACACGGCGATGGGTCGGCGCGAGCCCGTCGCCGCCGACCAGCCGGTCGTGCATGTCTCCTGGGACGAGGCCGACGCCTACGCCCGCTGGGCCGGAAAGCGGCTGCCGAGCGAGGCGGAGTGGGAGGCGGCGCATCCGCGGCTCGAGGGCGTAGGCCGGGCCTGGGAGTGGACCTCCTCCGACTTCCTCGCCTACCCGGGCTTCGAGCCGTTCCCCTATCGCGAGTACTCCACCCCCTTCTTCGGCGGCGACTACAAGGTCCTGCGCGGCGGCTCCTGGGCGACGCACCAGAACCTGATGCGGCCGAGCTTCCGCAACTGGGACCTGCCGCAGCGGCGCCAGATCTTCGCCGGCTTCCGTTGCGCCGGACCGGGGGAAGGGGAGGGACGATGAACCCCGGCGCCGCCGCCGAGCCGATCGAGATCGAGGTCCGCCTGCGCGCCGACGGCGGCCTGGCGATGGCGCGCGACGTCCGCCTCGGCCTCACCGCAAAGCCGAAGGAGCTCTCGCCGAAGTACTTCTACGACGAGCGCGGCTCGCAGCTGTTCGAGCGGATCACCGAGCTGGAGGAGTACTACCCGACCCGCGCCGAGCGCGAGATCCTCGAGCGCCGCTCCGGCGAGATCGTCGCCGCGGCGGGCGAGCCCGGCACGCTGGTCGAGCTCGGCTCCGGCTCGGCGGCGAAGACCCGCCACCTGCTGAGCGCGATGCGCGACGCCGGCTGCCTCGACAGCTACGTCCCGGTCGACATCTCCGAGGAGATCACCCGCGAGACCGCTGAGGCGCTGGTCGAGGAGTACCCGGGCCTGACGATCCGCGGCCTGGTCTGCGACTTCGAGCACGACCTGGAGCGGATCCCCGATGGCGACGGCGGCCGTCTCGTCGCCTTCCTCGGCGGCACGATCGGGAACCTCCACCCCGCTGCGCGCCGCGACTTCCTCGCCCGCATCGCCGCCCTGCTCGAGCCCGGCGACCGGATCCTGCTGGGCACCGACCTGGTCAAGTCGGCCGAGCGCCTCGAGGCGGCCTACGACGACGCCGAGGGGGTCACCGCCGAGTTCAACAAGAACGTCCTGCTGGTGCTCAACCGCGAGTACGGGGGCGACTTCGACCCCGGCGCCTTCGAGCACGTCGCCCGCTACGACGCCGAGGCGGCGCGCATGGACATCCGCCTGCGCTCGCTCGCCGAGCAGGCCGTGCGGCTCGACGGCCTCGACCTGACCGTGCGCTTCGCCGCCGGCGAGGAGATGCGGACCGAGATCTCGTCCAAGTTCACCCGCGAGCGGCTCGAAGGCGTCTACCTGGAAGCCGGGCTGCGCCCGGCCGGCTGGTTCACCGACTCCGCGGGGGACTACGCGCTCAGCCTCGCCTCTGCCTGAGGGCCCGTAAATTCGCGGAATTTCCGGACAGGCTCTAAAGTCGGGGCCGTGGGAACGGAGGAAGGTTGGAAGGGGTTGAGGTGAGCCTCGACGTCTACCTGCACGGCGAGCGGGTCGGCATCCTCTTCCCGGCGGGCGACGACGACTACCGCCTCGCCTACGATCCCCGCCGGGTGGAGGAGCTCGGGCCCGGCCGGGCGCTGCTCAGCAACTCGCTCCCCGCCCGCCCCGAGCCCTACAGCGCCGAGGCGACCCGCGCCTACGTCGAGGGCCTGCTGCCCGAAGGGCCGCGCCGCGCCCGCTTGGAGCGCGACCTCGGCATCGATCCGAGCGACGGCTACCTGCTCCTCGCCGAGCTCGGCGAGGACTGCCCCGGCGCGGTCAGCTTCCTGCCCGAGGGGGAGCCGTTGCGCACGCCGGCGCCGGACGAGGTCGAGTGGCTCGAGGACGACGATCTCGCCGAGGCGGTCAGGCGCCCGGCGGCGGGGGTCGGCGGCGATCGCGATAGGCGCCTGCGCTTCTCCCTGCCCGGCCAGCGCCCCAAGCTCGCCCTCGTCCGCGACGAGGCCGCCGGCCGCTGGGCGTGGCCGCGCGCCGGCCTGCCGAGCACCCACGTGATCAAGCCCGAGACCGGCGAATACCCCCAGTACGCCGCCAACGAGATGTTCTGCATGACCGTCTGCCGCCAGGCCGGCCTGCCGGTGGCGAAGGCGGCGGTGGAGGAGGTCGGCGGCCGCCGCTGCCTCGTCTCGCCGCGCTACGACCGGCTCCCCGGCGAGGGCGCGCTCGACGCAAGGCGCCTGCACTGCGAGTCCTTCTCGCAGGCGCTCGGCATCCCACCCGGCGCGGTCGCCGTCGCCGAGGACGGGGAGGAGAGCGAGCCGCCCGGCTGGCAGGAAGCGCGCGGCCTGCTGGGCGCCGTCAGTCGCCCCGACGAAGTCGTCCACCTGCTCACCGCCGCCTTCTGCAACTACATCCTCGGCAACGGGGACGCCCACGGCGGCAACTTCGCCCTGATCGACCGCGAGGCCACGGCGCTCGGCGGGCCGGAGCCCGAGTGGCGCCTGGCGCCGCTGACCGACCTGACATCGACCGTCGTCTACGACGACCCGGTCCACCGCGGCCTGGTGATCTCGGAGGAGTACCGGGAAACCTCCTACCTGCTCGAGCTGGCCGAAGTCTGCGAAGAATGCGAGTTCGACTTCGAAGCGATGCGCGGCCTGGCCTCGACGACCGCGACCCGGGTCGGCATGGCGGTCGAGACGATCGCCACCCGCTCGAAGAAGGAAGGCTGGCACGAGCCGATCGTCGACAAGATCGTCGAACTGGCGGCGGACCGCTCCTTCGGCCTGGGCGCCGAGGTGGAGTACTGAAACCCCCGGCTCAGGGTGCCAGCGCGTCGATCGTCTCGGCGAGCTTGTCGGGGGTGGTGATCGGGGTGAGGATCGGGAGGGTTATGCCGCCCTCTACGAAGGCGTCGAGTCGTTCCCGCATCTGCTCGGGCGTGCCGAAGACGAACATGTCCTCGATCAGGTCCCAGGGGGCGGCCGCGGCGGCGCCCTGGCGGTCGCCCGACTCCCACGCGGCGATCATCGGCTCGATCCGCTCGCCGTAGCCGAGCCAGCGGTAGAAGGCCGCGTAGACGGGGACGGTGATGTAGGAGGAGAACATGAAGCGGGCCAGCGGCTCGACCGCCTCGCGCTCGCCCGGCAGGCAGAAGAAGCGGCAGAGCAGCTCGAAGCCCTCGGGCGCGCCGTCGAGCTGCGCGGCTACCTTGGGCAGGCCGCCGAGCGGCAGGAAGTTGGTGAAGGCGCCGTCGGCGCGCTCGACCGCCAGCTCGAGCATCTTGCCGCGCAGCGCCGCGAGCACGATCGGCACCGGCTGCGCCGGCGCCGTCTCCAGCTTGAAGCCGCTCGCGGTGCGCTCGCCGGCCAGCGCCGCGCGCAGGAACTCGAGCGTCTCGCGCACCCTGCTCAGCGGCCGCTCGAAGGGGATCCCGTTCCAGCCTTCGACGATCCGGTCCGAGGAGGAGCCGATGCCGAGCGCGAAGCGACCGCCCGAGGCGTCGGCCAGCGCCGCCGCCTCCTGCGCCAGCAGCGCCGGGCCGCGCTGGAAGACGCCGACGACGCCGGTCCCCAGCCGCGCCCGCTCGGTCCAGGCGGCGCTCAGCGCCAGCGGCGTGAAGCCGTCGGGCCCGTTCGTCTCGCCGCTCCACAGGTCGGTATACCCGGCCGCCTCGGCCCGTCTCACCAGCTCCTCATGCGAGTGCAGCGGCGTGCCCGGCAACGGCAAGGTCAAACCCCATCGCTTCATTGGCTGAGACCCTACCCCTGAAGAACAAATCAGCGAACGTCACGATCTGATTCTCCGTGAGCGGCGCCGATATGGCGCATAGACGCCACCCCCGGACGCGAAGCGGAGGAGGTGGCGTTTGTTTAGGGTTCCCCCGGTTGATGGAGGCATCTCCCCAAAAGCCCGACCGCAACCTGGCGCTGGAGTTGGTGCGCGTCACCGAGGCGGCGGCGCTGGCTGCGGCCCGTTGGGTCGGGCGCGGCGACAAGATCGCCGCCGACCAGGCGGCGGTCGACGCGATGCGCTTCGTCCTCGACTCGGTCTCGATGGACGGCACGGTCGTGATCGGCGAGGGCGAGAAGGACGAGGCGCCGATGCTCTACAACGGCGAGCGGATCGGCGACGGCAGCCCGCCGGTCGTCGACATCGCGGTCGACCCGCTGGAGGGGACGCGGCTCTGCGCCCTCGGCATGCCCAGCGCGCTGGCCGTGATCGCGCTGGCCGAGCGCGGCACGATGTTCGACCCCGGCCCCTGCGTCTACATGGAGAAGATGGCCGGCGGCGAGGAGATCGCCGACCTGCTCGACCTCGACCGGCCGCTGCCGGAGACGCTGAAGCTGATCGCCGAGCGCAAGGGCGGCAGCGTCGGCGACGTCACCGTGGTGATGCTCGACCGCGACCGCCACCAGGACGCGATGCGCGAGGTGCGCGAGGCGGGCGCCCGCATCCGCCTGATCGCCGACGGCGACGTCTCCGCCGCCCTGCTCGCGGTCAGCGACCGCTCGCCGGTCGACCTGCTGTGGGGGATCGGCGGCACGCCGGAGGGCGTGCTCTCCGCCGCCGCGCTGAAGTCGATGGGCGGCCAGCTGCTCGGCCGGCTGTGGCCGCGCGACGACGAGGAGCGCAGCGCCGCGGTCGACGCCGGCTACGACCTCGACCGCATCCTCACCGCCGACGACCTCTGCTCCGGCGACGACGTGTTCTTCTCCGCCAGCGGCGTGACCGACGGCGACGTCCTCCAGGGCGTCCGCTACCGCGGCGCCGGCGCCAGCACCGAGTCGCTGGTGATGCGCTCGCGCTCGGGCACCGTGCGCCGCGTCCACGCCCGCCACGACCGCGCGAAGCTGCGCGCGGTCATCGGCGAGCGCTACGGCTAGCCGCGTTTGGCCGGCGACGGTCGTTGGGTAGGTTTGCCGCGCACCCGCCACGACCCGAGGAGGAACCGCGATGGAGATCGGCTCAGTGACGCCGCTGCGGCGGGGTGCGCTTCGAGACCTCGCCGGCGATCAATCCGGCGCCTACGGCGCCCAGCGCGATCATGGCTCCGCCAACGTCAGGGTCGACCCCAATGCCATAGACGATCGCGCAGATCACCCCGGCGAGGGCGGCCGCCGCCAGCAGTCCGACAAGAAATGTTTTGTCCACAGAACGCATGCTAGCCCGCCGCGGCGTCGACGACAACGATCACGATGCCGAACGCGAGCCCGATCAGGCCACCGGCGACGGTGCGGCGCTGAAGTTCAAGAGCCTCGTCAATTTCCCGAATCGCTCGTGCGCGCCCCAGGAATCCGCCGACCGCGATGGTCGCGGCC
Organism: uncultured Solirubrobacterales bacterium; assembly: GCA_963805475.1. Taxonomy (GTDB): domain Bacteria; phylum Actinomycetota; class Thermoleophilia; order Solirubrobacterales; family 70-9; genus VRUE01. Next base: position 67,218 of record CAWDUO010000007.1, on the reverse strand, counting down.
AAAAAACCGGCCGTGAGCGCCGCGCGTTCGAGGATCACGCCGGCGAGGAGAAAGATCGAAGCCACGCCCCCGAGCCTCTCTTGCCCAGGCCCGCGTGTGGCGCGCAAGACGTGAATCCAATGCACGTCGCATGTGACGAAACACGCGCAAGTCGAATCAGGCGCAGTAACTCGGCATCGGCGAGCGCTACGGCTAGCGCCCCGCCTCAGGTCTGCGGGAAAACCGCCTGGTCGGCAACCCTCCGGTGGGTTAGGGTCGCCCCCACTGTCTCTCCTCCCAGAAACGGAGCTCCCGCATGGCGTATGAGATGAAGATCCGCGGCACCGAGTCCGAGGTGAAGGTCCGCAGCCCGTGGGCGGCCGCGCTGCTGCCGCTGATCACGCTCGGCATCTACCACCTGGTCTGGTGGTACCGGATCAACCGCGAGCTGCGCGACTACGGGCAGGCCAAGGGCTACGACCTCGGCCAGAACCCGACCAACTCGCTGCTGGCGCTGTTCCCGGGCGGGCTGATCATCGTCCCGGCGCTGATCACCTACTGGCGCGGCGTCAAGCGCGTGATGGGGGCCTCGCGCCTGGCCGGCAAGGACCCGCTCAACGGCTGGATCGCGATCATCCTCTACCTGTTGCTCGCGCCGGCGCTCTGGGCCTACATCCAGGTCTCGCTGAACGACGTCTGGCGGCAGGAGGCCGAAGCGCTGGCCGGCCACGAGGCGCCCCCGCCTCCCGCGCCGCAGATGCCGCCGCCGCTGCCGCCCGAGCAGCAGACCCCGGCGGAGGCGCCGGCCTCGGAGCCGCCGAGCGAAGGGTCGGCGCCGCCGGCCTCGGAGCCGCCGCAGCCTTCCGCCTAGACTCGGGGCGTGGACCGCGCCCTGCTGACGAAGACCCTCGCCGAGGCCGGCGAGCCGTCCTACCGCGCCTCCCAGGTCTGGGAGTGGGTGGCGCGCGGGGCGGGCTCCTACGCGGATATGACCAACCTGCCGGCCGCCCTGCGCGAGCGGCTGGCCGCGGCGGTGCCGCTCTCGACCTTGCAGCTGCGGGCCGAGGCGAAGTCCGACGACGGCACGGTCAAGGCGCTCTTCCACACCGTCGATGGGCGGCCGCTGGAGGCGGTGCTGATGCGCTATCGCGACGGGCGCCGCTCGGTCTGCCTCTCCTCGCAGTCGGGCTGCCCGCTGACCTGCAGCTTCTGCGCCACCGGTCAGATGAAGTTCGGCCGCAACCTCAGCGCCGACGAGATCCTCGACCAGGCGCTGCACTTCCGCCGCGTCGAAGCGATCGACCACGTCGTCTTCATGGGCATGGGGGAGCCGACGATGAACCTCGACGCGGTCCTGGCAGCGATCTCGCGGCTGCCCGACCTCGGCGTCGGCCACCGCCGCACGGCGATCTCGACCGTCGGCTGGGTGCCGGGCATCGACCGCCTCGCCGAATCGCCGCTGCCGGTCGCCCTCGCCCTCTCGCTGCACGCGCCCAACGACGGCCTGCGCTCGCGGCTGATGCCGGTCAACGAGCGCTACCCGCTGGCCGAGGTGCTCGCCGCCTGCGAGCGCTGGCGCGCCCGCCGCCGGCGCAAGGTCTTCGTCGAGTACGTGATGCTCGACGGGGTCAACGACCTGCCCGAGCAGGCGCGCGAGCTGGCCGAGCTGCTCGACCGCCGCTCCTACAAGGTCAACCTGATCCCCTACAACCCGACCGGCGCCTACGACGGCTCGCCGCCGGAGCGGATCGAGCGCTTCCGCGCCGTGCTCGCCGAGCACGGCCTCGCCGCCACCGTGCGCCTCACCCGCGGCCGCGAGATCGAGGCCGCCTGCGGCCAGCTCGCCGCCGCCACGAGCTGACCGTTTCCGACTTTTTCCACACCAGGGTGTGGAGAAGGTCGAAAACGGTGTTTGGCTGCTCAGCCAGCTAGGATCGGCGCCGATGCCGGTCGAGACCGCCGTGCCCGTCGAGAAGCCGCCGCAGATGTCGGCCAACCCCGTCCGCCGGGTAGCCGGGGACCTCGTCGTCGAGTGGCGCGAGCGCGACAAGTTTCCGCCCGGCCCGAACGACTTCAGCCTCGCCCGCACCCACAAGATCGCCCACGACCCCCTGCCGCTGCTGCTCGGCGCCTACGAAGAGCACGGGCCGATCTTCAGCATGCGGCTGCTGCACAGCCGGGTGATCTTCATGCTCGGCCCGGAGGCGAACAACTTCGTCACCGTCGCCCACCCGGAGAACTTCCACTGGCGCGAGTCGAGCTTCGGCGACCTGATCCCGCTGCTCGGCGACGGCCTGCTGACGATCGACGAGGACTACCACGACCGCGCCCGGGCGATCATGCTGCCGGCCTTTCACCGCCGCCAGCTGACCGCCTCGGTTGAGGCGATGGTCGCCGAGGCGGAAGCGGGGATCGCCGCGCTGCGCCCGGGCACGACGGTCGACGTATACGACTGGATGCGCAACCTGGCGATGCGGATCGCGATGCGGGCGCTGCTCGGCCTCGACCCCGACGAGGCGGGCAAGGGCGCCGCCGCCGCGCGCCACTTCGAGCGCGCCCTGGGCTTCTACGGGATCGACTTCCAGTGGCGGCTGCTGCGCGGCCCCGGCTCGCCCTGGCGCAGGCTGAACGCCTCGCGCAGGGTGCTCGACGAGATCGTCTTCGGCGAGATCGAGCGCCGCCGCGCCGCTCCCGACGCGGAGCGCCAGGACATCCTCAGCCTGCTGCTCGGCGCCCGCGGCGAGGCGGGCGAGGCGTTCACCGACCGCGAGGTGCGCGACCAGGTGACGACGCTGATGTTCGCCGGCCACGACACCTCGACCTCGACCCTGAGCTTCATGATGCACGAGCTGGCCCGCCACCCGGACGTGGTCGAGAAGCTCGTCGCCGAGCAGGACGAGGTGCTGGGCGGCGGCCCGCCCGGCGTCGACGACCTCGAGCGCATGCCCTACCTCGACATGGTCCTCGACGAGGTGCTGCGCCTCTACCCGCCCGCCTGGATCGGCCCGCGCCGCGCCGTGCGCGAGTTCGAGTTCGGCGGCTGCACCGTCCCCCGCGACGCCTACGTCAACTACTGCTCCTGGGCCAGCCACCGCATCCCCGCGGTCTTCCCCGACCCGGAGGCGTTCATCCCCGAGCGCTTCACCCCGGAGCGCAAGGCGGCGCTGCCGCGCGGCGCCTACGTCCCCTTCGGCGGCGGACGGCGGATCTGCATCGGCAAGCGCTTCGGCCAGACCGAGGTGAAGCTGGTGGCGACGATGCTGCTCCAGCGCCTGCGCCTCGACGCGCTGCCCGGCCGCACGATGACCGTGCGCCAGATGCCGACCCTCTCGCCGCGGGACGGCCTGCGGATGCGGGTCCTCCCCCGCGCTACTTGATGAACAGCATCTCCTCGTACTTGGGCAGCGGCCAGAGGTCGTCGGCGACGACCTTCTCCAGCCTGTCGGCCGCCTCGCGCACCCTGGCCATCGCCGCGAGCTGCCTGTCGCGCGCGTGGATCGCCAGGTCCAGCCCCTCGAGCTCGTCCGGGTAGGCGTTCGCTTCCTCCAGCTCGGCCAGCGAGGAGCCGAGCGCGTCGAGCCCGGCCTCGACCTCGCCGGCGACGCCTTCGGCGCGGCCCGACTCGCGGATCAGCGCCATGTAGCGCAGCGCCGCCGGCAGAATCATCGTCTTGGCGATCGAGTGCGTCGTCTCGGCCTCGATGTTGGCCCGGATCGCGTACTGCTCGACCCAGACCTCGAAGCGCGACTCGAGCTCGCGCTTGGAGAGCACGTCGTAGTTCTCGAACGCGGCGACCGTCTGCTCGGAGATCACCTCGGGCAGCGCCTCCGGCGTCGTGCGCAGGTTCTTCAGCCCGCGCCGCTCGGCCTCCGCGTGCCACTCCTCGGCGTAGTTGTCGCCGCCGAAGCAGACCTGTTTGTTGGCGCTGTAGCTCTCCTTGACCAGCTCGATCACGGCTTCGGGCATCGGCTTGCCGCCGTTCAGCTTCTCCTCCAGCTTGCCGGCCAGCTCGTCGATCGCCTCGGCGGCGATCGTGTTCAGCACCGTGTTGGGGAAGGCGAGCGACATGCTCGACCCCAGCGCCCGGAACTCGAATTTGTTGCCGGTGAAGGCGAAGGGCGAGGTGCGGTTGCGGTCGCCGCCGTGCATCGGCAGCTTCGGCAGCACCGTCGCGCCGAGCTCGAGGAAGGAGGCGGGCGTGTTCGGATCGCCCTCGCCGGTCGCGATCGCCTCGAAGACCTTCTCCAGCTCGCCGCCGAGGAAGATCGAGATGATCGCCGGCGGCGCCTCGTTGGCGCCGAGCCGGTGGTCCTGGCCGATGTTGGCGACCGAGGCGCGCAGCAGCCCCTGGTGCTTGTTGACGGCCTGGATCACCGCGGCGCAGAAGAACAGGAAGTGGATGTTGTCGGCCGGCGTGTCGCCCGGGTCGAGCAGGTTGGTGCCGGAATCCGTCCCCATCGACCAGTTGTTGTGCTTGCCCGAGCCGTTGACGCCGGCGAACGGCTTCTCGTGCAGCAGGCAGACGAAGCCGTAGCGGCGGGCGACGCTTTCCAGCGTCTGCATCAGCAGCTGCTGGTGGTCGGAGCCGACGTTGGAGTTCTCGAAGATCGGCGCGATCTCGTACTGCGCCGGCGCGACCTCGTTGTGGCGGGTCTTCACCGGGATGCCGAGCTTGCGCATCTCCAGCTCGGACTCGAGCATGAAGGCGAGCACCCGCTCGGGGATCGAGCCGAAGTAGTGGTCGTCGAGCTCGTGTCCCTTCGGTGGCTTGGCGCCGAACAGGGTGCGGCCGGTGGCGATCAGGTCGGGACGCTCGAAGTAGTACTGCTCGTCGATCAGGAAGTACTCCTGCTCGGGGCCGACCGTGGTGAACACGCGCTTGCTCCGCTCGTCGCCGAGCAGCCGCAGCGCCTTGATCGCCGAGCGCGAGAGCGCGTCCATCGAGCGCAGCAGCGGGATCTTCGCGTCGAGCGCCTCGCCGGTCCAGGAGGCGAAGGCGGTCGGGATGCAGAGCAGCGCCCCGTTCGGGTTCTCGAGAATGAAGGCGGGCGAGGTCGGGTCCCAGGCGGTGTAGCCGCGCGCCTCGAAGGTGGCGCGGACGCCGCCGGTCGGGAAGGAGGAGGCGTCGGGCTCGCCCTGGACCAGCTCCTTGCCGGAGAAGCCGGCCAGCGCGGTGCCTTCACCGGCCGGCTCGAAGAAGGAATCGTGCTTCTCCGCGGTCGAGCCGGTCAGCGGCTGGAACATGTGCGTGTAGTGAGTCGCGCCGTTCTCCAGCGCCCACTCCTTCATCGCCTCGGCGACCGCGTCGGCGAGGCTCGGGTCGAGCGCCTCGCCGTCTGCCAGCGTCGCCTGGAGCCTCTCGAACACGTCGGCGGGCAGCCGTTCGCGCTGCACCGCGACCGAGAAGACGTTGGCGCCGAACGGGTTGTTCTCGGGCAGGGTCAGGTCGATCGCGCCGAGGGCCTCCCCGTTGGAGCTCCACTGCGCTGCGGTCACGTTCTGCTGGCGAATTCGCGTCATCGGCTGTGTCTGTCCTCGCTTCGGTTGAAAGAGCCAAAGGAGCCTAATGGGAGCGTGCCGCCGATGCCTTTGTACCGCGGTACAACGATCGCCCAGCCCCTTTGTCCGGGCGGAGAGCGATAGCCTCCGCGGCCCCTTTCCCAAGTCAGAATCCGGAGGACTCAGCCGAATGTTCGTCTCGAAGGCCGCCGTCGTCGGCGGCGGCACCATGGGCGGCGAGATCGCGCAGGCGATCGCCGCCGCCGACATCCCCGTCGTCGTCAAGGACGTCGAGCAGAGGTTCGTCGACGCGGCGCTGGAGAAGGCCCGCGCCGTCACCGAGGGCCAGCTCGCCCGCCTGGTCAAGAAGGAGAAGCTGACCCAGGAGGAGGCCGACGCGCGGCTCGCCGAGGCGATGGGGCTGATCGCCGGGACGACCTCCTACGCCGAGTTCGGCGACGTCGACTTCGTCGTCGAGGCGGTGCCGGAGAAGATGGCGATCAAGCAGGCGGTCTTCCGCGAGCTCGACGCCGCCACGCCGGGCCACGCGATCCTCGCCTCCAACACCTCCTCGCTATCCATAGCCGAGATCGGCGAAGCGACCCTGCGCCCCGACAAGGTCGTCGGCTTCCACTTCTTCTACCCGGCCTCGGTGATGCCGCTGGTCGAGGTGATCGCCAGCGAGGACTCCTCCGAGGAGACCGCGACCGCCGCCTACAACTTCGCCCAGGCGATCCGCAAGCAGCCGATCGTCTGCGGCGAGGTCCCCGGCTTCGTCGTCAACCGCGTGCTGATGGCGACGATGGGGGAGATCTGGCGCGCCCAGGAGCAGGGCGGCCTCTCGCTGAAGGCGATCGACGAGGCGATCGCCGGCGCCAAAGCGGCGCCGATGGGCCCCTTTTTCCTCACCGACCTGCTCGGCCTCGACACCGTGCTGCACGTCGCCGAGCACCTGCACGACTCCTACGGCGAGGGCTTCTACGTCCACGAGGGGCTGCGCGGCCTCGTCGCCGACGGCAAGCTCGGCGCCAAGAGCGGCGGCGAGGGCTTCTTCTCCGACGGCGAGCAGAACGTCCCCGGCGAGGCCGAGCCCGACGCCTCCGAGCTGGTGGCGATGTTCACCGGCCGCGCCCTGATCGAGGCCTGCCGGCTGGTCGAGGAGGGCGTCTGCTCGGTCCGCGACATCGACCTCGGGATGATGGCCGGCGCCGGCCTGGACCCGCGCAAAGGCCTCTTCCCGCCCTTCTGGAAAGCCGACCTGGAGGGGCTCGACGCGATCCTCGAGCGGCTCGAGGGCCTGGAGGAGCGCCACGGCGAGCGCTTCGCGCCGCCGCTGCTGCTGAAGCGGCTGGTCGCCCAGGGCCGCCTCGGCCTCGAGGCCGGCCAGGGCTTCTACCCCTACCCGCGTCCCGACGAGGGCGAGCAGCCGGAGACGGTGAAGCTGGAGACGCGCGGCGACGTCGCGATCGCCTGGCTCGCCAACGCGCCGATGAACGCGATCTCGCCCGACGTGATCCGCGACCTCGGGACCGTTTGGGAGAAGGTCAAGGCCGCGGACGGAGTCGGCGCGATGGTCGTCGCCTCCTCGATCCCGGTCGTCTTCTCCGCCGGCGCCGACATCAAGGCGTTCACGCAGATGGACGAGGGCGCCGGCGAGGAGCTGCTGCACACCGCGCACGCGCTGCTGCGCGACTTCGGCGCCGACAGCACGGCGACGATCGCCGCCGTCAACTCGATCGCCTTCGGCGGCGGCTGCGAGCTGGCGATGGCCTGCGACGTGCGGGTCGCCGCCGAGGCGGCGGTCTTCGGCCAGCCCGAGATCAAGCTCGGCATCGTCCCCGGCTTCGGCGGCACGCAGCGGCTGCCGCGCCTGGTCGGCCCCAACAAGGCGCTGGAGATGAACCTGACCGGCGAGGCGATCCTCGCCGGCGAGGCGCTCGAGTTCGGCCTCGCCAATCGCGTCGTGCCCGACCACGAGCTGTTCGAGACGGCGCTGATGTGGGCGCGCAAGCTCGCCGCCCAGGCGCCGGTCGCGCGCGGCCAGATCAAGAGCGCCTCGCACAAGGGCGACCTCGACGAGGGGATCGAGGCCGAGAAGCGGGCCTTCGCCGCCGCCTTCGCCAGCGAGGACGCCAAGGAGGGCATCGCCGCCTTCCTCGGCAAGCGCACCCCGAAGTGGAGCGGCCGCTAGCTCCTCAGCGGCGCGGGGCGCCGCCGCTCAGAACCTGACGCCCTGGCGTTCGCACTCGGCGACGACCCCGCGCGCCCGCGGGCTGTCGTAGAGCGCCGCGTGGGCGCACTTCGCCTCCGCTTCGGCGCCGCAGCCGCTGATCGTTTCGGCGCCGACGACGCCGGCGACGTTGGCGCGGATGCAGCCGATCGGCGTCGGCGGGTTGCTGTCCCCGGCCGTGACGGCGACGACCGCGAGGATCGCGACGAGGGTGACCAGGAGGGCGGCCGAGGCGGCCTTGATCTCGCGCGGGCTGAGCTTGCGCAGCGGCGTGGTCTGCCGCTCGTAGTGTCCTTCCAGGGGCATGGCGCGCATGATAGGCGCGCCATGCCCGGCGCCGCCACCGACAGTTGGGCGAACGATCGGCGCCGATCTTTAGACACGTGTACGTAGTGACGGGGAGATCTCGGCGGCAGGGTGTAGCGATCCGAGAAGCACCTAAGTCGAGAAAGGAACGAACTCCTCTATGGAATGGTTGAGCGAAGGCGCCAACTCATGGCAGATGACCGCCGCGACATTGGTGGGCTTGATGAGCGTCCCCGGTCTGGTGGTCCTCTACGGCGGCGTGATGCAGAAACGCTGGTCGGTGAACTCGATGATGATGGCGTTCGTCGCCTTCGCGATCGTGCTCGTCCTCTGGGTGCTCGTCGGTTTCAAGATGGGCTTCGGCGAGCCGATCCACCTGGCCGACAGCGGCTTCTTCGGGAACTTCTGGGGCAAGCCCGGATCGATCCTGAGCAGCCACGAACTGCTGGGACAGGCGCACATCCCTGAGCTGGCGGAAGAAGAATTCCTCTTCCCGCAGTCGACGCTCGCCTACTTCCAGATCGTCTTCGCGGCGATCACGCCGATCCTCATGCTGGGCTCCGTGCTCGGCCGGATCAACTTCAAGGCGTGGATCCCGTTCGTCGCCCTCTGGACGCTGTTCTGCTACACGATCAACGCCTTCCTGATCTGGGGCGGCGGCTTCTTCGCCCAGCACGGGGCGGTCGACTACTCGGGCGGCTACGTGATCCACCTCGCCGCGGGCGTCTCGGGCTTCGTCGCGGCGGCCGTGATCGGCCCGCGCCTGCAGCGCGACCGCGAGGTCGACGCGCCGAACAACCTGGCGATGGTCGCCGTCGGAGCCGGCCTGCTGTGGATGGGCTGGAACGGCTTCAACGGCGGCGACTGGTACAGCGCCGGCGAAGTCGCCTCGGCCTCGGTGCTCAACACCAACATCTGTACCGCGGTGGCGTTCCTGGTCTGGGTCGCGATGGACTACCTGACCGGCCGCAAGCCGAGCCTGATCGGCTCCGTCAACGGGATGATCGTCGGCCTCGTCGCGATCACGCCCGGCGCCGGCTTCGTCAACGGCTGGGGCGCGATCGTCATCGGCGTCGTCTCCAGCATGATCGTCTACCTGGCGCTCAACTACCTGAGCCGCACGGCGCCGTTCCGCAACGTCGACGACACCCTCGGGGTCGTCTACACGCACGGCTTCGCCGGCGTCGCCGGCGGCCTGCTCGTCGGCATCTTCGCCAACGTGGCGATGGGCGGCGAACACGAAGGCCTGATCTCGGGCGGCGGTTTGGAGCTGCTCAAGTGGCAGGCGCTGACCGCCCTCTGGATCATCGTATTCTCGGCGATCATGACCTACATCCTGCTGAAGATCGTCGGCATCTTCGTGCCGCTCAGGATGACCGAGGAAGACATGGAGACGGGCGACCTCGCCGTCCACGGGCACGAGGTGTACCCGTCGGACGTGCCCTCGCTGGGCTACCCCGACGGGATGCCCCCGTCCCGGCCGGTCGCCCCGCCGCCGGCGCCCGCCCCCGGAGGGGGGGTCTGATGGCCCTCCGGGTGATCGTCTCCTACGACGACACCGACAACGACCGCGACGCGCTCGCCCTCGGCCAGGTTCTGGCCGGGGCGGGCGCGGAGCTCGAGCTCGCCTACGTCCGTCACTCCTACGGGGAATCGCTCGAGCAGCGGGAGGCCGAAGAGCTGCTCGCCCGCGGCGCCGCCGCGGCCGGCGATCCGGACATCGCGCGGCGCGTGGTCGTCAACCCGAACACGAGCACGGGCCTCTCCGACCTGGTGGAAGCCGAGGAAGCCGACGTGATCGTGTTCGGGTCCGAATACAGGACCGCGGCCGGTCTCGTCAAGCCGGGCATCTCGGCCCACAAACTCCTGCTGGGGGGGCCGGCCACGGTCGCGGTCGCCCCGGCGGGCTTCCGCGAGAGCCCCGACGCGGGCGTCGGCACGGTCGGCGTCGTCGACGAGGGGGACGAGGCCGCCCGGGCGAGCGCCGACAGCCTCGCGGCGGCGCTGGGGGCGAGCGTCGTCGCCTTCGAGAACAGGCCGGTCGACTTCCTCGTCGTCGGCTCCCGCCCGGAGTCGCCGCAGGGCAGGGTCACCCTCAGCGCCTCCAGCGACTACGCCGTCGAGGCGGCGACCTACCCGGTGATGGTCGTGCCGCGGGGCGTCGCCCTCAGCTTCGGCGCTTCGTGACCAGGATGACGGCCGCGACCTCCGGGTCGCGGCCGTCGAGCCTCTTCTCGGCGTCGCCCAGGGGCACCGGCTGAGCCTGCTGGCCGCTCAGCATCTCCGCCACCGTCGCCTCGGGCAGGTCGGACTCGACGACGAAGGCGTCGGGCAGGTTGGGCGGCTCGGTCTCGGTCAGCAGCCGCCGGGTGACGTCCTCGGAGGCGCGCTCGGCGTTCGCCCATCCCTGGCCGAAGGAGAGGTCGGGCGGGTCGAGGTGACGGCCTTCGAGGATCCGCAGCGAGCTCTCCTCCGGCGGCCACTCGCGTTCGCCGAGCTCGACCGGGCGGTTGGTCAGCCACGGCTCGAGCACCGTGCGCCGCAGCTCATCGAGGTCGAGGTTGAAGGCGCGGGCGTGGTTGAGGCTGCCTCTGATCTCGACGTGAAAGGGCACCCCCGAACCCTATTAGCTCAGCTGTTCCTTTCCTTCGTATATAGAGGAAAAGGAACAGTTGAGTGCAGTTTCGGGATGATCCCGGCGTGACTTCTTCGCCGCCGACAGCCGTCGTCTTCGACAACGACGGCCTGCTGCTCGATACCGAGTCGGTCTGGACGCGGGCCGAGCGCGACCTCTTCGAGCGCCGCGGGCTCGAGTTCACCGCGGCTGACAAGCGCGAGCTGGTCGGCGCCTCGGCCGAGATCGCCGGCGGCATCCTCGAGCGCCGCCTGGCCGAGCCGGGGCGCGCCGGCGCCCTGATCGAGGAGCTCAACGGGCTGGTCGTCGCCGAGCTCGAGCACGGGGTCGAGGCGATGGTCGGCGCGCGCGAGCTGCTCCACTCGCTGAAGCTGCGCGGCACGCCGCTCGGCCTGGTCTCCAACTCGCCGCTCGTCTTCGTCCGACGCTCGCTGGAGATCGCCGGCTTCCACGACCGCTTCGACGTCGTCGTCAGCGCCCACGAGGTCGCCGCGCCGAAGCCCGCGCCGGACCCCTACCTGGAGGCCTGCCGGCGGCTCGGCGTCGCGGCCGGCCCCGAGGTCGTCGCCCTCGAGGACTCGCCGACGGGGGTCGCCGCGGCCCGGGCAGCCGGGCTGACCGTGATCGGGATTCCCTCGCTGGAAGGGATCGCCCTCGATGAAGCGCATCACATCGCCGGCTCCCTTCAGGACGCCGTCGTCTCCCGGCAGCTAGTTCTCTAACCAAGCACTCGACGACGTCTCAACACGCGCTCGCAGAGCTCGAGCAGCTCGCTGACGCTGCGCTCCTGCTCGAGGGAGAGGTCGCCGTGCAGCGCGGCGTTTGCCGCCTCTCCCGCCTCTTTGCGGCGGGCTTGCAGCGTTGCCATGTCCTCCGTGTGGCCGGGGTCGGACAGTGCGCCGTCCAGCTCGACCAGGAGCGCCTCGAGGCCGACGCGGAGTTGGAGAGCTGCCTCGGGACGGCGGTTGGCGTCTAGGTCGGCGCGGGCTCGGAGGAGCAGGGTCTCGCAGGCGTCCAGCTGCTCGCGGCCGCCGAGGAGGGCGGCTATGCGCTCCTGGGGGCGCAGGTCCTCCTCGCGCCGCCGCCGGCGCGATCCGCCGCCGCGAACGTCGACCTCGCGGGCGGCGGTGAAGCGGCCCGAGGCGACCTCTTTGCCGCTGCCGTGGCCGATCCGCACCGTGGCGGCGTTCTCGGGATGCAGCCCATGGCCCAGTGGGTTGGCGCTTGCCACGGCTTGAGCGTGGAGGGCTCGATTGAGCAGGGTGAGGGCTTCCGCCATCGTGGCGTCGATCGAGTCCTCGTCGGCGAGAGCTTCCGCCAGCCAGCGCTCGGCCTGCTCGGGGGAATCGAAGGGCTCGTGCGCCCGCACGACCGTGATTCGGGTCAATGGCAGCGGCGCCGGCTCGGCGTCGGGGTCGGCCCCCTTGGGACGACGGCGGCGGCGGCGCGGGGGTGGGGGGGCGCCGAGCGTCTCGACGACCAGCACCCGCTCGCCGACCTCGTCGCGCGCCAGGTAGCGGCCGTCGGGAAGGCCGAGCTCGCCGGCGAGCTCGAGCTGGACGAATCCGAAGCGCTGGCTCAGCGGCCCTTGCGCTTGTCGGGCAGCGCGAACCGCGAGGGCGCCGTCGGCACCTTCGGGTTTTCGATGCCCTCCAGGCGCTTGGTCAGCCGCAGCCACTGCTTCGGCTTCAGCAGAGCGTCGAATTCTTCCCCGCCGAAGGGCCCCCCGGCCGGCCGGTAGCCGATGTGCACGTGGTCGTAGTGGTCGGGCAGGGCGAAGCTGGTTTCGCCGGGCAGGTCCTCGAGCGAGATCACCTGGTGGGGGTGCATCGTCCCCTGTAGCGCCAGCACGTCTTTGATCAGCTGGTCGGCGAGCGTGCCCGGGCCCTGGTGGCCGGTCACCGGCACGCCGTCGATCTCGGCGATGTCGACCGCGTCGCCGGTCGAGTGCTCGGAGACGTTGCCCGAGCTGGTCAGGTAGCTGTGGCCGCACTCCAGCGCCGTGATCGTCAGGTCGAAGCCTTTGGAGACGAGGTACTCGAGCGCCGCCAGCACGCGGCGGTCGATCTTGCCGGTGGCGATGTCGGTGCGCCCGCACTCGTAGATGTCCAGGTGTTCGTCGGCCAGCACGCGCTGCACCAGCGCCTCCTTGGGAAGCAGCAGCACGCCGGCCCCGCTGAGGTCGGCGCTCAGCGGGTTCTTGCCCTTGGCGCGGTAGATCGCGGTCGCTTCGAGCAGCTTCCAGCCGTCGAGGATCGGCTTGGGGTCGATCCTCGGGGCGCCCTTGCCGGCCGGGCGGATCGCGAAGTCGAGGTGCGGGTCGGCGCTGTCTTCGCGCCCGCCGACCTTGCCCAGCACCGTCCCGGCTATAACCCTCGAGCCGACCCTGAGGGTTCCGTCGGCCCCCCGCGCGGCGGCCGCGTCGACGCTCGCGCTCGCCTTGTGCTCGCCGCCGCTGCGCCCCGGCAGCGCGTAGAGCCGCGGGCGGATGTTCTGGCTGTCGACCGGGACCTGTTTTTCGGCCCCGCTCTGGGTCACGACCAGGCGGCGCTTGCGCACCAGCGCGCCGAGCTGCGCGTAGGTGTAGCGGTTGCCGTAGGCGTCGCGCAGGATCACGTAGCGGCCGAGGCGCTTGGAGCGGCCCAGCTTGGCGATCACCCCGTCGTTGACCGCTACCACCGGCGAGCCCTCTTCGGCGTAGATCTCGATCCCGTGCGGGGTCGGGGAGGTGGAGCTTGCGCCGGAGGCCTGCGCCGGGCCTTCCTCGGCGTAACGGGCGTCGGCGGCGACCGGGAAGTGGGCGCCTTCGGTAAGGCCGGTGAGCGAGCCGACCAGCTCGGTCGGCAGCTTGCCGTAGGCGCGCGCGTAGAGCAGCACCTCCTGCACGTACCAGTCGGCGTGGTTGTAGGCGAAGATCGCGTGGTAGAGGTCCTTGCGCCCGCCCGCCAGGTCCAGGTAGTGGGCGGCGGCGCAGATCGCGTCGACCGGGTTGTAGGGGTCCTTGCGCCCGTCGCCGTTGGCGTCGAGCCCGTATTCCCGCCAGCTCTGAGGCAGGAACTGCATCCAGCCGACCGCGCCGGCAGTGGAGGTGCCGAGGTTGGTGCCGAAGTCGGTCTCGATCTTGTTGATCGCCGCCAGCACCTCCCAGGGGATGCCGTACTCGGTTCCGCAGGCCTGGTAGATCGGCAGCAGGAAGGGCGGGATCTCGAAGGAGTCGATGAGGAAGTTCGGCACGCCGATCGGGGCGGGGCCGAAGCTGGCGATCGTCGCGTTGGGGTTGGCCGCGGTGGGGGCGCCGCCGGGGCCGAACTGCGAGCCGCCGTCCGGGCCCTGCTTCAGCGGCTGCGCGCCGGCGGTCGCGGGAGGCGCGCTGGTCCCGCCGCCGCTGGCGTTGGTCGCCGAGATGCCCTGGTTGCGCTTCGCGCCGGCGCCGGCTTCGGCTTCCGCTTCGGCGGCGTCGAGCGCGGCGCCGCTCTGGACTCCGGCTCCCCCACCGCCTTCTTCGGCCGCCGCGCCGGCCTGGCCCGCGGCCGGCGAGGGCTTCGCTTCTTCTCCCGTCCCCTTTTCTTCCGGCCGCTCGCTTTCGTCGGCGGGCGATTCGCAGTCGGGGTCTTCGAGGTCGGTCAGCCCGTCTTCGTCGTCGTCGACGCCGTTCGAGCAGGCCGGCGCTTCGGCGGACGGCGAAGCGCTCAGCGCCGGGGTCGTGGTCAGGGCTTCGGTCGCCTGGCCTTCGCCGAGGCCGGCCTGCGAGTCCGCGCCGGCCATGCCGACGCCGAGCGCGGTGACGATTCCGAACCCCGCCAGGGCGATGATCAGTGCGAGCTTTTGTCTCATGCGACGGCGCCTCTGCTCCTCGTGTGCACGAGCGAGTCCCCGCCCGTGTCCACCCTCTCCCCGAGCATGAAGCCAGTCCAAGCTACTGAGTCGCGCGGGGGCGCGCAATGCGCCGCGCCGCCCCCCAACATGGCCTTAATCAACGACTGTCCCATGCCTGTCGCCCAGCAGCTTTTCAGGCGCTTCGGATGCGGCGGTGAAGAACTCGTTACGCAAGGCGGAGGCCCGCCCGCGGAGCCGGATCTCTAAGGTGTCGCGGGTGAGCTCGGAGAGCGGCTACGGCGACGATCAGGAGAGCCTGCGGGCGCGCAGCGAGCAGGCGATCGGCGAGCTGGCGCAGGCCCTGCTCGACAGCAACGTGCTGGAGAACGCCGTCGCCGCGGCCTTCGGCGCCCGCGAGCGGGCTGCCGAGGCCCAGCACGCGGCGATGGCGGCGCTCAACCTGCCCTCGGCGGGCGACGTCGAGCGGCTCGAGCGGCGCCTGCGCTCGCTCTCGCAGCGCCTCGACGAGGTCGAGGACGAGCTCGACCGAGCCGTGCGCGAGGTCGGCGCCCTGCGCCGCGATCTGCGACAGTCTAAGCCTGAAGTCGAGGGTTAGATAGAGCCTTCTCCGCGGCGCGGCCGGCTCTCCTCGCGGCCACGGCGAGCGTCTCCTCGTCGAGCTGGTCTCCGTCGACCTCGCTGACGACGAGAACGGCGGCTGCCGCGATCTCCAGCCGTCGCGCAACTGCGAGGACCGCGACCGTCTGCATGTCGGCCGCGACGATCCCCGCGGGGATCTCGGTCCCGATGGGCATCGTGTCCAGGCTGGCGACTGGAGCTTCCCTTGCCCCTGAGCGCCGCAAGCGACGGGAGAGCTCCGGGTCGGGCTCGATCGGTTCCCCCGGCTGAAGACCGAAGGAGGAGGCGCTGCCCTCGCTGGCTATGGCTCTGCCGGGCAAGAGCAGCTCGCCGAGGGTCGCTTGCCCGACGGCCCCCACGCATGTCCCGACACGGACGACGCGCTCCACGCCCAGGTCCGCCAGGTCGGCCAGCACGATCGCGGCGCTCGGCCCGCCCATGCCGGTCGCCTGGATCGTCAGCTCCTCGCCCTGCGGGGTGCGGCCGCCGTAGCCCCAGAGGCCGCGCGCGTGGTTGCTCATCTTCGGCTGCTCCAGCAGCTCCTGGGCGAGCAGCAGGGCGCGGCCGGGGTCGCCGACGAGGATCGCGGCGGGCGCGATCGCGGCGGTCGGCTTGAGGCGGGCCGGCATCGCGCCGCATCCTCGCACCGGCGGGCCGGTCTCGAGGAGAAGCGCGAAGATGTGTGCGCCCGATGGCCGACGAGCGAATCTCCCTGAGCGAAGCCTCCCGCCGCTCCGGCGTTCCGGCCAGCACGCTGAAGCGCTGGGCGGAGGAGGGGGTCGTGCCGGTGCGGCGCGGGCGCTGGACGGCCGCCGCCGCGGCGCAGGCGCGCGTCGTCGCGCGGATGCGCGAACGCGGCCACTCGCTCGCCGAGCTGAAGCGGGCCGGCCGTGAGGGGCGCCTCGCCTTCGGCTACGTCGAGGAGCTGCTGCCCGACCGCGAGGAGCTGATCGGCGTCGAGGACGCGGCGCGCGAGACCGGGCTGGAGCCGGAGCTGATCGAGCGCGTCCTCGTCATCCTCGGCACGCCGCTGGGCCGCGAGCGGCACCTCACCCGCGACGACCTGACGGCGCTGCGCCACATCGCCCGCGTGCTCGCCGCCGGCCTGCCGCTCGTCGCCCTGCTCCAGCTGGTCCGCGTCTACGTGCAGTCGCTGCGGCGGATCGCCGACGCCGAGGTCCGCCTCTTCCACCTCTACGTGCACGAACCGATGATTCGCGACGCCCTGCCGGAGCTGGAGATCGCCGAGGAGATGGGCGAGCTGGCCGGCGACGTGCTGCCGCTCTCGGGGCCGCTGACCGAGTACCTGCACCGGCGCTACCTGCGCTTCTTCCTCGAGCAGGACGTCGTCGGCCACATGGAGACCGACCTCGCGGCGCCGCTCTCCGAGCTCGGCCAGGTGCCGATCACGCTCTGCTTCATCGACCTCTCCGGCTTCACCCGCTACACCGAGGAGGAGGGCGAGCGCGAGGCGCTCGACGTGATCGAGAACTTCGTCGAGACGGTCGAGGCGACGCTGCCGCCGGAGGCCGCCGTGGTGAAGACGATCGGCGACGAGGTGATGGTCGTCTCGCCCGAGCCGAGCGCCCTGACCGAGTGGGCGGTCGGCCTGCTCGAGCGCTTCCCCGACCGGCCGCGGCCGCGGGTCGGCGTCCACCGCGGCGACGCCGTCTACCGCGACGGCGACTACTTCGGCACCCAGGTCAACCTCGCCCACCGCGTCGTCGGCCGCGCCCAGGCCGGCGAGGTGCTGGTCACCGACAGCGTCACCGGCTCGCTGGGCGAGCGCGGCCTCGCCTGCGAGCCGATCGGCGAGGTCCACCTCAAGGGCTTCCCGGTGGCGACCCCGCTCTACCTCGTCCACCGCGCGTAACACTGTCCATATATGGAGAGCGAGGCGATGCTCGAGGCGGTGCGCGAGGGCGGCATGCTGGCGCCGGGGACGCCCGTGGTCGCGATGCTCTCCGGCGGGCGGGACTCGGTCTGCCTGCTCGACCTCGCGGCGCGGCTGCTCGGCGCCGAGCCGGTCACGGCCCTGCACGTCAACTACGGCCTGCGCGAGGGCTCCGGCCCCGACGAGGAGCACTGCGCGGCGCTCTGCGCGCGGCTCGGCGTGCGGCTCGAGGTCGAGCGGCCGCGGCGCCCGGAGGGACCCGGCAACCTCCAGGCCTGGGCGCGCGAGGCGCGCTACGCGGCCGCGGCGCGGCTGGCCGAGCGGGGCGACGCGCTGATCGTCACCGGCCACACCGCCGACGACCAGGTCGAGACGATCCTCTACCGGCTCGCCTCCTCGCCCAGCCGGCGGGCGCTGCTGGGGATGAAGCCGCGCGACGGCAGGCTGGCGCGGCCGCTGCTCGGCTTCACCCGGGCGCAGACCACCGCCTACTGCGAGCAGCGCGGCCTGGCCTGGCGCGACGACCCCTCCAACGACGCGACCGCCTACGCCCGCAACCGCGTCCGCCACGGCCTCGCCGCGGCGCTCGCCGAGGTCCATCCCGCCGCCGCCCGCAACGTGCTGCGCACCGCCGAGCTGCTGCGCGACGAGGCCGAGGTGCTCGATGCGCTCGTCGCCGCCGAGCTCGAGGATGGCGGCGCGATCGCCCTCGAGCGCCTCGCCGAGCTGCCGCCCGCCCTGCGCCGCCTCGTCGTCCAGCGGCTCGCCGACCGCGCCGCCGGCCGCCCGGTCGCCGGCGCCGCCAACCGCGCCGAGCAGGTCGCCGCCCTGCGCCGCACCGGCGTCGCGATGCTCGACCTCGGAGGCGGCGTCCGCGCGGTCGCCGAGCGGGGCGTCCTGCGCGCCGAGCGGTAGGTAGGTTCCCCACCATGAGCGCGGACGCGATCGGGGAGACGCTCGTCTCCGGCGAGGATCTTCAGCGGCGGGTCGCCGAGCTGGGCCGCCAGATCAGCGAGGACTACGCCGGCCGCGACCTGTTCATGGTCGGCGTGCTCAAGGGCGCGGTGATCTTCCTCGCCGACCTGATGCGCCACCTCGACGTCGCCTGCGAGATCGACTTCATGGCGGTCTCCAGCTACGGCTCGCAGACCGACTCCTCCGGCGTCGTCCGCATCCTCAAGGACCTCGACGCGCCGATCGAGGGCCGCCACGTGCTGATCGTCGAGGACATCATCGACTCCGGCCTCACCCTCCACTACCTGATGCGCAACCTCAGGGCCCGCTCGCCCGCCTCGCTGGAGGCCTGCGCGCTGCTGACCAAGCCCGACCGCCTGCGCGTCGACCTCGAGCCGCGCTACGTCGGCTTCCGCATCCCCGACCGCTTCGCGATCGGCTACGGCCTCGACCACGCGCAGCGCCACCGCAACCTCGACCACGTCGCCGCGTTGAACGAGTGATGGCCGGCCGGCAAATCCCCCGGGGCGGCTGAAACCGCCCTGGTACGCTGAATTTTCCCTGTGAAGCGTTTCTTCAAAAGCGCGGCCTTCCCGATCCTGCTGGTGGTCATCCTGGCCTTCGTCGCCCAGCGCGTGATCAGCCCCGGGCCGAGCACCGAATCGCCCACCTACAACGAACTGATCAAGCAGAAGAGCGGCCTGATCGAAAGCGGCCGGATCGAAGAAGTCAACGTCAACGTCAAGGACAGCACCCTCGACGTCAAGCAGTCCAACGGCGAAAGCTTCTCCACCGGCTACCCGCCCGACGCCGAAGCGAGCCTGGTCAAGCAGCTCGAACAGAACGACGTCAAGACCAAGGTCCACGGCACCGGCGGCTCCAGCCTGCTCTCGCTGCTCACCTACATCCTCCCCTTCGTCCTCTTCTTCGGCTTCTGGATCTTCCTGATGAACCAGATGCAGGGCGGCGGCAGCCGGGTGATGAACTTCGGCAAATCGAAAGCCAAGCGGATGTCGGTCGACGCGCCGAAAATCACCTTCCGCGACGTCGCCGGGGTCGACGAGGCGGTGCAGGAGCTGCAGGAGATCAAGGAATTCCTCGAGAACCCGAAGAAATTCCAGTCGCTCGGCGCCCGCATCCCCAAGGGCGTCCTGCTCTACGGCCCGCCCGGCACCGGCAAGACGCTGCTCGCCCGCGCCGTCGCCGGCGAGGCCGGCGTGCCCTTCTTCTCGATCTCCGGCTCGGACTTCGTCGAGATGTTCGTCGGCGTCGGCGCCAGCCGCGTGCGCGACCTCTTCGAGCAGGCGAAACAGAACTCGCCCTGCATCATCTTCATGGACGAGATCGACGCCGTCGGCCGCCACCGCGGCGCCGGCATGGGCGGCGGTCACGACGAGCGCGAGCAGACGCTCAACCAGCTGCTCGTCGAGATGGACGGCTTCGAGATGAAAGACAACATCATCCTGATCGCCGCCACCAACCGGCCCGACATCCTCGACCCGGCGCTGCTGCGGCCCGGCCGCTTCGACCGCCAGGTCGTCGTCGACCGCCCCGACCGCAAGGGCCGCAAGAAGATCCTCGAGGTCCACACCCGCGGCAAGCCGCTCGCCAAGAACATCGACCTCGACGCGCTCGCCGGCCAGACGCCCGGCTTCACCGGCGCCGACCTCGCCAACCTGATCAACGAGGCGGCGCTGCTGACCGCCCGCTCCGGCCGCCGCGAGATCTCCATGCTCGAGCTCGAGGAGGGGATCATGCGGGTGATCGCCGGCCCGGAGAAGAAGACCCGGGTGATGAGCGAGAAGGAGCGGCTGATCACCGCCTACCACGAGCTCGGCCACGCGATCGTCGGCCACCTGCTGCCCAACTGCGACCCGGTCCACAAGATCTCGATCATCAGCCGCGGCCAGGCGCTCGGCTACACGATCAGCCTGCCGACCGAGGACAAGTTCCTGACCAGCCGCGCCGAGCTGACCGACACGATGGCGATGACCCTGGGCGGCCGCGCCGCCGAGGAGATCGTCTTCGGCGAGATCACCACCGGGGCCTCGAACGACCTCGAGAAGGTGACCGAGACGGCGAAGCAGATGGTGATGCGCTTCGGCATGTCCGAGCGGCTCGGCCCGCGCGTCTTCGGCCATGATCGCGGCCAGCCCTTTCTCGGCCGCGAATTCAGCGCCGAACCCGACTATTCCGACGAGATCGCGCGCGAGATCGACGACGAGATCCGCCGCATCGTCGAGGCCGCCCACCAGACCTCCAAGGACCTGCTCAACGAGAAGCGCGAGGAGCTCGACACGATCTCCAAGATCCTGCTCGAGCGGGAGACGATCGACGCCGATCAGTTCGTCGCCTTGCTCGACGGCAAGCCGGAGGACGAGGTCTTCGCCGACGAGGAGGAGCCGACGGCGCCGGTCGAGCCGGCGCCGGAGCCCGAACGGGCGGCCCGCGAGGGCGCCCGCCCGAATCCGCGCCCGCGGCCAGGTTTCGCCGGCGGCGACGCGAGCTGAGCGGGAGCGGCCACGGGGCATCCCCCGGCCTGACAAATGCCGGTCTAATTAGACCGGCATTTTGAGTATCCGCCAGTCCGGGGGATGCCCCGCGTCCGCCCTTTCGATCACCCGCCATACTTCGTTTGTGCAACCAAATCAGCGCGCATCACGATCTGATTCTCTGCGCGCGGCGCCGATATGGCGCGTAGACGCCACCCCCGGACGCGAAGCGGAGGAGGTGGCGTTTTTATGTTGATGGGCGTTGTCAATGTCACCCCCGACTCGTTCTCGGACGGGGGGCTTTATCTGGATGCCGCCGCCGCTATCGGGCATGGGCTTGAGCTTGTGGGGGACGGGGCGGGGATTTTGGATGTGGGGGGGGAATCGACTCGGCCTGGGGCTGAGGAGGTTGGGGCGGAGGAGGAGCTGGTGCGGGTTGAGCCGGTGGTGGCGGGACTTGCCGGGGCGGCGACTGTTTCGATCGATACGTCGAAGCTGGCCGTGGCGAGGGCGGCGCTCGATGCCGGGGCGTCGATCGTCAACGACGTTACGGCCCTGCGGCGCGATCCGGAGATCGGGGGGTTGTGCGCCGAGCGGGGGGCGACGCTGGTGCTGATGCACATGCTGGGTGACCCGCGGACGATGCAGGAGGACCCGCGCTACGACGACGTGGTCGAGGACGTGAAGGCGTTTCTCGCCGAGCGGATGCAGGTGGCGATCGACGCCGGGGTCGACGAGGAGAAGGTCTGGCTCGATCCCGGGATCGGGTTCGGCAAGACGCTGGAGCACAACCTCGAGCTGCTGCGCCGGCTCGGCGAGCTGCGCTCGCTGGGGCGGCCGCTGGTCGTCGGAACGTCGCGCAAGAGCTTCATCGGCAAGATCGATGGCTCGGCGGTCGACGATCGGATCGGGGGGACGCTGGCGTCGTCGGTGCTCGCCGCCGCCGCGGGCGCCGACGTGCTCCGCGTCCACGACGTCGCCGAGGCCGCCCAGGCAACCAGGGTCGCCGAGGCCATTCTCACCCCCTCCTGACGTTCCACTGTTCCTTTTGCCCTATATAACGCGGCAAAGGAACAGCGGAACAGAGAGACTTACGTATGTCGATGGAGGAACCGAAGGACAACGGGATCGAGTCGCGGGTCGAGGTCGACCTGCGCGGGATCTCGATCTACACCCACCACGGCGTCAGCGACGCCGAGCAGGAGGTCGGCCAGCGGCTCGAGTTCGACCTCTCCTTCGACGTCCCCGACTGCGACGCCGTGCTCACCGACCGGATCGAGGACACCGTCGACTACAGCGAGGTCTGCGACATCGTCGCCCTCGCCGCCACCGAGCGCAGCTACCGCACGCTCGAGCGGCTCGCCCAGGTCGTCGGCGAGCGCCTGGTCGAGCGCTACGGCTGCGAGTCGGTACGCGTCCGCGCCTCCAAGCCCGAGCCGCCGCTGCCGCTCTCGATCCAGGAGGTCGGCGTCGAGGTCACACAGGAGCGCGCCGCCGACGAGGACGAGGAGAACGGCGAGGAGTCCTGAGGCCCATCGGGCGTTCGCCTTTTGTCCCGCTATGCCTGACAAACAGCGAACGCGGACGGGGTATCTGGGGCTGGGCTCGAACGTCGGTGACCGGGCGGGCCACCTGCGGGCGGCGATCGAGTCGCTGGCGGAGCGCGGGGTCGAGGTCGAGGCGGTCTCCTCGGCCTATGAGACCGAGCCGGTCGGCGAGCTGCTCGACCAGCCCGACTTCCTCAACGCCGCGATCCGCGTCCGCACCGGGCTCGATCCCGAAGAGCTGCTCGACCTCTGCAAGGCGATCGAGGTGGAGCGAGGCCGCCAGCTCGACGCCCCCCGCCACAGCCCGCGCCCGCTCGACGTCGACCTGCTGCTGCTCGGCGACCTCGAGCTGAGCACAGACCGCCTCACCCTGCCGCACCCCGAGGTGATCAGCCGCCGCTTCGTCCTCGTCCCCCTGCTCGAGCTCGACCCTGACCTATCCCTCCCCAACGGCGCCCGCCTTGCCGATGCCCTCGCCGCGCTCCCCCCGGGCGAACGCGTCGATCGTCGTTCTCGACTTTGACCACACCCCAGTGTGGAAAAAGTCGAAAACGAGCGGTGTCAGGAGGCCGCTGGAGTCTCGCTGCGCAACGGTTGAAGCCAGGCGGGAGGCAGGATCGGCGGGGTGTGGCCGGGGTAGTCGGGCGCGACGCGCATCGCCAGCTCGCCGGCCGGCCGGCCCTCGATCGCCGGGCGCAGGTCGTCGAGCGTCATCGCCAGGCGCAGCGTGGGGGCGATCTGGAAATCGGCGGCGTTCAGCTGCTCGCCGCCCAGCGTGCCGGCCTCGATCAGCTCGTCGACCTTCCGGAGCATCGCCGGCAGCTCGGCGAGGCTGCGGCGCACGTGCGCGTCGTCGGCCTCGTTGAAGCGGGCCGAGAGCGCGATCACCGGCGTCGCCGTCTTCATCGCCACGGAAACGGGGATACCGAGGTTCGCCCCCGCCGCGTAGCTCTCCATCCCGCCGCGGTCGCGCTTGAACGTCCACCAGAGGAGCTGCCGCAGCGGCGGCTGGAGCACGTCGTTGCCCCAGCGCTCGGCCTCCTCGACCGCGGCGCGCTTCTCCGGGTCGGCGGGAAAGAGCGGCGGCTCGGGAACCAGCAGGTCGAGCTCGCGGGAGATCTCCGTCGAGCCCTGGACCTTGCGCCCGTCGATCTTCAGCGCCGGCACGGTGACGCCGGGGAAGCCGAGCGGCGCGCAGGACGAGCCTGGAGATCACCGGCATCAGGTCGGTGCGCTTGTACTCGATGCCCTTGTGCTCGAGCATCAGCCGCGCCGTGAAGGCCGGGTGGGAGGCCGGCAGGACGAAGAGGCGCGCTTGCATGGCGGCCGATCCTATGCGCAAACGCCCCCGCCTGGCTGCCCGGCCAGGCCGATCCGGCGATAATCGCAGCCGACATGCTCCTCGCGGTCGACGTCGGCAACACCCAGACGCACCTCGGCGCCTTCGACGGCGAGCGCCTCGCGCAGCACTGGCGCTTCCAGACGCGCTCCGGCGCGACCGGCGACGAGCTGGCGGAGAAGATCGCCGCCCTGCTCGGGCTCTGCGAGATGGGCCTCGCCGACCTCGACGCGGTCTGCGTCTCCTCGGTCGTGCCGCCGCTCGGCGTCCAGTACGAGCGGATGACCGCGCGCTACCTCGACGCCGAGTGCCTGACGATCGGGCCGGGGGTGAAGACGGGGATGCCGATCCGCATCGACAACCCGCTCGAGGTCGGCGCCGACCGCCTGGTCAACGCGATCGCCGCCTACGAGCGCTTCGCCGGCGCCTGCGTCGTCGTCGACTTCGGCACCGGGATCAACATCGACGCCGTCTCCGCCGAGGGCGAATACCTCGGCGGCGCGATCGGGCCGGGCCTGGAGATCTCGCTCACCGCGCTGATCGACCGCGCCGCCCGCATCGGCCGCATCGACCTCGAAGCCCCGGAGACCGCGATCGGCCGCTCCAGCCGCGCCGCGATCCAGTCGGGCTTCGTCTTCGGCTTCGCCGGCATGATCGACGGCGTCGTCGGGCGGATCGAAGAGGAGCTCGGCGAGGCCGACGTGCTCGCCACCGGCGGCCTCGCCGGCGTCGTCGTCCCCTTCGCGGAGACGATCGACGAGGTGGACGAGATGCTTACCCTGAAGGGCCTGCGTCTCATCCATGCCCGCAATAAATAAAAAAAGCGCCATCTCCTCTGCTCCCGCGAGGGCCTAAAGGAATCAGATATGGATAGGCCCTCGCTCCCGCGTCCGGGGATGGCGCAGCCACCTTTGACCGCGCCTTTCGCGATCGGCGGCGTCGAGATCCCCAACCGCGTCCTGCTGGCGCCGCTGGCCGGGATCGGCAACTGGTTCGTGCGCCTGCAGGCGAAGCGGCACGGGGCGGGGCTCGCCGTCTCGGAGATGGTCTCCAGCTTCGGCCTGCACTACCGCAACGAGCGCACGCTGCGCGAGCTGATGCGGATCCACCCCGACGAGCATCCCGTCTCGGTGCAGCTCTTCGGCCACGACCCCGAGGTGATGCGCTCCGGCGCCGCGATCGCCGCCGAGGCCGGCGCCGACCTGATCGACATCAACATGGGCTGCCCGGTGCGCAAGGTGCGCAAGACCGGCGCCGGGGTCGAGCTGCTCGCCGACCCCGAGCTGGCGCTCGCCCTGCTGCGCGGCGCGCGCGAGGGCAGCGGCCTGCCGGTCACCGCGAAGCTGCGCTCCGGCCTGCGCCCCGGCGACCGCTCCGGCTTCGACCTCGCCGTGCGCCTCGCCGAGGAGGGCGGCGCGGCGGCGATCGGCTTCCACCCGCGGGCGGCGACGATCAAGCACAAGGGCAGCCCCGACTACGCGCTGACCCGCGAGCTGGTCGAGCGGATCGACGTGCCGGTGATCGTCTCCGGCGGCCTCGACGACGCCGAGTCGGCGCGCCGCGCCTACCGAGAGTCCGGCGCCGCCGCGGTGATGCTGGCGCGCGGCTCGCTCGGCAACCCGTGGCTGTTCGAGCAGCTGACCGGCCGCCGCACCGACGCCGCCCTCGCGCGAGGAGGTCGTCGCCGAGCTGCTGTGGACGGTCGACCGCGCCGAGGAGCACCTGGGGCCCGAGCGCGCGGCCCGCTACCTGCGCAAGTTCTACCCCTGGTACGTCGAGGCGCTCGGGCGCCCCGGAGGAGGTCGCCGAGGAGCTCCAGCGCAGCGCCGACCTGCCCAGCGCGCGCAGCTGATCGCCGATCGGCCGCCCAAAAACCCCGAGTGCCGAGCTGACGCCCTCGCTATAATCCCGCGACTTCCGGCCCAGGTGCGGCGTCCGCAGGCGTCGTTCCCGGGCATTTTTCGGTCTACGGGCCGAACAGACAACCGTCCAGCAAAGCCGAAGCGAGGTCCAGCGCAAAGTGACTCGTCAAGCCGTAATCACCCCGGAAGGGCTCGAGAAGCTCAAAGAGGAAATCGAGTACCTGTCGACCGCCAAACGGCGCGAGGTGGCGGAACGGATCAAGGAGGCGCGCGAGTTCGGCGACATCTCCGAGAACGCCGAGTACGACGACGCCAAGAACGAGCAGGCGCTGGTCGAGGGGCGGATCGCCCAGCTCGAAGAGCGGCTGCGGCGCGCGACCGTGATCGACGAGAAGGACGTCGACACCGACGCCGTCAGCTTCGGCTCGATCGTCCACGTCAAGGACCAGAAGAGCGGCGACTCGCAGAAGTTCCAGATCGTCGGCTCGACCGAGGCCAACCCGGCCGAGCAGAAGCTCTCCAACGAGTCGCCGATCGGCAAGGCGCTGCTCGGCCACAAGCGCAACGACATCGTCGCGGTCGAGACGCCCGCGCGGCCCGAAGAAGAAATTCAAAATCACCAAGATCGAGAGCGCGTAGCGGCCGATAGGCTCGCGCCTTCATGAGCGAGCCAGAGGAGCAGAGCTCTCCGACGTCCTGCGCGACCGGCGCGCGAAGCTGGAGCGCATCCGCGAGGCCGGCGATCGACCCGTTCCCGCACTCCTTCGAGGAACGGGAGGAGATCGGCGAGGTGCGGGCGGCGCACGCGGGGCTGGCGGCGGGGATGGAGACCGACTCGCGGCACCGGGTCGCCGGGCGGATCGTCGCCCGGCGCGGCCACGGCAAGGCGGCCTTCCTCGACCTGCGCGACGGCAGCGGCCAGATCCAGCTGCACGCCACCGCCGACAAGCTCGGCGCCGAGGCCTTCGAGGCGCTGGTCGAGCTCGACCTCGGCGACTTCGTCGGGGTCGAGGGGACGGCGCTGGCGACGCGGCGCGGCGGCGAGCTCTCGCTGGCGATCGACCACTGGCGCCTGCTGGCGAAGAGCCTGCGGCCGCCGCCCGACAAGTTCCACGGCCTCGAGGACGTCGAAACCCGCTACCGGCAGCGCGAGCTCGACCTGCTCGCCAACGAGGAGAGCCGGCGCGTCTTCGCTGATCCGCGCCAGGGCGATCGCCGAGACCCGCCGCTGGCTCGACGAGCACGGCTTCGTCGAGGTCGAGACGCCCGGTCCTGCAGCCGCTCTACGGCGGCGCCCTGGCGCGGCCCGTTCACCACCCACCACAACGCGCTCGACCGCGACTTCTACCTGCGGATCGCGACCGAGCTCTACCTCAAGCGGCTGGTCGTCGGCGGCATCGACAAGGTCTACGAGCTGGGCAAGGACTTCCGCAACGAGGGCGTCTCGCACAAGCACAACCCCGAGTTCACGATGCTCGAGTGGTACGAGGCCTACGCCGACTACGAGAAGACCGCGCACGACCTCGAGCTGCTGGTCGCCGAGGTCGCGGAGCGGGTGCTGGGCACGACCGTGGTCGAGCGCGACGGGGTCGAGATCGACCTGGCGCCGCCCTGGCGGCGGGTGACCCTGCGCGAGGCGATCCGCGAGCGCGCCGGCGATCGACATCGCCGAGCACCCGACGCGCGAGGCGCTGGCCGCGGCGATGGAGGGCGAGCCCGACCCGGCCGAGGGCTGGGGCAAGCTGGTCGACGGCCTGCTCTCCAAGGCGGTCGAGCCGCAGCTGATCCAGCCGACCTTCGTCGTCGACTACCCGGTCGAGCTCTCGCCCTTCGCCAAGGCGCACCGCACCGAGCCCGGCCTGGTCGAGCGCTGGGAGGCCTTCGTCGGCGGGATCGAGATCGCCAACTCGTTCAGCGAGCTCAACGACCCCGACGAGCAGCGGCGGCGCTTCGAGCAGCAGGCCGAGGAGCTGGCGCGCGGCGACGAGGAGGCGCAGCCCTACGACGAGGCGTTCGTCGAGGCGCTGGAGCACGGAATGCCGCCGACCGGCGGCGTCGGCCTCGGCGATCGACCGGCTTGCGATGATGCTGACGGGAGCGCGCAGCCTGCGCGAGGTCGTCCTTTTCCCGGCGATGCGCTCCTGAAACGGCCGAAAAAGCCGCTACGAGCGGCAATCGGGGACCCAAGGCCGGGTGGGCGGTCTCGGTATCGTTTAAGGGGCAGATGGGCGCTTCCCGATAACCGAAGGGCGTCTCCGGTACTTCCGACCGCAAATCGCGTTTGACCTGTAGAGGGTCAAGAGAGGAAGCCTTTGTTCGAGAGATTCACTGAGCGAGCCCGACAGGTAGTGGTCCTGGCGCAGGAAGAGGCTCGCACGCTGAAACACAACTACATCGGCACCGAGCACATCCTGCTCGGCCTGCTGCGCGAGGAGGAGGGCCTGGCCGCCCGCGTCCTCGAGTCTCTCGACATCACGACCGAGCGCGTGCGCTCGCAGGTGGTGCGCATCGTCGGCTCCGGCGAGGAGGTCACCTCCGGCCAGATCCCGTTCACCCCGCGGGCCAAGAAGGTGCTCGAGCTGGCGCTGCGCGAGGCGCTCTCGCTCGGCCACAACTACATCGGCACCGAGCACATCCTGCTCGGCCTGGTGCGCGAGAACGAGGGCGTCGCCGCCCGCATCCTGCTCGACTTCGACGCCGACTCGGACAAGATCCGCAACGAGGTGATCCGCATGCTGTCGGGTCCCGGCGGCCGCCGCCAGGGCGGCGGCGCGGGCGGCCAGGGCGAGGGCTCGGGCAAAAAGAGCTCGAAACTGCTCGACCAGTTCGGCCGCAACCTGACCAAGCTCGCCGAGGAGGGCAAGCTCGACCCGGTGATCGGCCGCGAGACCGAGATCGAGCGGATCATGCAGATCCTCTCCCGCCGCACCAAGAACAACCCGGTGCTGCTGGGCGAGCCCGGCGTCGGCAAGACCGCCGTGGTCGAGGGCCTGGCGGCGCGGATCAACAACGGCGAGGTGCCGGAGCTGCTGCGCAACAAACAGATCTACACGCTCGACCTGGCCGCCCTGGTCGCCGGCTCGAAGTACCGCGGCGAGTTCGAGGAGCGGCTGAAGAAGGTGATGAAAGAGATCAGCCAGCGCGGCGACATCATCCTCTTCATCGACGAGCTCCACAACCTGGTCGGCGCCGGCGCCGCCGAGGGCGCGATCGACGCCGCCTCGATCCTCAAGCCGGCGCTGGCGCGCGGCGAGCTGCAGACGATCGGCGCGACGACGCTCGACGAGTACCGCAAATACCTCGAGCGCGACTCGGCGCTGGAGCGCCGCTTCGCCCAGATCAAGGTCGACCAGCCCTCGGTCGAGGACACGGTGAAGATCCTCGAGGGGCTGCGCGAGCGCTACGAGCAGCACCACCGCGTCAACATCACCGACGACGCGCTGGCCGCCGCCGCCGAGCTCGCCGACCGCTACATCTCCGACCGCTTCCTGCCCGACAAGGCGATCGACCTGATCGACGAGGCCGCCTCGCGGATGCGCATCAAGAGCATGTCGGCGCCGCCGGTCTACCGCGACCTCGAGGAGGAAGTGGAAAAGACGCGGCGCGAAAAGGAGGCCGCGATCGAGGCGCAGGAGTTCGAGAAGGCGGCCAACCTGCGCGACACCGAGCGCCAGCTGACGACCCGCAAGCGCCAGCTCGAAGACGAGTGGTCGGAGGGCGACTCGGCCGAGCGGCCCGACGTCGGCGAAGAGGAGATCGCCGACATCGTCTCGATGTGGACCGGCATCCCGGTCTTCAAACTGACCGAGGCCGAGACGAAGAAACTGATCCGCATGGAGGAGGAGCTGCACAAGCGGGTGATCGGCCAGGAGGTCGCGATCACCGCCGTCTCCAAAGCGATCCGCCGCTCGCGCGCCGGGATCAAGGACCCGAAGCGCCCGGCCGGCTCGTTCATCTTCCTCGGCCCCTCCGGGGTCGGCAAGACCGAGCTGGCGCGCACCCTCGCCGAGTTCCTCTTCGGCGACGAGGAGGCGCTGGTGCGGATCGACATGTCCGAGTACATGGAGAAGCACGCGGTCAGCCGCCTGGTCGGCTCGCCGCCCGGCTACATCGGCTACGACGAGGGCGGCCAGCTGACCGAGGCCGTGCGGCGCAAGCCCTACAGCGTGCTGCTGCTCGACGAGATCGAGAAGGCGCACCCGGACGTCTTCAACATCCTGCTGCAGATCCTCGAGGACGGGCAGGCTGACCGACGCCCAGGGGCGCACGGTCGACTTCCGCAACGCGATCGTGATCATGACCTCGAACATCGGCGCCTCGGAGATCGCCAAGAACACCTCGATCGGCTTCACCGTCGCCGACGAGACCGGCATGTCCTACGGCGACATGAAAAACCGCATCATGGGCGACCTGAAAAAAGTCTTCCGGCCCGAGTTCCTCAACCGGATCGACGAGGTGATCGTCTTCCACAAGCTGGCCAAGGACGAGGTCAAGGAGATCGTCGACCTGATGATCAACCGCGTCCGCGTCCAGGTCGCCGAGCACGAGCTGCAGCTGGAGCTGAGCGAGGACTCCAAGGACCTGCTGGTCGACAAAGGCTGGGACCCCTCGATGGGCGCCCGGCCGCTGCGCCGCGCGATCCAGCGCTACATCGAGGACCCGCTCGCCGACGAGGTGCTGCGCCAGGGCCAGATGACGCCCGGCTCGACCGTGCTGGTCGAGCGCGACCCCTCCGGCGACGCCGAGGACAAGCCGCTGAAGCTGACGATCGTCGCGCCGAAGAAGCCGGCGAAGAAAAAGCCCGAGCCCGAGCAGCCCGAGCCCGAGAAGGTCGGCGACAGCTCGACCAAATGAGGGAGGCGGGGCAGGGCGGCGCTCGGCAGCTGGAGCGGCGGCCGCTTCATCCGCTTCGGCGAGGCGATCGAGGAGGAGCGGCTGGAGGCGCTGCTGCGGCCCGGCGAGGGCATCGACACGGTGCTCACCGCCGACACCTACGGCCAGGGCGAGGCCGACCGGATCGTCGGCCGGGCGCTGGCCGGCGTGCCGCGCGACGAGTACTCGCTGGTCGGCGCGGTCGGCCACGACTTCTACGCGGGCGAGCGCGACGGGCCGCGCGGCTTCCCGCGCTTCACCGACCCGCGGCTGCGCGGGCCGGACGAGTACGGCGACTACCTGCGGATGGCGACCGAGCGCAGCCTCGAGCGGCTCGGCGCCGAGCGCTTCGACCTGCTGCTGCTGCACAACCCCGACCGCACCGGCTACTCCAGCGAGGCGGTCTGGGACGCGATGGCGGCGCTGCGCGAGGAGGGCCTCGCCGGGCAGATCGGCGTCGCGCCCGGGCCCCGCCAACGGCTTCACGCTCGACCTGATCTCCTGCATCGAGCGCTTCGGCGAGCGGATCGACTGGGCGATGATCATCCTCAACCCGTTCGAGCCCTGGCCGGGCGAGCTCTGCCTCGACGCCGCGGCGCGCAACGACGTCCGCGTGATCACCCGGGTGGTCGACTACGGCGGCCTCTTCTGGGGCGACCTGCGGCCGGGGATGGAGCTCGCCCAGGGCGACCACCGGGCGTTCCGCCCCGACGGCTGGATCGAGGCCGGGCTGGAGAAGCTGGCGCTGCTCGAGCCGATCGCCGAACGGGCGCGGCTGACGCCGATCCAGCTCGCCTGCCAGTGGAACCTCGCCCACCCCGCGGTCGAGTGCGTCGTCCCGACCCTGATCCAGGAGGCCGGCCCGGACGCCTGCCCGATCGAGGCCAAGCGGGTCGAGCTGGCCCACATGCCGGCCGAGCAGCGGCTCAGCGACGAGGACGTGGCGGCGATCCGCGCGATCGGCGACAACGCCGGCTGCATGGCGCTGAAGGGCGCCAGCCCCGAGCACGAGGGGGAGGAGCGGCCCGACCGCTGGCCGCTCAGCGAGGAGCTGCCGCGGTCGGCGCCCGCTGGGACATCGATCCCGAGCGCGACCTGGTCGGCGCGTGACCGATCGACTTGACAATATCCTCTCCGACCTTTCCACTAGGAATTAGCCAGACCGCATTCCAGAGCGGAATTTGCCATCCTAGAGGAGATGTCTTCCGTACCTGGCGATGAGCTTCACGAACTAGCGGAACGCCAGGACCCCCGGTTGCTGCGGGCGCTGGACGTCGTCGCCCCCGGCGCCGCGCTGCGCGAGGGGCTCGACAACATCGTCCACGCCAGCACCGGCGGCCTGATCGTCGTCGGCGACCCCGGCGACATCTCCCACCTGCTATCCGGCGGGATCCGGCTCGACATCGACTACACGCCGGCGATGCTCTACCAGGTGGCGAAGATGGACGGCGCGATCGTGCTCAACGCCGAGGCGACGAAGATCGTCTGGGCCAACGTGCAGCTGATGCCCGACCCGACGATCCTCTCCTCGGAGACCGGCACCCGCCACCGCACCGCCGAGCGCGTCTCCAAGCAGACCAAGGCGCTGGTCGTCGCGATCTCCCAGCGCCGCGACGTCGTCTCGCTCTACGTCGAGGGGACCAAGTACATCCTCCAGGAGATCCCCGCGGTGCTGGCCAAGGCCAACCAGGGCCTGGCGACGCTGGAGAAGTACCGCGAGCGGCTCGAACACGTCTCCAACCGCCTCACGGTGCTCGAGTTCGAGGGCGGCGGCGTCCTCTACGACGCGCTCACCGCCCTCCAGCGCGCCGAGCTGACGACGCGGATGGCGGTCGAGGTCGAGCGCTACATCGTCGAGCTCGGCACCGAGGGCCGCCTGATCGAGATGCAGCTGGAGGAGACGATGGTCGGCGTCGCCGCCGAAAAGAGCGCGCTGATCCGCGACTACCTGGTCGAGGACACCGAGCAGAACCTGGCCACCGCGCTGCAGTCGCTGGCCCGCCTGCCGCACGAGGACGTGCTCGACTTCGGCCGCCTCGCCGAGCTGCTCGGCTACGACCGCAAGCTCAACACGCTCGACTTCCCGGTGGCGCCGCGCGGCTACCGGATCCTGGGGCGCATCCCGCGCATCCCCAAGCTCGTCGTCCAGAAGATCGTCCGCGAGCTCGGCGGCTTGGAGGAGGTCCTGGCCGCCTCCGACGCCGACCTGGAGGCGGTCGAGGACGTGGGCGAGACGAGGGCCAAGGACATCCGCGAGGGCCTGCGCAGGCTCCGGGAAGTCGACTTGGTCGACAGGTACTTACAGAGT
The DNA here is from genome assembly GCA_963805475.1 of uncultured Solirubrobacterales bacterium. Taxonomy (GTDB): domain Bacteria; phylum Actinomycetota; class Thermoleophilia; order Solirubrobacterales; family 70-9; genus VRUE01. The sequence continues at coordinate 34,846 of CAWDUO010000007.1, read as the reverse complement.
TGACGGCCGGCAGAGGTCGTCGCAAATCGAAAGGAGCAGAGCGATTCCCCAGCTAGAGGAGGCCACCGAGGCGGTCGTCATCGAAGAGGAAGTCGAGTACGTGTGCGACTTCGAGGAGGGCGACAAGGTCGTCTATCCCCATCATGGCGCCGGCCTGGTGATGAAGAAAGAAGCGCGTGAGCTGATGGGCGAGGAGCGTGAGTACCTCACGATCAAGATCCTCCACAACGAGCTCACCGTGATGGTCCCCTGCGAAAACGCCGGCAAGGCGGGGCTGCGGCGGGTGATCGACGAGGAGGAAATCAAGAAGGTCACCTCCGTCCTCACCGACGAGGTGTCGGAGATGCCGAAGAACTGGAACCGGCGCTTCAAGTACAACCGCGAGAAGATCAAGACCGGCGACGTCTTCGAGCTCGCCGAGGTCGTCCGCAACCTGGCGATCCGCGAGATGGAGAAGGGCCTCTCGACCGGCGAGAAGCAGATGTACACGCGGGCGAAGAAGATCCTCGCCTCGGAGTTCATGTACGCGCTCGACAAGGACGAGGAGGGCGCGGAGGGGTACCTCGACGGGCTGCTGGAGGAGCGCTTCGCCGCCACCGCGTAGCGCCGCCCCGGCGGCAGCGTCCGTCACCGCGGTCATCGCGGCCGCCGGCTCCGGCGAGAGGCTCGGAGCCGGCGGCCCGAAGGCCTTCGTGCCCCTCGCCGGCCGGCCGCTGGTCGAGTGGTCGATCGCCGCGATGCGGGCGGCAAGCGGCGTGCGCTCGATCGTCGTCGCCTGCCCGCCCGGGCACGTGCACGACCTCGGCGGTCACGACCTCGGCGTCGTCGACGGCGGCGCCACCCGCGCCCAGTCGGTGTCGAACGCCCTCGCGGCGGTGGGCACCGAGCTGGTCGCGATCCACGACGCCGCCCGTCCCCTCGTCACGCCCGAGCTGGTCGAGGGCGTCCTCTCCACCCTGCTAGCCGACCCCGAGGCGGACGGCGCGATCGCCGCCGTCCCCGTAACCGACACGATCAAGCGCGCCGCCCCCACGCTCCGCTGTTCCTTTTCCTCGGATAACGAGGAAAAGGAACAGCGGAGCGTGGTTGAGACGTTGGATCGGGACTTTCTGTGGGCGGCGCAGACGCCGCAGGTGTTCCGGGTCGAGGTGTTGCGCCGGGCGCTCGAGGCCGATCCGAGTCGGGTGGAGACGGCGACCGACGAGGCGACGATCGTCGAGGCGGCGGGGGGACGGGTGCTGATCCACCCCTCCTCGCCGGAGAACGTCAAGGTGACGACGCCGCTGGACCTGAAGGTCGCCGGGATGTTGCTCGACGATCGCTCAGCCGCTCAGTAATACGAAGACCAGCGCCGCGGCGAAACAGATCTGGCCGACCCCCAAGGCCACGCCGAAGCCGATCGCGCCGAGCGCCGCGGCGGCCGCCGTCCCCAGCGCGAAGGCGCCGAGCATGATCGCGAGCTGGCGGGCGCGGCTCACCGCGCCCTCCCCGGCGGCGCGTCGGTCGGCAGGCCGGCGCGGGCGCGCGAGTCGTCGCTGTGGTGGCGCTCCTCGCGCCGCTGGAAGACCCCGCGCTGGATCAGCAGCGTCGCCACGCCGGCGATCAGGATCGCGCCGAGGTTGATCGCCAGCTGGGCCATCGCGCCGCGCCAGCTCGACCAGTCGCCGAAGGCGCAGGCGACGCCGATCGCCGCCGCCGCGGGGATCGTCGTCACCGAGATCAGCACCCCGACCAGGGCGCCCGACTTGGCCGCGGTCAGCGAGAGCGTGCCGGCGACGCCGGCGAACAGGGCGACGATGAACGAGAACGTGGTCGGTTCGGAGATGAACGCGGTCAGGGCGTGTTCGTCGAGCACGAAGCCCGTTCCGATCAGGCCGGTCCACTTGGCGAACAGGCCGAGCAGGAAGGCCGCCGTGATCCCGACCGGGAAGCCGACCGCGAGCGCCCTCAGCGAGCGCCGGGCGACCTCGGGCCGGCGCTGGACGATCGCCACGCAGACGCCGGCCAGCGGGCCGAACTCGGGCCCGACGACCATCGCGCCGACGATCAGCACCGGCTGGCCGAGCATCACCCCGACCGAGGCGATCAGGCAGGCGAGGATCATGAAGGCGAGGAAGTGGGCGTTCAGTTCGATCGTCTCCGAGGTGCGCGATTCGACCTCCTCCCAGACGACCGAGTCGCCGGGCGTGCCGGCGGCGGCCCGTTCCGCCCGTTCGGCGGCCGCCGAGAGCTGCGAGTCGATCTCCTCCAGGGAGATCGAGCCGTCGCGGATCACGCCGAGCTCGCGCAGGTCGCCGATCACGACGCTGGCGTCCTCGCGGGCGACGTCGCAGAGGATCACGTCGCCGCGCGGCTTGCGCGCCGCGCCCGCGAGCACGGCCAGGCTCGAGACCGACTCGGTCGCTTCGAGCAGGTCGACGGCGCGCGGCGACAGCGACTCGGGGACGACGATCCGCAGGTGCACCATCGAGCCGAGCCTACTCGCGCTCGCGGTGGATAACGTGGTCCCGGTGCTGACCGACTACCACCTGCACCTGCGGCCCGACGAGCCCGGGACGACGGCGGAGCGCTACTTCACCGAGGAGAACGTGGCGCGCTACCGCGCGGCCGCCGCCGCGGCCGGGATCGAGGAGCTCGGCGTCTCCGAGCACGTCTACCGCTTCGTCCAGGCGCTGGAGCTGTGGCGCCACCCCTTCTGGCGGGAGCAGGCGCGCGACGACCTCGACGCCTACTGCGAGTTCGTCCGCGGCGCCGGGCTGCGGCTCGGGATCGAGTGCGACTTCGTCCCCGGCGCCGAGGAGCGCACCGCCGAGCTGCTCGCCGCGCGCCCCTTCGACTACGTCGTCGGCTCGGTCCACTTCCTCGGCGAGCGGGCGGTCGACCACGAGGGCTGGGACGTCTGGGAGGGGGCCGGCGGCGCGGACGAGGTCTGGCGCCGCTACTTCGAGGCGCTCGCCGATTGCGCCCGCTCCGGCCTCTTCGACGTCCTCGCCCACCCCGACCTGGTCAAGGTCTGGGGGCGCGGCCGGCCGCTGCCCGGCGGCGACCCGCGCCGCTTCTACGAGCCGGCGGTCGAGGCGATCGCCGAGAGCGGCGTCGCGGTCGAGCTCTCCACCGCCGGCCTGCGCAAGCCCGTCGGCGAGCTCTACCCGGCGCCCGCCTTCGCCGCGATCTGCGCCGAGGCCGGCGCCCCCTTCGCCCTCTCCTCCGACGCCCACCTGCCCGAGCAGGTCGGTTTCGCCTACGACCGCGCGCTCGACCTCCTCGCCGAGCTGGGGGTGGGGGAGATCGCCGTGTACGAAGGCCGCGAGCGCCGTTTGGCGCCGCTGCCGGCCCGGGTAGGCGAGGATTAGATCGATGAGCGTCGGGATCGGCTACGACAGCCACCGCTTCGCCGCGGGACGCCCGCTGATCCTCGGCGGGGTCGAGATCGAGCACGAGCGCGGGCTGGCCGGCCACTCCGACGCCGACGTGCTCACCCACGCCGTGATCGACGCGCTGCTCGGCGCCGCCGGGCGGGGCGACATCGGCGCCCTCTTCCCCGACGACGAGGAGCGCTGGCGCGGCGCCGACTCGGTCGACCTGCTGCGCACCGTGGTCGGCACGATCGGCGGCCGGATCGAGAACGTCGATGCGACGCTCGTCTGCCAGGAGCCGCGCCTGGCGCCCTACCGCGACGAGATGGAGCGCGTCCTCGCCGCCGCGACCTCGGCCCGGGTCAGCGTCAAGGCGACCACCAACGAGGGCATGGGCTGGATCGGCCGCGGCGAGGGAATCGCCTGCATAGCGGTGGCTTCCATCGATACCGAATAGGGTTCGCTGCTTCATGGGCAGGCTCGGATCGATCGCCTCGGCGGCGCGGCAGGCGGCCTCGGACAAAGCGTTCGAGGTCAGGGTGCTGCGCGAAGCCGGCGTCCTCGAGCCGATCCGGCCGGACAGGGCGCTGAAGATCGGCGCCACCTTCCTGCGCTGGGGGGCATCGCCGGCGACCGGCATCGCCACCGCCGCGCTCCACCATCCCGACGCGACCGCGCTGATCGACGAGCGCGGCTCGCTCACCTTCGCCCAGCTGCACCGCCGCACCAACGCGCTCGCCGACTCGCTCGCCCGGATCGGGATCGGCCACGGCGACGGGGTCGGGATCATGTGCCGCAACCATCGCGGCTTCGTCGAGGCGACGTTGGCCGCCGCCAAGCTCGGCGCGAGCGCGCTCTACCTCAACACGATGTTCGCCGGCCCGCAGCTGGTCGAGGTGACGCGGCGCGAGGAGCCGAAGGCGCTGGTCTACGACGAGGAGTTCGCCGGCCTGCTTGAGGGGGTGGACGAGGGCGTGCGACGGATCGTCGCCTGGGCCGACGGCGAGCCAGAGAAGCCGACGCTCGACTCGCTGATCGCGGCGGGCGACGAGAGCGACCGAAGGCCGCCGCCCGACAAGCCGCGCTTCGTCATCCTCACCTCGGGCACGACCGGGACGCCGAAGGGCGCCCAGCGCTCCAGCCCCGACGGGCTGATGGCGGTGGCGTCGCTGCTCGACCGCATCCCCTACCGCAGCCGCGAGACGATGGTGGTCGCGGCGCCGCTCTTCCACTCCTGGGGCTTCTTCCACTTCGTCATGAGCCTGCCGACCGCCTCGACGATCGTGCTGCGGCGGCGCTTCGACCCCGAGGGGACGCTCCAGGCGGTTCAGGAGCACCGCGCCGAGGTGCTGGCGGTGGTCCCGGTGATGGTCCAGCGCATCCTCCAGCTGCCCGAGGAGACGCTGGAACGGTACGACCTCTCCTCACTGCGGATCACCTCGCTCTCCGGCTCCTCGCTGCCGGGCGAGCTGGCGATCGCCTGGATGGACCGCTTCGGCGACAACATCTACAACCTCTACGGCTCGACCGAGGTCGCCTACGCGACCGTCGCAACGCCGGCCGAACTGCGGACGGCGCCGGGCACGGCCGGGCGGCCGCCGCGGGGCACCGTCGTCCGCCTCTACGACGAGGCCGGGCGCGAGGTGCCGCGCGGCGAGGTCGGCCGCATCTTCGTCGGCAACGAGATGTCCTTCGAGGGCTACACCGGCGGCGGCGGCAAGGACGAGATCGACGGGCTGCTCTGCAGCGGCGACGTCGGCCACCTCGACGCCGGCGGGCGCCTCTTCGTCGACGGGCGCGACGACGAGATGATCGTCTCCGGCGGCGAGAACGTCTTCCCGCGCGAGGTCGAGGACCTGCTCTCCGACCACGAGGCGGTCGAGGAGGTGGCGGTGATCGGGGTCGAGGACGAGGAGTTCGGCCAGCGGTTGAAAGCGTTCGTCGTGCTCGCCGGCGAGGTCGAGGTCTCGGCCGACGACCTGAAGGGGCACGTGAAGGCGCACCTCGCCGCCTACAAGGCGCCGCGCGAGGTCGAGTTCATGGAGGAGCTGCCCAGGAACGCGACGGGAAAGGTCCTGAAGAAAGACCTCCACGCGCGTGAGGCCGAGCGGTCCGCGTAGCGCCTCCCCCGCAACCCCGCTAATTGCGGATTTTCGACCGCGGTGCGGGTGGCGTCTCCTCCGCGCCGGGTAGTAGGTTGCGGCGAGTGGGTGAGGCTGCGATCAAGTTGAGCTCCGTCGCGGAGGCGCGGGAGGACGTCCAGGGGGTCGCCGAGCAGGCGCTCCTCTGGGTGCGCCAGAGTGAGGAGCGCGTCGCCGAGGTGGAGCGAGAGGCCGTCGAGGTCCGGGAGCGGGCGAGGGCGGCGCTGGCGAAGATCGGCGAGCAGGGGCGCGAGCGGATCGCCGCCGAGCGCGGGCGGCGCCGCGCCGCCGAGGCGCGCGCCAAGCAGGCCGAGCAGGGGCGCGACCGCGCCGAGCAGGCCTTCGAGCAGGCGCAGAAGCGCGCCGAGGACGATCGCGAGTCGTTCGCCGCTCAGATCACAGCCGAGCGGGAGAAGGCCGACGAGGCCGTCGCCCGCGCGGTGAAGCGGACCGAAGGCGAGGCCTCCAGGCGCACCCGCGAGGTGCTGGAAAAGGCCCAGTCCGAGGCCGACCGCCGCGTCGCCGCGGCCGAGCAGCGCGCCGCCGAGGCCGAGGCGCGCGCCGAGGAGGCCCACCAGCTCGCCGTGCGGCTCGAGTCCGAGATCGAGGAGCGCGTGATGCGGGGCACCGAGGACGTCCGCCGCGACGCCGAGGAGCGGGTGCGCAAGCTGGTCGAGAAGGTCGAAGGCGAGGCCGTCGAGAAGGCCCGCGCCCGCGCCGAGGAGCAGCTCCAGGCCGAGTCCGAGCGGATTCGCGGCCAGGCCGAGCAGCGCGAGGAGCGGCTGCGCAAGGCGGCCGAGGAGGAGATCGAGGCGAGCGCCAAGCGGGCGCGGCGCCAGGTCCTCGCCGCCGCCGGCGAGACCGCCCCCGCCTGGTCGCGCGACGAGGCGTCGACCGCCGGCGCCGGCTACCGCACCTTCTGATCCTCTCTAGCATCCGGCCTCATGCGTGAGGTTCGGATACGAGACACGTTGTCGGGCGAGTTGAGGGCTCTGCCTCGTGACGAGGAGGTGGGCATCTACGCCTGTGGGCCGACCGTTTACTCCCGGATCCACATAGGCAACGCGCGGCCGTTCGTGATCTTCATGCTGTTGACGAGGTTCCTTCGGTCTGAGGGATATCGGGCGAAGCTGGTCGTCAACGTCACCGACATCAACGACAAGATCTACGACGCGGCGCGGGAGGTGGGGGAGCCGTCGGAAGAGTTCGCGGAACGGATGACCGCTGCCTACTTTGAGGACACCGACCGCCTAGGACTGGGGCGGCCGGACGCCGAGCCCCTCGCGAGCGAGACCACTAAAGAGATCGTTGGCTTGATCTCTGACCTCATCGATTCAGGTCATGCGTATGAGTCTGGTGGGGATGTCTACTTCAGGGTGAAGAGCTCTGCGGATTACGGAAAGCTGTCGAATCGGCGCACCGAGGACATGGATCAGGGCGAAGAGGCAGGGTCTGCCTCGCTCAAGGAAGACCCTCTTGATTTCGCTCTCTGGAAGGCCCATAAGGAGGGGGAGGACAGCTCCTGGAGCTCGCCGTGGGGGCCGGGGCGGCCTGGCTGGCACATCGAGTGCTCGGCCATGGCGGAAGCCGAGTTAGGTCCGTCGTTCGCCATCCACGGCGGTGGATCGGACCTCGTCTTCCCGCATCACGAGAACGAGATAGCCCAGTCGGAAGCCGCGGGACGGCCGTTCGCGCGGCTCTGGATGCACAACGGGATGATCGAGACCGACGCGGCAAAGATGTCCAAGTCCGAAGGCAACATCTTCCAGCTGTCCGAGGCGCTGGATCGGTACGGCCGTGAGGCGGTCGTCGCCTACCTGATCTCCGGGCACTACCGGCAGCCGCTGGCGTTCGGGCCCGAGCAGATGGAGCAGGCCGTGGCGCGCGTCGAGCGGATCAGGAACTTCTTTCGCGAGCATCCGGTGGGGCGGCCACCGGGGGAGGACCCGTCGGAGCAACAGCGGGGAGGCTCCGCCGGGCCCTCCCCCGGCGACCGCCTCGAGGCGTTTCGCGAGGCACTGGCTGACGACTTCAACACTCCGCGTGCAATAGCCGAGGTGTTTGAGCTGGTGGGGGACGCCAACCGGGGGGAGATTTCGGGAGCTTCCGATGCTCTTGAAGAGATGCTGGAGCTCGTCGGGCTCGGCTCCCTTGTCCAGCCGGATGAGGGAGCCGAGACCGACGAGCGGGCAGATGAGCTGCTGGCCCAGCGGGAGGAGGCGCGAGCAGCCAGGGACTTCGAGCGCGCCGACGCCATTCGCGACGAGCTGGTGGCGCTCGGCTGGGAAGTTCGGGATTCGGCCGAGGGCGCCAGATTGGTGCCCAAGGCCTGAATGGCCGGTAGCCAGATCATCTACGGGCGGCGGCCGGTCGCTGAGGCGGAGCGGGGAAGGCGGGCCGTGCGGCGGGTCTGGCGGGCGCCGGAGACGCCTGCCGAGGAGTTGGAGCGGCTCTGCGGGTCCCCGGACCATCAGGGCGTCGTCGCCGAGGTCGATCCTTATCCGTACGCCGACCCGAACGCGCTGCTGGAGCGGCCCGACGCGCTGATCGTCGCGCTCGACCAGGTGCAGGACCCGCGCAACCTCGGCGCCGTCTGCCGCTCGGCCGAGTTCGCCGGCGCCGCCGGCGTCGTCGTCCCCGAGCGCCGCGCGGCCGAGGTCACGGCGGTCGCCTGCAAGGCCGCGGCGGGCGCGGTCGAGCACCTCGACGTCGCCCGCGTCCGCAACCTCGCCGACTGGCTGGCGGACGCCAAGCGGGCCGGCTTCTGGATCTGGGGGGCCGACGCGGAAGCTCCGCAAGCTCCCTGGGACACAGACCTCACCGGCTCCACGGTCCTCGTCCTCGGCGGCGAGGGCAAGGGCATCCGCCCACGAGTCGTCTCGGCCTGCGACGGCCTCGTCGCCCTGCCGAGAAATGGCAAAGTCGAGTCGCTCAACGTCTCCGCCGCGGCCGCCGCGCTGCTCTTCGAGGCGGCCCGGCAGCGATAGCACCTGCAGCGGCGATTGCAGAAATTCGCAATTTGGGGTTGACAGAACTCCGCGCGGCGGTAAGAATGCCCCGCCATAACGGTGAAGTTCAGCTTGAGTCTGAACTTCAGCCAGTCAATACCGGCGCCACCAGGGGAGGTACGGGCGCCACGGCCCTTCGTCTCGAAAAGGAGAAGGATCAGTGGCTCTTTCGTCGCCCAGTACTAACCCTCAAGTTGAGCTTGATGATCACTATCTAGTCGCCCTCGCCAAGGAGGGGCGGACAGACGCCTACGACTCGATCGTGCGCCGCTACCGCGGCTTCGTCCGGCTCAAGGCCTCGTCCTACTTCCTGCTCGGCGGGGAGAGCGACGACCTGATCCAGGAAGGCCTGCTCGGCCTCTACAAGGCGATTCGCGACTACCGCAGCGATCGCGAGTCGAGCTTCCGCAGCTTCGCCGAGCTCTGCATCACCCGCCAGATCATCACCGCCGTGAAGACGGCGACCCGCAACAAGCACACGCCCCTCAACCAGTACGTCTCCTTCAGCCAGACGCCGGCCGCGGCGGGCGACTCCGACACGACCCTCGACGAGATCCTGCCCGGCCCCAGCGTCGCCGACCCGGTCAACCAGGTGATCGCGAGCGAAGAGCTGGCGAGCCTCGTCGCCTGCCTCGCCGGCGCCTCGGGCGTCCTCTCGGACCTCGAGAGCAGCGTCCTCTCGCTCTACCTCGACGGCCACTCCTACGAGGACACCGCCGAGCGCCTCGAGTGCGACACCAAGACCGTCGACAACGCCCTCCAGCGCGTCAAGCGCAAGGTCGCCGCGCACCTCGACTCCCGCGAGGTTCTGGTCTGAAAGCTTCGTCGAGCTGAGGGGCTCTCAGCGCCGAACGTCCGCCAGCACGTACTCGAGCAGCTCGCGGCCGTGCTCGGAGGCGACGGAGACGTCGCCGGCGTCGATCCTCGCCCGGTGCAGGGACTGCATGCGCAGCACGTCGCCGTCGGTGCGGTGGTTGGGGAAGACGCCCGCGTAGGAGACGCCGAGCCGCTCCAGGTGGTCGGCGAGCAGGGCGGTGGCGGGGTTCGTCAGCGGCAGGTCGAGGTAGATCGCGTCCAGGCCGCGGCGGTGGAAGAGGTGGTGGCGCTCCGCCGCGACCGCCGCGTCGAGGTCGCCCCCGGGCGTGTGCGCGGTGATCAGCGCCAGGTTGTGCGACTCGTCGACCTCGACGTGCAGGCCGCTGCGCGCCGGGATCTCGACCGCGGCCGGCGGGTCGGCGAGGACGCCGCGCAGCTCGCACAGCTCCAGCGTCCGCCGGACGATCTCGCGGTGGCGCTCGGGCGCGTAGACCTCGCGTTCGTGGCCGTCGCCGAGCTTGGCGTAGAAGAGCGCCGCCGACTGGCGCCTCGGCCGCCGCCGCGCCGCCTCCCCGCCGCCCGCGCGGGCCGCGTCGTTCTCGACGCTCGCCGGGATCCAGCCGAGCAGGAAGCCGGTCTCGTGCGCGCCCAGCTCGAGGTTGGCGCGCTGACTGTAGGGATGGGCGGCGGTCGCCTCGCTGAACATCCCCGCCATGCCCTGCGCCGCGGCCCACTCCATCAGGTGGCGCTTGGTGCGGGTGAAGAGGTGTTGCCCGCGCGCGACCGGCATCGTCACCGCCTGGCCCGAGTGGCCGACCGCGTCGCCGGCCGCCGCCAGGCTCATCCCCTCGTGGCAGAGCAGCTCGCCCGCCGCCGACTCGGCGACGCAGGAGACGTAGGTGCCGTCCGCCAGCCGCCGCTCCACCTCGGCCGCGTCGTAGACCCAGCGCACGTCGTAGCTCTCCCCGTAGGCGGCCCGGATCGCCGCGCCCAGCAGCGCCCCCTCGCCCGGCGCCAGCAGCCGGAAGGTCGCCTCGATCGAGTCCGGTCCCGCGCTCACGCCTCTATATTCGACTACGGGACAGCTCTAAGTGCCCGCCTAGCTCAATTGGCAGAGCACGTCTCTTGTAAAGACGAGGTTCTCGGTTCGAGTCCGAGGGCGGGCTTGGCTGTTGGGAATCGACGGCACCCGGCGGAAACCAAGGAGCTCGAGCTGTTCGCGGCCAAGCTCGATGCCGGCGCCGTCGGTCGGCGCCCGCCGACTATCGCCTAGCAGCGGCGATCCGCAGCGGCGAGTGGCGGGCGATCGTGAGGAAGTCGGCATCCGCACACAGCAGCTCGGCGTCGTTGCGGATCGCGACCGCGGCGATCAGGCAGTCGGTGAGCTTGCGCGGCGTCTCGCCGCCAAGGCGGCACCGGCGGTAGAGGTCCGCCGCCTGCTCGTAGTCGGCCGGGCCCTCCACGGCGAGGAACTCCTGGCCGTAGAGCAGGCGCCGCAGGCGGTCGCGGTCGGCGTCATCACGGGCGCCGGCGAGGATCTCCATCAAGACGACGTCGGTGCAGGCGAGCTTCACTTCGCCCTCGAGCGCGGCGCGCAGAGCGAGGTGGGCGGGGCTTCCGGTCGCGCGCAGGAACTCGACCCACGCCGAGCTGTCGATGAGGATCACCGCTGCGGGATCTCGTCGGGTGCGCGGAGCTGATCGAGGTCGCCGGCCCAGCCGCTGCCCTCCATCTCCAGCACTTCCTCGCGGCCCATCGGCTCGCCGACGAGCCTGCGCAGCGCCAGGTCGACGGCCTCGCGCTTGGTGTGCAAGCGGTAGCGGCGCATAGCGCGTTCCATCAGCCGCTCGTCGATCTCGATGTTCGTTCTACTCATCTGCACACAATCATACACCTATAGGTGTAGAGGCAGGCGGAGATCGCTGCTCGAACAGGGCGTCGATGTCGCGGGTGGCGCGGCGCTCGTCGTAGGCGAGCGCGATCGCCGCGCCGCCGACGACGTACATGTCGGCGCTCGCGCCCCGCTGCCGCAGCTCGGCCGCCAGGTCGGTCAACGCCGCGACGATCTCCTCGCGGTCCATGCTCAGAAGCGGTTGAGGAAGCGGCCGGGCTCGCGCAGCGAGAACTCGTCGAGGAACTCGCGCACCGCGTAGCTGAACTCCTCGCCCTCCCGGACGCGGCTCGCCACGCCGGCCAGCGTCTGCGTCAGACGCTCCGCGGCCGGCGGATTGGCCGCAAGCCACTCCGATTCGGTTCTCAGCGGCGTTGCCATCGTGATCGATGGTAGGGATCGCGGTGGCGCGATCTATCCATGACGGGCACGAGCAAGCACCGCTCCGGCCGAGCCCGGCGAGCGCGGCGCGGAGGGCGAACGTGACTGAGCCCGACCCCGCGAACTACCCGTGGTGGCTCGCCTCGCGCTCGGCCGGCATCGTCGCCTTCTGCCTGATCGCCGCCTCGGTGACGCTCGGCCTCTTCATGGCCTCCGGCGTCTACCGGCGCCCCGGCCTGAAGCGCGACCTGCTCAAGGTCCACCAGCATCCACCGGGCCACGATCGCCGTCTATGCGCTCGCGGTCGCCCACTCGCTCGGCTCGGGAACCGACGGGGCGAGCGCCTGGTTCACGATCCTGGTACTGCTCAGCGCACTGCCGATCGTCGTGCTACTGGCGCTCCGCTACCGGCCCTCGCGAAAGCGCAGCGCCACCCCTCAGGCTCAGCCGTCTCCCCGGCCGGCCGGCCGGGGATGAGCGGCAGCGGGTCAGCCGCCGCCGAGCACGCGCGCCTTCTCGGCGGCGAACTCCTCGTCGGTGAGGACGCCCTTCTCGCGCAGGCTCGCCAGCTGTTCGAGCTGGCGCAGGCGCGCGTCCTGGGCGTCTCCGGGTGGGGCGCCGGCCGCCGCGCCGCCGCTCGGCCCGGCCGCCTCGCCGGCCTCGCCCGGCCGCCGCACCTCCGGCAGGCGCAGCTTCGCCGCCCGCTCGCCCAGGTTGGCGCTCTTCACCGCGCCGGCCACGCGCTCGCGCGCGCCGCCGAAGTAGTCGGCCAGCTGCACGCCGGGGAATTCCTCCTCGCTCTGGCGGCGCAGCTCGTGGATGCCGAGGGCGATGAAGCCGCCGACGATCAGCGTGGTCAGGAAGGAGCGCAGGTTCTGCGTCGAGGAGGAGAGGAAGTAGATGCAGACGAGGACGACCAGGCCGGTGTAGACGTAGGGGACGTGGTCGCGCAGCACCGGCGCCGTGAAGCGCCGCGTCGCCTTCGCCGAGCCGGTCGGCGAGCCGAGCCAGCCGGCGATCCCGGCGAGCACGCCGAAGACGATCAGCGTCGTCGCGATGCTGACCATCAGCGAGGTGCCGATCGACCAGGCCGCTTCCGCCGCCGGCTTGACGCTTTCTTCGCTCACCAGCTGGTCGACGACGATCCCGCCCGCCACCGAGCGGAAGACGATCGCGGCGAAGCCGGCGGCGACGAGGCCGATGCCGCAGAACAGCACCGTCAGCCAGCGCGCCTCCTTCGAGAGGTAGACGGCGAGGCCGAGGCAGAGCAGGGTTAGCAGCGAGAGCAGCAGCGCCAGCCCCTTGATCGCGACGACGATGTCCTGCGCGGCCTTCAGCTGGTCGGACTTGAGGATCGTGATCTGCCCCGCGTCGGGCGGCAGCTTTTCGGCCAGCTGCGCGCCGATCCCCACCTGGTCGGCGAGGTTGGTCACCAGGCTGCCGAGGTTCAGCGTCACTTCGCCGTTCGCGGTCGAGACCGCCTCTTTCTTGTTTTCCAGCACCGCCAGCAGCTGTTCGTGCGCCGCCCGGTTGGCGTCCTTCCACAGTTCCTCCGCGGTCGAGCTCTTCAGCACCTCTTCGGCGCCGCTGCCCGCCACCTGGCGCAGCCCGCCCGACACCGGCCCGGCCAGCTGCTTGGTTTCGCCGGGCAGGATCCCTTCCAGTTCCTTTTCGACGTCGACGTTGGCGTAGAGCTGGTCGACCAGGTAGCTGCCGACCGCCGACCGGATCTGTTCGTTCTGGATCAGCCGGCCGCTGGTTTCGACCCAGTCGTTCGTGTTCAGCGCCTGGCGCTCGACCCAGATCGCGAACACGCTGAGGAAGGCCAGGACCGAGCCGAGCACCACGAGGGACTTGACGATGCGTCGCCGTGCGCGGCTCATTGCTCGGGGATGCTATAGGTGATTGGGCATGAAGCTGGAGGGAATCCACCACATCACGGCGATCACGGCCGACGCGCAGAAGAACGTCGACTTCTATGCCGGCGTGCTGGGGCTGCGCCTGGTGAAGAAGACGGTCAACCAGGACAACCCCAGCGTCTACCACCTCTTCTTCGCCGACGAGCGGGGCGACGCCGGCTCGGACCTGACCTTCTTCGAGTTCCCCGGTGTGCCGGCGGGGCGGGCCGGCGGCGGCGACGTGCACCGGGTCGTCTGGCGGGTCGGCTCGGCCGAGGCGCTCGGCTTCTGGGCCGAGCGGCTCGCCGCGCACGGCGTCGAGAGCGAGCGCGCGGGGGCGGCGGGCGAGGAGCGCGCGGGGGAGAGCCTGCGCTTCTCCGACCCCGAGGGGCTCGACCACGAGCTGCTCGTCGCCGCGGTGCCCGACGCGCCGCTGATCGCCGACCACCCCGAGGTGCCGGGCGAGCTGGCGCTCCAGGGCTTCCACGCGGTGCGCGCCTACGCCGGCGCGCCCGAGGCGAGCGCCGGCCTGCTCGAGGCGCTCGAGTTCGAGCGGGTCGCCGACGGCTGGGAGGCGCGCGGGGAGAGCCGCGGCGGCCTCTACATATATGACGAGCCGCCCGCCGGGCGGCCGCTCCAGGGCGCCGGCAGCGTCCACCACGTCGCCTGGGCGTCGTCGATCGGCGAGCACGAGGCCTGGCGCGAGCGCGCGATCGCCGGCGGCGCCCGGCCGACCCCGGTGATCGACCGCTTCTACTTCCGCTCGATCTACTTCCGCGAGCCGAGCGGCGTGCTCTTCGAGATCGCCACGCTGGGGCCGGGCTTCACCGTCGACGAGCCGCTCGAGAGCCTCGGCGAGAAGCTCTCGCTGCCGCCCGACTACGAGCACCTGCGCGACGAGGTCGAGCCGAACCTGCGCCCGGTCGTCAACCCGCGCGTGGCGGACTCCGCCGCCGGCTGAGCCGCGCCGCCGGTAACCGCCCGCCCCGCGCCGTGTAGCGCTCTGCGTGACCGCCGAGCGCCTCGATCGCTACCACGCCTACACGCGCCGCCACAGCGTCAACTGGCCGCTCTACCTGCTGGCCAGGGTCGCGATCACGCCGTTCTTCCTCCTCTACTTCCGCCTCGGCCGCGCCGGGCGCGAGCACGGCCGCGTCGGCGGCGGCCTGATCGTCGCCGCCAACCACCGCAGCTTCCTCGACCCCTTCGCGATCGGCGCCGCGCTGCCCTGGCGGCGGCCGATGAACTACGTCGCCAAGGTCGAGCTGTTCGAGCGCCGCTGGCAGGGCTGGCTGCTCTCCCGCCTCGGCGCCTTCCCGATCCGCCGCGGCGAGTCCGACGAGCTGGCGATGGAGACCGCGCGGCTGGCGGTCGAGCGCGGCGGGACCGTCTGCATCTTTCCCGAGGGCACGCGGATCCGCCGCGGCACCCTGGCCGCGCCGCGCCGCGGCGTCGGGCGGCTGGCGCTGCAGACCGGCGCCCCGGTCCTGCCGACCGCCGTCTTCGGCTCCGAGCGCGTGCGCCGCGGCTGGCGCATCCGCCCGCGCCAGGTTCGCGTGCGGCTCGGCCGGGCGATGACCTTCCCCCGGGTCGAGCAGCCGACCGCGCCGCTGGCCGAATCGGTGACCGCGCGGATCTGGCCCAACGTCCTGCTCCAGTGGGAAGAGATGGGCGGCCTGCCGCCGCTGCGCCGCGCCGCGGTGATCGGCGCCGGCAGCTGGGGGACCGCGGTCGCGGTGCTGCTGGAGCGCGCCGGGTTGGAGGTGCAGCTGGGCGCCCGCACCGCCGAGCAGGCGGCGGAGATGATCGAGGCGGGGGAGAACGCGCGCTATCTGGCCGGGGTCGAGCTGCCCGACTCGCTGCTCGTCCGCCCGGCCGCGGAGATCGAGCTTGCCGGGCTGGACCTGGTCTGCCTGGCGATCCCCTCGGGCTCGCTGCCGCAGGCGGTCGGGGCGATCGCCGACCGGGTCAGCGACCGCTCGTCGGTCCTCTTGCTGACAAAGGGGCTGATCGCGCCGCTCGGCCAGCTGCCGGCCGAGTACGTCGGCGAACGGGTCCGCGCCCGCGCCGTCGCCAGCCTCGGCGGGCCGGCGCACGCGCGCGAGGCGGTCTCCGGCTCGGCCGCGCTCGTCCTCGCCTCCGCCGACGCCGACCTGCGCGACCAGCTCGGCGAGGTCTTCGACCGCGCCGGCTTCGTCTGCGAGCGCAGCCGCGACGTCGTCGGCGTCGAGATGGCGGGCGCGGCGAAGAACGCCGCCGCGCTCGCCGCCGCGGCGAGCGAGCCGTTCGGGCTCAACGCCGCCGGGATCGCCGCCGCCCAGGTGTGGCGCGAGTGCATCGCCTACGCGACCGGCCGCGGCGCCGAGCCGGAGACCTTCTCCGGCCTCGCCGGCGTCGGCGACCTGACCGCGACCGTGCTGGCGCCGTCGAGCCGCAACCGGCGCGCCGGCGAGCTGCTCGGCGCCGGCACGCCGGCGAGCGAGATCCCGGCGATCGTCGGCCAGGCCTCCGAGGGGCTGGATGCGGTGCCGCTGCTGGCGCGGGCGATCGCCGCCTCCGGCGGCGAGGCCGAGGCGCTCGAAGGCCTCGCCGCGCTGATCGAGGGCGAGATCGACGCCGAGGCCTGGGTCGACTCGCTGCGCCTCGGCGAGCGCTCGCGCAAGGAGGCCGCCTGAGATGAGGCGGCTACGCTTCGCCGGTGAGCGCCGAGGAGAACGTCGAGCCGGGCAAGCTCGACCCGGCCGCCAAGGCGGAGCTCGACCGGGCCTTCGAGCGGCTCTACCGCGACCACCTCAAGGACGTCTACTCCTACTCCTACTACCGGGTCGGCAACCAGCACGACGCCGAGGACCTGACCGAGCAGGCCTTCCTCCAGGCCTACCGCCACTTCGACCGGGCGCGGCGCGAGTCCGACGGGCGGCCGCTGCGCCCCTGGCTGATCCGCATCGCCCACAACCTGGCGCTCAACTACTACCGCGACCGCTCGCGCCGCCCGCAGACGCCGCTCGAGCACGCCGACCCGATCCCCGCCCGCCACGGCACCGAGGCGATCGCCGAGGGCCGCGAGGAGCTGCGCCAGGTGATCGACAAGCTCGGCGGGCTGCCCGACGACCGGCGCGACGCGCTGATCATGCGCTTCGCGCTGGGCATGGACAACCGCGAGATCGCGCGCGCGCTGGGGCGCAGCGACGGCGCCACCAAGGTCCTGATCCATCGCGCGATCAGGCAGCTGGAGGAGGAGATGGGCGATGAGTGAGGCAAGCGAGAATCTCAGCCACAGCACCTGGGAGGTCGAGCGGCTGCTCGGCGACGCGCTGCGGCCGATCGAGCCGCCCGAGCGGCTCTCGGGGCGCCTCGAGGACACCCTCTCGGCGCTCACCCAGGCGGCCGTCGAGGAGCTCTCCGACTGGGCCGAGGAGCTGTCGGAGAGCGAGCTGCGGGCGCTGCGCGACCCGCGCAACTGGGTGCGGCCCGTCGTCGCCGCCGGCGTCGGCGGCGTCGCCACCGGCGCCCTCGTCCTGCTCGAGCTGCGACGCCGCGGCCGCCAGCAGACGAGGAGCCGCCTGCGCTCGGCCGCGGAGCGGGTGCGGCCGTAGGGCGTAGGGAGGCTCGCCGGGCGGCGCCGGACCAGGCCTGTGCTGGGCGCCCCGGGGTGGGAATGCGCTGGGCGCCCGGGGGTGGGAAATCCCCCGGCCGCTCCCGCGCTACTGCCGTACTGCGATGGGATCGCTGCCGCACAGGGAATGGCGGGGGCGATCCGTGTCTCGCGTTGCTGCCGGCAGCAGACGCCAGACGCCGCTAATTAGAACAAACCCATACCGATTTGTCAAAGCTGGAGACGTCGGTTCCGCAAGACAAAGGCGATTTCGCCGCCCGCTCCCGTACCGCGTCTAGTCGCTGCTCGGCGCTTCGACCCGCTCGCCCGCCCCCGTCCACCGCTTCGCCTCCTCGAAGCCCAGGTACGGGACCAGCGCGAAGTAGGCCATGTCGGGCGTCAGCTCGGCCAGCCGGCCGAGCCGGTCGGTACGCAGATGTCCGCCGAACATGGAGACGATCCCGGCCACCAGCGCCTCGCCGGTGGTGGGGGGGAGAGGCCGATCTTCGGGAGCGCCCTCGCGCAGCAGCGCGGCGAAGTGGTCGATCACCTGGCCCAGCCTGTCGCCGTCCTCCCGCTCGTCCGCGCCCGCGGCCAGTCGTCGGGCCGCGGCCGGGTCGGCGGCCGCGAAGCGCACCGCCGCGTCGATCCCGGCGACCACCCGTTGCGGCCACTCCCGCTGGCGCGCGCACGCCTCTCCGACAGCCTCGCTCAGGCAGTCGAAACTGGCTGTGAACTCTCTCGGGTCTCCCGCCACGATCGAGACAATGAGAACATATGCATACCCGTTTGTCCAGCGCGATTTGCGCCAGTCAGCGGTTACCCCTCTTTCAAGCGGTATTCGGGCGGCTTGGACGGTTCTCCGCGTACCGTTAGCCGGGGCGCGAAACCGGCCCTCGGCGGCCTCTCGCGGCGGGGGTAATGTCCCCGCAAACGGGGACGTTCATGGACCATGAAGAGCCTATATCGGGGATCGCCGCGGCGACGCTGGACTGGGGGGCGCTCGTCTGGGCGCTCGCCGCGCACCGCTGGGCGCTGACGCCCCGCGTGCGGGCGCAGCTGCGCGGCTGGGAGGAGCGCGCCCGCCGCGTCCCCGACCCGGGCCTGCGCGCCGCGGCGCTCGCCGCGCTCGAGCGCAAGCGCCGCAACGCCGAGGCGGTCGCCGTCTTCGCCCTGCTCGCGCCGCGCGCCCGCCGCGCCGCCGCGCTGCGCGCGATCGTCGCCCTCCAGGTCGCCGTCGACTACCTCGACGTGCTCGAAGAGGCGGGGGCCGACGCCGGCGGCCGGCCGGACGACGGCGGCTACCTGGGAGCGCTCGAACGGGAGAGCCGGGAGGCCGCCGCCGCGCTGCCCTCCTACCCGGCGCTCGCCCCGTTCGCCGAGCGCGCCGTCGAGCGCTGCAAGCGGGGCCAGCGGCTGACCCACGCCGCTGCCGCGAGCGGCGACCCCGCCCCACTTCGCGCCTGGGCCGAGTCCCTGAACCCGCCCCGTCACCATTTTCCCCATTCCAATGGGGGAAAAATCGACGACGCGACTTTGGGCGGGCCGGGTGGCTACCTCTGGTGGGAGGTCGCCGCCGGCGCCTGCTCCTCGGTCGCCGCCCACGCGCTGATCGCCGCCGCCGCCGACCCGCGCGTCTCCGCCGCCGAGGCCGAGCTCGTCGACGCCGCCTACTTTCCGCCGGTCGGCGCGCTCACCGTCCTGCTCGACGACCTCGTCGACCGCGCCGCCGACGCCGCCGCCGGCGAGCACAGCTACATCGCCTATTACGAGGACGACGCGGCCGCCGCCGACCGCCTCGCCTTCCTCGTCCTCCGCGCCCGCGCCGCGATCGCCCCGCTGCGCCACCGCCGCCTGCACGAAGCGATCCTCGCCGGCGTCGTCGGCTACTACACGCCCGCCCCTCGGGTGCTCCGCTGTTCCTTTGCCCGAAATAACAGGGCAAAGGAACAGCGGAAGGAGCGGGGGGCGGTGGGGGGGCGGTTGCTCGCGGCCGCCGGTCCCGCCGCCCGCCTCGTCGCCCTCGTCACCGGGTACGCCGACCGTGACTGAGCCCGCTCCCACGCCGCCGCCGGGCGCGCCGCGCCACGTCGCGATCATCACCGACGGCAACGGCCGTTGGGCGCGCGCCCGCGGGCTCTCGGTCGGAGACGGGCACCGCGCCGGCGCCGAGACGGTCCGCCGCCGCCTCCACGACGCCGCCGAGTGGGGCGTCCGCGAGCTCACCGTCTAC
Source organism: uncultured Solirubrobacterales bacterium (assembly GCA_963805475.1). GTDB lineage: Bacteria > Actinomycetota > Thermoleophilia > Solirubrobacterales > 70-9 > VRUE01. The sequence continues at coordinate 15,527 of CAWDUO010000007.1, read as the reverse complement.
GCCTTCTCGACCGAGAACTGGTCGCGCTCGCCGCAGGAGGTCCGCGGCCTGATCGACCTGCTCTGCGAGTACATCGACCGCGTCGCCCCGGAGCTGCACGCCGAAGGCGTCCGCCTGCGCTTCATCGGCGACCGCGGCGCGCCCGTCCCGCCGGCCCTGGTCGAGCGCTTCGAGCGGGCCGAAACGCTGACCGCCGCCAACGAGCGCATCTCCTTCTTCGTCCCCTTCAACTACGGCGGCCGGGCGGAGATCCTGCGCGCCGCCGCCGGCTTCGAGGGCCGCACCGAGGAGGAGTTCCGCGCCCGCCTCTACGCCCCCGACATGCACGACCCCGAGCTGATCGTCCGCACCGGCGGCGAGCGCCGCCTCTCCAACTACCTGCTCTGGCAGGCCGCCTACGCGGAGCTGGTCTTCACCGACGAGCTCTGGCCCGACTTCTCGACCCGCTCCTTCGCCGCCGCCCTCGCCGAGTTCGCCTCCCGCGAACGCCGCTTCGGCGCCCGCTGACCCGCCGCCGCTACTCCGTCGCCACCGCGAACGCGTCGTCGGCGCCGAGGAACGGGGCGAGGGTTATGTAGACGGCCCAGGGGACCATCTCCGCCAGGCGCTCGGCGCCCTTCTCCTTCACCCAGTCGTAGAAGAGCGCGTAGAGGGCGCCGCCGATCGCCTCGGCGGTCACCGCCGGCAGGCCCGGCGCCCGCTGGTAGCCCTCCGCCAGCAGGCCCTCCATCCCTTCGGTCACCCGCTCGCGCTGCTCCAGCGCCCGCATCCCGCCCGCGTACATCTCGACCGCGCCCAGCCGCGCGTACTCGGGCTCGCCGACGCCGAAGCTGAACATCGCCTCCTGCGTCGCCCGCACCGCGTGCTCCCAGCCGGTCGCCCGCCGGTAGGCCGGCAGCGCCGCCGCCAGCATCTGGGAGGCGCCGCTGTCGAGCGCCGCCACCATCGCGTCCTCCCTGTTGGCGAAGTTCTCGTAGAAGGTGCGCTGGGAGGTCTTCGCCCGCTCGACCACCTCGGCCACGGTCGTCTCCGGGTAGCCCTTCTCGGCGACCACCGCGGCGAACGCCCGCAGCAGCCGCTCGGCCGGGTTGGACGTCGCCTGGCGCTCCTCGAAGGGACGCGGCCGCCGCTGCCGGCGCCGCGCCGGGCGCAGCGGGCCGGGGGGAGGGGGGTAGAGGAAGAGCCAGTCCCACAGCTGCGGGGCCAGCTCCGGCAGCTCGGCCTCCGTGCCCCGGTACAGCCGCTTGTGGATCACCTTCTGCACGCCGCCGATCAACGCCCGCACGAGCTCGCGCGGCATCCCCTCGTGCCCCGGCGTCTGCTCCAGCAACCGGGTCACCAGCGCCTCGAAGGCGTCCAGCGTCCGGTCGACCACGGCGACGCCCGGCGCCCCCGCCGCGTAGACCTCGACGAAGCACATCTTCGCCGCCGCCGGCTGGCGCACGATCCGCTCGATCAGCGCTTCGAAGGCGGCGCGCGCCCGCTCCGGGTCGGCCCCGCGCTCCCCGTCCAGCCCCGCCTCGACCACGTCGAGCGACGGCTGCACCAGCGACTCGATCGCCGCCAGGAAGCACGCCTGCTTGTCCTCGAAGTGGCGGTAGAAGGCGCTGCGCGAGACGCCGGAGAGCTCGACCAGGTCGGCAACCGTCGTCGCCTCGTAGCCGTTCTCGGCGACCACCGCGACCGTCGCGCCGAACAGCCGCTCGCGCTGGTTGCGGTCCGCCTCCTCGCGCGGCGTGCCGCGACCGGGCGGCATCATCCGGTCCCGCAGCCCGCTCGAATCCCCCCACGGCGTCCGCACCATCGGCGGCACGATAGCCGCGCTTTTTCCCGCGCCGCGCGCCCGTCGGGCGGCCGCTCGGAACCGGTACGCATATGGCTCGAAGTCAGAGATCTCGCTCCTACCCCGGCCCGTGCTAGGCGCATTCTAATGCCAAATCCGGCCTGCATTCAAGCCCCCCTCCGCGATCCTGCGACTCCGCGTCCAACCAATCGGTCCGCCTACGTCCCAATAGTCCTCCGCCCCGCGCCTGCGATGTCGACTTTCTCCACCCTCTGGTGTGGACAAAGTCGAAAACGATGACCCTGGGACCTACGGCCACCCCGATCTCGGCTCGCCCGGCGTTATCGTGTTCTCGATGAAGCGAGACATCATCACGCCGGTCCCGCCCAAGGGCGACCCGTGGCGGGACAACGAGCTCGTCCGCCGCGCCAGGATTCGCGAAGACGCCGAACGACCGATGAGCGTGAACCTGGCGGAGGCGATCAATCTGAGCGAGTTCCTCTGCAAATTCGCCGGGGCCGCTCGGGGCAAGTGACCACACCGGTCTTTCGCCCCCTCGCACTGCTCGAGCGCCTCAACGAATCCGGTGTGCGATACGTCGTCGTCGGCGGCCTCGCCGTGGGCGCCTGGGGGCATGTGCGAGGGACCGACGACCTCGACATCGTCCCCGACCCCTCGGCCGACAACTTGAAGCGCCTCGCGGAGGTGCTCGAGGATTTGGACGGGCGCGTTGTCGTCGGCGACGGAGTCCTGAAGCCCGCGGCGGTCAAGACGTTCCTGCGAGTCGGCGACAAGACGCTGGTGAGGACGAGCCTGGGCGAGGTGGACGTCCTCCAGGGCCTGCCGCAGATCCCCAGGTACGACGAGTTGGCTCCCAGGGCGGCGGATACCGAGCTCGAGGGAATCCAGGTCAAGGTCTGCTCGCTCGAGGACCTGAGGGCGATGAAGCGGGCGGCGGGCCGGCCGCTCGATCGGCTCGACCTGGAGGCCCTGGAGATCGCCCATCCCGAGGACACCGCGGGCGGGTAGAGCGAAGTCCCGCGCCCTACGGCCACTCGATCGCGGCGGCGAGCTGGGCGGGGCCGAGGGCGACCAGGGCGCTGCGCTCGATCTCGCGGTACCCGCCGCCCGCGCTCGAGGGGACGCCCTCGTCGTCTGTCAGCGCCAGCCAGTGGACCTTGCGGTCGACGGGGTCGACGATCAGCACCTCGTCGACTCCGTGCGCCGCATAGAAGGGGAGCTTTTGCCAGCTCTCGTCCTCGGGGGAGACGATCTCGACGACGAGCGCTGCGGTCGGGTACCAGAGCCGGTCGGGGCCCGGGCGGTGGATCCCCCCGTCGGGGACGCGGAAGTCCTCCTCGGACTCGCCGAGGTTGAACTCACCCATCGCCGGCTTCAGCCCTGCGGCGCGCGCCGGCCCGTCCAGCCGCACGGCCAGCTGCTGGGCGATCGCCGCGTGACGGCCATGAGGCGCAGGGACCATGTGCAGCACGCCCTCCCAGACCTCATCCAGCCGGTCGATCCCGGAGAGCCGGCGCCGCTCCTTCAGCGCCTCGATCTCCGGCATGTTCGGTTCGAGCACCAGCGTCGCCACAGACAAAGGGTAGCCCGCCTCCTCGGGGTCCGCCAAGCGAAGTCACGCCCCCCTAAGCCCCCAGCGGCCGAGACTCTCCCCCCTGAACGGCGCTCTATGGGAGGGGGTGGGTAGAGCTTCAGGCTGCGCCCGCCCGCTAGCGTGACCCAGTCGGCGCCGGCACTCCCAGTTGCTTGCAGATCTCGCGCGCCAGCTGCCACTGGATCTCGCGGTGCCGTGGCACCGCCGTCGAACGCTCCTGGTCGAAGCCCCAGTAACTATGGCGCCCGCCCTCGCGCAGGAGTCGTGCCCCCTGCCCTCGCAGGTGCCGTTCCAGATCGCGGCGCTTCACGCGGTGAGGATCTCGAGCGACTCGCTGCCGACCGCCTTGCCCTCCGGCTTGTGCTCACCGGCGCGCAGCTCCAGCATCCCGGCCAGCGCGTCGAGGATCATCTCGCGCGCCTCCTCGCGGGTGCGGCCTTGGCTGAGCACACCAGGAACCTCGGGGATCGAAACGACGATCCCACCGTCGTCACCTTCCTCGTAGACGATGGTCAGATGAAGCGGATCGCTCATAGGAGATCCTCCCCCCGTTCTTTCTGAGATCTGGATGAGGCCGACCGAAGGGAGGCCGACTCAGGATCCTGGGAAGCAAAGAGAGCCGACCCCCGCCGGGAGAGCGCCACGTTCGCTTGCCGCATAGACGGCCCGCATGAGACCAGCGCCTCCCGGCGGTGCGAGGCGCCTGAAGCGCCAACAGGACGTGGTGCCCGAGAGCACCGCCCTATGAGCATGCGCAACGGCTCCTCGTGGCCGGCAGTCAGCCGAGATGAATCGACCGAGGAGGAAGCATGGCAGGAACGAGGACGGCGGGAATCGACTGGGCCAGCGAGGCCCACGAGGTGTGCGTCAGCCAGGAGGGCGCGGCGATCCAGCGCTTCGCCGTCACCCACGACGAGCGCGGAATCAGCGAGCTCACCCGCCGACTCGCGCGGGCAGGGGTCGCGCGGGTGGCGATCGAGCGCCCCGACGGCATCCTGGTCGAGCGCCTGCTGGACGCGGGCCTCGAGGTGTTCGCGATCCACCCCAATCAGGTCAAAGCCGCCCGGCCGCGATTCGCGGTCGCTCACGGCAAGTCCGACCGCTTCGACGCCTACGTGCTCGCCGAGCTGGCCCGCACCGACGCCCACCGCTTCCGGGCGCTCGTCCCCGACAGCGACAAGACGAAGGCGCTCAGGACGCTGACGCGGGCGCGGGAGGACCTGGTCGGGGTCCGGGTGGAGCTCGCCAACCAGCTGCGCGCTCAGCTGCAGGCCTTTTGGCCCGGGGCGCTGATCTTCAGCGAGGTCGACAGTCCGATCTCGCTTGCCTTCCTCGAGCGCTACCCAACCCCTGAGAGCGCCAAGGCGCTGGGTCCGGGGCGCATGGGCGCCTTCCTCAAGCGACAGGGCTATAGCGGCCGCACCGACCCCGCCGAGCTGGTGGCGCGGATGCGCTCCGCGGCGCAGGGGACCGCGGGAGCGGCGGAGACCGAGGCGCGGAGCGCCGTCGTGGCGGGCCTGCTCGCCTCGCTTGGGCCGATCGTCGCGAAGATCTCGGCGCTCGATGCCCGCATTCGCGAGGCGCTCGCGACGCATCCCGACGCGGCGGTCTTCCGGCCGCTGTTTCGCGATCCCAAGACGACGATCTGCCCGGCGACCCTGATCGCCGAGTTGGGCGACTGTCGTGGGCGCTATCCCACCGAGGCCGCCCTGGCCGCCGACGCCGGCATGAGCCCCGTCGCCTTGGAGTCGGGCAAGCTGCGCGTCGCGACCTTCAGGCGGGCCTGCGACAAGCGCCTTCGCCTCGCCGTCGCGACCCTTGCCGACTCGACCCGGCACTGGCACCCGTGGGCCAGAGAGGTCTATCGAAGGGCTCGCGCCAGAGGACAGGACCACCCCCACGCGATCCGCACTCTCGGCCGGGCCTGGATTCGCGTTCTGTGGCGCTGCTGGCGCGACGGCGTCCCCTATGACTCCGCTCTCCACGGCAATTCCAACCGGCTTCAACCAGCGGGGGGTTGACACAGGGCGTCTCATGAGGCGAGTGTAACGCCCGCCTCCTCGGGGTCTGCCGAACGCGGTCATGCCTCTCCAAGGCCTCGGCGGCCCGGACTCTCCCCCCGGCCTTCGATGTCGACCTTTTCCACACCCTGGTGTGGACAAAGTCGAAAACGACGACTCTGGGACCTACGGCCACTCGATCGCGGCGGCGAGCTCGGCGGTCCCGCCGCATCGGCCACTCGCTACCCCTCGCCGTCGGCGGGCTGCATGAGCGGCCCGTGCTCGCGCCAGAACTCCTCGGACTCCTCCGGGCTCATCGCCCGGGTGCCGATCCGCTTGCGCATCTCCTCGATCGAGGTCGCCTTCGACGGCCACTCCGGCGCGAAGACGAGGCGAACTTGGGAAGCCTCCTCCTCGCTCATGTCCTTCACCTGGTCCAGCAACTCTTTCTTCGACATGGCCACAGCCCCTCGATTGTAGGGCCTGGGGTAGGCCGTCACCAGGCGCGGCGCGGCCAGCTCGTCTGCGTAGTGCCAAGCGGTGATCACCCTCGCCGCGCGCCCCTCGATCGTCAGCTCGACCGGCACGCCACAGGTGACACCCGCGGCTCCCGGGTTGTGGAGTCGCTGTATTTGACGACCAGCTTCAGCCGCGGCTCGGGCACCGAGATCAGGTCGAGCATCACACCCCGATCGTCGGCGATCTCGACCAGCTTGACGTCGCCATGATCGCTCACCACCGTGCCCTCGGTGCCAGCCGGCCACCTGCCGACGTCGTTGAGCAGCCTGACGACGTCGATTTCACCGATTGCGTGCTTGACGACTGTCATCGTTCCTCCAAGTTTAGGGATCGAGAAAGGCGGTTACCAGTCGCGGCGCGGCTTCGGCGTCGATCAGCTCCCAAGCCGTTCTGACGTTGATCGCGCGCCCGCTGCGCTCACCGCGGCCGCGTACGGGCACTTCGACCACGCAGTTGACTCCCCAGGGGGGGTTGTCGCGAACGGCACCGATCGCCACGACCAGGATTCCGGTCTGGATCGCACCTTCGAGGTAGTCGATGTCGCGGATCGTGATTCCAAGGATTCGCTCGAACCTACGAGCCTTCGGCCCGCCGCGTCTGTGAGCCGTGTCCAGCGAGTACGTGGCGAGCTTGCGCCGTACGCCGCTCGCCTCCGCGGCGCGGGGGAGCGGCTCTCCGATCTCGGGCGGCCAGTTCACTACCCCTCCAAGGCACAACCCACCCCCGATTCGCCCCCCGAGCCGCCCTCCCGTCGCCGCTTCCGGGTTCTTACGTGCTCTGGGACGGAAAAAGCCGGGGACGACCCGGGCGAAAGGGAGGGAGTGGGGGCGAAGCCCCTACGGCCGGTGGATGGGGCGAAGCCCCTATCGCCAGTCGATCGACTCGGCGAGCTCGGCTGGGCCGAGGTCGATCAGGGCGCTGCGCTCGATCTCGCGGTACCCGCCGGCGCCGCGCTCGGGCGTGTCGCCCGCCGCGCCACCGCCCGCGCCCGTCAGCGCCAGCCAGTGGACCGAGCGGTCGGCCGGGTCGACGATCAGCACCTCGTCGACCTCGTGTGCCGCGTAGAAGGGGAGCTTTTGCCAGCTCTCGTCCTCGGGGGAGACGATCTCGACCACGAGGGCCGCGGTGGAGTGCCAGACGCCGCCGGCGCCCGGCCGGTGGATCGCCAGATCCGGCACGCGGAAGTCCTCCTCGGAGCGGCCGACGTTGCAGGCGTCGGTCATCTCCAGGCCGGCCGCGTCGGCCGGGGGGCCGATCAGCCTGACAAGCTGGATCGCCAGCCTGCCGTGCTCGTGCGATGGCGCCGGGACCATGTGCAGCACGCCCTCCCAGACCTCATCCAGCCGGTCGATCCCGGCGCGCCGGCGCCGCTCCTTCAGCGCCTCGATCTCCGGCATGTTCGGTTCCAGCACCAGCGTCGCCATGACCGGAGCGTAGCCCGCCTCCTCGGGGTCTGCCAAGCGAATTCATGCAGCCCCAAGGCCCCAGCGCCTCCGAACTCTCCCCGCGCGCTGCTTCCCCTGTTCCTTAACCCGAAATAACAGGGCAAAGGAACAGCGGAAGCCCGGAGGGTGGGAGGGGAGGGGGGAGATTTGCGCGCTGAGCGCGCCCGAGCGGGCGCTGGCCTAGCCTCAGTGTGCCTGCACGGCGACGCGTAAACGACCGCGCACGCCGCGGTTCTGCGCCGCTCGTTCGAGCAGCTCGCGCGGGCGGGGCTCGGCGCCGACCACCTCGAGCGCTCTCACTCCCCGCTCGACTGTCGCCTCGCCCCCGGCCTCAGTCGCGATGCCCGTCGACCAGCACCAGCCGGTCCGCTGTCACGACCACGTAATCGAGTGTCACGCCATGTCGATCAGCGATCTCGACCAGCTTCGACTCACCGCGCTCGTCAAGCACGGTTCCGACCGTGCCGGCTGGCCAGCTACCGTCCGTCTCCACTTTGTCGACCGCCTCGAGCAGCTCGACGACATCGTGTTCGCGGATTGCCTGCTTGACCGTTGCCATGGCTCCTCAGCTTAATCCCTGATCAGGGCGTTCACCAGTCGCGGCGCCGCGCCGGGCCCGTCGAGCATCCAGGCCGTGGTCACCATCGCCGTGCGCCCGCTCTTGGCGCCAAGCCCACGCACTGGAACCCTCACTTCGCAGACGAAGCCAGCAGCCCAAACTCTCCCCCCTTGCGCGCAATGAGGCCGACGAGGGACCCCGCGCGCTGCTTCCGCTGTTCCTTAACCCGAAATAACAGGGCAAAGGAACAGCGCAAGCAGCGAGGGACCTACGGCCAGTCGATCTCGGCGGCGAGGTCGGCGGAGCCAAGGTCGATCAGGGAGCTGCGCTCGACCTCGCGGTACTCCCCACCCGCCAGGGTCAGCCAGTGGACCGAGCGCTCGGCGGGGTCGACGATCAGCACCTCGTCGACATCGTGCGCCGCGTAGAAGGGGAGCTTTTGCCAGGTCTCGTCGTTCGGGGAGACGATCTCGATAACCATCGCCGCGGTGGGATACCAGACCTGGTCAGAGAACCCGCGGTGCAGCCCGGCGTCGGGAACGCGGAAGTCGCCCTCGGACTCGCCGAGGTTGAACTCGCCCATCGTCGGCTTCAGGCCGGCGGCACGCGCGAGCGGGGCCAGTTGCTCGGTCAGCTGCGTGGTAATCGCCGCGTGTCCTCCTGATGGCGCCGGAACCATGTGCAGGACGCCCTCCCAGACCTCATCCAGCCGGTCGATCCCGGAGAGCCGGCGCCGCTCCTTCAGCGCCTCGATCTCCGGCATGTGCGGTTCGAGCACCAGCGTGGCCACGGTCAAAGCGTAGCCCGCCTCCTCGGGGTCCGCCAAGCGAATTCATGCAGCCCCAAGGCCCCAGCGCCCCGAACTCTCCCCCCTGGAACAGGGTGCGTGACCGAAGAATCGCCTCCCCCCGTCGCCGCTTCCGGGTTCTTACGTGCTCTGGGACGTAAAAACCCGGAAACGGGGGAGAGGGGAGGGGCTACGGCCAGTCGATCTGCGCGGCGAGGTCGGCGGGGCCGCGGGCGATCAGGGCGCTGCGCTCGGTCTCGCGGTACTCGGGGGCGCCGCGCTCGGGCGTGTCGCCCGCCGCGCCACCGCCCGCGCCACCGCCTGCCAGGGCCAGCCAGTGGACCGAGCGGTCGGCGGGGTCGACTATCAGCACCTCGTCCACCCCGTGCGCCGCGTAGAAGGGGAGCTTCTGCCAGCTCTCGTCGTTGGGGGAGACGATCTCGACGACCAGGGCCGCGGTCGGATACCAGAGCCGATCCGGCCCCGGCCGGTGGATCCCGCCGTCGGGGACGCGGAAGTCCTCCACGGATTCGCCGAGGTTGAACTCGCCCATCGCCAGGTCCAGGCCGGCGGCGCTCGCCGGCCCGTTCAGCAGCATCGCCAGCTGCGTGGCGATCTTCGCGTGACGGCCGTGAGGCGCCGGCACCATGTGCAGCACGCCCTCCCAGACCTCATCCAGCCGATCGATCCCCGAGATCCGGCGCCGCTCCTTCAGCGCCTCGATCTCCGGCATGTGCGGTTCGAGCACCAGCGTGGCCACGGTCAAAGCGTAGCCCGCCTCCTCGGGGTCCGCCAAGCGAAGTCACTCCCCTCCAAGCCCCCAGCGCTGGTCGCCCACGCCGTTTACGACTTTTTCCACCCCCTGGTGTGGAGAAAGTCGGAAACGACGCCCTGGGGCAGGTGGGGCAGGGGGATGGGGAGAGGCGGCGGGCGGCGGGAGGGGCTATTGGTACGTGGCCGGTTGGGCGCAGCGGGCCGTTGCCGGGGCTCCGATCTGTAAAACCTGCTGTTTCCAGGCCGCTTACCGCCGCCCCCGGGGGCGACCCCGGGCACACTTCCGCCACAGTTTCGGTTGACTTTCCGGTCCGTCTGTGTTCTCATAGCTCCACCCAAAGGAAGCGGCGCCGCAGCAGGGCGCCCAACCGGCGGGCGAGGAGATAAACGGCCGAGCCTCGGCCAGGGGGATCCGCACAGGGCGGGTCGGGCGGGGCGACGGCACGGGAATCAAGGAGAGGTATCGGCAGTGAGCAGCAGCACCGACTTTCGCAGGGACGCCTCGCGGCACGGCCGCGACCGCCGCCCGTTGCCGCCCTCCCGCTCGCGCCTCGGCGCCCCCCACACAACTTCACCCACAGCACCCGTCGGGAGCTTCGTTCCCGCCGGCCCTATTGAGCAGTCCATCTCGAGAAAGGCCGGCCGGGTTCCTCCGGCAGGCACTACTACAGAAGGAGTTGAGTAGCTAAATGTCATCGTTCAAACGCAAGCTCCCGGCGATCGGCCTCCTCGCGGCGGCAATCGCCCTGGTGCTGGCCCTCGTCGTCCCGGCAGCCGCCTCGGCCGCCGAAGGCGGCGCCAACAGCTCGGCCAAGCGCCACCACAAGAAGAAGAAGAAGGAACAAGGCTTAAACAAGAAGCAGAAGAAGCAGACCACCAACATCGCCAAGAAGTACGCCGGCGCCCAGGGCCCCGTAGGCCCGCAGGGCCCCAAGGGCGACAAGGGCGATAAGGGCGACACCGGGTCCGCCGGCGCAAACGGCACCAACGGAGCCAACGGAGCCAACGGCGCGAAGGGCGCCACCGGCTCCCAGGGCGCCCACGGCGCAACCGGCGCCAAGGGAACGACCGGAGCGAAGGGCACGACCGGCGCCAAGGGCGCGACCGGCGTCAAGGGCGCGACCGGCGCCAAGGGAGCAACGGGCGCCAAGGGCTCCACCGGAGCCCAGGGCATCCAGGGCGTCACCGGCGCCAAGGGTCCGACCGGCGCCAAGGGAGTCACCGGCGCCAAGGGCGCGACCGGCGCCAAGGGAGCCACCGGAGCCGAAGGCCACGGCGGCACCACCGGCGACAAAGGCCCGACCGGCGAAGAAGGCCCGACCGGAGCCAAAGGCCCGACCGGCGCGACTGGCGCCAAAGGCGCCACCGGAGCCGAAGGCCCGACCGGAGCGACCGGCGCTAAAGGCCCGACCGGCGCCGACGGCACGACCGGCGCCATGGGCCCGACCGGAGCCAAAGGCCCGACCGGGACCCCCGGCGGCGTCACCGGCCCTCCGGCGCAACCGGCCCGCCCGGCGCGACTGGCCCCGCCGGCAGCGGTGGCGGCTTCCCCTCCGTCCTCACCGGCGTCTGGTCCGTCGAAACCGAAGAAGCGGCCAAAGCCGGCGCCATCCCGAGCTACGCCTCGATCTCCTACCTCCAAAAAATCGAACCGGCGCCTACGCTGGTCTACGTATTTCCCGGAGGGGAAGGCGGCGTGGAGCTCAACTCCGAAACTGGAGCATCGCCAGCCCGATTGAACAGTGAATCCGAAGTCGAAACCGCGTGCGGGGTCGGGGGCGCCACGGCTGTCGCTCATCCGAGTGCCGAACCGGGCAACGTATGCGTCTTCGCGGCGATCGAAGAAGAAATTAAAGTTGCAGCCTTCGACGAATTGGCCCTGCCACCGAATGAATCCCCTCTCTGGATAAGCCCAGCACCCGAATACGGTGCCTTGGTGCCGTTCTCCCTCGAAGAACAGAATTTCGGCATCTTCGCCGGCTCGGAAGGCGGCTACGCCAACGGCTCCTGGGCGGTGAGCACCGAATAGGAACCGCATGAAGCGACGCGCCTGAGCGCGCCGAGCCCGGACGGCCCAGTCCCGCCGTCCGGGCTCAGCTCCGGCGCCCGCAGGAAAGACAGAGATCACTTGGGACTACAACGAGCCACAGAGACCGGGAGGGGTGAGGTGATGGTGAGACGATCGAAGCGACCCGCGGCGAAGCGTTGCGCTGCCCTCGCCGCCTGCGCCCTGCTTGCCCTGCTGGCCCTCGCCCCCTCCGCCTCCGCCGCCGAAGCGCCCCCCACGCTCAACACCTTCTGCCCGACCGGCTCGGCGGGGGGGCGGTGTGTGATTCCGCGCGGGGTGGCGGCGGATCCGGCCAGCGGCGACATCTTCGTCGCCAACCAGAACAACAACCGGATCGAGAAGTTCACCGCCTGGGGCAGTTTCTCCGGGCCTGGGGCTGGGGCGTGGTGCAGTCGGGGCCCCACGACAACGGCAGCGGCTTCGAGGTCTGCGTGGCCGGCGAAGACGTCTGCAAGGCGGGGACGAGTGGAGAAGGTCCCGGGCAGTTCGGCGACCTCGGCCCGCAGGGCCTCGCCCTGGACTCCGCCGGGGACCTCTACGTCATCGACTGGACGAACCGCAGGGTGCAGAAGTTCGGCCCCGACGGCGAATTCCTGCTCGCCTTCGGCGGCGAAGTGAACAAGACCAAGACGGGCGAAGGGGCGCCGGAAGCCGAGCGCAACCTCTGCCCGGTCGACCCCGACGACGAATGCGGGGCCGGGGTGGAAGGAACGGGCCAGGGCCAGTTCGGCCGCTGGCGCCTCGGCAGCTATATCGGCGTCGACACCAAGGGCACCCCCGAAGCCAGCGACGACACGATCTACGTCGGCGACCAGGGACGGGTGCAGGAGTTCGACTCCGGCGGGCACTACCTGGGCGACCTGCCGACCCCGAAGGGGTGCTGGCGGTGGGGGGACGGTCAACTCGCTGGCGGTCGACCCGGCGAGCGGCGACCTCTACCTGGGCTTCTGGGTCGAAGCGACGGTCGAGGAATCGAAGCCGAACGTCTTCAAGCTCGACGAAGCGGGGGAAAACGCCTGTCCGGGGGGCGGGGTGCTGGAAGCCCACGAGCCGCGGGCGGTGGCGGTCGGGGCCCGCGGCTCGGTCTACATGCTCGCGGGGGGCATCGCGGTGACCCCGCCGATCCCGCGCGAAGTCCTGCGCTTCAACTCGAGCTGCGGCGGCCGGGAAGCGCTTTTCGGCCCGACGGAAGCCGAAGCGCAGCTCACCGCCAACCCGACCGGGATCGCGCTCAACGCGGGCTGCCGGGCAGAAGGGGAAGAAGGGAGCGACCTGATCCTCGCCAACCCCGATGAAGGCGACGGCTTCGTGAAGATCTTCGGCCCGCCGCCCAACGCGACGATCGAAGGCTGCTCCCCGCCCGCCGCGCCGCCGTTGATCGCCGGCCAGCTCGCCACCTCGGTGGGCCGCGAAGCGGCCACGGTGCAGGCGAAGGTCAACCCGCGCTTTTGGCCCGACACGACCTACCGAGTGCAGTACGCCACCGATGCCTGGCAGGGCGAAGCAGAAGACTGGGGGGCGGGTTGCGTTTCGGAGCAGCCCGCCGCCGGCATAACGTTGACCGGACAGACGACGAGCGAAGCGCTGGCCACCAAAGAGATCTTCCTCGGCGGCCTGGCCCCCGAGACCCCCTACCGCTACCGCTTCGTGGCCGAAAGCACCGGCGGCGGCCCCGTCTACGGCCTCGGTGGCGGGGAAGAAGGGCAGCCTCGCCGGGGGTCTATGAGGCTCGAAGGAAGCGCCGGCTCCTTTCGCACCTACCCCCTCGCCCCCCCGGCGAAGGAAGACTGCGCCAACGCGCCCTACCGCAGCGGCCCCTCGGCAAACCTGCCCGACTGCCGCGCCTATGAGATGGTCTCCCCGCCCACCAAGGGCGGTGGGGATGTCCGAATCCCCGGCACGCAGGTGCTCGAGCAGGCCGCAGGCGACGGGGAAGCGGTCACCTTCGCCTCGATCGACGCCTTCGCCGAACCCGAAGGGGCGGCGCTGCTGGATCAGTACCTCGCCCAGCGCGGCGCAAGCGGCTGGACGACGCGCTCGATCACCTCTCCACGCAGCAGCATCGGGCTGGTCTTCGGCGAGAACCTGAACACCCGCTTCAAGGCCTTCAGCGAGGACCTCTGCTCGGGCTGGACGCTGCAGGACACCGACACCCCGCTGGTCGCCGGAGAAGTGCCGCGCGGGGTGGCGAACCTCTATCGGACCCGCGCCCTGCGCGAAGGCTGTCCGGGCCCCGGCGGCTATCAGCTCCTGACCACGGTCTTCCCGCCGGGCTATGAACCGGCGCTCGAAAAGACCGAAGGGCCCTTTTGCTCCAGGATCCAGGGCTCCAGCGCCGACGGGAGCGCCTCGGCCTTCCGCGCCGCGGCGGCGCTCAGCCCGAACGCCTGCAAGGTCGCGACCTCGGCGGGCCCCGAAGGGCGGGGCATCTTCCAGACCTATCTGAGCCGCGAAGGCACGCCGGGCGTCCCACCCGTGCTGCTCAGCGTGCTGCCCAGCGGCGCGGCGGCCTGCACGCACTCCCTCGCTCGGCACCGCGCAGAGCTTCACCGGCGGATTCAACGCCGCCGAGGACGACCTGCACAACGCGCTCTCGGCCGACGGCGAGCGCGCCTACTGGACGGCGACCGTCGGCTCCGAACCCCCATCGGCCCCCCAGGGGGGCGCCGACCCCGGCCGCCTGTATGTGCGGGTGCATCCGAGCGCCCCCCGGAGCGCCCTCGCGCACGGTAGCGCGCGGGGCGCCGGCACGCTGATCGGCCCCGCTCAAGGCGAAGGAAAGGTGGTCAACTTCGGCGCCAACAAGGAAAAGGTCACCGAACTGAAGCTGGCCTCGGGCAGCAAGCAGTTCGCCGTCGGCCAGGAAGTCAGCGACTCCGCCGGCAAGCTGCCGGCGGGGACCAAGGTGCTCCACAGCGAAAAAGAAAAAGAAGAAGGAGGCGTCACCTACTACGTCCTCACCCTCGACCACGCCGCCACCGGCAGCTCCAACCCCGACACGATCGAAGGCCTGGCCTCCGAAGTCATCAGCGGCCTCAGCACCTCCTTCGGCGCCTTCGCCGAAGGCCAGGGGATCGCCGGGCCGGGGGTGCCCTTCGGGGCGACGATCCTCTCCTGCGCGCCCGGATGCGGCGCCGGGGCGAGCTCTCTCACCCTCTCGGCCCCCGCCACCGCCTCGGGAGAAGGCGTCTCACTGGAAGGCTTCAGCGCCTGCACCGAACCCGAAGCCGCCTGCACCTACCCGGTCTCCGAAGAAGCCGAAGCGCTCTCGGAAGTCACGAGCCCCTCCTCGCGCTTCCTCGACGCCTCCTCCGACGGCTCGACGGCGATCTTCCTCACCGGATCGGACCTCTATGAATTCGACCTCTACAAGGCGCTTGGAGGCCAAGCCCCCGACACGCTGATCGCCCACCGCGTCCTCGGCATCCTCGGCGCCTCGTCGGAGCACCTCGATGGTCTACCTCCTCTCCGAGGAAGCGCTGGGAGGGGAAGGCGAAGAAGGCGAGCCCAACCTCTACCGCCACGCGCGCGGCGGGGGCTTCGAGTTCATCGCCACGCTGGGCGGCGCACACGACGCCACCGTGACCGGCAACGCCACCGGCGCCTCATCGGTCGAAATCGCACCCGTCAAGCACCTCTCCCGCGTCGCCCCCGACGGCCGTAGCGCCGCCTTCGTCTCCTCAGACCCCGCCCTGGCCCAGGCGGTGGCGGGCTATGACAACGCCGACGCCGCCTCGGGTGAACCCGACCGCGAGGTCTACCTCTACGACGCCACGGCGCACAAGCTGCGCTGCGTCTCCTGCAACCCCTCCGGCGCATCGCCGAGCGGGCGAATCGCAAAACCTAACAGCGACGCAGAAAGCTGGATCTATGCCGCCGCCCAGATCCCCGGCTGGGCGACCGCGATGCACCCCGGCGGGGCGCTCTCGGCCGACGGGCATCGTCTGTTCTTCGAAAGCTTCGAGAGCCTCGTGCCC